>NZ_CP111085.1:2157500-2790000 GCF_026278345.1 Tellurirhabdus rosea
CCACGATGGGCGTCGCGACGAACAGGGACGAGTACGTACCGACAATAACCCCGATCAGCATCGCGAACGAGAAGCCCCGGATGGTTTCGCCGCCGAAGATGAACAGCACGATCAGCACCAGCATCGTCGAGATACCCGTCACGGCCGTACGGCTCAGCGTCGAGTTCAGGGCGTTGTTGATGATGGTCGGGATGCTTTCCTTCTTGCCCTTGTTTTCGTTCAGATACTCCCGAACGCGGTCAAAGACAACGACGGTGTCGTTCATCGAATAACCCATGATCGTCAGCAGGGCACCCACAAATGCCTGGTCAATATCGAGCGAGAACGGCAGGAACCCGTTTCCGATGGAGAAGATAGCCAGAATCACGAGAACGTCGTGGAACAGGGCCACCACGGCACCGTAGCCGAAAGCGAGTTTCTTAAACCGGATCAGGATGTAGCCAAACACCACCGCAACCGCCAGCAGAATCGACCAGCCGGCCGAGTAGATCAGGTCGTTGGCAATCGTCGGACCTACTTTCTGCGAGCTTTCGATAGAGCCTTTGTTGCCCGTCACTTTGGCAAGACCGGAATTGATTTTTGATTCCGCCTGCTTGTCGGCCTCCGGAGAGGTTTCCTCGGCCAGATAGCTCGTCGTAACGCGCACCTGGTTCGATCCCCCGTAGGTTTTCACTTCCGGAGCCTGGCCCAGTTCCTGCGTCAGAGCTTCGCGCACGTCGTCGGTGCTGACGGTCTGTTCAAAACGAACCACATACGAGCGGCCACCTTTGAAGTCAACGCCCAGCCCGAAGCCTTTGATCAGGACAGAAACAATCCCGGCTCCGATGATGACGGACGAAATGGTATAGTACAGCTTGCGGCGCGAGACGAAATCGAAGGCCGAATCTTTGAAGAGGTTCTTCGACCAGGTCGAGCCGAACGCCAGCGTTTTGCCGTTTTTCACGTACGATTCGAGGATGATCCGCGTAATGAAAATGGCCGCAAACAGGGACGTCAGAATACCGATGACCAGCGTCGTGGCAAAGCCCAGGATCAGACCCGTACCGAAGATGAACAGGATCACACCCGTCAGCAACGTCGTTACGTTGGAGTCGATGATGGACGAATACGCGTTGCTGAAACCGTCCGAAATGGCCTGCTTGAACGGCTTGCCCAGCGCCAGCTCTTCCTTGATCCGTTCGAAAATCAGAACGTTGGCGTCAACGGCCATACCGATCGTCAGGACGATACCGGCAATACCCGGCATGGTGAGTACCGCACCCAGCGAGGCCATGACGCCCATCAGGAAGAACAGGTTCACAAACAGGGCCAAATCGGCAATGAAACCGGCCGTGCCGTAGTAGAGCACCACGAACACCAGTACGATCGCCAGACCGACCAGCGACGACATTACCCCGGCGTTGACCGCCTCAGAACCCAGCGTAGCACCAACAACCGCTTCTTCCACAATGTTGGTCGGGGCGGGCAGTTTACCGGCTTTCAGGACGTTGGACATGTCCTTCGTTTCTTCCACCGTAAAGTTACCCGTGATGCTCGAAGAGCCGTTCGGAATTTCGTTCTGCACGGTCGGAGCCGTGTACACGTAGTTGTCGAGAATGATCGCTACCGGACGACCAATATTGTTGGCCGTCAGCGTACGCCATTTGCGGGCACCTTCGGCGTTCATGCGCATCGTCACTTCCGGACGGCCGCGGTCGTCGTAGTCGCTGGACGCGTCCACGATCACGTCGCCTTCCAGCGGAGCCCTGGCACCCGGCTTGCGGATAAAGTACAGCGGCAGAATTTCCTTGCCGTCGGTTCCGGCCATCGGCTTGCGATCCCAGGTGATGGCGGCATCCGCCGGGAACATGGCTCTAACTTCCGGACGATTCAGGATTTCGTTGGCACGGCCCGTATCTTTCAGGAAAACGCCAAGCTGGTTCTGCGAAATGGGCACGAACAGCTGCGTCAAAGCGGCATTCTGGGCGGCCTGAGCCGTGGTATCGTTCTTGGCCGAATCGCCTTTGGCAATCTGGTTGCGCTGAGCCAGCTGGGCTTCGAGGCTGGAAGCTCCTTTTTTGGCGGTATCGGCAGCAGCCGTCGCCGGCGTCGCTTTGGCGGCCGCTTTACGGGTGGCTTCTTCCTGCACCAGGTACGCGCCCAGCTGGTCGAGGCCCGCCGCTACGTCGTTCAGCAGGTAAACTTCCGCAAATTCCAGTTTGGCCGCTCCGGACAGCAGGCGGCGCACCCGCTCGGGGTTGTCTACGCCCGGCAGTTCGATCAGGATGCGGTTGGTGCCCGGCAGACGCTGGATGTTCGGGTTGGCAACGCCGAATTTATCGACACGCGCCTGAATGATCTGGAAAGCCCGGCCGATGGCTCCTTCGACTTCCTGATTCAGCATCTGGCGCACTTCCGCGTCGGACGACTGGCGGCTGATGCGACCCCGGTTGGCGCTGTTGGCAAACACATCGGCCAGGCGCGAACCCGGCGCGGAGTCCTTGTAAGCGTCGATGAACAGGTCCACGTAGCTCGACTGGCTCGTCTTCGAGGCGGTGCTGGCTTTGCGGAGGGCATCGTTCAGCTTGGGGTCACGCGACCCACCGGCCAGACCCCGCACGATGTCGGCCGGAGCCACTTCGAGCACTACGTGCATCCCGCCCTGGAGGTCAAGACCCAGACCCAGTTCGCGCTCGGTCACTTCTTTCAGCGTGCTACCGAGGTAAACGGGCTCTTTCCAGAGCGAATCAATATACCGCTGCTGCCGGGTGAAGTCCACTTTCCCGTTGACGGAGGCGTAATTTTCGGCGTCCTGCTTGATGCTGCGGGACACGAACGTAAACGACAGGAAGTAAATGCAGATGGCTGCGATTACCCCGGTCAGGATTACTATTCCGGTTTTGTTTTGCATAAATGTACCACGGACGTTAGCCCGTGAAGATTTAAATAAAATAGAATGTAAAAAGCAGTGCCTGTAGGCAGAAACCTATCAGTACGAAATGGAAGTGATGAAAGGAGAATGCGGGCTTCAGCCGCGGCGGCGAGCCGCCCGTGATTCCGTTAGGGCGCGTTGGCGGCAATATGATGCCCGAAAACGTGTCGGAAGTACGAGAAATAGAAGTACGGAACCTCGAACGCCCGCGTGATTTTGGGCTGCTCGGGCACAAGAAGCTGCACGACCGGAGGAAGCAGGTACACGGCCTGCGCAAAGTCGAACGACGCGGCGGGCGTGACGACGGCCTCGAAGCTGGCGCCCTTGACAATCGTTTCCGGCATCTGGACCGGCTTGCCCGCTTTCTGTTCCTTGGCAACAACCGGTTTGGCAACCGCCCCGGCGCCCGTCAGTGCCGGACCGCCCGCCGCCAGCAGCAGGAGCAGACCCGTCAGAAACAGGCTCAGATAACGGATTATGTCGGACGGCCGTTGCTTCATGGATTTATTTTAGAGTTTGCGAATTTCGTACAAATTCTCCAGCAAAACAAGTCATTTCCCAAACAGGTTTCCGCGTCCGGGCTCTTTTGCCCAGCTTTAATGAGGTCTTAATGAAACAACTTCCCGTTAAGCCAAAAGACCTTCTATTTTGTTTACATACCAATTGACGTAACTTTCGCCGCAAATTTTTTGACATGACCTTACAGGAATTCATAAAACTCGCGCTGGCCGAGGACATCGGGGATGGCGACCATACCTCTCTGTCCACCATTCCGGCCGATGCCCGGCGCCGGGCCCGTCTGCTTGTCAAACAGGACGGCCTGCTGGCGGGCGTCGAAGTGGCGCAGGCCATCTTTCAGGAAGTGGACCCGACGTTTGAGGTGCACGTTTACAAACACGACGGCGACACCATTCACTACGGCGACATTGTGCTGACCGTCAGCGGCAACGCCCGGAACATCCTCACCGCCGAGCGCCTGGTGCTGAACTGCATGCAGCGCATGAGCGGCATCGCCACGCACACCCACGCGATGGTCGCCCTGCTGGAAGGCACGAAATGCAAACTGCTCGATACCCGCAAAACAACGCCGAACTTCCGCATCTGCGAGAAAATGGCGACCCGGATCGGCGGCGCGGTCAATCACCGGTTCGGGCTGTACGACATGATCCTGATCAAGGACAATCATATCGACTACGCCGGCGGCATCGAAGCGGCGGTTTCGCAGGCCGTACAATACCTGCAGGAGACGGGTCGTTCCCTGGAAATCGAGGTCGAGACGCGCAACCGGGCCGAAGTGGAGGAACTGCTGCGCATCGGACAGGGCCACGTCAGCCGGATTCTGCTCGACAACTTCCGCCCCACCGAGCTGGAGGAAATGGTCGAACTCATCGACGGGCGGCTGGTGACGGAAGCCTCGGGGGGCATCAACGAACATAACCTGCGCGAATACGCCGTCACGGGGGTGGATTACATTTCGTCCGGCGCGCTGACGCACCAGGTCAAGAGTCTGGATTTAAGTTTGAAAGCGTATTGATTTTTAACCACAGAGTTGCACGGAGTTTTGGCACCGCAGCGGCGGGCCGCAGAGGATCACAGAGTTTAATTAAAAATAAAAACTCCGTGCAACTCTGCGTCACAACTCCGCGCAACTCTGTGGTTGGTTTAAGATTTTTTGCCACCATTTTTTGTTACTAAAACATGGCAACAATTCCTATCAGTTTAGAAGACGAAGTGCGGCAGATCGGCTACGTCAGCCGCTCGACGCCGAAAGATAAACAAGTGTTGATGGACGAAATCCTGCGGATGAAAGAAGAGAAGAACGCCGTGATCCTCGCCCACTATTACGTCGATGGCGACATCCAGGACCTGGCCGACTACATCGGCGACAGCCTGGGCCTCTCGCAGCAGGCCGCCGCGACCGACGCCGACATGATCGTGTTCTGCGGCGTGCACTTCATGGGTGAAACGGCCAAGATCCTTTCGCCCGAAAAGAAAGTCGTCATCCCGGATACGAACGCGGGCTGCTCGCTGGCCGATTCGGCTCCGGCGGACCAGTTTGCGGCCTTCAAGGCGAAGTACCCGGACCACATGGTGCTGTCGTACATCAACTGCTCGGCGGAAATCAAGGCGCTGTCGGACATCATCGTGACCTCGTCCAACGCGCTAAAAATTGTGGAAAGCCTGCCTGCCGAGCAGAAGATCATCTTCGCCCCGGATGCGAACCTCGGCCGGTTCATCATCAACAAGACGGGCCGCGACATGGTGCTCTGGGACGGGGCCTGCATCGTGCACATCGACATTTCGCAGGAGAAACTGACGGCCCTGCGGCAGAAATACCCGGAAGCCAAATTCATTGCCCACCCCGAATGCCAGGAACATATCCTGAGCCAGGCGGACTATGTCGGCTCCACGACGGCCCTGCTGAAATACGTGGTCGATCAGCCGGACGAAGTATTCATCGTCGGGACGGAAGCCGGCATTCTCCACAAGATGCGGCAGGCCGTTCCGCATAAGAAGATCATTCCGGCCCCGGCCTCGGAGAACAACACCTGCGCCTGCTCGGAATGCCCGTACATGAAGATGAATACGCTCGAAAAGCTGTATAATTGCCTGTACTACGAGCTGCCGGAAATTCAGGTGCCCGAGGACGTGCGGCTGAAGGCTGAGGCCTCGGTGCTCCGGATGCTGGAGTTGAGTAAGTAATAAATCAGAAATGGGCATGGAATTGACCGTTCAGATTGGCTTTGAACAACTGGTGCGAGCCGTGAAGCAACTCTCCGCCGAAGAAAAGCGTACGCTGCAAAGCGTTTTGCAGGAAGAAACTGCTCTTGTTCGGCCATCAAAAGAGCGGCAGTTTGGCACCATGAAAGGTCTGGTGGTTTATATGGCCGATGATTTGACGCCCCACTGGATGACTTCAACGAGTACATGTAGCGCATGAATTATCTGTTGGACACCCACGTACTGCTCTGGCTATTAAACGATGAAACGCAGATTCCCGACGCGACTCTTCATGCCTTAAAGCAGCCGGAGAATGCGTTGTTTTTCAGCATTGTCAGTTTGTGGGAGATCGCCATCAAAAAAAGCCTGGGCAAACTTTCCCTGACCCATTCCGTACAGGATGTGGAAAGAGAGTTGCTCAGGCTTTCTATTGTTGCAATACCCATCCAGGGAAATCACATTTCGTATCTTGAAACCTTACCTTTTCACCACCGGAACCCGTTCGACAGAATGTTGATTGCGCAGGCTATGACTGAGAATCTGACCCTCGTAAGCAAAGATTCCGTTTTTCCGACGTATGCCGCGCCGGTTCAGTGGTTTTAAATGACTACCAGGTAGTATGCCCCATAATTACGATTTCCTCGTCATCGGCTCCGGCATCGCGGGCCTGACGTACGCCACCAAACTGGCGATTCATTTTGAACAGGAACAAAAGCCGGTCCGGATTGCGGTCATTACCAAAGTGGTGGCTGACGAGACGAATACGAAGTACGCCCAGGGCGGCATTGCGGCCGTCTGGTCGGAAGACGATTCCTTCGAAAAACACATCGAGGACACCATGATCGCCGGGGATTTCCTCAGCAACCGGAAAATCGTGGAAATCGTCGTCCGCGAGGCCCCCGACCGCATCCGGGAGCTCATCGACTACGGCACCCGCTTCGACCGGGAGGAAGACGGCGATTATGACCTGGCCCGCGAAGGCGGCCACTCCGACCACCGGATTCTGCACTTCAAAGACATTACCGGGGCCGAAATCGAGCGCGCACTGCTCGAAAAAGCGCAGTCGCTGAAGTCCATCGAAGTTTTTACCCATTATTACGCCGTTGACCTCATTACCCGGCACCACCTCGGCGAGACGGTTCACCGCTACGACCCCGACAACCAGTGCTTCGGTGCCTACGTCCTCGATACCCAGACGGGCCGGGTAGAGCGTTTTCTGGCCCGGACAACCCTGCTGGCAACGGGCGGCATCGGCAATATTTACCAGAGCACGACCAACCCGACCATTGCCACCGGCGACGGCATTGCGATGGCTTACCGCGCCAAAGCCATCTGCGGCGATATGGAGTTCATCCAGTTTCACCCCACGGCGCTGTACGAACCGGGGAAGAAACCCAACTTTCTGATCTCGGAGGCCGTCCGCGGCTTCGGCGGGATTCTGCGCAACAAACGGGGCGAGACGTTCATGGAACAGTACGACCCCCGGCTTTCGCTGGCTCCCCGCGACGTGGTGGCCCGGGCCATCGACTCCGAGATGAAAAAGTCCGGCGACCAGCACGTGTATCTGGACGTGACGCACTGCGACTACGAGCGCTTTGTCGAACATTTCCCGACCATTACGGCCTACTGCCACGATAACCTCGGCATCGATGTCCGGAAAGATTTTATTCCCGTGGTGCCAGCCCAGCATTACATGTGCGGAGGTGTGCGGGTCAACGAGTGGGGACAGACCAACATCCACTACCTTTACGCCGCCGGGGAATGTTCCTGCACGGGTCTGCACGGTGCCAACCGGCTGGCGTCCAACTCCCTGCTGGAAGCGGTCGTTTTCGGGCACCGGGCTTTTCTGAAAACCATCGAAGAACTGCCCGAAACGGTGGTGCCGAACGACATTCCGGAATGGAACGATGCCGGAACGACCCACCAGGAAGAACTGATTCTGGTCACCGAAATGCAGCGCGAACTGGAATCGATCATGTCCAACTACGTCGGAATCGTCCGGTCGAACCGCCGGATGAAGCGGGCGATGGACCGTCTGGAGCTGATTTATCTGGAACACGAGGAGTTGTACCGCCAGTCGAAAGTGTCGGTCCGCATCTGCGAACTGCGAAATATGATCGAAGTTGCCTACCTTATAATAAAAGGAGCCATGTCAAGACGGGAGAATCGTGGACTTCATTTTAATCTTGACAATATTAGGGGCCAGAAGTAAACCGCTGGCCTGATTCTCTTCGTCCTACCCACCAAACTCTGTACTTCCGTGAATAACCTGGTAACTGTAGTCGACAGTCGTCCCAAGGCGGCGGAACGACCGGAACGGATTATCCTATTTACATACTACCTGCCGGGTGCTTTTCTGCTTGCTTTCTGCCTCGCCTACCTCTACGAGGCCTACACGTTTGCCGTCGACTTTCCGTTCATGGACGACACGAGTCTGCTGCGGCTCATCTACGAAATCCGGAAAGCGGACGCTCCGGCTCAGGTGCTTCACTCTTTTTTTGTTTCCGACAACGACCACCGGATTGTCATTCCCCGCCTGGTCGCCTTTGTCGATTACCTGCTCAACGGGCGGCTGCATTTCAAAGCCTACATCGTTCTCGCCAACGGGAACGTGCTGCTGATTCTGCTGCTGCTTTACAAACGATTCAAGGCCCTTTCGCTGCCGCTCTTTTATTTCCTTCCGGTTCCGCTTCTGCTTTTACAATTCCAATATCACGAGGTCAATAACTGGGCGCTGACGGGGCTGCAGCATACTTCCCTCTGCCTGTTCGCTTTGCTGATCTCGGGCATTCTGTATTCAACGGAAAGCACGGCGGGCTTTGTCCTTGCGCTGCTGCTGGCCGTTGCGTCCACGTTTACGCATGGCAACGGCATTACCACTTTTGGCATTGGGCTGTATCTGCTTGCCTCCCGGCGGAAATTTCAGTGGTTCGGCTATTGGCTGCTGGCCCTGCTGCTCTGCCTGCTGGGCTATCTCTGGGGGTACAGCTTCAGTGGGGAGGCATCGAGTCCGCGCCGGGCGCTTTCGGTCTTCAGCCTTTTCTTCGGTCTGATCGGGGCCAATTTTACGATTGTCAGCGATTCGTCTTCGGTCGCTTCCATCGCCTGGGGCCTGCTCCTGTTTCTCGGTGTTACCCCGTTCATCCTGCTCAACTTTTACCGGAGTCTGGCCGGGGAGAAAAAACCGCTTTCGGCCACTTCCGTCATCTTTGCCGATTTCACGTTTCTGTTCCTGACGGTTTCCATGATTGCCTTTTTCCGGGCCCAGGAGACAGTCATTGTTCCCAACCGGTTCAAGCTGTATGCCGCCGTCTGCTCCGCGCTGGCCTACCTTCTGATTCTGCGGATAACGGCACGGTCGTACAGAAACTACGTGTACGCCGGGCTGCTGTGTCTATGCGTTTTTTTCAATGGGCTGTGCTTCCTTCATTACACGCGGGCCATTCTGCTGAAACGAAGCCAGTACGTGGCCGACACCTACAACTGGAAACACCATTTCCACATGGTCAGTATCCCGTTCCAGTTCAATGCGAATGCCCAGTACTACCTGCGTCCGGCCTATCAGGAAGGATACTGGCACCTGCCCGATTACCTACCGGGGGCCGACCAGAGTCTGAAAAGGGCCAAACTCCTTCCGGTAAGGCCCAAAACCTATACCATTCGGGAAGGCGAGCATGTTTACCGGATCATCGAAGCGCCGATCACCGAGTTTCGTCACCGCGCTTTAACCAACGAAGTCCTCTTTGCTCTGATTCACCAGAGTACCGGCAAAACGTACCTTACCGGTGGACTCCCGCAGCGGGCCGCCTACCGACGAATGCTGACGGAAGGCAGCGTTTATTCCGGCATTTATTCGGCGAAGTTTGCCACCAGCACCCTACCTCCTGGACGCTACCGGGTCGGGCTACTGTACGCCGAAACAGCCCGGTCGCGGCCGGAAGCGGTTCTTTTTGACGGGTTTATCAGCTGGTGATTTACCGGGTCAGCTTTGACTTCAGATAGCTCACGACCACATCCAGCCCTTTGCGGTAATGCTGGTTGTTCGGAATGACAATGTCCGCTTCGGCCTTGTAGGGCTTGATAAACTGCCGGTAGGTCGGCCGGACGTGGTTTTTCCACTGGTACAGAATGGTCGTCAGTTCGATGCCCCGCTCCGACTGGTCTCGGACGATGCGGCGTTCGAGCTTGGTTTTGTTTTTGGCCGCAATAAATACCTTTAGATCAAGTTGGCTCGCTACTTCCGGGAAGTGAAAAGAGAAGATGCCCTCGACGATGATGATGGGCGTCGGGCGGTAGGTCAGCACCGCCGGCACGACGTTCGGATTGTTGAACGTGTATTCCAGCGTTTCGACGATATGCCCCGCGTGCAGCTGCCGGATGTGCTCGGCAAAGCGCTCGTGGTCAATCGTTTCCGGCAAATCGAAGTTAGGAACGCCGTTATCGTCAACGGGAATACAGTCCAGGGAACGGTAATAATTATCCTGCGAGATCAAACACACTTCGTCTTCCGTGAACGCATTGAGCAGGTCTTTCAGAAACGAAGTCTTTCCGGATGCACTTCCGCCGGTGATGCCGACAATATACGGTTTGGTGGTCATGGCCACAAAGGTACAAAAACCGACGGCGTTTGGGAAAGTCCCGGAGAACAGCGGGCTTGTCGGCAGCCGCTTTTTAACGAAATTTTCATAAAAAAGGCGGCCCCGATTCCCGACAAGGTTTGTGGAGGCGTTGAAAGTAAAAGGTTGAAGGTTGAACGTGGCTCCGCCTCTCTACAAACTTCTGATTCAGGCGAAGCAACCTTCAACCTTCTACTTTCAACCTTCTTACTTCCTCCCCGTGCTGGTCTGCCCGGCCCGCTGCGCGGCTTCGGTCGGCCGGTTCTTCACGTATTTGTCAAACCAGGTGTTCATTTCCGCCAGCGTGTGCAGAATGGACTCCTTGGCCGCATAACCGTGGCTTTCGTAGGGCAGCATCACCAGTCGGGTGGTCCCGCCGTGGCCTTTCAGGGCGTTGTAGAAACGCTCGCTCTGGATCGGGAACGTCCCCTGGTTGTTGTCGGCTTCCCCGTGGACGAGCAGAATCGGCTCTTTCAGCTTGTCGGCATGGTTGAACGGCGACATGCGGCTGTACACCTCGGGAGCTTCCCAGAACGTGCGTTCTTCGGCCTGAAAGCCAAACGGCGTCAGCGTCCGGTTGTAGGCGCCGCTCCGGGCCACGCCTGCCGCAAACAGGTCGCTGTGAGCCAGCAGGTTGGCCGTCATGAACGCCCCGTACGAGTGCCCGCCGACCCCGACGCGCTTCGGGTCCGCCACGCCGCGCCGAACGGCTTCGTTCACGGCCGCTTCGGCACCGGCTACCAGTTGTTCGATGTACGTATCGTTGGGCTGGGCGGTTCCTTCGCCGATGATGGGCAGGTCCGGATCGTCCAGCACGGCATATCCCTGCGTCAGCCAGAACAAGGGACCGCCCCAGCTCAGCCGGATAAATTCGTAGGGCGAGTTTTTCACCTGACCCGCCGCGTCGGCGCTTTTGAACTCCCGCGGATACGCCCACATAATCATCGGCAGTGGTCCTTTGTCCTTCGACCAGCCTTCGGGTACGTACAGCTTGGCGGTCAGCTTGACACCGTCTTTCCGCGTGTACTGAATCAGTTCCTTTTTGACGGCCTTCAGCGCGGGGTACGGGTGCGGGAAATCGGTCAGCTGCACGTCGCTCTTTTTGGAAAGATTACGCACAAAATAGTTCGGCGGCGTGTCGATGGACTCCCGGCGCGTCAGAATCACGTTGTTCTTCTCATCCAGGATCTCGACCGGCACTTCGTAGTACGGCGCCTGCGAGCGGAAAATTTCTTTGGTCGCTTTGGTGTCCAGGTTCATTTTCCGGACAAACGGACGGTTGCCTTCGGCCGAAGCGCCCTCGCCCATCAGGTAAATGGCCTTGCCTTTGTCGGCCAGCATCAGCACGTTGCGGCCCCAGGCGTTGGTGTGCGTCACCGGGCTTCCGGGGTTGGCGTAGCCGTCTTCCGTGTTGCGGTCGAAAATCGTTTTGAGCGTACCCGGCTGCGACGGATTAAGCTGGTGCGTCCGGATTTTGCGGGTTTTCCACCAGCCGTCCGACACCATCGCGATCGAATTATCGCCCCAGATCATACCCCGGTACCGGAGCGACAAGGCCGCCAGTTCGGTCGGCTGGGCCGAGAACGGAGCGGCCAGCTGGAACACTTTGTCGCGGACGGCCGCTTCCTTGTTCGGGTCGCCGTTATCCTGCGCTTCGACGTAATAAACCGTCGCCGGGGCATCGGCCCGCCAGTTGACCGAGCGCATGCCCGTGGGCACGGCATCGAAGCCCGTCGGCAGATTTTCGGCCAGCGGCAGGTCGGCCAGCGTTTTCACGGGCTTTCCGTCGTTGGACAGCACTTCGATTGTTTTCGGGAAAAAGCTGTACGGTACGAGGTACGAATACGGCCGCTTGACGGTCGTGGTCAGAATATACGTTCCGTCGGGCGAGAGGTTAAAGTCTGTCAGTATCCGGGCCGACAGCACGGGCGTCTGCTGGCCGTTGACGCCCACTTTCACCAGCCGCCCGGCGATGTGGTAGTCAAACAGCGCCTCGTCGGTGGCGTTTTTCAGCAGGTCCTGATAGGTACGCGAGGGAGCCTTGCCGCCCCGGTTTTCCTGAACAGTCGGGCCTTTGGGAACGCTCGGCGCCTGCGGAGGCTGCTGGCGGCTCTGATCGATGAGCTTCACGATCAGGCTCTGGCCGTCGGGCGTCCAGTCGAAGGGCACGCCGGGAATGGCGTCGTTCACGCCTTCGAGCAGGCGGGTGGCCGCGCCGGTGGCAATGTCGGCCGTCCAGAGTTCAATGCTTGTCTGTTTGGGCACCGTAAAGGCGATGCGCTTCCCGTCCGGCGACCAGCTCAGGTCGGCAATCCGCACGTTTTCGGGCAGCCCGCTGACTGGCTTTTCGGCTTTTGTCGCGATGTTTTTGATCCGAATTCCGACGAAGGTCAGCGCCCGGCTCTGGCCGTTGTTAAGCGGATTGATGCGCAGGCCCCCGATCCGGAGTTCCGGGGCGGCCAGTTCGGCAATGGTTGGCATGTCTGACCGTTCCAGCAGCAGCATCCAGTCGTTTTTGGGCGAAATACTGACGGAAGGCGTCGGCGGGGCAGTGGCCAGGTCGGCAATCGCTTTGGGAGGCGTCAGGTAGGTCGGCGCATCCTGGGCGAGCGTCGTCAGCGGCAGCAGCGCCGCCAGCCAGAGCGCCCGGGCGGAAAGGGAGGACATAGGCTTGAGTTTGGATGAAAGAATAGGTTTTAAGGCTTAAATTTAGGTATTTTGTTCGAAAAAAGGCCATTTTGCGGGCCATAGATGTATGCTTTCAGACTTCGGCATCATTTTGCTTTTCATCATCACCGGCCTGGTGTTTGTCGGCGCGATTCTGTTTGTCGGAAAACTGCTCCGTCCCCACCGCCCCAACGAGGAAAAACTGACCACCTACGAGTCGGGCGAGGAGCCGGTGGGCAACGCCAACGTGCAGTTCAACATCCGCTTCTACGTCGTGGCCCTGATTTTCGTGCTTTTTGACGTGGAGCTGGTTTTTCTGTTTCCGTGGGCGACGGTATTCGGGCAGGAAGACCTCATCGCGGAAACCAACGGCCTGTGGGGGTGGTTCTCCTTAGGAGAGATGACGCTGTTTATCGGACTGCTGGCGCTGGGCCTGGCCTACGCCTGGGCCAAAGGCTACCTCGACTGGGTACGGCCCGAGCCTAAATTACCCGTGGTGGAGACAAACGTACCGTTGACTAAATACCAGACAATTAACCAAAAATACCGCCGCGCGCCGAAGCAGGTATAAGACGTTTTGCCGTATCTTCTGCCGAACCTTGTTCCTGCCTCTTCATGAAAACGCTAACCGCCCTTTTCCTCGGCCTGCTGCTGGCTTTTCCTCTGGCGGCGCAGAAACGCATCAAACTGTTTCGCGCCATCGTTAAAGTTGAACAGGGACTACGCAGCGGGGGTATTTTATACAGTCTGTCCGACTCCGCGCTGTACTACGTTCCCAACACGCCGGAAGACATTACGCTGCTGCGGAGCGGGCAGCCGCGGGTCCTGAGCATCCCGGCTACCCAAATCGAAAAGATCACCCTTCGCCGCAAGGGAAATGTCGGGCGGGCCGTACTTTTGGGAGCCGGTATAGGCACAGTGCAGAGCGTGGTGGTTGCGGCGGCGCTACGGCCGATTTCGGGTAACGACTCCGACCTATTCGGGCTGGTGGGAATGCTGAACATGGTGCGGACGCTGGTCATCATCAGCGGCCCCTTCTCGGGTGCGCAGTACGGGGCGCTCATCAGCATTATTCCCCGCAAAACGGTGCGCATCGACAAACAAGCGGAACGGCTGCGGGTGGGGCGTCCGTCGGTGGAGCATTTTTCGTATCGCTATCAGGAAATTCGCCTCCGGGGCACCAGTAGCCCGCCAATCTTGTTACCCCAGTAGCGTTTAGAAAGTATGACTGGATTATTAGACCAACGATTTAAAACCGGCGAAGGCGGCGCGCTGCTGACCACGGCCGAAGACCTGCTGAACTGGGCGCGGCTGTCGTCGCTGTGGCCGATGGGCTTCGGCATTGCCTGCTGCGCCATCGAGATGATGCAGACAATGGCTTCGGGCTACGACCTGGAGCGTTTCGGGAGTTTCCCGCGGCCGTCGCCCCGGCAGTCGGACGTGATGATTGTGGCCGGTACGGTGACCTTCAAAATGGCCGACCGCATCCGGCGGCTGTACGAGCAGATGCCCGAGCCGCGCTACGTGATTTCGATGGGGTCGTGCTCCAACTGCGGCGGGCCGTACTGGCAGCACGGCTACCACGTGGTGAAGGGCGTGGACCGGATCATTCCGGTGGATGTGTATGTCCCCGGCTGTCCGCCCCGTCCCGAGGCGCTTATTGGCGGCTTTTTGAAATTACAGGAAAAAATCCGCGGCGAAAACCTGCGCGAGGAACCCGCCCCGACGGCGCTGCTCCGGATGGAGGCCGAGCAGGAACGGGCCCGCAACCAGAAACCGGAGTTCTCCGGGCAACCCAGCAACGTAGAAGCATGACGTTTTCCGAAATCACCGACCTACTCACCGCACACTTCGGCCCGGAGGTCGTCCTGCAGGCCAACACGCAGAATCCGCAGCCGTTTCTGGTGATTGTAACCGATAAAATCACGGACGTCTGCGCTTTTCTGAAACGCGACGAACGGCTGTTTTTTGACCTTCTCAACTGCATTACGGGCATCGACAACGGCCCCACGGTGGGCACGATGGAAGTCGTGTACAACCTGACGTCCATTCCCTACGAACACACGCTGATGCTGAAAGTGGTGGTGCCCCGGAGCAGCGACCCGCTCCCCGCCGTTCCCAGCGTGACGGGCGTCTGGCGCACCGCCGACTGGCACGAACGGGAAGCCTTCGACCTTATTGGCATCCACTTCAGCGGCCATCCGGACCTGCGCCGGATTCTGCTGCCCACCGACTGGGAAGGCCACCCGCTCCGCCGCGACTATGTCGAACAGGAGCGCTACCACGGCATTATTGTTAAATAGTTTATAGTTTAGGGTTTAGGGTTTGGAGGGAGATGGAACCCGTTTTTCTAAACTATAAACTCTAAACCCTAAACTTATCTCCATACTGCCTTCATGCGCTGCCTTTTTCTGCTTATTCTCTTTGTTAATGGCGTAACCGGGCTTTTTGCTCAGGCACCGGACTCGGTGACGGTCACCGGCCGAATTGAGAACCTGTCGGTACGGCTGTATCGCCAGAGCCCCGCCGTTTCGGTTTCGCGCAGCAACATCCTCCAGCCCGACGAAGAACTGGTGCGCCCCGGCGACATTCAGCCCGACGGGCGTTTCCGGCTCACGCTGCCGCTTTTGTTTCCTTACGAAGAAATGGAATTCCGGTTTGGCAACGTCCGCACGACGTTTCTGGCCGCACCGGGAACGGTCGAAATCCGGCTCAACGCCGATTCGCTGTACGCCGCCGAGGTGCCGTTCCGGTTTGGCGGCACGCTGGCCGAGGTCAATCAGGAGCTGGCCCGCTACAAAGCCTACGAGTTCAAGAACCGGCGTAAAACGGACCCGCGCAAACTGGCTGAGCGCGTCAACCGGCCACCGGCCTCGAACATTCCTTCGGTGTTGATGAGCGAGTTTATGAGCACGTTCGATGCCTACCAACGAAATAGACAGGTTCCTCCCCTGCTCACCGAATACCAGACGTCGCTGGCCCGCAGCGAAGGCGCTATCTATCTTTACGAAAAGTTTCTGGCCGAAAACCTGTCGATGGTCAAAGGGATATCCGAAGAACTGATGCCCCCGAACGACCCTTTTCTGACGGTTTCAAAAGCAATTGCCTATGACCGGATGGCGACCTATTACGAATCCCGGGTGGCCCAGCAGACCGTCGGCCAGGGCGGACGCAGCGTGCCCGCTCCCCTGCTGGCAGGTCTGCTGCTTCGGTACGGCAAGCGCATCGAGGAGACCGAACGCAGTCGTCTGGCCGAGATTGTCGAGAAGAATGCCGCCCAGAGCCGGGATATGTCATTACTGAATCGGGTGCTGAACCGCAATGCCGATACCCTTTCCGACATTGTTTCCTACGAAAGCTACCGGGCGCAGATCAAATCCGCCGTCGATTCGACCCGGAACGCTTACCTGATGGGCCGGGTGCTTGCCCGAAGCTTTCCCGAACTGAGCCTGAAAGACATCCAAACCCTGTATACCCACGCGGCTCCGCAGATGTCAGTGCCTGTTGTCCGCCAGTCGCTGGAGGAAATATATCGGCTTCAGGCGAAAGACAGCGCTTCCATTCGGCAGGTCGTACAGACGATGGCATCCCAGACCAGCGCCGATAATGCCTACGAGGTGTTGCCGGGCGTTTTTGTGCTTCAAAACTGGCGTTCGGGAAAGGATATTCTGGATGAAATCCGGCGAATGGCCCGCGGACGACTGGCGTACATCATCACCTACACGAATGCCGAACCGGGCACTCGTCTGGCGGCGCTTCAGGCCCGGCAGTTGGCGACGGAGTTTAGCGCCCGCGACCTGCTGGTGGTCTACCTCTGCGCCGACGGCGGCGAACGCGACCTCTGGCAGGAATGGGTTGGCCGCAATCGCCCGCCCGGTCTGAATGTTTTCTCCGAATCCAATCAGGCGGTCGGCATCCTGACCTCCCTGCGGGCGTTCGAATTTCCGGGGGCCACGCTGATGGGCCGCGACGGGAAGTTCATCAAACGCGGGGCGCCGCTGCCGGATAAGATGGACGAAGTGATTCGGCTGATTCGGGGGAATTTGTGAAACGCTTATTGGCTAAAAAGCTTATGCGGCCGTTTGGCGGCTTTCCGGCCGCCCTACTTCAACCGCACTGGCAAGTGCTAAAAAACACAAGACATGCACCACCGAAAACGACAACACCCATAACGAATGATGAACCGAAACGGCGAGATTATGCCACCAAACGCTGGGATAATAGAGTATCGACATAACCATTCCTGACCATTGTACGACCGTGAGGGAAACGTACCGCTGCCCTGCCAGAACGTGCTTTCGTTGCGTCTCACCGTTCCAGCGTCGCCAAACCTGGATGTCATGAGCGCGATTCAGGTAAAAACAAACGCCCACGAAAGGCAGCAGAAACAACAGAGCCATCAGCAACGCACCATCCTGTCCGTAGTTGTCGAGTAGCCAGTAAAAAAGGGCCAGAATCAGCGGTACCGCCACCACTCGCGGCCCCGTGAACCAGTTGCGAAACGTCTTTTGAAAGGTGAGCCAGGCCGCCCGGTTCAGTTGTTTCACATACTGCTCTTCCATTTGCAACAACCCCGGCTGCCCGCCGAACCCGGCGTGAACCGCCCGCACCGCCTGTTCAAAGGTCAGTCCGGCGGTCATGCGTTCTTCAACGGCGTTGGTGTAGTGGTCGATGAGTTCGGCTATCAGGGCCTCGTTCAGCAGCCAGTTGTCCCGGCGGAGGTGGTGGTTGATGGCGGTGAGGTGGGTTTGGGTGAGTTTCATATTACCGGTTTCAGGTTCAGTAACGTCTGGAGGTTCTGCACAAAGGCGGCGAGCTCGGACACGCGGCTGACAGCCTGTTGGTGGCCGTCTTTGGTCAGCGAATAGTACTTCCGGACGCGGCCTTCCACCACCTGCGTTTCGGTGGTCAGCAGCCCTTCAGCTTCGAGTTTGTGCAGGGCGGGATACAGCGCCCCTTCGGTGATGCTCATCTCGCCCGCCGTCAGTTCCTTTACCTTCTGCGTGATCTCGTAGCCGTACATTTTCTCGCGGTCTTCCAACAGCTTCAGAATAATGACGGACAGACTGCCTTTTAGTAACTGCTGATTAGAACTGCTCATGAGGCAAGTATACAAAGGATACTAATATACCTATACATCTTAGGTATTAGATTTTATTGAATTACTCCTGTGTAAAACGCAGGCATTAGGGCATGAATCGGGTACCCACGGTTAAAACCGTGGGCTATTGTTTAAAACCGTGGGTGATGGTTGAAACCGTGGGCGGTTACCGAAATCTTTCCGACCTTTGTGGTTTAAATACTGCCAATTGAAGACTTATTTTCGCTTACTCTCTTTTGCCAACCCGCTGGGCCGCTTTCTGGTGCCGTTTGTGGCGACCTCCCTGCTGGCCAGCGTGTTCGGCGTGCTAAACTTCACGCTGCTGATTCCGCTGCTGAATGTGCTGTTCGACCGCGTGAGCCCAGCCGAAATCCAGCAGCTCATCAACCGGCCCGCTCCGGCGCTGTCGCTGAATACCTCGCTGATGGATTATTTTCAGTACTATTTCGCCCGCTTCTTCGTGGAAAACGGCAAAGTCGGGGCGCTGAAATTTGTCTGCGGCGTCATTGTTGTGTCCGTTCTGCTGAATAACCTGTTCAAATACCTGTCGGTGTGGCAACTGGAAAGCTTCAAGGCCCGCATGGTCAGCAGGCTACGCGAGGCTGTTTTTGAGCGGACCATCCATCTGCACCTCGGCTTTTTCTCGAATGAACGCAAGGGGAACCTCATTTCCCGGACCCTCACCGACGTGCAGGAGGTCGAAAATTCCATTGCTAATACGCTTTCGGCGGCTTCGAAGGAGTTTTTTCTGCTGATTGGTTACCTCATTGCGCTGCTGAGCATTTCGGTCAAACTGACCTTTTTCGCCATTCTGGTCATTCCGGTATCGGGCATCTTTATCGCTACGCTGGTGCGCCGGATGAAGCGCGATGCGCAGGAGGGCCAGCAGCGCCTGAGCGCCCTGGTCAGTCTGCTCGACGAGACTTTTGGCGGTATGCGGGTCGTGAAGGGCTTCGTGGCCGAAGGGTTTATTCTGGACAAATTCCGCCGCGAAAATGACGGTTACCGCCGGGCCGTCCGCTCCCTGGCCAACCGCCGCGAACTGGCCTCGCCGTTTTCGGAGTTCATGGGCGTCAGCGTCGTGGCCACTATTCTGCTGTACGGCGGCTCGCTGGTCCTTTCGGGTCAGTCGGAGCTGTCGGCGGCCCAGTTTATCGCGTATATCGCCATTTTCTCGCAGGTGACGCGGCCCGCCAAAGACATTTCCAACGCCTTCAGCGGCTCGCAGCGGGGCATCGCTTCCGGCGAACGGGTGCTCGAACTGATCGACACCGTGCCCGATTTGGAGGACAAACCCAACGCCCGCCAGCTTACCTCGTTCGAGAAAAGCATCGACGTGCAGAACGTCGGCTTTGAGTACGAAAAGGGTCTTCCGGTGCTGCAGGAGGTAAGCTTTACGCTCCAGAAAGGAAAAACGGTGGCGCTGGTCGGTTCGTCGGGCGGCGGCAAATCGACCATCGCGGACCTGGTGCCGCGTTTTTACGACCCGACGCAGGGCCGCATTCTGATCGACGGGGTGGATTTGCGCGACTGCAGCATGGCCTCGCTGCGGGGCCTGATGGGCATCGTCACGCAGGAAAGCATTCTGTTCAACGACACGATTTTCAACAACATCGCCTTCGGAACGGCGGCTTCGGAGGAAGAGGTGATGGCGGCGGCGAAGATTGCCAACGCCCACGATTTCATTATGGCCCAGCCGCAGGGCTACCAGACGGTTATCGGCGACCGGGGCAGCCGCCTTTCGGGCGGACAGCGGCAGCGCCTGAGCATCGCCCGCGCCGTCCTCAAAAATCCGCCCATCCTGATTCTGGACGAAGCGACCTCCGCCCTCGACACTGAATCCGAAAAACTGGTGCAGGAAGCCCTGACGCGCCTGATGAGCAACCGCACGACGCTCGTCATCGCCCACCGGCTCAGTACCATCCAGCACGCCGACGAAATTCTGGTCGTTCACCAGGGCCGAATCATCGAACGCGGCTCTCACGAAGACCTGCTGGAGGTCGACGAAGGCTTCTACCGGAAACTAAGCCTGTTGCAGGGGTAGGGTAGAATGATTGAATTTTGAATGATTGATAGGTTGATTAGCTCCGCCACTCTCTATTTGAGGCGAAGCCTAATCAACCTATCAATCATTCAAAATTCAATCATTTCATATAAGTGCCAAACACATAGTCCCACAACGGGGAGGACACGCCGTAGTTGCGCTCGGTGCTTTTGTAATGGTGCACGGCGTGGTTGATCCAGAGCCACTTGAAGAAATTCTTCGGCGGCTGGTAGGCATGGACGATAAAGTGCACGAACAGATAGCCGGCATAACCGACCAGAAAACCGGGGAAGAAGGCATAAGCCGCTTCGCCCAGCAGCAGGAACGTCACGCCAAACAGGGTTGCGCCCACAATGATCGCCGCCGCCGGGGGCATCGCCAGCCGGGTTTTGTCCTTGGGATATTCGTGATGAATTCCGTGAAAGGTGTACTGGATCTTGGCCTTGGCCGGAGTGTCCGTATCCATATGAAAAACGCCCCGGTGCACGGCATACTCGATCAGCGAAAAAACAAGCATACCGGTGAAAAAGAGAACGCCGATAAAAGCCGGACTCATGTCCGTATAGGTGAACGCATACCAGCCGAGCACCGTGGCCGTCACCAGATACATCGTGATCGGAACAGCAATGTGCGTACGGGAAAGTGCTTCAAGAATGGGGTTGTCAAATAACGGGCGGGTGCCGGTGTTTTTGGGCCGGACTTTTGTGGTTTTAGCTTCCATTGTTCATTATTGGAGTGTATAGGTTGTAGATAGAGATGCAAATCTAGGGATGTAACGCAGAGCTTGCACTGACTTTTCTCAGTATCTCTATTTAGTTACCAACTGGTCCTCGATCTTGGTTTTAATCGCTTCCAGATTCCCTTTGGGCAACTTCGGCTTGATGATCAGACGCAGCGACTGGTCGTAGGTCAGGTAACTCCACATCCAGTTGATGAAGATAACCAGCCGGTTTTTCACCCCCACGATGGACATCAGGTGGACGAATAACCAGACAAGCCAGGCAAAAAATCCCTGGAATTTCCAGAACGGCAGGTCCACCACGGCCAGGCCGCGGCCGATGGTTGCCATCGAACCCAGGTCTTTGTACTTGTATTCCTGCATCGGCTGGCCTTTCTCAATCCGCAGCAGATTCGTGCCCAGGTGTTTCCCCTGCTGAATGGCGGGCTGGGCCACCTGCGGATGTCCGTTCGGCCATTTTTCCTCCGTCATCAACGCCACATCGCCGATGGCAAACACGTCCGTGAAGCCTTCGACCTGATTGAAGCGGTTAACCTTCACGCGCCCGCCCCGGCCGATCACTTCCGGCGGCAATCCGTTGACCGGATTCGCCCGGACGCCCGCCGCCCAGATGAGGTTGTTGGTCCGCAGCGTCGTGCCTTCTTTGGTATAGACAGTTGTCCCGTCAAAATCCACTACGTGGGTGTTAAAAATTAAATGAACGCCCAGCTCTTCAAGATATTTCTGCGATTTCTGCTGCGACTCCACCGACATCGGCCCGAGCAGTTCGGCCCCGCCTTCGATGAGGTAGATCTCCATCATCGTGAAGTCCAGTTCGGGATAGTCGCGGGGAAGAACGGTGCGTTTGAGTTCGGCCAGCGTACCGCAAAGCTCGACGCCCGTAGGCCCGCCGCCAACGACCACGATGTTCATCAGGCTCTGCTTTTCGTCGTCGTTGGTGACCGACAGCGCATCTTCGAAGTTTTGCAGCAGCCGGTTCCGCAGGGCGATGGCTTCCGAGACGGATTTCATCGGCAGGGCCCGTTCGATGATGTTCTGCATGCCGAAATAGTTGGTATCAGCACCGGTAGCGATCACCAGATAGTCGTAGTCGATGGGTCCCAGATCGGTTTCCACGGTCTTGGTCGTGGTGCTGATCTTGTTGACGGTCGTCAGCCGGATGTGGACGTTCTTGCAGTTGGAAAAAACGGACCGCAGCGGGAACAGGATGGAACTGGCCTCAAGTCCGGAGGTGGCCACCTGGTAGTACAGGGGCTGGAACTCGTGGTAATTCGTTTTATTGAGCAGCACAACCTGGAACTGCCGTCGGTCGGCCAGTCGCCGGGCCAGTTGCAGTCCGCCAAAGCCCGCGCCGACGATAACGACGCGCTTGCGATTGTTGCGTGGTGGGATGTTCGGATTCATGGGCAGGAAGGATGTTTCCTACCCATTTAACCTCTTTTGTTTCGGCAAAGTTTAATTCTCCTCCCTTAACAACATACTTTGCTATTTTATTTATATTATGCCTCACGGCTTCGGCCAGCAGCCTCTTTACTCCTGACAGGACTAAACTATGGACGAGCTGATGATTTTTAGATTAATTTCCGGGCTATGCTTTTTTGCCGTTATTCAGGCCCTCTTTCTGCTTTATCTCCTTAAAAAGGCATCCAGTCGGCGAAGAGGAATAACCATCTGGCTGGTCCTGCTCGTCGGTCATCTTGGCTGGACATCTTTTCTAATCTACCGTTTTGAGGTTTATAAGGATTATTTTAAAAAATCCTCTCCGCCCAAAGTAACCTACAGCCAACCGGCTCACTAACCGATTGGCCGTCTTCACGACACCGCCGCGCCGCTTTCCTGCACGACCCGCTCGTAGTACGCCTCGTACATCGGCAGGATTTTCGACAGTTCGAAGTCTTTTGCCCGTTCGAGGGCGTTGTGCTTAAAGGTCTGCAAATTGGCGTCGTCAAGGATATACAGGGCATTTTTGACCATGTCGTCCACGTCGCCGACGTTGCTCAGGAAACCCGACACGCCCTGCACGTTCAGTTCGGGCAGACCGCCCGCGTTCGACGTAATCAGGGGCACTTCACAAGCCAGAGCCTCCAGCGCCGCCAGGCCGAAGCTTTCGTTTTCGGAAGGCATCAGGAACAGGTCGGCCACCGACAGCACTTCCTCGACGGCATCGAGTTTACCGAGAAAGCGAACGTCTTCGTAAATGCCCAGTTCGCGGCACAGTTTCTCGATCCGGGCGCGCTCGGGTCCGTCGCCGACGAGCAGCAGCTTGGCGGGTATCTGTTTCTGGATTTTATAAAAGACCTCCACCGCATCGTCGATCCGCTTCACCCGTCGGAAATTCGACGTATGGACGATGAGCTTTTCCCCGTTCGGGCAGATGGCTTTTTTGAAATGATCTTTTTTCTGACGACTAAACCGCTGAAAATCAATAAAATTGGGAATCACTTCGATTTCCCGCTTGATGTTGAAATGAGCGTAGGTATCCTGTCGCAGGTTTTCGGAAACCGCCGTCACCCCGTCCGATTCGTTGATGCTGAAGGTCACGACCGGCTCGTAGGAAGCGTCTTTGCCAACGAGCGTAATGTCCGTGCCGTGTAGCGTAGTGACCACGGGCACGTAACGGCCCTGGGCCCGCAGAATCATTTTGGCCATGTAGGCCGCCGAAGCGTGCGGAATGGCGTAGTGGACATGCAGCAGGTCCAGGTTTTCGTTCATCGCCACGTTCACCATCTCGCTCGCCAGCGCCGACTCGTAGGGCGGAAACTGGAACAGCGGGTAGGTGGGGATATTGACTTCGTGGTAGTAAACGTTCTCGTTGAAAAAGTCGAGGCGGGGCGGTTGCTGGTAGGTAATAAAATGGACCTGGTGCCCGGCTTTTGCCAGCGCTTTGCCGAGTTCTGTAGCGACCACGCCACTGCCCCCGAAGGTAGGATAGCAGACGATTCCGATTTTCATGACCGTACAACACCAAATCCCGCCTCTTCTGTTCTCAAAACGTATGAAGAATTTGTGAATGAGGTAACGGTCTGCCAAAAACGCCGCAAATACCCTATCTTTGATTATTGATTCCGACTTCCGGCCATGACCCGTCCGCTCCCGCCCTTTGCCATTCTGAAAGGTTTTCTGCGCCTCATCCGGGTGCAGAATCTGCTCATTATCGTGGCAACGCAGTACCTGGCGCGGGTGGCCCTCATCGGTCCCCGCGACAACTGGCCGCAGCTGCTGCTGGACCGGCATCTGTTTCTGCTTTCACTCTCAACCGTTTGCATCGCCGCGGCGGGGTACATCATCAACGATTATTTCGATGTCAAGATCGACATCATCAACAAGCCGGAGCGGGTCATTATCGGACGGTATCTGCGCCGCAGGGTAGCGATGGGCACGCACCAGGCGCTCAACCTCATCGGGCTGGCGATCGGCTTTTACCTCAGCAAATGGATTTTTCTGCTGGATTTTGTGTCGGTAACGCTGCTGTGGTTCTATTCGTCTAATTTTAAGCGGCAGCCTTTTATCGGAAACTTCATCGTTTCGTTTCTCACGGCCCTTTCGCTGGTGGCCCTGGCCGTTTTTTACCGGCAGCAGGTGGATCTGCTCCTTATTTACGCCCTGTTTTCGTTCTGCATTTCGCTGGTCCGGGAAATCATCAAGGATATGGAGGACGTGCGCGGGGATGAGCGGTTCGGCTGCCGGACGCTGCCCATCATCTGGGGTCTGCGCCGAACCAAAAACCTGCTGTACGTCCTGATTGCCACTTTCATCGCCATTCTTTTCAGCATGGCGCACTCGCTCGGTAACCCGCAGCTGAGCTGGATTTTCATGATTCTGCTTCTCCCGATCACCTGGCTCGTTTACCGCCTCGTCATGGCCGACACCCGCCGGGACTTTTCTTACCTGAGCTCCCTTTGCAAGCTGATCATGCTGATTGGCGTCGTAAGCATGGCGTGGGTATGACGGACCTTTGATTTGCGGGCCTTATTGCCTAACTTAAGGTCTGTCAATCAACGCTCTGTCTTATGAAAACACGTTTTCTGGTACTCCTGGCTTTTCTTTTTTCTCTGCCCGCATTGGCGCAGGATTGCGGCGACTTCAAAGTAAAGGCGGGAACGGGCTTTGAACTGCTTTCCTACAATGCCCGGGATAAGATGAATGGTCGGCTGGTGTATACGTTCAAAAATATCCGGCGCGAGGGCGGTTCGACGGTCATGGATGTCGTTATGAACACCTTCGATGAAAAAGGAAAGGGAACCGGCGAATACACGCTTCACTACCTCTGCAACGGCAACGAAATCATCGCCGACCTGTCCCCGATGGTTCAGCAGAACAATCCGGCCATGAAAAACATGGAGATGAAAATGAAGGTGAACGAACTGGCTTATCCGACCCGATTCACCGTCGGGCAGAAACTGAAAGACGGACGGCTGGAGGCGGAAATGTTCAACAACGGCAGCAAAATGATGGACATGAACCTGCTCATGGCCAACCGGCAGGTGGAAAGCCGCGAGTCGCTGACCATTCCGGCCGGAACCTACAACGCGTTCAAGCTGAACTCCGACATGAACATCGAAAACCGGACGATGGGCATTCCGATCAAAATGACGATGAAAACCGTCAGCTACCGCGTCGAAGACGTCTTATTCGACCTCAAAACAGAAACCTACCGCAACGGCAAACTGATCGGGTACACGGTGCTGAACAAGATTCTGTGAGGCGGGGAAAATAAATTTCCTGTAGCAACGTCTCCGACTGGCAGGGCCTGCGAGGAAGCGCCCGGCGATTGGGAGACGTTGCTACGGGAAACCGGTGGCTTACTGGGCCACCGTTAGATTAAATTCCAGATTGACGTCGTCGCTGCCGGGCTGGGTCGTTCCGTTCTTGGTGCCGGGCTGGTGGCGGAGCTGCACCCGCAGTTTTCCGGTTCCGGCGGCCCCGGTCCGGGCGGTGCCCGTCAGACCGATGGGCAGGTTTTTGCTGTCCTTATCCGTGGCGGTATAGGTAAGCAGGGCCGCGGGCGACGGGGTGTAGATCACCAGATGCTCGTCGGCCTCTTCGGCCACCTCGGTCGTGATGTTTTTAGCCGGATTTTTACTTTCGTCCAGAAATTCAACGTCGAGCCGGTACGTGGCGTTCGGCTTCAGAGCGACGTTGTCGAACCGCGAGGGTGCCGCGCCTCCGTCCCCATCCGTGTCGCGATACGTGAACGTCTGCGTGTTGGTGGTTCCCTGTTCGGTAAATTTCAGCGATACCGTGGTAATCAGCTCGTTCTCCTCCGGCTCTACGGCATCGTCCGCCCGGTCACAGGCCACAAAAGCCAGCAGGCTAAATCCCAGAATAAACAGTCTACCGTGTTTTTTAAGCATCATTTCTGTGAAGATTGATTGTGGATGTTTACCAGCTCTGGCTGCAAAGCTAGATTCAATGCAACAAGGTTGCAACTATTTTTGCAACTTTATTGCATTCACTGTAGTTTAGAGCAAACAGTCACTAAATTTACCCGCGCAAAAGTTCTGCAACAATGTTGCACAGTTATCCCAACTGTTCTACCTTTGCTCCCGCAAGCCACAATAACCGCTATGAAACTGGATATTCTGTCGAAGAAAGCTGATTACGTAGGAATCACGGGGTCTGTTCTGTGCATCATTCACTGCCTGGCAACGCCCGTTCTGCTGATGACCTCGTCAGTATTTCGACACGATTCGATCCGGATGGGTTATCTGAGCCTCGATTACGTTTTTATCGCCCTGAACATTACGGCCGTGTACTACGCCACTCGTCACCAGACGGCTCCGCTGATCAAAACCCTTCTGTGGGCCTTTCTGAGCGTGTTTGCGCTGGCCATTGTCCTGGAAGACGTCAACGAAATTTTTGAATATCTGGGTTACGCCGCTTCGGCAGGACTGGTGATGACGCATCTGGCCAACCTGCGGTACTGCCGGTTGCAGCACGCGCACTGACCCCTTTTACGGACTTTTTTTGCTCAACGTGCGACCGCCGGGAGGCTTTCCTTCAGGCGGTCGCACGTTTGTTTTTGTAAACCTGTGTTGACGCACTTTCTCACCGGGGCGGCGGCCTGCTTTGTTTTTTTCGGAATTTTAAGCCGTCCGGTTCGCCGCTGCCAGGGTCTCCAACCGCCGACAGAGCGGACGAATTCTGCGCCCAGATGGCGGGCCGATCCACTCCTGAAAAAACATTATCAGACAGCTACAATTGAGGTAATGGTTTGGTACGATTCCTGTTAATCAACTTTTAACCTGCCTCCTCTATTGAAACAATAGGGAAAAATTGGTTTATTCGCAGTAAAGACCGTAGAAAGTACCGTAACTGTCTCGACAGCTAATGAAAAACACCCGGAATGCCATTTGGCTTGGCCTTCTTTTCCTGCTAAGCCTTCGTGGCGTTGCTCAGTACGAACCGCCGGACGCTTCGTCCGAACCGCTTGCCCACCTTACCTCGCACCCGCGGGTCGAACGCCGCGCGCCCAAAGCGCAGGTTTCGGTCAAGGTTGGCATGGAGAAACAGCTGTTCGCTTCGTATATTCTGGCTACTGCCGCCCTCAACGAGCCCAACGACGCCTACACGCTCGGCGACGGAGATGGGCTGGTGGCGGTTTTTGTGCAGAATCCAACGCCCGACACCCACGTTCGGGTAGAGATCGGCGCTACGCCTTTCAGCGATGCCGCCGTGTACGAGGGAACGATGCAGGAAGCCGGTCGCCAGTATCAGGTGACGCCCCGGCTCGCCTGGAATTACCAGAAGCTCCGCGCCCTGCAGCAGCCGACGCCGATCAACCTGACCATTACGACCTACATCGACGAAATTAAAGCCGGACACCGGACGGTAGTCGCCACGCTGCGCTCGGTCAACGACTGTCCGTATTTCTGGGAGGAAAAAGGCAACCCGACGGGCGGCATGGACCTCAATTACATGTACACCGCTTACATCAACGAAGATGATCCGGTGGTGGACCAGATTCTGGCCGAAGCACTCAAGACAGGCATCGTGACGGGCTTCGACGGCTACCAGTCGGGCAACCCGAAGACGGTGGATGAGCAGGTTTTCTCCATCTGGTACGCGCTGCAGAAGCGCGGCGTGCGGTACAGTTCCATCTCGACCAACTCCAGCACGGGCAGTTCGGCCCGGCTCTACAGCCAGCGTATACGCCTCATCGATCAGACCTGGAATGTCCGTCAGGCCAACTGCGCGGATGCGATGGTGCTGTTTGCGTCGGTCCTGCGCTCCATTCACATTGAGCCGGTTCTGGTGTTGTTCCCCGACCACTGTTTTCTGGGCTACTACCGGGACGACGACCGGCGGGATTTTGTCTGCCTGGAAACGTCGATGGTCGGCGAGCTCAATCTGGCCAAGATTCCCGTCACCAAACGGGTTAAAACGTCCCGGCAGATGTTTGCAACGGCCCGCGCCCGCGCCCAGCGGCAGTACAACGAACTGAAAGAAATTTTTGCCTCCCGGAAGGAACCGCATTACCGCTTCATCACCGTCGCCGACGAGCGCAAAGCGGGCATCCGGCCGATTGGGAGAGCTTCAGATAGTTTCTGAACCGGGATTAAACAGATTAGGGGATTTATTATGATGTTCTCAATCAAGCGAAGCATCATAATAAATCCCCTAATCTGTTTAATCCCGGTTCAGAATCACTCCTCCGCCAGCGTCCTTGAAATATTCATCCGGTAGATGCCCAGCGCGGGCAGGGCAGCGGCCAGCACGCCGATCAGAACGGCCACGCCCAGCAACGCCCATTCTTCAGGCAGCAGCGACAGGTCGTTGAGGTTGTAATGATAGTCGCTGGCGTAACGGGCGGAGAAAATCAGCAGGCCCAGGCGGCTCAGCGCCAGTCCCAGGACAAAGCCCAGCAGCGCCAGCACCAGCCCTTCCAGCAGCAGCATGCCGAACAACTGCGTCCGGGTGCCGCCCATCGACAGCATCAGCGCCATTTCGTATTTTCGGTCCTTTAGCGAGTTGTACAGCGATACGAAGACGCTGATGCCCGCAATGAGCATGATGGCCACGGCCAGACCGCGCAGCGTATCGATTCCGACACCCAGCAGGCTGAACAGACGGTCCACTTCAATCGCCGGAACGGCCGCCTGCATTTTGGTATTCATGTTGATGTTCCGTGCCAGCATCATGCCCATCGGGTTGCGGAACTTGATGAGCATGCTCGTGATTTCGCGGGCCTCGTCGTGGTGTTCTTCGTCTTCTTCGTGCTCGTCGGCGGGCGGCGGACCGGGAACGGCCAGCATCGGCATCCGGCGACCACCGGCCGGGGGCTGCGGTTTGGCCTGCGCGACCTGCTGCGCCGGGGCTTCGTCGGAGTGCTCTTCGCCTTCGTGCTCCTCTTCGTCATGGTGTTCTTCCTTCGCGGCCGAAGCGCCCGCGGAGGCCGTTTCCCCGGCTTCGTGGTGCTCGTGAATGGCCCAGACGCTGGACACGTTCGTCAGAATCAACTGGTCGATCACGCTGCCGGCGGGGCTGAAAACGCCCACCACCTTGTACTGCGCTTCCTTGTGGGCCTCACCTTCTTCGTCCAGGCCGTGCGCCCCGGCAAAGGAGTCTCCGATTTTGAGACCCGCCGCCTCGGCCACCCGGGCCCCGATGGTTACTTCGAGGTCTTTCGCAAACAGCCGCCCCTCGCCCACTTTGGCTCCGTAGTGGTCCACGTACTGTTTATCCGTCCCGACGATGCGGAACGAACGGAAATTGTCGCCCATCGCCAGCGGAATGGCCGTCTTCACCATCGGGTTCTGCGCCAGCCGCTCGGCTTCCTCCAGCGGAATGTTGCCGGTCGGCGAATCGATCTGGTAGATGCTCGACAGAATGAGTTGCAGCGGACTTCCCTTCGCCCCAATCACCATGTCAACGCCTTTGATGTTGCGGTTGAACTGCTCGGTCAGTTGTTTATTCAGCAAAAGGAGCAGCGAAATGATGCTGATGCCGAGCGTCATCAGCAGTCCGCTCAGGAAGCTGCTCAGGGGCTTGTCGCGCAGATTCGCCCAGCTTATTTTCAGAAGGTTCATATCTGTTTTCAGTTTTCTGTTTTCAGTTTTCTGTTTTCGGATGCCTGCCGTAGAAAAATCATCGCCGACGAAGCAACTGAAAACAGAATACCGACAACTAAAGAAGCACCTGGTTGGAAAACGCATCTTTCAGCCGCTGGTCGTGGGTAACGACAATCAGACTGGCCCCCACCTGGCTGGATTGCTGCCGGAGCAGGTCCACCACCCGGGCGCAGTTTTCATCGTCCAGGGCGGAAGTTGGTTCGTCGGCCAGAATCAGGTTGGGGCTGTTCATCACGGCGCGGGCGATGCTCACGCGCTGCTGTTCGCCCTGGCTCAGCTGGTGGGGCCGTTTCGGCAGGCGGTCCGCAAAGCCCAGCTGTTCGGCCAGCTGGCGGGCGCGGGCGGGGTTCTGCGGTTGTCCGGCGAGGTAGTTTGCCAGCAGCAGGTTGTCCAGCACGGACAGGGAACTGACAAAATGCGGTTTCTGGTAAACCAGCCCCACATGCGCCGCCCGGAAAGCGGCCGTTTCGGACACGCTAAGCCGCGTCAGATCGGTATTGTTGATGAGGACCGAGCCGTTTTCCGGCTTCAGCAGCAGGGCCAGCAGGTGCAGCAGAGTCGTTTTGCCTTTGCCCGACCGGCCCAGAATCAACAGGGCGTCGCGGTCGTTGCAGTGAAGGTCCGGAAACGTAAATCGTTTTTCGGGTGAATAGGAAAAAGTCAGTTGAGACGAAGTCAGCATGATGCTTTTTGAAATCGGCGGTTAAAGTCAAAAATACCAAATTCCTGCAACAGGCTTGCAAAATGCGACGAATCCCCGAAGAAAACACCGTCGCCCGTCCGAAAAGCCGTATTTTCGCCGCATGAAGAAGCGCCTTGCCCTGTTTGCCTCAGGTTCCGGCTCCAACGCCGAGAAAATCGCCGATCACTTTGCCGGTCGCGAAGACGTAGAGATTAGCCTGATTTTGTCCAACAACCCCAAAGCGGGCGTCATCGAACGGGCGCGCCGCCTCCATATCCCGGTGCTGCTGTTCGACCGGCCGACGTTTTACCAGACTGACCGCATAACCGAAATGCTTCAGAACCAGCAGATCGACCTCATCGTGCTCGCGGGTTTTCTCTGGCTGATGCCCGCCTCGCTGGTCCGGGCTTTTGACCGGCGCATCGTCAACATTCACCCCGCTTTGCTGCCCAAATACGGCGGAAAAGGCATGTACGGCCATTTTGTCCACGAAGCCGTTGTGGCCGCCGGGGAAGCCGAATCCGGCATCACCATTCATTACGTAAACGAGCAGTACGACGAAGGCGCCGTTATTTTTCAGGCAAGCTGCCCCGTTCAGCCTACCGACACCCCCGAAGACGTCGCCCGCCACGTGCAGGTACTCGAACACCGGCATTTTCCGGAAATAGTGGAAAAAGTGTTATTTGGAAATTAGTTTTTGGTTTAGGGTTTATAGTTGCTCTGCCATATTCTAACCCTGCGAAGCAACTATAAACCCTAAACTCTAAACCACAAACTATAAACCTCCTATCGTCTTGTCCATGAAGAAGCTGTTGGGTGCATTGCTGTTGATTCCGATGCTGGTCGGCTGTTTCCGTCCGGCCATTCCGATTGCTTTGCCGCCGGATTATCCGGTCGATGTCTATTACGAAAATCAACGGCCTGAGCAGGCGTATGTGGAGCTGAAAGAACTGGAGTATCTGGAGGAAAAGCCGCTGGAAGAGCGTCAGAAAACAACCCGAAGTGGCCGCATGCTGAACCGGGGCATCGATATGGAGCAAAAGGAAATTCTGCTGGCGAAGATGACCCTGGAGGCCAAACGCCTCGGCGCCGACGCGCTTGTCAGCATCCGCTACCAGTATTACACCACGGTCACGATGAACGGCTGGCGACTGCGGGGAGTGGCGGTGAAATATCAGTGAAAAAAGTCTTTAAGTCGTACGTCTTTAAGTCGTAAGTGGCTCCGCCGTTTCCTAACCTGGCGGAGCCACTTACGACTTAAAGACGTACGACTTTTTTTATTTCACTTCTTCGTAATCCACGTAATCGCCGCCCTGAATTTTGGAGTCCGTGGCACCGGGGGGGACGTGGTCTACTTTGATATCGCCTTCTTTGCTGGCATAGCGCTGATGCGCTTTTTTCTGCTCCTTTACCAACTGCCGACCCACCAGCAGCCAGAAAAAGAAACGGCGCACCGGTGGAACAAAAACAATGATCAGAAACAGGATAAACAGAAATTTGAACATCGATGTCGCTTGTTAAGCCGGGCCCTCCGGAAAGTTGCCGGGCAGACAAAAGTACTGCTTTTCACTCACTAACGTAAAAAAAGCCGGAACAGTTGCCGGGATTTTGGCCGACCCTCACAAAATTGTCCGCGGATCGGGCGCGACGCGGGTATTGTCGTACCAGGTGTTCATCTCGGCCATGTCCTCGTCCGAAAGGCTGAATGTCAGCACGTCGAAGTTGTCCCGGATGCGTTTTTGGTTGACGGACTTGGGAATGGTAATGACCCCGTGCTGCAGCGACCAGCGGATCAGAATCTGGTAGGTCGATTTGCCGTACTTTTCGGCCATCCGCAGCAGCCGCGGATCGTCTTTCTTCTCGCCCCGCACCACCGGCGCGTAGCCCTCCGGCTGAATGTCTTTCTCGCGGCAGTAGTCCAGCACCTCGGGCAGGTAGCAGTACGGACTGAATTCAAACTGGTTGACGGCCGGCGTCACCGTGGCGATGCTGAACAGTTCGTCGAGGTGATGCGGGTAGAAATTGGAAACGCCGATTGCCCGGACCCGCTCGTCGGCATAGAGTTTTTCGAGCGCCCGCCAGGTGTCGAGGTTTCGTCCCTGCACGGGCCAGTGAATGAGGTACAGATCCACGTAGTCGGTGCCCAGGCGGTTCAGGCTCCGGTCAAAGGCCCGGAGCGTGGACTCGTAGCCCATCTCGTCAGTCCAGACCTTCGTCGTAATGAACACTTCGCGGCGCGGCAGTCCGCTGGCCTGCACGGCTTCGCCCACTTCCTCTTCGTTCTGGTAGGCACTGGCCGTATCGAGGAGGCGGCAACCCGCTTCGAGCGCCCATTCGACGGCCCGCCGGACTTCATTTTTCTGTTCGGGTGCGTACACGCCCAGGCCCAGCAGCGGGATGTCGATGCCGTTGTTGAGCGTAATGCGGGGAAAACTCATGCGTTCGGGGATAAGACGTTTTTCTTCAGGCGGCAATTTTACGGATAGATTCAAATAAAGCAACACCCAGGCTCTGTTTGCGGAAGGCGGAAAACAGGCTCTCAATTTGTCTGACAAATCAACGAGTCAGGTATGTTATTTGCTCATTCCGAAGCCATAAGGCAACCACCGCAATCAATGAAACAACTTTTTACCGCCTGCCTCTGCCTCTTTGCCGGGACCACCGCGCTGGGCCAGACCAAAACGACTTATCTGGACCTTCCCTTCCAGCAGATCAGTACCCTGGCAAACCGCCAGTTTTACGTCGATAGTCTATTTGACGCCCGTCCGGATACCGCCCGCATCGGCACGCTGCAGAAATCTTCCGGCAAATCGACCGACCTGGACCTTAAAGGCGGCTTTCTGCCCAGCTTGCGGTCGTACGTATATATGACCTATAACCACATCAATCCGGCGTTCAAACCGGTCGTGGTGGGCATTCAGGAGTTCGACCTGACGGCCAATTCCAACCGCGACCGGCTGGAGCTGGGGCTTACTTTTTTCGTGCGGGACTCGGCCCGCAACCTTGTGCCGGTTTTTAAGGCGGAAATTATCAACGAGAGCGGTTCGTATCTGCCCGACCTGATTCGGAGCGGGCTGGAAAAAGCGTTCACCCGCTACAACCAATACGTGCTCGACCCGGTCGGGAAGCCCGCTTTTTACAGTGATTTTGACCTGGAAATGGCCAAAGCCGCCAGCGAAATGCGGCTGGAATCTGCCAGCTACCCCGAGGAACGCACGGCCGAAGACCACCTCCTCACCTGCCAGTCGCGGCGGATGGGCATTTATCAGGACTTCGACGACCTCCAGCGCAACCGGCCGACGCTGGTGGGCGGTTTTCTGGTGCAGGCCGACAAAGACTTTGCCACTGTGCGGAAGCCCTCGGGCGGACGGGCCAAATACCGCTTTTACGGCTTCAGCATCGACAAGGACCTTTACCTCAGCACCGCCCTGTATGCCAATAACTCGCTGGTCCGCCGGTATGTGCGCGTGCGGCATGTCGGGCGCTACCTCCTCTGGGTCGACGACTACGTCACGCCGAGTGAAGCCGTGAGCATAGGAGTGGGTGTTCAGTTCGGCGTTGTTGGAGTGTTGATTTCCAATTCCACAAGGCACCTGGACTGCATAGCGCTCGACATGGAGTCCGGCGCGATTTTCCGGGTGACGAAAGAAAAAATGGAAGAGATTCTGGCGGCGGCTCCGAATCTGCTGGAAGAGTATCGGAGAAGTTCCGACAAAAACGACGAGGTTGAGCAGTTCAAGTTTCTGCGGCGCTTCAACAAGCAGGTCGCGGCCGGTCAGCCGGTTCCTGTAGACTGACGCCTGGCGCAACTGCCTTGCAGGACAGAATCAAGAATCTTTTGAAATCCCGGAATTTTCACTGGCGAATACGAAGTAGTTTTTGCACTATCCCGACATAGGAGAATCAAAGTCGCTGATAATTTGGTTATTAGCCTGACAGTGGCCTGGACCCCGTCGGAGTTATCAGGCTCATTTCTAACCAAACTACTGATGCTATGCAGGTACTTCGGTTCAATCTGGCTGGTCTGGAAGTGCAGATCCGCCGCCGCGAAAATTGGATTTTTCAAAAACAGAACATACGAAACTTCATTCTTGCCAACGCTCCTGTGTTTGAAGCCATCTCCCGAATGACAGCGCCGTACGGGGGCAACATCATGAATCGCTCCTGACCGAAAAGGCCGCAAAAGCGGCCTTTTTTTATACCTGAACTCCCTGAATTTGTTATCTTTGGTAGTACATCAACGTTCAGAGTATGGTTACGGAGAAGCTACTGGAACTGCCTGTTCACCTGCAAACGATCGCGGAATTCGAGCAGTGGGAGCGGCAGCACGTCACCGAGGGCAGCTACGAGTTTGTCCGCGGGCGGGTTATTCCTAAAAATGGTATAAAACAGGAGGAAATTCTAATTGCGCGTTTTTTGCTCCGTGCTTTTGCCGGTACGGACGCTTACAGACAAGGGCATGAATTGATGCCGGAAACGGATTCCTACGTGGACTTATTTCGCAAACGTATCCCGGCTTTGACGTATTTCACTCCCGACTAAATCAGCGCCATTCGCGCCGGCGAACGTGTCAGTACGCTTTTTGCCATTGAAATTCTGTCGGAATCCGAAAGCCATCAGGACGTGATTGATAAACTGGAAGATTACTTCGACGGCGGCGCTGGGCTTGTCTGGTACATTGTTCCCAAACAGAAGCGCATTGAAGCCTACAGCAGCCCCGAACTTCTGAAAGTTTACAAAGGCTCCGACGAAATCACGGCCGCGCCCGTCCTGCCCGAGTTTCGCTTCACCGTCGCCGACCTGTTTGCCTGATTCGCACCCATCAGGAAATAGACCCTACCATAGTAATAGATTTCTAGGGTAGTCGTACTTTTGTAGAAATGTCCCTTTCGTTTACTCAATGACTATCCCTCTGGTAGATTTATCCACCTGTGAACAGGAACCCATTCATATCCCGGGCTATATCCAGGCGCACGGCCATCTGGTAGCTCTTTCCCGCGACAACCTGACGATTCAGTACGTCAGCGCGCAAATTGAAGATTTCTGCGGAACGGCGCCCGCGCAGCTTCTGGGTGCTCCCCTCAATGCCCTGCTGTCAGCCACGGAGCAATCGCCGGAAGCCCTGGTGAACCTCATCCGGGTTATCCAGCGCAGCGATTCGCCCAGCGGCATCAATCCGCAGCGGTTTACCATCATGGGGCAGCCCTGGGACCTGGTCGTACACGAACATGGCGGCCTGATTCTTCTGGAATGGGAGCCGACGATTGAATCCACCGGCGCGTTTCGCCACCAACCGCTCATTGCCGAGGCGCTGGCCGAGTTGCAGTCGAGCAAATCGCTGGAAGAACTCCTGCAAAACACCGCCCGCCGCGTCCGGACCATCATTGGCTTCGACCGGGTCATGGTCTACCGTTTTGGCGCGGACTGGCACGGGCAGGTCATCGCCGAAGACAAAGCGGACGAGATGGAGACGTACATGGACCTGCATTTCCCGGCTTCGGACATTCCCAAACAGGCCCGGGAACTGTACCGGCTCAACCCGGTGCGTCTGATTGTGGATACCTACAGCCAGCCGACGGCCATTCTGTCGCGGCACCCGGCGCCGCTGGACATGACCCATGCCGGGCTGCGGGCCGTTTCGCCCGTTCATATCGAGTACCTGCGGAACATGAACGTCGGGGCTTCCATGAGCCTTTCGCTGCTGTACCGGGGGAAACTGTGGGGGCTGATGACCTGTCACCATTCGGAAGCCCGCTTTATCGATTACCCGACCCGGCAGGCCGCCCAGTTTGTGAGCCAGTTGCTGTCGGCTGCGCTGGAATTCCGGGAAAGCGAAGCCGACGCCAGCCAGCGCCGTCAGTTTCTGGACCACGAGCATACGCTCCACCAGCAGCTGCTGCAGGATGCTAATCTTTTCTCTGCGCTGACGGCCCACCCGGTCACTGCGCTCGACGTAACCAGCGCCACCGGGGCCGCACTCATCTACAACGGGCGGATTCACCAGCTGGGACAGACCCCCGACGAAAAATCCCTGGAGCGGCTGGCGGAATGGCTGAACAAGCATCCTTTCGATGTGTTTCACCAGACGCACCGGCTACCCGACGAGTTTCCGGAAGCCGCAAGCTATTCGGAGGTGGCGGCCGGTATGCTGGCCATCGTCCTCTCCCGCGAGATGGGCGAATACCTGCTGTGGTTCAAACCCGAACAGCTCCGGGAAGTGACCTGGGCCGGGAATCCGGAGAAATCGGTTACCGTTCAGGAAGAAGGCGGCCTGCGGCTGAGTCCCCGCAAAAGTTTTGAAGCCTGGTCGCAGACGGTTCGGCATACTTCACAGCCGTGGAGCGACGCCGAGCTTTCGGCGGTACTGAAACTACGCGAGAACGTTCTGCAGGCCATCACCCGGCAGGCCAACCAGCTCCGGCAGCTTAACCGGCAGCTTCAGATGGCCTACGAAGAGCTGGATGCCTTCAGCTATACGGTTTCGCACGACCTCCGGACGCCGCTTTCCTCGATCCGTTATTTTGCGGATATTCTGGAAGAAGATTACGGGACGAACCTCGACGACGACGCCCGGCAATTATTAACCAAAATCATTCAGTCTACCGACCGATTAGGGGAACTCATCTCCCACATTTTGAATTATTCCCGTATGGGCCGGTCGGAGATTCACCGGCTGGAAGTACCGATGAGGCCGCTGCTGGATCAGATTCGTGAAGAGGTACTGATCGACAGTCACCACAGCGCCGTGACGATTGAACTGGGCGACACCCCGCCGCTGCTGGGCGACCCGACGATGCTGGCGCAGGTGTTTACCAACCTGCTGACCAATGCTGTAAAATACAGCAAACCTATCGCCGCCCCCCGCGTGTTTATCGAGGGACGTCGTGCTCCGGGTGAAGTTATTTACTCCGTGCAGGATAATGGTATTGGTTTTGATATGAAAAAGGCCGGGCGCATGTTCGAACTTTTCCGGCGACTGGATAACGCGATCGAAATTGAAGGCAGCGGAGTCGGGCTGTCCATTGTAAAACGCATTGTAGGCCGCCACGGCGGAAAAATATGGTACCAGAGTGCCGTAGGGCAGGGAACCACCTTCTGGGTTTCTTTTCCCGACACCAACTGAGCGCTAATTTCTCCGAAACAGCCTGTTTTTAACGCAACAACCACTCTTTTTTTTAAACACTCAACTCAAGACTTACCTCGTATGGTTGACTTACTGTATGTGGAAGATAATCCCAATGATGTAGCGGTTTTTAACCGGGCGATCAGCAAGCTGGATGTCGGCGTCCGCTACGTAGTTGTCGAAACTGGCAAAACCGCCATCGATTACCTGACCGACCCACAAACCAAAGATTCGGCCCGACTGGTGCTGCTGGACCTGAACCTGCCCGACCTGAGCGGGCTTCAGGTGCTGGAAGAACTCAGGACCGTGGCCCGGCTGCGTCGGTTGCCTATTGTCATTTACAGCACCTCGGACGAGCCGCGGGAAGTACAGCGGGCCTACGAACTGGGTGCCAATGCCTACATCCGCAAACCCAGCAATTACAAAGGTGTTGGGTCGGTGCTGAGCCGGCTCTGCGGCTTCTGGCTGATGGACGATCTGCTGGTCCATTAAGGGCTTAAAAAACGGCCTCTCCGGCTTCATGGACATCTGTAAGCCGGTAGACGCACGGCCCCAGGGTAACGCTCCTCTATATACGTTTTCTGAATTACGCTCCTCCCGGTAATTGCCCCGTCATCAGCCAATAATCGCCAATCTGCTGGACCGTCTGTTTGATCTCTGCGTAGGAAAAAGGCTTTGAAATAAAGGCGTTCACGCCCATCTGGTAGGCTTTCTCCACGTCACTCGGCTGTTCGGATCTGGTTAACAGCAGGATGGGCACGGCCCGGTACTGCTCATTCTGCCGAATAGCCTTTGTGGTCTCGATGCCATTCATACGAGGCATGTCCAGATCCATCAGGATAAGCTGCGGCTTGTCCCGAACCGAAATTTGCCCCAACGCCTCGATCAGTTCTGCGCCATTGTTGTACACAGTTACCCGTATCGATGCATTATACCCCTCGAGTGCTTTCTGAAAGGCAAAGCAAAAATTAACATCGTCATCAACCAGCACCAGGCGAGGCCTAATCATACTTCAACGCGAACAAAATGGCACCTTACGAAATAAAGCGTGAAAGATAAACAGATTCAACTTTATACGCCCAATAACTTACTGAGTTGCCCGGTGCCGGAAGCAGCCGGCGCAGGGCCTTGTCTTCCCGGAGTAGCCGCCTGCGGGTAAACGGCGACCAGCGACTCCGGCTTTCGGGCTCAAACGGCAGGAAGAGCCTGCCCGAACGTTCCTAAAAAAAGTGGGTGCCACAACCTGAAGCCGTGGCACCCACTTACTTTTTCGTGCTTAGCGGCTCAGGTACAGATTCCGCTCCGAGTAGACTTTCTGGAAGAAATCATCTTGCAAATCATCAATGAAGTAGATGCCTTCGCCGGTTGACTTCATCTCCGGACCCAGTTCCTTGTTGACGTTCGGGAATTTGTTGAACGAGAACACCGGAATCTTTATAGCGTACCCTTTTTTCACGGGCTTGAATTCGAAATCCTTCACCTTTTTGGCACCCAGCATCACCTTCGTGGCGTAGTTCACGTACGGTTCCTGGTAGGCTTTGCAGATGAACGGCACCGTCCGGCTCGCGCGCGGGTTGGCTTCGATGACGTACACCTTCTCGTCCTTGATGGCGAACTGGATGTTGATCAGACCCACCGTTTTCAGGGCTACGGCGATTTTCTTCGTGTACTCCTCAATCTGCCGGATCACATTCTCGCTCAGGTCAAAAGGCGGCAGCAGGGCGTACGAGTCGCCGGAGTGAATACCCGCCGGTTCGATATGCTCCATGATGCCGATGATGTGTACGTCCTCGCCGTCGCAAATCGCGTCCGCCTCGGCTTCGATGGCGTTTTCGAGGAAATGGTCGAGCAGGATGTTGTTGTCCGGAATGTCGTTCAGGATTTTCATCACGTGCGCTTCCAGTTCCTGCTCGTTGATGACGATCTTCATCGACTGCCCGCCCAGGACGTAGCTCGGCCGCACCAGCAGCGGGAAGCCCAGGTCTTTCGACAGGTCGAGGGCCGCTTCTGAATCGCGCACCGTGCCGAACTTCGGATACGGGATGTCGAGGTCGCGGAGCAGGCTGGAAAAGTGACCCCGGTCTTCGGCCAGGTCAAGGGCTTCCCAGCTTGTGCCGATGATCTTGATGCCGTAACGCGTCAGCTTTTCGGCCATTTTCAGGGCCGTCTGCCCGCCGAGCTGCACGATCACGCCTTCCGGCTTTTCGTGCTGGATGATGGCGTGGACGTGCTCCCAGAACACCGGCTCAAAGTACAGCTTGTCGGCAATGTCGGGGTCGGTCGAAACCGTTTCCGGGTTACAGTTGATCATGATCGTCTCGTACCCGCACTCTTTCGCCGCCAGCACACCGTGGACGCAGGAGTAGTCGAACTCGATGCCCTGCCCGATGCGGTTGGGGCCGGAGCCCAGCACCACGACTTTCTTGCGGTTGCTCACCACCGATTCGTTGCCCGGCAGGTCCGAAACCGGCTCGGGGCGGTCGGTCATGATGGGCACCTCGTTGTTGAAGGTCGAATAGTAGTACGGCGTTTTGGCCTCAAACTCGGCGGCGCAGGTGTCTACGCACTTGTACACGCGCCGGATGTTGTGCTTCTGGCGGTAATCGTACACCTTGCTTTCCCGGACCTGCAGCAGGTGGGCCAGCTGGCGGTCGGCATAGCCTTTCTGCTTGGCCGTGCGCAGCAGTTCGGGCGGCAGGTCGTCGAGGTCATATTTCTGAATCTCGCGCTCCAGTTCCACCAGTTCTTCGATCTGGTGCAGGAACCACGGGTCGATTTTGGTCAGTTTCTGAATCGTGCGGAACGACATCCCGGCCTTGAAGGCGTCGTAGATGTGGAACAGCCGGTTCCAGCTCGGGTGGCCGAGGCTTTCGGTAAGCGCCTTCTGGTCGGTCAGTTCCTTGCCGTCGGCGCCGAGGCCGTTGCGGCGGATTTCGAGCGACTGACAGGCTTTCTGGAGGGCTTCCTGGAAGTTCCGGCCGATGCCCATCGCTTCACCCACGGATTTCATCTGCAGGCCCAGCGAGCGGTCGGAGCCGGGGAATTTGTCGAAGTTCCAGCGCGGCACCTTCACGATCACGTAGTCGATGGCCGGTTCGAAGAAGGCCGAGGTCGAGCCCGTGATCGGGTTGATGAGTTCGTCGAGGTTGTAGCCGATGGCCATTTTCGCCGCGATCTTGGCAATGGGGTAGCCCGTTGCTTTCGACGCCAGGGCCGACGAGCGGCTCACGCGCGGGTTGATTTCGATGGCGATGATATCGTCCGTTTCGGGGTTGACCGAGAACTGCACGTTACAACCGCCCGCAAATTTGCCGATGCCGTCCATCATCATGATGGCGAGGTCGCGCATTTTCTGGTAGAGCGTATCGGGCAGGGTCATGGCCGGGGCGACCGTGATGGAGTCGCCCGTGTGGATTCCCATCGGGTCGAAGTTTTCGATGGAGCAGATAATGATGAAATTACCCGCGCCGTCGCGCAGCAGTTCCAGTTCGTATTCTTTCCAGCCCATCACGCTCTGTTCCACCAGTACTTCGTGGACCGGCGAGGCGTGCAGGCCGTTCGTCAGAGCTTTGTCAAAATCTTCGGGGCGTTCCACGAAGCCGCCGCCGGTTCCGCCGAGCGTAAACGACGGGCGAATCACCAGCGGAAAGCCGATTTCCTGCGCGATTTCCTTGCCTTCGAGGAAAGACCGCGCCGTGCGGCCTTTGCAGACGCCCACGCCCAGTTCCAGCATTTTGAGCCGGAATTTCTCGCGGTCTTCCGTGGTCTCGATGGCCTTGATGTCCACCCCGATGATGCGGACGCCAAACTTCGTCCAGACGCCGGCCTTGTCGCAGTCGATGGCGAGGTTCAGGGCGGTCTGGCCGCCCATGGTCGGCAGCACGGCGTCGATGGGGCGACCCATATCCTGGTGTTTTTGCAGGATTTCGACGATGGATTTCTTTTCCAGCGGCTTCAGGTAGACGTGATCGGCGTTGATCGGGTCGGTCATGATGGTGGCCGGATTGGAGTTGATCAGCGACACTTCGATGCCTTCTTCGCGCAGCGAACGAGCCGCCTGCGAGCCGGAATAGTCGAATTCACACGCCTGACCGATGACGATAGGGCCGGAGCCGATAATGAGAACCGAGCGGAGGGAAGAATCTTTGGGCATTTTTCAGCGGAAAAAGAAAGTCTTATGAATATCGGTTTGGATACTCCACTGACCCCACTGAAACGAACCGGCCCGCAAAACACAGAATGCCAATCAAGTCATGAACAGGCACAACCGGAGCGCCGGCCAGGCTGTTCCGGTATGGTCAAAAAATTGCACAAAATTAGTCGAATGAGGGGGAATGCGAAACAGATGACTAAAAAAAGTTCGAAAACCTTCCGATAAACCCTTCTTGAACCGTTCGCCGCCATTGAGTATCTTCCCGGGCTCACTTGACTACCCTGCCCTATGCTTCAAGCTCCTGCGGCTCCGGCCGTTTCGGTTTTCACCCCTGCGCCCTGGCCGCTCTGGCGTCGGCTGCTGTTCCGCTTTACCGCCATTTATTTACTGCTGTACCTGTCGCCGCTGACCTGGCTGGGAATGTTTCCCGGTATCAGCATCCTGAGCGACGGGTATAACCAGGCCGAAAACTGGCTGGTCACGGCCGCCAATCAGCACCTTTTCCACATCAAAGACCAGCTGGTGCCCTTCAACGGCAGCGGTGATACGTCCTACGGGTACGCCCAGTTGTCCTTTTTTGCCCTGGCCGCCCTGCTGGGTATGGTCTTCTGGTCGCTGGTGGACAAACGCCGCCAGTACGACCGGCTGGCTTACTGGACGCTGGTGGTCCTGCGCTACTACGTGGCATCGGTGGCCCTTTCCTACGGCATTGTTAAGCTGTTTGGACTGCAAATGTCTTTTCCCAGCCTGAGCCAGCTGGCTACGCCCCTCGGCGATCTGCTGCCGATGCGGTTTTCGTGGCTCTTTATCGGGTACTCCAAGCCCTATCAATTCTTCTCGGGCGCGGTGGAGGTGCTGGCGGGGGGTCTGCTGCTGTGGCGACGCACGGCGACTCTGGGTGCGTTTGTGTCGGCCAGTGTTTTCCTGAACGTCATGGTGCTCAATTTTTGCTACGACATTCCGGTGAAGCTGTTCTCCACGCACCTGTTTGTGTTCAGCAACCTGCTGCTGGTCAGCGACGCCCGCCGCCTGCTCGACTTTTTTGTGTTCAACCGCCCGACGCAGCCCAGCCGGTCGCTGCGTTTTTCGAACAGGCCGGCCCGCATCGCGCAGACGGTACTCAAGGTGGCTTTTGTGTTCTTCTTCGGAATTATGCCGCTGTATCAGACGTATCAGTCATTTTCATCGCCGCCCTCGCCGCCGGGACCGCTGAAGGCCGGTTTCTACGAAGTGACCGAGTTCCGGTCCAGCCTGCCGGATTCGCTGCGGTGGCAAAATGTGGTGTTCGAAACCACCACTTCGGGCAGCATTCAGACGCCGGACACGCTGTTCCGGCAGCGGTATCGGCGCGGCTATTTTGTTTACCGGCTGGACTCCACCCAGCAGACGCTGGCGTTCAAGAAGCTTTCGGGCGACAGCCTGCCCGTCCTGACGTTTCGGCTCGCCCGCCCGGACACCAGCCGCCTCGTTCTGCGCGGCCTTTACCGCGGCGATTCCCTGACCGTGACGCTTCGCCGCACCAACCACCAATTCCAGCTCGCCGAACGGCAGTTTCACTGGCTCTCAGAAGCCAACCGCTAAGCGACAACCCCGGCGGGGTCTGCGCGGCGCGTAGGTCCCGCCGATTATTTTTTACCATGCTTGCGGAAGGCCGCGATGAACTGGTAGATGCCGTTTGATGATACTTTACGCTATTTTAATGGCGATTAAGTTTGGGCTCATGCTTACCAACTTCCCCCGACTTTTTGTATTTTTCGCCCTGCAACGACCCTGTTTATGCCACGCCTGAGACTGATCTTCCTGCTTGCCGTTCTGCTGGTCGGCTGCTACGAATACGAGGAGCGCGTCTGGGGACCTATCACGTACTCCACGCCGACCAACACCCCGCCGGGAACGGTGGGCGAACCGTCGGTGCCGCCCGCACCGCAGCCCAAAGCCGACCCGACCTTCCTCAGCAACGGCATCGTCCGGGTGGGCATCGACCTGGCCCGGGGCGGGGCCATCACGTTTCTGGCTCCGGCCACTGCGTCACTGCTCAGCCTGAGCACCAACATGGTCAACAACTACGACCTCGGGCGGCAGATTCAGGCTTCGTTCTACTCGGGACCAAGCCCGTACGTGCCGCCGGGGGCGCAGATTCACCCGGCCTGGTCGTACATGAGCTGGAACCCTATCCAGTCGGGCGATGTCTTTGGCAACGGGGCGCGCGTGCTGGATTTCCGCAACGACAGCACCCAGCTTTACATCAAAACCGAACCGACGCAGTGGGCACTCAACAACGTCCGCGGGCAGGCCACCTTTGAAACCTGGATCAGCCTGAAAGACAATGCCGTCCACGTCCGCTGCCGCCTGACCAACAATCGCCCCGACAAAACGCAGTACGCCGCCCTCCCGCAGGAACTGCCCGCCGTGTACCTCAACGCCCCGTACTACCGCATTTTTTCGTATAACGGCCTGAAACCTTTCACCAACGATGCCCTCACCCGCATCCAGAGCCGCGGCAAAACGCAGTATGTGCAGACCACCGAAAACTGGGTGGCGATGGTGAACGAACAAAACTGGGGACTGGGCGTTTGGCAACCGGATCAGTACGACTTTGTGGCGGGCACCTACGGCCCCGAAGGCACGGGCTTCGAGTACGATTTCGGGACGGCCAATGCGGGGCCCACCTACTACGAAATTCTGGACCACAACATCGTCTATGAATACACCTACGCCCTCGTGCTGGGCAACCTGGAAGACATCCGTAAATGGGTTTACCAGCAGCCGCGCCCGTCGGCCGGACCGAACTACCGCTTCGTCAAGGACCGGCAGCACTGGCATTTCTACGATTTCGGGCGGGATACAGGCTGGCCCATCGAAGGCGAAATCAACCTGCCCCTCGACCGGTCCGACATTCTGATGACCGGCCCCGGGGTGCTCTGGGACGCCGCTTCCATTCCCAAAATCTACATCCGGGCGGCCTTCAAAACCGACGCCCGGCAGGCCCGTTTTCGCTGGCGCAAGCCCGGCGACCCCGAGTACCTGGCCGACCGCGTCCTGGATTTTCCGATCATCGGCGACGGGGAATACCGGACCTACGAACTCGACATGAGCCGGGCCCGCAACTGGAACGGCCAGATTACCGTCATTGGCCTCGAACCGGCGCTGGGAGAGCGGGGCGGACCGGGAAAGTTTCTTAAATTGCAAGCCATCACCACGACGCCGTAAGCCGGAATGAAACCGCTAGTCCTCTTCGTTGCCACCGTTCTTCTGCTCAGTTTTCGCCCCGCCGCCCGCATCACCGAACGGCCGGATTTTGAGCGCTTTTTCAAGGAGCAAAAGCTCACCGGCTCTTTTCTGCTCTACGACCCGCAGCGCGACCACTACACGGCTTACCAGTTTGAACGGTGCCGCAAGGGATTTCTGCCCGCCTCGACTTTCAAGATCATGAACACGCTCGTCGGGCTGGAAACGGGCGTTCTGAAAGACGAGAACAGCCCGATGAAATGGGACGGTGTCAAACGCGATATCGAAGCCTGGAACCAGGACCACACGCTCAAAACGGCTTTTGCGGCCTCCTGCGTGCCGTGTTATCAGGAACTGGCGCGCAAAATCGGCCTGGAGCGGATGCAGAAATGGGTCAGCAAAGCCGATTATGGCAATCTGGACATTTCGGCCGGAAACCTCGACCGATTCTGGCTGGAAGGCGCTTCCCGCATTACGCAGGAACAGCAGGTCGATTTTCTGCGCCGGATTCACGAAGGGAAAGTCCCGTTTTCCAAGCGCAGCCTCGGCATTCTGAAGAAAGTGATGCTGCTCGACGAAAAACCAGGCTACCGGCTGTACGGCAAGACCGGCTGGGTCACCTCTCTGCCCGACGTGGGTGTCAACTCGGTAGAAGGCAACACGGGCTGGTTTGTCGGGTACGTCGAAAAAGGCGATAAAGTTTATTATTTCGCGACGAACGTGGAAAGCCCCTCGCCCGCTCCGCCGACTTTCGTGCCGGGCCGCCGGGCGATTACGGAGGCGATTTTGAAGGAAATGGGGATTTTGTGAAATGGTTTCTCGCAGATTGCCGCAGATTTTAAGCGCAGATTTCCGCAGAAAGTCTTAGCGAGAATCTGCGCTTAAAATCTGCGGCAATCTGCGAGAAATAAATCCACAAAAGTAAATCCCTCCACCCCCCGCCTTCTCGACCTATACCTTTTACCCCATGAAGCGCAGAAATTTTCTGGCCGGACTGGCCCTTACCCCCGCTATTTCCCCGTCGCTTGCTTTCACCCAAACGCCGCCCGCCGACGACCGGGCCTACTGGCTCCAGACGCTGCTGAAAGTGGCCGGACCCGTGCTCACCGCCGCCGCCGCCGGGCAACTGAAGGACAAAATGCCCGTGGAATCGGCCCCGAAACAACTGGAAGGGCGCAAAAAGGTGACCTATCTCGAAGCCCTCGGCCGAACCCTCACGGGCCTGTCGCCCTGGCTCGACGCGGAGGTTCCGGCGGCCGAACGGTCCCAGCAGCAGCGTTTCGGCGAACTGGCCCGGCAGGCCATCGCCCGCTCCGTTGACCCGCAGGCCCCGACGTTTCTGAACTTCACGTCCGGCGGGCAGCCGCTGGTGGACGCCGCCTTTCTGGCCCACGCCCTCCTCCGCGCACCCAAAGCGTTGTGGGAAAAACTGGACGCCAGAACGCAGCAGAATCTGGTGGCGGCGCTGACTTCCACCCGCGCCATCAAACCGGGTTTCAACAACTGGCTGCTTTTCAGCGGCATGGTGGAAGCGGCCCTGCTCAGGTTCACCGGTAAGGCCGACGAAATGCGCCTCGACTACGCGCTCCGCCAGCACGAACAATGGTACAAGGGCGACGGGGCTTACGGCGACGGCCCGAATTTCCACTGGGATTATTACAACAGCTTTGTTATCCAGCCGATGATGCTTGACATTGTCCGGACGATGCAGGAAGCGGGCAAAGGCCAGAAAGGGCTGTATGAAACGGTACTGGCCCGGGCGCAGCGGTACGCCGTCATTCAGGAACGGATGATTGCGCCGGATGGCTCGTTTGCGGCCTACGGACGGTCGCTGGCTTACCGCTGCGGGGCGTTTCAGCACCTGGCGCAGATGGCTTTGCAGAAACAGCTGCCCGCCGAACTGACGCCCGCGCAGGTCCGCTCGGCCCTCACGGCCGTGATCCGCCGGACGATGGAAGCACCGGGCACGTACGACGGCGGCGGATGGCTCCAGATCGGGCTGTGCGGCCACCAGCCTTCCATCGGCGAAACCTACATTTCCACCGGAAGCCTGTACCTCTGCACGGCCGCGTTTGTGCCGCTGGGCCTCCCGGCCGACGACCCGTTCTGGAGCAACCCCGCCCAGGATTGGACCGCCCGTAAAATCTGGTCCGGACAGGACATTAAAGCCGATCACGCGTACTGAAAGGACCGGACAATCGGTTCGTCAATCAACCGGCCAAAGGCTTTGTTGTTTAGGGTAGCTCTCGCGGCGACTGGCGGCTTCACGCCAAGTATCTCTGCGAAAATCTGCGTTTAAAATCTGCGTCGCAGCGGCGAACCGTCGCAGCGGCGAGAAACAAAACACCATACTTCTATGAAAACGATTCTCTTCCTGCTCCTGAGCACCTTTTCGGTAGCTTTTGCCCAGCACTCCGTCAGGCTGACCGGCGCTGTGCCGGGCCTTGATGGCGTTATGGTCTATCTGAAAAAGACCGACAACAAAAACAGCAAAGTTGTGACGGTGGATGCCGTGAAGGCGCAGAATGGCACCTTCACGTTTTCCCGGACGATTCCGGAAGTCGATTTTTACAATGTGAGCGTCGAAGGACTGCCCGGGCAGGTGCAATTCATCTGGGACGGCAACCTGACGCTGGAAGGCACGAAAGAGGCTTTCCGCGAGGCAACCGTCAAAGGCTCTCCGCTGACCGACTCCTGGCTGGAGTTTCAGGAAAAAGTGGACAAACCCATGCGCGACGAGCTGATGACGCTCTACAACGAACGGAAAAACGCGCCCAACGATAAGGACCTGCTGCAGCGCATTGAAGAGGACGAAAAGCGCCTGAAAGCCGAACAGTCCAGACAGGTGCAGGAGCGCATTCAGGCAGCTCCGAATTCGCTGCTGAGCCTGTATCTGCTCAACTGGTACTGGCCGCAGCTACCCAAAAACGAGGTGCAGAATTTGTACAAAAACCTGAATGCCGACCTGAGGAAACACACGGTGGCGCAGCGGCTGGAGAAGCTGATTCAATAAAGTACGGCCGTCGGCGTTTCAGGGATACATCACGCCAAACCCTTCCAACCATGCGCCTATCCCTGATTTTCCGTCTTTGCCTAATTGGCTGTCTTTTAGCCCCGTCCGCGCTGTTGGCTCAGGCTTCTCCCGAGCCGAAATTCACGCTTACGCTCCTGTTCGATGGCAAACCCGTTGATGAGTCGAAAGGAGTTCCGCTCAACAGCCGAACCCTGACGGCGACCAGCGCCCCCGATTCGCAGACGGGTAAGCCCGAAGCGGAGGTTGTGATTGAGAAAGGATTCATCAATCTCGCCCGCGAGAATCCAAGGGTAGCGGTGATTGCCTGGAACGGTAAGGGGTCGCTGGAAACACTGGCGTCTCAGGCGCAGCCGGGGGACCGGTACGTTGTGGAAATAGAGAAAGCTTATTTTCGCAACAAAAACGGCCAGGTGAAAGCCTTTCCGAATCACATCGTTTACTCGATTCCGCTTTATTAAGCCTGATTCAGCAGTCAACGAAAACCGGCCGTTCAAGCATTTGAACGGCTTTTTTGTTTACCGATCAAACAGAAGTCACCGATTTTGCAACGAATTGAGGCCGTTCTGATGTTACAGCCAAAAAGGTGTAGATACATTAAATTATGGAAATCGGCATCACCACATTCGTCGAAAATACGCCCGATCCGGCCACGGGGAAGCTGCTGAGCCCGCACCAGCGGATGATGAACCTGATGGAAGAAATCGAACTGTCGGACCAGCTGGGCCTGGACGTCTTTGCTATCGGGGAGCACCACCGTTCCGATTTTGTCGTTTCGTCCCCGGCGGTCGTGCTGGCGGCCGCGGCGGTTAAGACAAAGAATATCAAGCTTTCCAGCGCCGTAACGGTGCTCAGTTCGGATGATCCCGTCCGGGTCTTTCAGGATTTTGCGCACGTGGACCTGCTCTCGGGCGGTCGGGCCGAAATCATGGCGGGCCGGGGGTCGTTCATCGAGTCGTTTCCGCTGTTTGGCAATGACCTGAACGACTACAACTCGCTTTTTGCCGAAAAACTGGACCTGCTCGTTCGCCTCAATAAAAGTGAAAAAATTACGTGGGAGGGGCACCACCGGCCGTCCATCGACAACCGGGGCGTTTATCCCCGACCCCACCAGCCCGAACTGCCCATCTGGGTGGCCGTGGGCGGTACGCCGGAATCGGTGGTCCGGGCGGCCAGTTACGGCCTGCCGATGGCCCTGGCGATCATCGGCGGCATGCCGCAGCGGTTTGTTCCGTTTACGAGGCTTTACAAGGAAAGCTGGCAAAAGGCCGGGCACGACCCCGCCCGACTTCAGTTAGGCATCAACTCCCACGGCTACATCGCCGACGATTCGCAGAAAGCAGCGAATGAATTCTACGGGCCGTACGCCTACGTGATGAGCAAAATCGGGCGCGAGCGGGGCTGGTCGCCGATGGACCGGGAGCATTTCGAAATGATGCGCGAACCGGACGGCTCGCTGCTGGTCGGCAGTCCGCAGCAGGTGATCGACAAGATTCTGTACGAATACGAACTGTTTGGCAACACCCGCTTCCTGCTGCACATCAGCGTCGGAACGCTGCCCCACGACAAGGTCATGCGCGCCATCGAGCTGCTCGGAACAGTCGTGGCGCCCGCCGTCCGGAAGGCGCTATAATGTATCCACGGACGGTCCGCCGCTCATATCTTTGAACTTCTTTGATATAGTTGGAAAGAGTGCAATTTTGGGTTAGTCCCTGACAAGGGTGGGCAGCAGCCCGTGTTCCGCCGTTAACACGTCTTCAAGGCGATGTTGTGCCGCTGGTCTATCTGCCCACCCTGCTTTTTCTCAGTAACTTCAACAGTACCTATGGATACGGTTCTGTACTGTAATCCTGCATACATGTGCAAAAGACGAGAGAAGCGGTCAGTTTACCTCCAACCCTTATCCACTATGAAAGCGACAGCTTCCTTCCTGCGTTACGGGGTGGGCTTTGACATTGGCAAAGACACCATTCTTGTCTGTGTTTCCGTCATCGACACCACCGGAAAAGTAACGGTTAAAGGAACCACTAAACTAGCTAACAAGGCGGCCGCTTTCTCAGGACTAATGACCTGGCTAGGAAAGCACTGTAAGCAGACAGACCTACCGGTTCGCTATGTCATGGAAGCCACAGGCGTTTATCATGAGACCCTGGCCTGGTATCTGTTTACCAAAGACCAATCGGTCAGTGTGGTCCTGCCAAACAAAGCAAAGCACTACCTCAAAAGCCTGGGTCTCAAGTCCAAGAATGACCGCATCGATGCGCAAGGGCTGGCTCGTATGACGCTTGAACAGCAACTGCCGCTTTGGCAACCACTCTCGAAGAACATATACAGTCTGCGGATGCTAACTCGTCAACACCAGAGGTTACAGGAACTGAAGACCCAAAGCCAGAATCAAAAGCACTCTATTGAGTACAGCCAGTTCAGCGATGGGTTCATCCTCAAACAGCTTAATAACCTCATTGCTCTCTATGACAGGCAGTTGACCGAAATCAGTCAGGCCATTAATGATCTGCTGGACGATGATCAACCTTTACGGGAAGGCATTGATCGGCTGAGTGCCATCAAGGGGCTGGGCCGACTGTCGGCCGCTACACTAGTGGCAGAGACAAATGGCTTCACGGGCTTTGAGAACGTACGGCAACTAGTGAGCTTTGCTGGCTATGACGTAGTGGAAAACCAATCGGGCAAACATATCGGTAAGACGCGCATCTCAAAAAAAGGGAACAGTCGCATTCGTCGTATCTTGCATCTACCCGCTCTTAATGCGGTGCGTTTTGGTGAACCTGGCTGTGCCGCCCTTTATGAGCGGGTCTATAGCCGATCACGCATCAAAATGAAAGCGTATGTAGCCGTCCAGAAAAAGCTGCTTACTCTATGTTATGCTCTCTGGCGCAACGGGTCTGAGTACGAGCCTAGTTACTCTCCAACTACGACAAAGAACGTATCGGACCAGGCTAAAAAAATAGTCCCGACTAGCGGGACTACACAGGATCAAGAGGCCGAAGCCTGCTTGTCCTACAGGTAGGTCAAAGATATTGAAAAAATACTAACCCAAAACTTGCAACTCACGACAGTACCAGCGGCTTTAGTCCGTGGATACATTAAATGGTTTTCTCTACTCGCCGGACGGCTGAGCCGTTGAACCAGCCGACGGCTTTTTTTCCGTTTGGAGCTACATTGCGGATGTTCGTCCGGACGTTGGCCGGCGGGTTGGAGAACAGCCCGCCGGTCGCCGCCGTGTTGTTGAAAATCTCGACGATGTACTGATAGGCGTCATCCGTCAGCGACAGGTTTTCCACCCGGATTTTATCCCCTTTTTTGAAAGGCCCGTTCCCGAGGGCAATGCCGTTCAGGTAGTTGCCGTCAATGTACAGATCATCGAAGAAAATAAGGTCGGCCGGCTTGCTCAACAGCGAATCGTTGCGATAGACCTTCCAGCGGTACGAATCGCCTTTCCCGGCGATTTCCTGCCCGTAGATTTTCAGATAATAGCCTTCCTCCTGCCCCAGACTTTCCTTTCTGAACTCAGCGGCGATGGAATCCAGCGGGAATACGCGGCGGATTTCGGTTTCGGCCGTATACTCCTGTCCGTCGGCTTTTACCGTCAGCGTGTATTTGTGGCCGACTTTCCCACGGAGCTGGCTCGTGACGTAAACGCCGGGGGTTGTCTGCTTCAGGGTTTCGGAGACGCCCTCGCTATCCCGGATGACGACGGTCGCGTTGGTAACGGCCGGGGTCGTCGTGTTGCTGAAATAGGACGCCGTCGTGCTCAGGCGTACGGTGTACGGGCCGGGCTGGTCGGTGATCTGCCCATCGACGGCCAGCAGCGGTTCACTTTTTTCGAGGTCCACATCGACCACGTCGGTGCAGGCCGTCAGGCTGAAGAGGCTCAGCAGGAGAAGGTATACGTTGTTGCGTGATTTCATGATTTCTTAGGGAGGACGTTCCGGCCAGCGCCTGAGCGCCGCCTTCCAACGTCAAGTGTCAGATATTCAATGTCAAAACTTGAAGTTATACGTCACCGAAGGCAGCACCGCGCCGAGAATGGACAGCCTGACGGCTTCGGTCTGCTGCGGATTGTTTTCGGCTTGCCGGAAATACACCGTAAAGGCGTTGCGGCGGCCGTAGGCGTTGTAAACCGAAAACACCCACTCGCCCTGCCAGCGGCGTGTCGGGTTGCGCTTGCCCTGCAGCGTCGCCGACAGATCCAGACGATGGTAAGCCGGGACCCGGAAGGCGTTGCGGTTGTTGGTCGTGTTATGCGGCAGCGTCATGCCGTCCCATTCGTAGCGGGCGTTCGGGGCCGTGGTCGCCACGCCGGTATTGTAGGCGAAGTTGGCCGACAGGCTCAGCCGCTTGTTCAGGTTGTAAATTCCGACCACCGACAGCATGTGGCGACGGTCGTATTTGGCGGCGTACCACTCGTCGTTGCTCAGTCCGGCCACTTTACGCTCCGAGCGTGAAAGCGTGTAGCTGACCCAGCCGTTGAGGCGGCCCGTGTTTTTCTTCAGGTAAAACTCTGCCCCGTAAGCCCGTCCCCGGCCGTACATCAGGTCGCCTTCGAGGTGCTCGTTCAGCAGCGTCTGGGCGCCGTCGCGGTAGTCGATCTGGTTCTCCATCGTTTTGTAAAAACCCTCTACGGAAGCTTCGATGGCGTTCTCTTTGAAATTGCGGAAGTACCCTACGGCCACCTGGTCGGCCCGCTCGGGTTTCACGTTGCTGGTGGTCGGATACCAGAGGTCGAGCGGGGAGGCCGCCGTCGAGCTGGAAATAAGGTGAATGTACTGGGCCGTGCGGTTGTAGGTTGCCTTGATCGAACTGGATGCATCGACCGAGTAACGCAGCGAGAAGCGGGGCTCCAGGTTGGCGTACGTGGCAATGGCTTCGTTTTTGCCGTACGTCTGCGGGTTGGTCGGCGTTAGTTTTCGGTTCGGTTCACCCACATAATCGTACGTCGTGCCGGCACCGAGGTACTGGTAAGCCGACAGGCGCAGGCCGTATTGCAGGCTCAGTTTCCGGCCAATCGACTGCTCGTTGTCCAGGTAGGCGGCGTATTCCATCGCGTGCTTTTCCGGCATGCTGATCGGGTTCACAATCGAGCCTTCCCGTTCCTGCTTCACGTTGCCGGGTGTGAACCGGTGGCGGATGGCCTGGGCGCCGAAGCTGACGGTGTTGCGGGTGCTCAGGTAATAGGTAAAGTCCGCTTTGCCGCTGTAGTTATAAATGTTCGAGGTCCAGTCGAAAGCCTGCGGCCCGGACGGTACGCCCAGATTGTAGTAATAATCGCTGTAAACGCCCGTAAAGTTGGCAAAGAGCCGGTCCGAAAACAGGTGATTCCAGCGCACGGTAGCCGTTTTGTTTTTCCAGCTCATGCGAAAATCGCCGCTGTCGGGGCTTTTCAGGCTGAACACGTCCGCGCCGAAATAGCCCGAAACGAACACCTTGTCTTTGGGGCCGATGGTGTTGTTGACTTTCACCGTCAGGTCGTAGAAGTAGGCAATGTTGTTCCGCAAGTCTTGATTCGGGGAAGCTTTCAGGAATAAGTCGGCATACGACCGGCGACCCGTCACGATGAACGAGCTTTTGTCTTTCCGGATCGGCCCTTCGACCGTCAGACGGCTGGAAACGGTCCCGATGCCGCCCGAGACGGAGAACTGTTTGGAATTGCCTTCTTTCATCCGGACATCGAGCAGGGACGACAGCCGACCGCCGTACTGGGCCGGAATCCCGCCTTTGACCAGTTTCAGGTCTTTCACCGCATCGGGATTGAAGACCGAGAAGAAGCCCAGCAGGTGGGAGGAATTGTAGACCGGCGCTTCGTCGAGCAGAATCAGGTTCTGGTCGATGTTGCCGCCGCGGACGTTGAAACCCGTCGCGCCCTCGCCCACCGTCGAAACGCCCGGCAGCAGCTGGATGCTCCGCACCACGTCCACTTCCCCCAGCAGGGCGGGCATGGCCTTGACGGTTTTCATTTCCAGCTTGCTCACGCCCATTTCGAGGCTGGTGACGTTCTGCTCGGGTTTGGTCGTTTTCACCACAACTTCCTGCATCTGCACATCGGCGGATTTCAGCTGGACGTCCATTTTCTGGCCCGCCGTCAGCGCGACCGTCCGGGTCAGCGGTTCGTACCCGACGTACGACCAGACCAGTTCGTAGGAACCTTTGGGCAGGGTGAGCGAGTAGAATCCGTATTCGTTGGCGGCTGCGCCGAGCGACTGGCCCCTGACCTGCACCGTGGCACCGATGAGGCCCTCGCCGTTGGCGGCATCTTTGATGTAGCCGCTCACCGTGACGCGCTCCTGAGCTACGGCACCGAAGGCCGTCAGGAGCGCCGTCAGGGTGAGGAAGAAGAACTGTTTCATAGAGGAAGTATTCGTTGTTTACGGCTCAAAACTAGTTCGACGCCGCCGACCGGACCACAAAAAGATACCGAACCGGAAGATTTGGCGGATAAAGCCCTGAATTGGCGGGCTGAACGCCCGACCGTTCACGAAACCGTACAGGCCGTGCATCAGTAAAACCGGCCGGACGGCTTCTTTTCGAGTTGTCCATTCCCGCATCCAATCCATTCTCCCTACCGCATGAAACGCACTTCTCACCTGCTCTGTCTTGCCTTAGCTGTCTGTCTTTCCCTTCCCGGCTTCGCCCAGTCGCTGGGTGTTTTTGAAAAAAGCGGCGACCTGGGCCCGGCGACCCGCCCCGGCACCGCCGCTTACAGCCCGAAATCCGAAACCTACGAACTGAGTAGCACGGGCAGCGGCCCTGAAGACAGTCATTTTGCCTGGAAACGCATGCGAGGCGACTTCATCCTGACCGCCCGGGCGGAGTTCGTCGGGCGCGGTGTGGGCGAGCGGCAGCGGATGGGCTGGATGGTTCGGAGCAGTCTGGAGCCGGGCGCGCCCTTTGCGAGCGCCACGGTACAGGGCGATGGCGCGGCGGCGCTCCAGTTCCGACGCCAGGCGGGCAGCGCCCCGGAGGCCAAAGCGTCCAAAGCGACCGGGGCCGACGTCATTCAACTGGAGCGCAAGGGCAATGTGTTCGCCCTTTGGGTGGCCCGGTTCGGGGAGCCGTTCACGCTGGATTTTGTGCAGAACATTCCGCTTGGGGAGGAAGTGTACGCGGGCCTTTTTGTGGGCGGACAGACGGGCAGCGACCCGGCCAAAGCCCGGTTCCGCGACGTGCGCCTGACGGTGCCCGCCCCGGCCGGCCTTGTTCCCTACAAGCAGTATCTGGCCAGCAACCTCGAAATTCTGGACGTGAAAACCGGCGGGCGGGAGGTTGTTTACACCGACCCCGGCTCCATTCAGGCTCCCAACTGGACGCCCGACGGCAAAACGCTGCTTTACAACCGTGAAGGTCTGATTTACACCTTCGACCTGAAAACCCGTAAACCCAAAGTGCTCGACACGGGCAACGTGGACAAAAACAACAACGACCACGTCCTTTCGTTCGACGGCAGCCTGCTCGGCCTGAGCAGCACCGGTCCCGACCCGAATCTGGGCTCGCTCATCTACACGGTGCCCATCACGGGCGGGCAGCCGAAGCTCATCACGCCCGTCGGCCCGTCGTACCTGCACGGCTGGTCGCCCGACGGACGGTTTCTGGTTTTCACCGGCTCGCGCAACAACGAGTTCGACATCTACCGCGTCACGGCCAACGGCGGACCCGAGCTGCGCCTGACCGACGCCAAGGGGCTGGACGACGGCCCCGAATACAGTCCCGACGGTCAGTATATCTATTTCAATTCCAACCGGACCGGCAACATGCTCATTTACCGCATGAAAGCCGATGGCACCGAGCAGACCGCCCTTACGGACGGGCCATTCCACGACTGGTTCCCGCATGTTTCGCCCGACGGCAAATGGCTCATTTTTCTGTCGTTTCTGAGAGAAGAAGTGAAATCCGGCGACCACCCGTTCTACAAGCACGTTTACTTACGGATGATGCCCGTATCAGGCGGCAAGCCGAAGGTGGTGGCCTACCTCTACGGCGGGCAGGGCACCCTCAACACGCCTTCTTGGTCGCCCGATAGCAAACATGTGGCGTTCGTCAGCAACACGGCGGAGGGCATGCTGGTGGTCACGCAGAAATAGACGATTCTGATTACGAATTAAAAATTACGAATTACGGGAAGGGCTTTGCTGCGGGCGGTGCGGGCGCAAGTCTGGGAAAGTCACCCCTCAGACTGTGTCCGCACCGCCCGAAAAGGTCCTTCTGTTTGGCGATATTGCTGCGGCCGGTGGGGACACCGGCCGCGGGTAGAGACATACCGGCTAAAAAGTTGTAAATGGAAATCACGGCCGGCTGGGAAAGACGAATCTGCGGGTAATCGTTAGGCTGGGGGTGAGCAAGGCTAACGAATGGCGAACGCGTTATACCTAAGGAAAGTATATTTGCCGCTTCTAATGACAAAACATGATGCGACTTGCCAAATCCTTATTGCTATTCAGTGTAATTACATCACTTCTTTCCTGCGGCAACAAAAAAGAATATGCCATAAACAATGTCGGTAGCGGGCAAGTCTTCCGGCACGAACACGGTAAAGATAGGCCTAACGTAGTTGTGGTAGATGTAGGTGGAGAGTTGGACGGGCAGGCATACCTCTATGCTTACCCCTGCCGGGAAGGCAGACAAAAGTATATGGGGAAAGCCATCCTCGATAAGGGGAGTGTTCGTGAAAACAACCGATGGGATTTCTACGAGGAAGGGCCCGTATGTGTTGAGTATATCCCTGTGACGGCTAAGAAGGGTCATCTTTCCCTGCAAGTAGGCGTTTATTGATGCAAAAAGCCCCCCGGCCACCCCTAATTCTTAATTCTTAACTCATAATTCTTAATTCCCTTTACTCTCCCCACCCCGTCACCACGAGTGTCCGGGCGCCGCCGTGGTCGCGGTGTTCGCCGAGGTAGATGCCCTGCCAGGTGCCGAGGTTCAGCCGGCCGGCCGTCACCGGGATTTGCACGGAATGGCCGAGCAGCGCCGCTTTCAGATGGGCGGGCATATCGTCGGGACCTTCGTAGTTATGTTTGAAATACGGCGCGTTTTCGGGTACCAGCCGGTTGAAGAAACTTTCGAAATCCTGCCGGACGGTCGGGTCGGCATTTTCGTTGATACTCAGACTCGCCGAGGTATGCTGGATGAAGACGTGCAGCATCCCGACCCGGATCGACGCCAGTTCGGCCGCCAGTTCGCGTTCGATCAGGCGGGTAATCAGATGAAAGCCACGCGGGTAGGCGGGCAGTCGTAAGGTGCGTTGAAAAAAGGGCATGGCCTTATCTTAACGTTTATGCTTCTATATAAACCCGTATTTTTCGGTGAAGGCCGCGAGATGAACGTATTTAACGAATTTTCTGTCCATACCGCAGACTTTCCCGCCTCGGACTGCCTTTCAGGATGGACCAGGCCACCTGCGCGTATACCTTGCTCCGGCCCGCTTTCCGGATATTCTTGAAAAAATAAAACAGCCGGTACAGCGGAATCATCAGCGGATGGGCAAACTTGTGGTAGTAGTAAAAAAGCGAGATGTAAAACTCGCGCTCGATGGCAAACCGCCGCCGGGTACTCGCGCCGCTGTAATGAATGAACTCCGCCGCCGGAACCAGTACCGACGGCCAGCCGCTGAGCGCCAGCCGTTTGCAGATATCTTCCTCCTCGCAGTACAGAAAATAAGTGGTATCCAGCCCGCCCAAAGCGTCGAAGGCCGTGCGGCGGACAAACAGGGCTGCCCCCGTCACCACCGGCACCCGGACGGGCTCGGTGTAGGCCGTCCGCAGCGGCGGGTACGCCTCGCGGTCGAAGGTTCGCATCAGGCCGTGGCCCAGCAGTTTGACACCCAGCGTCGGGAAGTAGGCAAAAGACGAATCCCGCTCGCCCTCCCCGTTGAACATCTGGCCCGTGCAGGCACCTACGGCCGGATTGGCTTCCATATACGCCAGCAGCAGCCCCGGAACGTCGTTGACCAGAACACAGTCGTTGTTTAGGAAAAAGTAATAGGTCGAGCGGGGGTCGATGTGCTGCACCCCGAGCATGTTGCCCCCGGCGAAGCCCAGGTTGAGGCGGCTGGCGACAAGCTTCAGGTTGGGAAACCGCTGAAGCGGTTCCAGTCCGGCGGCGTCCTCGGGCTCCGAATTGTTGTCCACCACAATGATTTCGTACGACGGCAACCGACATTTTTCCTGGATGGACTGGACACACTGCCGGGTAAACGCGCTGGAATTGTAGTTGATAATTATGATGGAAATCACCGGAAACAGGATCAGAAAACGGAACAAATGCAGGGCGAAAGTACGGCGTTTTCGGCACGCGACTTACCTTTTCCTCATAAAATGAAGAAAAGTGCGTTTCCAAACGGCCCGGCTGCGTACCTTTAGGCGCCGTTTTGAGTTAATCAGCGGACAATCCTCTCGAACGTCCTGTCATGCGAATAAACTTCCTGTCTGCCCTGTTGCTGGCGACCCTGCTGTCCTGCGAAATCATCAGCCCGAACAACAACGGGGCCCGACTCTCCGACCGTTTTTCGGCCCAGCCCGAGAAAGCCCCGGTGCAGCCCGGTCAGGTGGACGAAGCCTCCGGACTGGTGGACAGCCGGACCATCGAAGGCCATATGTGGGTGCAGGAAGACAGCGGTACGCCGAACCGGCTGAACCTGCTGAACAAAAACGGACAGGTCGTCAGCCGCATCGGACTTCCATTCGGCAACCGCGACTGGGAAGACCTCGCCATCGGACCCGGTCCGCAAAACGGCGTTTCGTACCTGTACATGGCCGACATTGGCGACAATCTGGCCCAGAACGGCGAAAACTACATCTACCGCTTCCCCGAACCGAAAAGCGCCGGAGAAGCCGTGGGCGGGGCCGACCGCATCGCTTTCCGCTACGCCGACGGCCCGCGCGACGCCGAAGCCCTGCTGCTGGACCCGCAGACCCGAGATCTGTACATCGTGACCAAACGCGAGGAAAAGGCCCGCCTCTACCGCCTCGCCTATCCGCAGAGTACGGGAGACGTGATGACCGCCGCCTACATGGGCGAACTGCCCCTGACGCTGGTCACCGGCGGCAGCGTTTCGGCCGACGGGAAGGAGATTCTGCTCCGGACCTACGTGGGCGTGCAGTACTGGCAGCGCACCGACGGGCAGTCGCTGGCGGACGCCCTGCAGCGCAGCGGCGGCAAGTCCCTGAGCGTCGAACTGGAGCCGCAGGGCGAGGCCATTGCCTTCGAACGGGATGGCAAGGGCTTTTATACACTGAGCGAAAAAGGCAACGGGATGGCCGTGAGCCTAAACTTCTACAAGCGGTTGTGAGTTACGTGTAGAAGCGTAATTTCATTCACCGTGACCCCAAAAACCGCCGCAATCATTGGTGCCGGCATCGCCGGTATTGCCTCCGCCATTCGCCTGGCCGTCAAAGGCTACCAGGTCGATGTTTTCGAAGCGAACGCCTATCCGGGCGGCAAGCTCTCGTCTTTCGACCTCCACGGCTACCGTTTTGACGCCGGGCCGTCCCTGTTCACGATGCCGCATCTGGTGGACGAACTGTTCCGGCTGGCGGGCAAAACGCCGGCGGATTATTTCAACTATATTCGTCTGGAAGAAACCTGCCGGTATTTCTGGGACGACGGCACGCGCCTGACGGCCTGGGCCGACCACCAGCGGTTTGCCCGGGAAGCTGAAACGACCCTCGGCGAGCCCGCCGCCCACCTGCTTGCCCATCTGGAAGATAGCGCGACCAAATACGAGATTACCGAAAAGCTTTTCCTCCACCGTTCGCTGCACAAAGCCTCCACCTGGCTGGGTCGCGACGCTCTGCACGGCTACCTGAATCTGCCCAAACTCGGCATTTTCGGCACCATGAACAGCGCCAACGAACGGCGTTTCCGCCACCCGAAGCTCGTGCAGCTGTTCAACCGCTACGCCACCTACAACGGCTCGGACCCCTACCAGACGCCCGCCACGATGAACATCATTCCGCATCTGGAATACAACATCGGCGCCTTTTTCCCGAAAGAAGGCATGATCGGCATCACCAACAGCCTGGTAAAGCTCGCCGAAGACTTGGGCGTCCGGTTTCATTTTAATTCCCAGGTGGAAAAAATAATGACGCAAGGCAACCGCGTAACAGGTCTGCAAACTTACGACTCAGAGCTTACGCCTTACGACTTAGTGGTGTCGAACATGGACGTGGTCAATACGTTCCGGAAACTGCTGCCCGACGCCCGGCAGCCGGAGCGGATTCTGCGGCAGCCCAAGTCCAGTTCGGGGCTGATTTTTTACTGGGGCATCCGGCGAAGCTTTCCCGAACTGGGCCTGCACAACATTTTCTTCAGCGGGGATTACCGGACGGAGTTCGACCACCTGTTCCGCCGCCACGACCTGACCGACGACCCGACCGTTTACCTCAACATCACCTCGAAGCACAAGCCCGACGACGCCCCGGCGGGCTGCGAAAACTGGTTTCTGCTCATCAACGCGCCCAACAACACCGGCCAGGACTGGGACGCGCTCATCGACCGGACCCGGCAGAACATCCTGCGCAAGCTCAGCCACGCGCTCGGCACCGACATTGCCCCGCTGATTGCCTGCGAGGCCATTCTGGACCCGCGCAGCATCGAAGCCCGGACGTCGAGTTCGCAGGGAGCTTTGTACGGCAATAGCTCCAACAACCGCTTCGCGGCTTTTCTGCGCCACGCCAATTTTTCGCACGAATTCGAGAATCTGTACTTCGTGGGCGGCAGCGTGCACCCCGGCGGCGGCATTCCGCTCTGTCTGCTTTCGGCGAAAATTGCGACGGAGATGGTGAAAGAAAATCATTAACTTGCCATTCGCCCATTTCCGTATTGCATGGATAGTTCGTACCTAATCATCGTACTCAGTCTGTCGGTTCTGCTGTCGTATGTGTTTGACCTGCTCAGCAGCCGGTATAAAACGCCTTCGGTCATTCTGCTGCTCGTTTCGGGGATTCTGGTTCGCCAGTTGCTGAATTACCTGGACGTGCAGATTCCGTACCTGACGCCGATTCTGTCCACGCTGGGCACGCTGGGGCTGATTCTGATCGTGCTGGAAGGGGCGCTTGAACTGGAGCTTTCGGGCGAAAAGCTGGCGGTGCTCAGGCGGGCTTTCTATGCGGCCACGGCGGCCATTATTTTTACCTCGCTGCTCATTGGCGGCCTGTTTTATGTGCTGCTCGAACAGCCTTTTTTCAAATGCCTGGTCACGGCCATGCCGTTTTCCATCATTAGCAGCGCCGTGGCCATTCCGAGTGTCAAGAACCTGAGTCCGGCGCGGCGGGAGTTTATCGTATACGAATCGGCGTTCTCGGACATCCTGGGCGTTATGATCTTCAACTTCCTGATCTACAACGCCTCCGGTGGTTTCTGGTCGATCGTTTCGTTTGCCAAGGATACGGCCGTGATGGCGGTCATCTCGCTCATCTGCTGTTTTATCCTGCTGTACCTGATCAGTAAGATCAACCACCACATCAAGTTCCTGCCGATCATTTCGGTCCTCTTTCTGGTGTACGCCGTCGGAAAAATCTACCATCTGTCGTCGCTGCTGCTCATCCTCGTTTTCGGTCTTTTTCTGAACAATACCGAACTGTTCATCCGTGGTCGCCTCGACCGGGTTCTGAAGAACGACCTGTTCGAAAAAGAGCTCGACCAGCTCAAAAACCTCACCGCCGAAAGTGCCTTCATCGTACGGACGTTCTTTTTCCTGCTGTTCGGCTACGCCGCCGATCTGGAAACGCTGATCGATCCCGACGCTCTGATTGTGAGTGCGCTGATTCTGCCGATTATTTTCGGCGTTCGTTTCGCCGTGCTGCGCCTCAGCCTTCAGGGCAGCCTGACACCCATCGCCTACGTGGCCCCGCGCGGTCTGATCACGGTCCTGCTCTACCTCGGTATTCCGGACAACCTCAAAGTTGAGGGCTTCCGTGAAGGCATCCTCATGCTCGTCGTCATCGCCACCGCGCTCGTGATGATGGGCGGCGTGGTGAGCTATCGGGGAGGAGAGGAGGAATGACTGAATGATTGATTGACTGAATGACTGAATGACTGATAGTAGGTTGGATGGTTGAATGGTTGAATGGCTGGCTCCGCTAATTCTAACCCTGCGGAGCTAAATAACCATTCAGTCAATCAGTCATTCAGTCAATCAGTCAATCAGTCAATCAATCATTCAATCATTCAATCATTCCTTATATACCTGACGAACCCAAACCACGGCCGTTCCCGGTAGTAGCTCAGGTTGCGTTCGTTGGCGTAGGCTTCGCGTTCGAAGCTGATGTTGCGGTAGGCGGCGTAATGATCGGGGTATTGAAAGCGGCGGATCAGGTATTCCAGCAGATACCAGACGTAGAAGGGCACAATGCCCATTTCGAGCTGCTGACGGAGGTGAATGCGTTCGTGATGCAGCAAAATAACGCTGGGGGCTGGCTTTCGGACCAGCACAAAGGGAAACAGCGCCATCCCATCGACCCACAGAAACGGTACGTGGACAATTATCATTCTGAAAAATAGCAACGGCAAACTCTAATTTCCGATTTTTGGGCCGAAACTATCCCACTGGCCATGCTTATAACGCTTATTGCGGTGTTTGTGATCGGATATCTGCTCATTACGCTCGAACATTCCATCCACATCAACAAAACCGCTACCGCTCTGATTACCGGCATTCTGTGCTGGACCATTTATGCTTCTGCCGAAGCGAACCCGGAAGGTGTCGTGGAAGAACTGTCGCATCACCTGGGCGAGATTGCGGAGATCACCTTCTTCCTGCTCGGGGCCATGACCATCGTCGAACTCATCGACGCGCACGACGGCTTCAGCATCATCACCGACCGCATTGCGAGCCGCAACACCCGGGTATTGCTCTGGATCATCAGCCTGCTGGCGTTTTTCCTTTCCGCTTTGCTCGACAACCTGACCACCTCCATCGTCATGGTTTCGGTGACCCGCAAGCTCATCCGCAACGCCGAACAGCGGCGCACTATCGCCGGGATGATCATCATTGCGGCCAATGCCGGTGGTGCCTGGTCACCCATTGGCGACGTCACGACGACCATGCTCTGGATTGGCGGGCAGGTCACAACCCTGAATATCATCAGCCAGTTACTGCTCCCGAGTCTGGTCTGCCTGCTGGTGCCGCTCACGATTCAGACATTCCTTTTTAAGGCCGAGCAGGAAGCTTTTGTGGCGACGGCCACCCACGGCATCAGCCGCCCGTACATCACGCCCCGCCAGCGTCGCGACCGGGGTATCATTCTGCTCGTCGGACTGCTGGGATTGCTGTTTGTGCCCATCTTTAAAACCCTTACGCATCTGCCGCCGTACACGGGCATTCTGCTGGTCCTCGGCGTGATCTGGGTTGTTTCGGAAATTATTCACTCGGACAAAGACGTGGAAGAACGCAAACGCTTTACGGCAGCCTACGCCCTGAGCCGAATCGACGCGTCGAGTATTCTGTTTTTTCTGGGAATTCTGCTCGCGGTGGGGTCCCTCCAATCGACGGGGGTGCTGACGAGTCTCGCCCGGGCGCTCAATGATTCCGTCGGGAATATGGACGTCATTGTGCTGCTCATCGGCGTCGTGTCGGCGGTGATCGACAATGTTCCCATTGTGGCCGCCGCGATGGGCATGTACGACCTTCAGACCTACCCGCCCGACGCCAAGCTCTGGGAATTTCTGGCTTACTGCGCCGGTACGGGCGGCAGTCTGCTCGTCATCGGTTCCGCCGCCGGCGTGGCCGTCATGGGCATGGAGCACCTGCAGTTCGGCTGGTACCTCAAACGCATCAGCTGGCTCGCCCTGGCCGGGTACGTGGCGGGCGCCGGGGTGTATTTGCTTTTGTACTGAGGGGAATGACTGAATGATTGATTGACTGAATGACTGAGACTCTGCCTCAATTTGAAACTTGCGGAGCTAGTCAATCAACCATTCAGTCATTCAAAATTCAATCATTCCCTTCAGTCCTGCTATTCCGCCACTCATGTACTTCCCGCTTTTGGTAGCTTTTTCGGGAGTATATTCTTGGCTATTTTTGAACAACCTAATTTCGTTTACCAACTTCTTTTAACCTAAGCATGAAAAAAACCGTGCTGTACGTCGCGCTGAGCCAGTGTCTGCTGTGGTCAGCAGTGGCGCAAACGCCTAAAAAAACGGCGCCCAAGGCAGTGGCCAAGCCAGCAGCGGCGACCACGCAGGGGCGCATCAAGTTTACGGAATACGACCTGCCAAACGGGCTCCACGTTATCCTGCATCAGGACAATACAACCCCGCTGGTAGCCGTCACGATGATGTACCATGTCGGCTCCAAGAACGAACAGCCGGGCCGCTCGGGCTTCGCGCACTTCTTCGAACACCTGATGTTTGAAGGCTCCGACAACATCGGCCGCGGCGATTACATGAAAATCGTCAAGAGCGCGGGCGGACAGCTGAACGCCAACACGTCCAACGACCGGACGTTCTACTACGAAGTGCTGCCGTCGAACAAGCTCGAACTGGGTCTGTATCTGGAGTCGGAGCGTCTGCTGCACGCCAAGGTCGACCAGAAAGGCGTCGAGACCCAGCGGGAAGTCGTGAAGGAAGAACGGCGCCAGCGGTACGAGAACCAGCCGTACGGCTCTTTTTTCCCGGAAGTGCTGAAGCGCGCGTATACGACCCACCCCTACAAATGGGCTCCCATCGGCTCGATGGAAGACCTGAACGCGGCAAAAATTGAGGAGTTCCGCGATTTCTACAAGGAGTTTTACGTCCCCAACAATGCCATCCTGTCCATCGCCGGCGACATCAACGTGGAGGACACCCGGAAGCTGATTGAGAAATATTTCAGCGAAATCCCCCGAGGCCCCAAAGCCCCGTATCGCCCGAAAGTGACCGAACCCGTCAAAACCAAAGAAGTTCGCGACATCGTGTACGACAACGTGACGCTGCCGGGCGTGTTCCAGGCTTACCACATGCCTGCCCAGGGCACACCGGACTACTACGCGCTGGACGTTCTGCAAACCCTGCTGGCGGGCGGCGAAAGCTCGCGTTTCTACAAGGAGATTGTGGACAAACAGCAGAAAGCCCTCCAGACGAGCGTGTTCCCGCTGGCCCTCGAAGATCCGGGTCTGTTCATCGCCATCGGCATTGCCAACATGGGCACTAAGGCCGAAGAACTCGAAGCGGCCATGGACACGGAAGTGGAGCGCGTAAAAAAAGAACTGGTCACCGACCAGGAGTTCCAGAAGGTCAAGAACCAGATCGAAACCAACTTTGTCAACCAGAACGCCCGGGTAGCCGGTATTGCCGAAAGCCTTGCCAATTACAAAATGTATTTCGGCGACGCCAATCTGATCAATACGGAGCTGGAGCGGTACAATAAAGTGACCAAGGATGACCTGCGCCGGGTAGCCAACAAATACCTGACGAAGGAAAACCGCGTCACGCTGTACTACCTGCCCAAAGCGATGGAACCGAAGAAGGAAGACAAAGGAAAATAAGTTTAGGGTTTATAGTTTAGAGTTTATAGTTGACGTCGCCTCAGATGACTCCATCCCCAAACACTAAACCATAAACCCTAAACCCTAAACTAAAGACATTTCATGAAATCAACATACATCCTCGCCGCCGCGCTGGCGGTACTGGGGCTGACAGCTCAGGCGCAGAAGCTTGATAGGTCAAAACTTCCGGCGGATGCCCCCGCTCCCACGATCAAAGTCGGCCAGCCGACCTCCTTTACGCTTGCCAACGGGTTGAAAGTGTTTGTCGTTCAGAACAACAAGCTACCGCGCGTGGCGGTCAACCTGCTGCTGGATTATGAACCCATTCTGGAAGGCGACAAGGCCGGATACGTGTCCATCGCTGGTGACCTGATGCGGACGGGCACCAAGACCCGCTCCAAAGACCAGCTCGACGAGGAAGTGGACTTTATCGGGGCTACGCTGAGCACCTCCCCGACGGGCCTCTACGCCTCTTCGCTGAAAAAGCACCTGCCGAAGCTGATGGAACTGACAGCCGACGTGCTGCTCAATCCCAACTTCACCCAGGCCGAACTCGACAAGCTGAAAAAGCAGAACAAATCGGCGCTGGCCTCGGCCAAGGACAACCCGAACGCCATCGCCAACCGCGTGGGCGCCATGCTCGTTTACGGCAAAAACCATCCGTACGGCGAGCCGGATACCGAGCAGACCATCGACAACATCACGCTGGAGGACTGCCGGAAGTTCTACGAAACCTACTACCGTCCGAACGTCGGTTACCTGGCCGTGGTGGGCGACATCACACCCGCCGAGGCACGGACGATGGTCGAGAAGTATTTTGGCAACTGGAAGCGCGGCGAGGTGCCCGCCCCGACCTACGAAATTCCGAAAGCCCCTGAGAAAACGAAAGTGGTGATTGTCGACAAACCGAGCGCCGTGCAGTCGATTGTCCACGTTCAGTATCCGGTAGTGCTGAAGCCCTATACCGACGAGTCGATCCGGGCCAGCATCGCCAACGACATTCTGGGCGGCGGCGAAGCCCGTCTGTTCAACAACCTGCGCGAGAAGCGGGGCTTTACGTACGGCGCTTATTCGTCCCTGTCGAGCGACCGGCTCGTGGGTCGTTTCCGGGCGACGGCCAGCGTACGGAACGCCGTCACGGACAGCGCCGTAGCGGAGTTCATGAACGAACTGAAGGCCATCCGCAGCAGCAAGCCGACGGCCGAAGAACTGAGCCGGACCAAGAGCGCCTTTGCCGGTAACTTCATTTTCTCGCTCGAAAATCCGCAGACGATCGCCAACTTCGCCATCAGCACGGCCCGGTACAACCTCCCGCAGGACTTTTTCGCCAATTACCTGAAAAAGATCGATGCCGTGACGGATGCCGACGTACAGCAGGTGGCGACGCAGCTCGTCAAGCCCGAAAACGCCTACATCATGGTCGTTGGAAAAGCGTCCGAGATTGCCGAAAAGCTGAAGAAATTCGGGCCGCTGGAGTTTTACGACGTAAACGGCAACAAGGTGGAAGCACCCGCCGCCGCCGCATCGGCCGCCCAGTCGGCTCCGGGCCGGACGTCTACCTCGGCCTCCGCTGCCGGGATGACGGCCCAGCAGGTCATCGACAAGTACCTCACGGCCATCGGCGGCAAAGAGGCGCTGTCGAAAATCAACGACCTCACCATCAGCATGACGACCGAAATGCAGGGCCAGACGATGGAAATGGTGCGCAAGGCCAAATCGCCCAACAAATCCTCGATGGTTGTCTACGCGATGGGCATGGAAGCGATGAAAATGGTCAGCGACGGTCAGAAGGTAAGCCGGACGGCCCGGGGCAACACCAGCGTCCTGGAGGGCAAGGAGGCCCAGCAGGTGCTGCTGTCCAACGGCCTTTTCCCGGAGATGAACTTTGCCGCCAACGGGGTTAAAAGTACGCTTCAGGGCACCGAGAAAATTGAGGGCAAAGACGCCTACGTGGTGGCCCATGCCTCGGCCGACGGCGCCGTCACCTGGACGGACTTCTACGACGTAGCGACCGGCCTGAAAGTACAGACCGTCACGGTAGGCCGCGGCCGGCAGGGCGATCAGGAGCAGGTGGTGAAAGTAGGCGATTATAAAGTCGTCAACGGCGTGAAGATTCCGCACACCATCCGCCAGAATTTCGGCCCGATGGAAATGACGCTTTCGGTCAACAAGGTAGATGTCAACAAAGGCCTCAAAGACTCTGATTTCAAAGTAAATTAATCAGGGCTGATTTTAATCAAGTTTTTCTGAGCGCGTCGGATAATTATCTGGCGCGCTTTTTGTTAATCCTGTTTTAATCAGTTTATTACCATTCGCTGCCGGGCTTACCCGACTGCCCTTAGGGGCCAGGGTCGGCAGCTTTTATGCACGGTCACGACCGTTTTACCCGAAAACTGCCGTGACGCAACGGCGATCTTGGGGTCTATAAGGAACGCTGGCAAGCCATTGAGGCCCCGGCGGCATTCTGTCACTGTCCTACAAAAGTTGAAACATGGGTAGCCCTGGAGGTCGGCACTTGTCGTGAGTCGCTGTCCTTCGGCGGGCTGCCTTTACGCGCGTCACTCCTACCGCCTGCTTAATGCCAACTTTTGCGGCTGGCCAATTCGTCGGCCGCATTTCTGTCAACCGGAATGACCAGACTGTCCAGATCGTTACCCGCTATCTTGTTTCTTTTTTACGCGTGCTGCCTCGCCGTACTTACCTACCGGCATGAGATGTGGCGCGACGAACTTCAGGCGTGGCTGATCGCATTGCAGAGCCGCAGCCTGTCCGAACTTTTCTCGAACACCGCCTACGAAGGCCACCCGAAGCTTTGGTTCATCCTGTTGTGGCTTCTGGCCAAAATCAGCGCCAGCCCGTTCATGGTGCAGGTCCTGAACTACGGCGTTACGCTGGCTTCGGCCTGGATTATCTGCTTCAGAAGCCCGTTCCGGATTTACGAAAAGGCCCTGCTCATCTTCGGTTATTTCTTCCTGTTCGAATACGGCCTGATTGCCCGTAACTACCAGATTGCCAGTTTCCTGTTTCTGCTTATTGCTCTGCGCTGGAAAGATCTGCCGGGCAGCGCCGGGTGGATTGGCGTGTTGCTGGCGCTGCTGATTCACTGCAATGCCTTTGCCATGCTGGCCGGATTTGGCATCACGGCTGCCCTGCTGCGCCGGAAGTTTCTGCAAGACAGGCTGTTTTTTCTCCGTCCGAAGGCGCTGCTGCCCTTTGTGCTGATTGGAACCAGTTTTCTGCTGTTTGTTATCTCCGTAAAACCTCCGGCAGATTCCAGTTACATTCCCGGCTGGTTTGTCGAGCTGAATGCCCAACGTATTCTGGCGGTCGTTACCCGCACCAACCTGGCCTTTTTCCCCATTCCGTCCTTCACCCATGCATTCTGGGACACGTACTGGATCAGCAATCTGCAGCTCCGGCGTCTGCTGGCTATCGCGGTGGCTGGCGGTATTTTCTACATGTTCCGGAAAAAGAGAGAACTGCTGCTCATGATGGCCGTGAGCCTGGTGATGGTTTACCTGTTTGGGTATGTCAAATCTCCTGGCGCTATGCGGCACAATGGCAATCTGTTCCTCGTTTTTATCGTCTGTTGCTGGATTTATTTTCAGGAGGAACACCGGACGCCGCCGACCCGCTGGCCTTTCTGGCTGCTGCTGCTGGGCAATTTTGTCAGCGGCCTGTACGCGGCTTCGATGGATTACCGGTACCCGTTCTCTTCCGCCAGGCAGACCGCCGACTACCTGAGAGCCGCCCACGTCAATCACTATGCCGTCGGGATCAACTACTTCCTGATTCCCGTGGCCGGTTACCTCGAAAAGCCCGGTCTTTCTCTTAATTCGCAGCTCGAACGCCCGTTTATTTTATGGCGAACGTCCGAATACTCGGACAACGTGAAGAATCTTTCGGACTCCGTGCTGGTCGAACGTTTCATGACTTACCGACAGCGCTATCCGGACGCCGTTCTGCTGATGCACCATTTTCCGCTAAAACAGTCGTCTTTCGGCGGCCAAAACAACCCGGTGCTGCGCTTGTCCACGGGTCAATACCGCCAGAGTTGCCGGCGGGCGTTTGCGGATGGCATTCGGGACGATGAGAGCTATTACGTGGTCGATCTCTCGCCCGTTCACTTAAAATCGACCGCCGCCATAACGGCCTCATCGCCCACCCGGGCGTTGGCCGGACGCGGAAACTCGGCCGTGAAGACGGTCAACTGAGCGGGAGTCAGCACGGTTGCGCCGCTTTCGTCCAGCTGGCCGTCCGGACCGAACACTTTGGAGGTATCCAGGTTAAAATGTTTTCCGATAAAGCGGTACATCGCCGCCCGTTTAGAGGGGCCGTAGTCGTGTTTTTCATCCGGAAAATGCGCGAACTCAACCTGGTCTTTTTTTCCGTAAAACCCGTAAATCCGCTGCACGTGCGGAAACTCGACCTCCGGGGTATTCTTGGTCCAGTCGCCGCCGTCGGAAATCAGCAGCATCGGGCGCGGGGCGGCCAGGGCGGCAATTTCCACATTATTCGTCTGGTATTCTCCGCGCTTGTGGACCGGCATGCCGCTCTCGCAGGCGCATCCGCCGAAAAAGTAAGCCGACACCATGACGGTCGGGACCGCCAGCGTCACCCGCGGGTCCAGTGCCGTGAGCATAAACGTCTGCGTGCCGCCGCCCGATTCGCCCGTAACGGCCACCCGCCTGGTATCTACTTCGGGCAGAGAAAGCAGGAAATCCAGACTCCGGAGGCTGTTGATCGCCTGCAATTTGAAGGCTTTGGACAGTTTGTGCTGCGAAATTGGCTTCTGGTCGCCGTAGCCCACCATGTCGTAGGCGAACACCACGGCCCCCATCCTCGCCAGAGAAGCGCAGCGTTTCTGGGTGTATTCCATCAGCCGATTGTCGAGGTTGCCGCCATGCCCGTGCGGGCAGATTACGCCGGGCACTTTGCCTTTCCGGTTCAGCGGCCGGTACAGATTCCCCGTCACATAAATGCCCGGCAGGCTTTCAAACGCCACATTTTCTACCGTATAGCCATCCAGAACCCTGCGGCTGTGCAGGATGGGTTTGGACGTGGGCCGGGGCGGCAGGGATTCCAGTTCGGCGCCGCGCCGGATTTGCGCCCGGATTTCCCCGGCCCGTTTTTTCCAGTCGGCCAGGGTCGTGTAGGCGGACGCCTGTTTTTCGAGAAAGGCTTTTCCCTGGGCTTCGGTGAAATAAGCGCCCTGGCAAAGCTCGGGAGCCGTCTGGGCGGCGGCCCCGGTCATAAGCAGCAGACCAAGGCCAATGAGGATGCGGGTTTTCATGGTTTCAAAAGCTACTGCCAAACAAAATCTATCCATAAAAGAAGTGCCTGATTCCCGGAGGACCCATGCCATATCTGTGAGATATGGCATGGGTCCTCCGGGCGCCAAAGCGGTTTTTTGCTACTTTCGCACAACGCCAGCGGACGGATTGGCGTTTACTAACCATATGAAGTCAACGCTGTCGCGCTTTTTGGTGGTCCTGGCCGTTCTGGCCGCCGTTAATCTGCTCTCTTCCTTTTTGTTTTTTCGCCTCGATCTGACCGAGGAAGGCCGCTATACCCTTTCGGATGCCACGGAAAATCTGCTGACCAACCTCGATGATGACATTCACGTCGATGTGTACCTGACCGGCGACCTGCCACCGGGCTTCAAACGCCTGGAAACCAGCATTCGCGAAACCCTGGAAGAGTTCGAAGCCCGCTCCGGCCAGGATTTCACCTACCGGTTTATCGACCCCGCCGCCATTGCCAACGAGCAGGAGCGGGTTGCTTTTCAGACCAAATTGATCGAAAAAGGGCTGAATCCGACCAACGTGCTGTCGGGCAGCGGCGGCGAACGCAGCGAAAAGCTCATTTTTCCGTATGCGCTGGTGTCGTACCAGGGTCGCGAGAAGTCGGTGCTGCTGCTGCGGGGCAACCGGGCGGCCTCGTCGGAAGAACAGCTGAACCAGTCGGTGGAAGGACTGGAATACCAGTTTGCCTCCGCCGTCCGGCAACTGACCCTCAAAAACCGGAAAGTGCTGGGCGTGACCGTGACTTACACGGACGTGCAGCCGCTGCGATTATCGGACTTGCTGGCAACCCTGCAACAGACGTACGAGGTGAAGCTGATCGACCTCCAGGCTTCCCGCGACCTGACGGGCCTCGACGGACTGCTCGTGCCCAAACCTGACCGGCCCTTCTCCGAAGACGACAAATACAAGATCGACCAGTTTGTCGTCGGCGGCGGCAAGGCGCTGTTCTTTGTGGATGGGCTGAAGATCGACAGCGTCGGGCAGGATGGCACCTACGCCCAGCCGCTGCCGCTGAACCTCGACGACCTGTTTTTCCGCTGGGGCGTCCGGGTAAATCGAAACATCATTAAGGATTTAAGCAGCGCCTTTATTCCGTTAAATGTGGGCATGTCGGGCGACAAACCGAACATTCAGCTGCTGCCGTGGCGGTTTTTTCCGTTGATTAATAATTTCGGGAAAAGTCCGGTTGTCCGGAATCTCGACGCGGTGTACACCCGTTTTGTCAGCACGATGGATACGGTGCAGGCCGCGGGCATCACCAAAACGCCGCTGCTGCTGACCTCGCAGTACACCAAACTGCTCAACGCCCCGGCGCTGGTGTCGTACAACGAAGCCCGGCAGCAGCCCGACCCGCGTACCTACAACAACGGGGTGCAGGCCATCGGCTACCTGCTCGAAGGCACGTTTTCGTCGCTCTACGCCAACCGGATTCTCCCCGGCGATCCGCGCGCCGGTACCTTCCGGGCGCAGGGCCAGCCGACGCGGGTGGTCGTCTGCTCGGATGGCGATATTCTGATCAACGACATCAATTACCAGACAAACGCCCCGTATCCCCTCGGCTACGACCGATTTTCGCGAAACACATTTGCCAACAAGGATTTTGTGGTGAATGCCGTGGATTACCTGCTGGACGACAACGGTGTGGTAGCGGCCCGCGGCCGACAGATCGCCCTGAGACCGTTGGATAAAATCCGGCTGAAAGAAGAGCGCACGAACTGGCAGCTCATCAACCTGCTGGCGCCGCTGGCAGTGGTCGCTCTGGTGGGCGTAGTGTGGCAGACGGCCCGGCGGCGGCGGTATGGCCGATAGCGCTTCGGCGGTTTTGCAGCGTTAGCCGGAGAAAAGTCCGCTGAGCGCCGATTTCCTCGGCGCAGTGCGGCCCGCTTCCGCGAAACAAACGCCCCACCGGCACTTCAACTCTCGACTAATTTTCCTAATTTTGCTTACTTACACCTACTGAAGCAAACAGGACCTCGATATGAAATTCATCGTTTCCTCTCACGTACTACTCAAGCAGCTAGCGGCGATCAACGGGGTGGTAGCCACCAATCCGATTGTGCCGATCCTGGAGAACTTCCTGTTCCGTCTGGATGAAAATAAACTGATCGTCACGGCCTCCGACCTGCAAACGACGATGATTACGGAAATCGCCGTCGAATCGTCCGAGAGCGGCGGCATTGCCATTCCGGCGAAGCTGCTGCTGGATACGCTGCGCGGCCTGCCCGAACAGCCGATCACCTTCAACATCGACACGGAAACGTTCGGAACGGAAATTCTGACGGACAACGGCCGCTACAAACTGTCGGGCGAAAACCCGATTGACTTCCCCAAAATCCCGACCGTCAACAAGAACCTGGCCGTTGAGATTTCGTCGGATGCCCTGCAAAGCGCCATCAACAACACGGTTTTTGCCACCAGCACCGACGACCTGCGCCCGGCCATGACCGGGGTGTTCCTGCAACTGGGCTCCGACAGCGCGACGTTCGTGGCCACGGACGGACACCGCCTGATCCGGTACCGCCGGACGGACATCAACTCGTCCATCGAGTCGTCGATGATCATCCCGCGCAAGGCCCTCAACCTGATGAAATCGTCGCTGCCCGAAGGCGTCCCCGTGCGGGCGGAGTTCAGCCAGTCGAACGCGTCCTTCAGCTTCGGCAACACGCAGATGATCTGCCGCCTGATCGACGAGCGTTTCCCGGACTACGAGAACGCCATCCCGACCAACAACCCGAACGTGCTGACCATCGGCCGCTCCGACCTGCTGAACTCGCTGAAGCGGATCATGATCTACGCCAACCGCACCACGCACCAGATTCGCCTGTCGCTGAAGGCCAACCAGTTGACCATCTCGGCCGAAGACCTCGACTACAGCAACGAAGCCAACGAAAAACTGCTGTGCGACTACGACGGCGACAGCATGGAAATCGGCTTCAACGGCAAGTTTCTGGCCGAAATGCTGAGCAACCTCCAGGCCAAGATGATTTCTCTCGAACTTTCTGCCCCCAACCGCGCCGGCCTGATTATCCCCGCCGACAAGGAAGAGAACGAGGACATCCTGATGCTGGTGATGCCGGTGATGCTTAATACGTACGCGTAAAATTGAATGACTGAATGAGCGGTCCGCCGCCGCGGTGATTGACTGAATGACTGCTTTGCCGACTCGGTGTTCAGTCACTCAGTCAATCACCGCGGCGGCGGACCGCTCATTCAGTCATTTCACTCATTTCCCCGTTGCGCTTCCTCAAATTCTGCTTGTCTTCTTTTTCTGCTTTCGTATATTTGGTTTCGTTGCTTTCTGTAACGAACCCTGAAGGTTCCCCATTGCTTTCTTTTTAGTCTGAATCGTGCACTCCGTCAACTGATTGGGACCTTTACTTTGAAGGATTCATTGCCAGTACATTATATAATGACAACAGGCTGGTGTTCGCCAACTTTTAACCGGCTTATTGCACACTATGAAGGTATCACCTGCGGAACCGTTTCAAATCGTCTATTCGCTGCTGGAGCACGAATTTCTGGGGTATTTATTCGAAGCTTTTGTGGTGCAGCTGAATCCGAAAGGACAATTGACGCTGCTCAACCAGACGCTTTCGTCTAAAAACGTCGGAGAATTTGCCTCGGAGCTCGATGAGACGGACTTTGAGCTGGTCCGCATGATCGACGAAATCCAGCAGGATGCCATTCTGAAGAAGTTTAACAGCCGGAAACTGTCGGCCGTCGATTTTTTCCTGAAAGTGTACGACCCGCAGAAAGGCGACAAAAACCTGCAGGAACTCATCAGCGAGTACGTCGAACGCCGCCGGGCCGATATCCTGCCCAAACTGGCGACCCGCCGGATTTTTATCATGGGCAACGACGGCAACCCCGCCTGGATGCCCCTGGAGTGGATGCCTGAAAAAGCCCGCGTATTCTTCAATTTCCACCGCGCCGACGGCCAGACCGAATATTTCCCGATCATCAAATACGGCACCGACCGGATCGACTTTCAGTTCAAGGGCGCGCTCGTGATCTGCGACCAGCCCGCGTGGATGATGCTCAACAACCGGCTCTACCATTTCGACAACAACGTAGACGGCAAGAAGATCCGACCGTTCCTGAACAAACGGAACATCGTCATTCCGCAAAATATTGAAGATCAGTATTATCAGCGTTTTGTCGCGCCGCTGATCGCCTCGTACGACGTATATGCCAAAGGGTTTGAAATCCGGAGCGATTCCCAGACGCCTACCCCGCTGCTGACGATGTCGGAGCTGGCGGCGGCTTCCCAACGGACCCAGCCTGCCCTGTTTGCCGCCAACGGGCACTCGTCCGAAGTGGCCATGATGGACCCGGACGAAGAAAGCAACGGCCAGGTCATCTTCGACCTCTCGTTCCGCTACGGCGATTTTACCTTCCGCTTCGACAGTTTCTCGGCCTCTTCCAACGTGAGCGTCGAGAAACGGAACGGAGAGTACATTTTCCACAAAATCCGCCGGGATCTGCGGATCGAGAAGAATTATCTGAACTGGCTGCGCGACAACGATCTGGACATCAGGCACGGCCGCATTTCGCTTCCCAAAAACCGGGCCTTCGAATGGCTGCAGGAGAAAAACCGGCCGCTGCGGGAGGCAGGATTCGAAATTCGCCAGAACGCCGCCGACAGCCGCCGCTATTTTCTGGGCTATTCCAGCATCGTAGTTTCGATCAACGAAAACGAGACCCGCGACTGGTTTGATATTTACGCCAAAGTTCAGTTTGGGGAGTACGAAGTGCCGTTTATCCGGCTCCGGTCGCTTATTTTGAACAAAAAACGAGAATTTACCCTGCCCAACGGGGAGATTGCCGTCATTCCGGAAGCCTGGTTTACGAAGTATTCCGAGCTGTTTGCCTTTGCCGAGCACGACCACAGCTCCGACCAGCTGCTGCTGCGGAAACACCACCTGGCGCTCGTGCAGGAATTGCAGGAAGAAAGTCTGGCGTCGGCCGTGATGAGCCACAAGCTGGAGCGGCTGCGCCATTTTGAGGAAATCAACCCGGCCCCGCTTCCCACGGATTTCCGCGGTACGCTGCGCCCCTACCAGAAGGCGGGCTACGACTGGATGCAGTTTCTGAACCAGTACCGCTTCGGCGGCTGTCTGGCCGACGATATGGGTCTGGGAAAAACCGTCATGACGCTCGCCCTGCTGCAATCGCAGAAAGAAGCCGGCCTGACCGACCCCGAAAAAGCCCGTCCGAACCTGCTGGTGATGCCCACGTCGCTGCTGTACAACTGGGAACTGGAGGCCCGCAAGTTCACGCCGAATCTGCGGATTCTGGTGTATACGGGCACGTATCGGGACAAGAACACCGCCCAGTTCGACCAGTACGACCTTATTCTGACCTCGTACGGCATCGTCCGGATCGACATTGATCTGCTGAAACTGTACCGCTTCAACTACATCATTCTCGACGAATCGCAGGCGATCAAAAACCCGACCTCGCACATTACGAAGGCCGTCATGCACCTCGACTCGGCCCACCGGCTCATTCTGACGGGTACTCCGCTGGAAAACAGCACGATGGACCTGTGGTCGCAGATGACCTTTATCAATCCGGGTCTGCTGGGCAGCCAGACCTTTTTCCGGAACGAATTTCAGATTCCGATCGAAAAAAAGAACGACGAGGCCAAAACGCAGCGGCTTTACGGCATCATCAAGCCGTTTCTGCTGCGGCGGCACAAATCGCAGGTGGCGCTGGACCTGCCCGAGAAAGTGGAGAACATCCATTACTGCGACATGACGCCCGAGCAGGAAAAGCAGTACGAAGAAGCCAAATCGTACTACCGCAACCTGATTCTGGAACGGATTGAAGAAGACGGCATGGCCAAATCGCAGATGGTGGTGCTGCAGGGCCTGACCAAACTCCGGCAAATTGCCAACCATCCGCGCATGATCGACGAGACGTACGAGGGCGATTCGGGCAAGCTCGAAGACGTGGTGATGCGCCTCGAAGGAGCTATGGCCGACAATCACAAGGTATTGATTTTCAGTCAGTTCATCAAGCACCTCGATGTCGTGCAGCAGTACCTGAAAAAACAGGGTATCCGCTACGCCTACCTCGACGGCTCGACGCAGGACCGCCGGGAGCAGGTGGCTCTGTTCCAGACCAATGAGGAGGTAAAGCTGTTTCTGATTTCGCTCAAAGCCGGCGGGCTGGGCCACAACCTGACCGCCGCCGATTACGTCTTCATCCTCGACCCCTGGTGGAATCCCGCTATTGAGGCGCAGGCCGTGGACCGCGCCCACCGCATCGGGCAGCAGAAAACGGTCTTCACCTACAAATTCATCACGCACAACACCGTGGAAGAGAAGATTCTGGACCTTCAGCGGAGCAAACAGCGGCTAGCCAGCGAACTCATCACCAGCGAAGAAAACTTCGTCAAAGCCCTCACGAAGGAGGATATCATGGTACTGCTGGGATAGACTGAATGGCTGAATGACTGAATGGCTGAATGACTGAATAGCTTCGCATCAATGCAAAAGCTGGCGGAGCTAATCAGTCATTCAGTCATTCAAAATTCAATCATTCCCTCCCGGTAGCCATGCCGTGAACGTCGCTCCCTGGCCTAATTGGCTGCTGGCCGAAAGGGTTCCGCCATGACTTTGCACCACTTTTTTGCAGATCGCCAGGCCGATGCCGGTGCCTTTGTACACCGAACCGTTGTGCAGGCGGCTGAACGGTTCGAAGATTTGCGCCATGTACTTTTCGTCGAAGCCGATGCCGTTGTCGGCAACGCTGATTTCGTAACCATCGGCAACGGGGCGGGCCTCAATCCGGATGTGCGGCGGCACCTGGGGACGCTGGTATTTTAGGGCGTTGGTCAGCAGGTTCTGAAACAGGTGGCGGATTTGACCCGGCATCAATTCCAGTTCGGGCAGCGGACCGACCTCGATCTGCGCCTGCTTCTCGCGGATGATTATGTCCAGTTCGTCAATCACCTCCCCGACCAGGTCCTGTAGATTGACCTTTTTAAACGTTTCTTTCTGGTTGCTTACCCGGGAATACGTCAGCAAATCCCGGATGAGGGCCGAGGAACGGGCGGCGGCCAGTTCGATCCGCTCAAAATACGGGCGCACATTATCCGTCAGGTCCTCCGCAAACGAGTCGGCAATCAGACTGATGTAGGTATGAATTTTTCGCAGGGGTTCCTGCAAATCATGGCTCGCCACGTAGGCAAAGCGCTGGAGGTCTTCGTTCGAGCGTTGGAGTTCCGTTATTTTTTCTTCGAGCGTGGCTTCGTAAGCGCGAAGCTGCATTTCGTTCTGCTCCCGCTTTTCCAGCTCGGACCGCAGGCGGCGATACCCCACCAGCAGAATCAGGAAAATAAACAGCAGCAGCACCACCGACAGGCTATTGGTATACTGAAAAAAGCTCTCCGCGCGGCGGTTCCGGTCTTTGAGCAGACTCTGTTCGACCTCAATCATCACGCGGACTTTTTCGGAAATTCTGATGGAAATCTGTCGGCCAGTCTCCACGAGCCGGGCGACCTCGGCCGGGTCCGTTTTGCTTTTCAGCTTTACCTGCCGGTCCAGAATCGCCAGTTTCTGCGCCGTCAGTTTCTGAAGCTCACCGACCCGGGCGGACTGGGACGGATTGTCATCGACCAGCGTCCGGAGGGTTTGCAGATGAGCGGGCAGGGAATCTTTAGTCGTGCGGTAAGGCGTGAGAAAAACGTCTCTTCCGGTGAGGGTGTACCCCCGAACGCCCGTTTCCGCATCGGCAATCCGGTGGGACACGTCCTTGAGCTGGTCTATCACCTGGTAGGTATGAATCACCCACTGGTTGCTCTGCTCCTCCCGCTGGTGAATGAACAGGGAAAGGCCAAAGCCGCAAATAACAAGACTAAAAACAATGAAAGCGCCGATAGCAATCTGGTTGCTCAGGCGCTGTATGGCGGCTTCCATCGGGCCAATCAGTAGGGATTATCTTTCCAAAATTAACCAATAAATTCCCTCCAAAGCACAATCATTTTCCTATTCTACAAAATTTAACGGCTTTTTAAGCTCCTCAAAAAGGGGTCACCTTTACCGCTCAGCGGAGGTAAACTCCGGCCCGCTCCCCGTCGCTCACGATCACCTGCACGTGTTCGGTCAGGGTGGTAGACAATTCGTAGCCGATATAATCCGCCGCTACCGGAAACCGTTTGTGGTTGCGGTCCACCACCACGGCGACCTGAAGTTTTCGCAGGGGAACGCTCAGGAAGGGCAGCAGGCTGAAGGCCAGCGTACGGCCCGTGTTCAGAACATCGTCGACCACGACCACCACTTTTTCCGTATAAACGTCCGCCTCCGCATCCAGATGAATGGCCGGCTGCTGCGCCAGGGATTTATCCAGTTCGATCTTTAACAGCGTGACTTTCAGAGGAGAAATGTGTTGAAGTTCGAACGCCAGCCGCTGGGCCAGCACGTAGCCTTCGCCCGAAACGCCGGCCAGCACCAGGTCGGTTTCTTCAAAATTATTCTCGTATATCTCGAAGGCAATGCGCCGGATTTTCTGCGTCAGCTGAAGATTGGTCAGAATCTGGGTTGGTTGTGTCGTCATAAACTGGAAAGTGTCCCCGCCGCAAAAATGAAAAAATTCCGCGAAGAGCCCGCCGTTCTGGCACCATTTATGATTTTATCAGACACTGACTGGAGGGCCGGGTGCTTCTGAGCGCATCGGTCGTACTCACCGTACACTTGGAAAAAGAAAGGCTCTGATTAAACGGAGCCTTTTCTTATTTTTGTGCTTTCTTTTTGCAGACAAAAGAGAAAAGACAAGAGACAAAGGACCTGATGCCGCTTTCCTCGTCTTTTGTCTCTTGTCTATCGTCTTACGTCTCTTAAATACCGTTACATAAATGACCATTAAAACAAAGAAGTACGCGCTCGACCAGAAAACCTACCTTAACCTGATCATGCGCAGTTGGTTCAAGACGCACTGGTACTGGCTGGCTATTCCGCTGGTGCTGATCGTGGTCAACATCGTGCTGTATGCCACCGACGTGGTGGATGTCTACTGGCCGGCGATCCTGCTCTTTATCGGGACTCTGATTTACGTGCTGTTCTGGGCGGTGCAGTTTACCGGCATGACGCAGATGGAACAGGCCAAGCCGCTGTTCGACAAATACGTCTACGAAATCGACAGCCGGTGGATTATGCTGTGGAAAAATGCCCGGGAAGGCGGCAAGCTGGAATGGAAGCAGTTTACGGCCGTCCGCAAAGATAAAGACGCCTACATCCTGACCATGTCCAACGACGCGGCGATGCAGAACGTCAAAATGAACTGGTTTATGAAACTCGTCGCGAAAGGCATGACCGGCGCGCAGTTTCTCTACCTGCCTTACTCGATTTTCGGCAGCGAAAACGACCTGCGCTTCATGGACGCTATCCTGAAACGCAAAGGGCTGCTGGCCGAAAACGCCTGATTGCCGAAATCACCCTCCACTACCCCCGGTTCGTCTGTGCCGGGGGTAATTTATTTTCCTGTAAAACCCATGAAAAAACACTTCATTAGCGGCCTGCTGGCACTCTGTCTCCTCGGGGCGGCCCCCTCGGCCGACGCCCAGATGGCTACGACGGGTAAATCCGTCACCCTGAACGACATCTGGGGCAGCAACGCGGGCGTTTTCAGCCAGCGCACCGTTTCGGGCGTCAACTGGATGAAGGCCGGCGGCTTTTACACTTCGCTGACAGGCGGCAAGGTCGTGCGCTACAACATCACCACCGGCCAGGCCGCCGAAACGCTGTTTGACGAACAGACGGCCACTGTGGACGGCAGCAGCCAGCGCATCGACCTGGAAGATTACCAGCTCAGCGCCGACGAGCGGAAACTGCTCATCACCACGCAGGAAGAGCCGATCTACCGCCGGTCGAGCAAAGCGGAGTTTTACGTGTACGACCTGGACACCAAAAAGCTGACCCGGCTTTCCAAAGGCGGCAAACAGCAGTACGCGACGTTCTCGCCGGACGGCAAACGCGTGGCTTTTGTGCGGGCCAATAACCTGTTTGTGGTCGATCTCGCCAGCGGACAGGAAACCCAGCTGACCAGCGACGGCAAGTTCAACGAAGTCATTAACGGCGGTGCCGACTGGGTGTACGAAGAAGAATTCAGCATGGCCCGGGCCTTCGAATGGGCGCCCGACGGCAGCAAAGTGGCGTTTATCCGCTTCGACGAAAGCCGCGTGCCGGAGTACAACATGCAGCTCTGGGGCAAGCTGTATCCGACGGACTACCGCTTCAAATACCCGAAAGCCGGGGAGGCCAACTCGGTTGTGTCGGTCTGGGTGGCAGACGTAGCTTCCGGCAAAAAGACGAAAGTCGATACCGGCACCGAAACGGACATTTACCTGCCCCGCATCAACTGGACGCAGAACCCGAACCTCCTGTCGGTCCGGCGTCTGAACCGCCTGCAAAACCGCATGGACCTGCTCCACGCCGATGCCACCACGGGCCAGACCACGGTGGTACTGACCGAAACCAGCCCGACGTACGTGGACCTGGAGGCGACCGACGACCTGACCTATCTGGCCGACGGCAAAACGTTCATCCATTCCAGTGAACGCGATGGGTTCAAGCACCTGTACCTCTATGACCTGAGCGGCAAGCAGATTCGGCAGTTGACCTCCGGACAATGGGAAGTGGTCAATTTTCTGGGCATCGACCAGAAGGCCAAAGCGCTCTACTACACGTCTACGGAAGTTTCGCCCCTCGAACGCCACCTGTACCGCGTGACGCTGGACGGCAAAACCAAAACCCGTCTGACGACGCAGGCCGGTACGAACACCATCAACATCAGCCCGGACTATGCCTATTACCTCCGCTACCTGGCCGCGGCGGATTCGCCCATGACCGTGACGGTCGAACAGACACAAGGCGCCAAACCGGCCAAAACGCTGCGGATTGTGGAAAACAACGCCCCGCTGCGCAGCCGCCTGGCCGAATACGCCCTCTCTCCGAAGCGCTTCTTCCAGTTTACCACACCCAACGGCACCGCCCTCAACGGCTGGATGATTCGCCCGATGAACTTCGACAGCACCAAACGGTACCCGGTGCTGATGTTTGTCTACGGCGGTCCGGGTTCGCAGACGGTCAGCAACAACTGGGAGGCCCGCGACTTCTTCTGGTACCAGACGCTGGCGCAGAAAGGATATATCATCGTGTCGGTCGATAACCGCGGCACGGGAGCCCGGGGCAAGGAGTTCCGGACGGCTACGTACGCGCAGCTTGGCAAGCTGGAAACGGAAGACCAGATTCTGGCGGCGAAGTACCTCGGCGGGCTGCCTTACGTGGACAAAAGCCGGATTGGCATCTGGGGCTGGAGTTACGGCGGGTACATGTCCTCGCTCTGCATGACGCTGGGGGCGGATGTCTTCAAAACGGGCATTGCCGTCGCGCCGGTCACGACCTGGCGGTTCTACGACACCATTTATACCGAACGCTACCTGAAGCGGCCGCAGGACAACCCGTCGGGCTACGACGACAATTCGCCCCTGACCCATGCCGCGAAGCTGAAAGGCCCGTTCCTGCTCGTCCACGGCACCGGCGACGATAACGTGCATTTCCAGAACTCGGTAGCGTTTGAAGAGGCGCTCATCAAGGCGAACAAGCAGTTCCGGTCGTTCTACTACCCGAACCGCAACCACGGCATCGGGGGCGGCAACACCCGCCTGCACCTGTACCAGATGATGACGGAATTTATCGAGCAGAATCTCTAGTATCCCCGGGCTTCAGCCCAAAACCCTTCCAATGGCCGGCGAGAATCGGCCATTTTTATTTTCACCCAAAAAGAAAGCGGCCGGTAAAGACACCGGCCGCCGAACAAAATTAATTTCCGTACCTCTTACTTCGCCTGGTTGTTGAAATCCACGACGGTCACATCCGCCAGCCAGGAGCCGACTACTTTCCCGAACTCTTTGTGAGCCGGGTGCGGCAGGTAGGCATCGCGGTCCTTTTCGCTGTCGAACGTCAGGATGAACGCGTGGGTGAGGCCCTTGTTCAGCTTTTCGGGGCTGTTGTTGGTTCCCCACTCAAGGCGTTTGATTTCCTTGATTTTGGACGGCAGCGCCTCGAAGGCCGCCACGATTTCGGCCACTTTCTCGGGTTTTGTTTCGGGCTTGAACTTGAAAAGAACGATGTGCTGAACCACCTGTTTGTTCATTTTTTTAGACGATTGGGCCAATGCGCCGGTGAGTGAGAGCGCAAAAAGAGCAATGGAGAAGATGACCGATTTCATAAAAAATAAGGCTGAATCTTGAATAAAAATGCTGAATGGCTTCGCAACTTAGGCAATTACGGCCGCATTCATAATTCAGGAGTCTGGATTTTCTACTCTACTGTTTTTCCGGATAAGGAATAATCAGCCTCTCGCCCCGCTGGGCAAAGTCCTTCGTTTTGCCGTTGGCCTTCATGAGAGCTTCCTTACTGACGCCGTATTTTTCGGCCACCACGCGCAGCACATCCCCCGGCCCCACCGTGTGTACGGCCCGGACTTTCACTTTCAGTTTGGTGACGTCGGCTTTGACCGCGTTGTTCTCCAGATCCGGGTTAAGCGCCTTCAACGTCGTCACGCTCATGTTGTACTTGCTGGCGATGCTGTAGACCGTCTCCCCCGGCCGAACGGTATGCGTGTGCGAAGAACCTCCGGCTGGCACGGCCGCTTTCGCCACTTCCGGCTTCTTCTCGACGGGCTTTTCTTCCCGCTTCGGGGCAGTCTCCTCGGCTTTGGGCTTTTCGGTCTCCCCACTTTCCGCCAGGCGGGCATTCTCCTCCTTTTTGGTTTCGGCCGGCGCAATGTCGTCCTCGACCGGCGGTTCCGCCTGCGACAGATCGACCGGGGCGTTCCGGCTCGACGTATCGATTTCCATCGGCGAAACCAGCTCCGGCTCGGTCGGCAGCTGGGCGACCTGGTTCTGCGAGGTAGTATCCAGCGAAACGTTGGTCAGTTCCTCCGAGCCCTGGGTATTGTCGGCAATGTATTCGTAGCCGATGTACAGCAGCGCCACAATGGTCATCAGCAGCACGACCAGCGTAATGACGGGCAGGCTGGAGGTTTCGGTTGCGTGCGAGTTACGTTTTGATGCCTCGGAATTCATAAATTATCAGGTGTGAAGTAGGAGATGTGAGGGTTAGGTATGAGGTGTGAGGTATGAGGTGGCTCCGCCGGTTTGTTCGCTTTCGGGCGGAGCCACCTCACACCTCATACCTAACACCTCATTTCTCATACCTTTTCTTCGTTTCTTTACTCATTTCGTCTACCTTCTCCTTCAAATTCTCCTTGTACTGCTGCAGACGGTCAGCCAGCGCCTCGTCCGACGTGCCGACGATCTGCGCGGCCAGAATACCGGCGTTCCGGGCTCCGTTGAGCGCTACCGTGGCTACAGGGACCCCGGACGGCATCTGCAGAATCGACAGCACGGAGTCCCAGCCATCAATGGAATTGCTCGATTTGACCGGCACTCCGATAACGGGCAGGGTCGTCAGCGAGGCAACCATGCCTGGCAGATGGGCGGCCCCTCCCGCTCCGGCGATGATAACTTTCAGTCCGCGCTGGCGGGCAGTCTTTCCATATTCCACCATTTTCTCCGGCGTCCGGTGCGCCGATACAACGTCAATTTCGTACGGAACCCCGAGTTCCGCCAGTATGTCGGCAGCTTCCTGCATGACCTTCAGGTCCGAGCTGCTGCCCATGATAATTCCAATCATAATTTCAGTTATGAGTTATAAGTTAAGAATGATGAGTAGGCTGTCGCCCGCAATCCTTAACTCCTAACTCATAATTCTTAACTCACAACTTTAATGCTTCTTTTGATGATGTCTGCTTTCGCCTGAATCTGGCTTAAGGTCTCTCCAATAACGGTAATATGGCCCATTTTGCGAAACGGACGGGTTATTTTTTTACCGTAGAGGAACGGGAAAACGCCCGGCATGGCCAGCAGCGTCTCCATGCCCTCGTACCGAGCGGGGCCGTCGTGGCCGGGTTCGCCAAGCAGATTGAGCATGGCGGCGGGCGTCAGAATGGCTGTATCGCCCAGCGGCAGGTTCAGGATGGCCCGCCAGTGCTGTTCAAACTGGGACGTTACGTTCGCCCGGATGGTGTGGTGCCCGCTGTTGTGCGGACGGGGAGCCACTTCGTTGATGAGGATTTCTCCCTTTTTGGTCAGAAACATTTCCACCGCCAGCAACCCGACGATGCCGAATGCCTCGGCCGTGCGGCGGGCGATTTCCTGCGCCTGCTGGTTGATTTCCTCCGTGATTTCGGCGGGAGCAAACAGGTACTCGACCAGATTCTGTTCCGGATGAAAAACCATCTCCACGGTCGGAAAAACCGTGACTTCGCCGTTCTCGCTCCGGGCCACAATCACTGCCAGTTCCTTGTGAAAATCGACCGCTTTTTCGAGCACGCCCGGCGCGTCGAAGGCTTTGTCCGCCTCCTCTACGGAGGCAATCCGCTGCACACCCCGGCCGTCGTAGCCATCGCGCCCGAGCTTATGGAAAGCGGGCAGGAAATGGGCGTTCACCCGGACTTCTTCGCGGGTGCTGGTCAGGATAAAATTCGCCGTAGGCAGGTTGTGGTCGCGGTAAAACTGCTTCTGCGCCCGTTTGTCCTGAATCGTCCGGATCACCGACGGCTGCGGATAGACCCGTTTGCCTTCGCGCTCCAGGGCTTCGAGGGCATCCACGTTTACGCGCTCGATCTCGATGGTCAGCACATCGACCGTCTGCCCGAACTGGTACACGGTTTCGTAATCCGTGAGGGAGCCCTGCGTAAACGACGTGGCGAGGTGGCGGCAGGGCGCTTCGGCGTCGGGGTCCATCACATGCACCGCCAGGTTCCAGTCGATGCCCGCCTGCAGCAGCATCAGGCCAAGCTGTCCGCCGCCGAGGATACCGATGCGGGTCTGAGGATTAAAATTTGTCATAGGGAGAAAGTTGGCGCAAAAATAGGGTTTTCGCACAACTCAATTCATACCTGCCGCCGGAACCGCTTTCTGTTCAGGATGTTTTTCTGTGAAATTGGTTAGTGATTCAGGGATTTAGCGGTTCAGCCCTCCGGCAAATCACCGTACTCACCTCATTCAACAAGGGACGAAACCATGAACCTTCAATATGTCACCGACTCGCAGGGCACTCCCACTTGCCGATTGGGAAGCTCTACCGGCCCAATACCACTTGCCGGACTCAGACAATGAGCCGACAGAGGAAATTCTGAACGGTATCAAAGAGGCGCTGGAGGAAGTGAAGCTGCATCGGCAGAGAAAAAAAGCTAAAGCCCCTTGACGAGCTGCTCGATGAGTTATAGCCTTCTTACATCCGAGCGCTTTGATCGGGAATTAAAACGACTTGCCAGAAAATATCCGTCCTTCAAGTCAGACCTTGTCCGGTTGGGAACCTCCCTAAAGGAAAACCCAACGCAGGGCACTTCCCCCGGCAAAGGCTGTTACAAAATTCGACTTGCCATTGCGTAGCGGCGGCGGACGGGTCATTACGTATGTGCAGGTAGAAAGATAGAATCATTTCTTGCAGATTGACGCGGATTTTTAACGCAGATGTTCGCCGATTTTTCTGTGAAAATCTGCGCTTAAAATCCGCGTCAATCTGCGAAAAACCCTTCATTTACTGCGTTTTCTCCACTACGCCGCCCTTCCGGCTATCGACCGTGACGGTCAGTTTGCCGGGGTTGCCGCGGACAATCCAGCGGGCCTTCACAAAACCCATGCCCGCAATAGTCGGCACTTCGACGGTGGCCGGGTTATTCTTCTGCTCCCGGGTCAGGCCAAAATCGGCGTTTTCGACCAGCATGCCTGCGACCACGTTCGCCCCTTTGAGCGTGATGTAATCCGGCCGCTCGATCTTGTACTTGACGTCGTGGGCCGAGTGCGTCGGAATCACGCGCTGGTTCACCACCGTGGCCGTCACTTCTGTCAGGCCGTTGCCCAGCGAACGGGTTTCGATGGTCGGAATGTCCAGTTTCGGCGTGTGGTGCGCGTGGAAAAGCGTGAAGGCCATGTTGCGGTGCGCGTCCTCTTCGAGCATGAAACCGGGGTGGTTCCGGATGTAGTTCTTCTTCGGACCACCGATTTCGACATCGCCGTACTGCGGGTGTTTGTAAGGCTTCCAGGCCACATACGCGTCGTCGAACAGGAGGTATTTGCCGAACGTGTTGAACTCGTCGTTCTGGAACCGGTTGCTTTCCTGCGGCTTCTGCCGGTACAGCAGGTAAGAGGTCATCAACTCATTCGAGAACGTGAAAATGCCCCGCCCCAGCGCCATCCAGTCGATTTCGCCGCCGTAAACGGTGTACAAATCCTTGTAAATGACGTAATAATTGTAGCCGGGAATGATCTTCTCACCTGTTCTGCCAATCACGTCGTACACCGCTACGTCCGACTGCGAGTAGTACTGCTGGTCTTCCTCGGCCCCCGGTCCGCGCAGGAACATGCCGCCGTAGTTGTGGTAGCTCTGCGCCCCGGCAATGTTGGGATGGGCCATGATGTACTTCTTGATGGCCTGCGTCTCGGGCAGCGTGCCGGGGTAAAACAAGGCCCCGCTCTGGATGTAGTCCGGCTGCCAGCCCCAGCCCCAGTCGCGGTTGGGGTCGTAACGGCCCACCACGTCTTCGTTCACCTGCCCGTCGCCGTCGTTGTCGATGCCTTCGATGCCCAGCAGTTCGTACTCGCCCGGCTCCTCGGGTTTGGCCGGAATCATGCGCGTGGGGTCGTTCGGGTCCTGTTTCCAGCGGCCGAGCGGCGATTTCCGGCGCATCTGCACAATGTTGCCGTCGCCGTCGAGGTCGTCGTATTTGTCTTCGTCCACGTAGCCGTCCCCGTCGTCGTCCATCGGCATCATGCCCGAGCGCGGCGAGTTGGCGTTGTTCGGATTCCGGATGAAGTCTTCGCGGGCGTCGGGGTTGATGGTCGGGGAAATGTAGAACGTTTTATCCTTCAGCAGATTGGTGATGAACTCGACGTTTCCGAAGTTTTCGGCCAGGTACCAGGCCGTGTACATGGCGATCTCCGACCCCTGCAATTCGTTCGAGTGGATGTTGCCGTCGATGTAAAAACCCGGTTTGCGGTCAGCATTGCCCGTTTTGAAATCCGAAACGACCAGCACCCACAGGTCGCGGCCCTGAAACGACTTGCCCATCGACTCCACGCGCACCAGGTTCGGGTGGGCTTTGGCCATGTCCTGGCAGAATTTCGTGATGCCCGCGTAGTCGTTGTAATGGTTCCAGCGCATCGGCACTTTGGGATTGGCCGGCGAGCCGACCGCCCGCATGCCGGTCAGGTCCGGGTTAACCTCGGCGGGTTTCTGCTGGGCAAAGGTGGTATAGGAAAAAAGGCTTAGCGCCAGGATGAATAGCTTTTTCATGGTTTATCGGAGGGTTACGTCTACTGATTTGGTGCCGGTCATGGCGTTGCCCGCTTCGAGCGTGGCGCGGCCGGTGCCGCTGACGAGGAAGCTCACTTCCACCGATTCGCCCGCCGCCATTGGCCCGCGCAGAATCATCCGGCGGCCCGAAACGACGCTCTGGCCGTTGCCCAGCTTCATTTCGATTTTCATCTTCGGCACAAACCGCACCCGGTCGCCGATTTCCGCCCCCGTCGGCAGCAGCCCCTTGTTGACCACCTGGGCCGTCACGCGCGTCAGTCCGCCGCCCAGAGCCTCCGTCCGGACGTTCACGACGTCGATGACGGGCATCTGCCGCGCCAGCGCCGTGACAAATTTCAGGTGCCGGTCCGCCGCCTCATTCAGAAACGATACCGGCGGGTTGTACTTCGCAAACGGGACCATGCCGCCCACCTCCGCCCGGCGACCGGGGAAGTCCGGATGCTCCACGGGCGTCCAGTTTACGAATCCATTGGGCACGTTGTTGGCCTGAGCCCAGCGCAGAAACCGAATATCCTCGTTGTCGGAAGGTTTCGCCGCCGGGGCGTCTTTTGTTCCTTGTCCTGCCTCTTTTGCCTCTTTCGGTGCCCACCAGCCCGGGGTCGAGAAGCTCAGGCGGCCGTAGTGGTAATAGGCGGTCTGGGCGAAATTCCCTTTGGCGGCGGGCATGGCCGGAGCGTCTTTCAGTCCGGTCTGCGCGTTATAGAGCTTCGAAACATGGTCGCCCGCGGTGGCGTCTTTTTCGAGCGGCCCGGTCACGATGCGGCGCGCGGTTTTTGCCCGGTCGAACTTGGGCGCTTCCGAAAGGTTGTTGTACGGCCCGAAGGTCAGCACGGCATAGACGTTCGGGGCTTTGTAAAGAAAATCCAGCAGTCCGCGCACTTCGGGTTCAGAAGCCGCCATTTCGCCCGAACCGGGCACAAAAATCGGGTAGTCGAACGTGAAATTCTTGTCGAGATGAACACCGCCGGGGCCGTCTTCGTTGAACTGGCCGTCTTTGTCGTTGTCCGTCCCTTCCGAGATGATGAGGTAGCGGCCGGACTCTCCTTTGGCGGGGTCGGCTTTGACCAGCACGCGCGGGTCGTCCTTGCTGGGCACGAAGGTGCCGGTCGGGTCTTCCACGCGGACCTGCGTAATGAGGCCGTCGCGGTTGAGGTCTTCAAACGGATCTTCGCCCGAGCGGCCGTCGCGGTCGTCGTCGGTATCCGAGCCGTTGCCGGGGCGCTCGTATTTAAGGGCGGCGGTGGCCTGTTCCAGGGCGTCGGCGTTTACATTCGGGAAGATGTAGAACGTTTTGCTGTTGAGCAATTGCGCCACGCTGTCCTGCCCGGAGGCCGCCAGCAGCTTTTCGGCCAGCTGAACGGCGAGTTCGCTGCCGGCCGGATGGGTGCCGTCAACGCCCGCAACAATGGCCACGGCCGGTTTTTTGGCGGCATCGCCCCGGCCAAGCGTCAGCACATAAACGGCTTTGCCGCTGCGGGTCGTCCCGACGGATTCCATGCGCGAAAGCGCCGGATATTTGGCCGTCAGGCTGCGAAGACGGGTCGTCAGCTGGGCATGGGAGTGATAACCGGGGGTTTGGGCGAGCGAGAGACTACTGACCAGACATCCGGCCAGCATACAGGATAGTAAACGGGTATTCACCATGCAAGTACGGTTGATGAATTAGGAGTTGGGTTGAAACAAACGCCCAAAATACGAAAAAAGCCGCTCCCTTTTCGGAAGCGGCCTTTGGCTTTTCTGACTTACGGCGTGCCGGACTAGGTTCGGTGCCCGGTCGCGCGGGTTGTCAGTACACGGTATCTTCTTTCCGAACCGTCCTCGGCGCGGTCGACAGCACCTGCTCATCCATGCGAATCGGCTCGACACCCGGCGTTTCATTATGGATGAAAAACGTTTTGGCGCAACGCCGGCAGCGGTAGGCCTTCAGGGGCAGAAAGTTGTAGTAGCGCTTAAAATAGGAAGGCTTGGTGGTGCGTTCCAGGTGAATGTCTGTCTTGCAGTGGGTACAGGTACAACGTTTCTGCGTTTTACTGAAGATATACAGCATTCCAATCAAATAGCTCCCGATCAGGAGCAGAGTTCCATACACTAGCATCGGCTACGCTTGAAATAAATGAGTAATTCGTTACGGGACAGTAAGCTCTTTTCAAAGTTCATACCAAATTTATAGACTTTGTTCTTGGGTAAAAAATTAAAAGGAGATTAAGCGTTTTTACTACCTTGCCAAGTCATCCATTTACTTGACTATGACTACTTCACCAGACAAACTGATGCTGCTCGACGAGGTAATGAACGGCCTGATGAGCCGCTACCGGGAACGGGTGCCCGACGTTTCGGGCGTTGTGAATGCCCTGATGGACGAGGGCGTCATCGGGTCGGCCGGAGAGATCGAAAACGATCATATCGCCTTCCGGACGATGGGCGTTCCGAACCTGGGTATCCAGTCCTTCGAGAAGATTTTTCTGCATTACGGCTACCAGAAACGGGATTTCTACAATTTTGCGGAGAAAAAACTGACGGCTTACTGGTACGCGCCGCCCGAACCGCGTTTTCCCCGGATTTTTGTCAGCGAACTGCGGGTACACGAGCTGTCGGAGCGGGCGCAGGCCATCATTCATTCCTACACGGATACCGTCACCGCCGACCCGGTCGACGGCCTGAACCTGGACGATGCGGCGGCGGTCGATGCCTTTCTGCACCAGCCGCTGTGGCGCACCCCGACGCTGGCGGATTACCAGACGCTGCTGGCCGAAAGCGAATACGCCGCCTGGGTCATCTATAACCGCTATTACCTGAATCATTTTACGGTCAGCGTGCACAATCTGAAACCGGGCTATCATACCATTCAGGATTTTGTGGCTTTTCTCGAACGGCGCGGCTTCCGGCTTAACACCGCCGGGGGCGTCGTCAAAACCAGCCCGGACGGGGTGCTGTTGCAGGCGTCCACGGTGGCGCAGATGCTCGACGCCGAATTTGCCGGGGGCGAAACGCACCGGATTGCGGGCTCGTACGTCGAATTCGCCGAACGCCGGGTGCTGCCCCAGTTTGCGCACCTGCCGCCCGACCAGATTCGCCGGGAGCACCGCCGCGACGGCTTCGAGGCCGGAAACGCCGACAAGATTTTCGAAAGTACCTTCACCTCCCAGACTCATCAGTAGCCCCACCGGCTGCCAGCCGCAGGCCCGCTCCTTACCCGAGCGGGCTTTTTTGTCTTATAAATAACTTCGTTCCAGCAGGATTGGCACGATTTTGAATGCGTTAAGAATTACCAAACTCGGGCAAGCGGCTTTCCGTTCGACAGCCTATGTCTGGTAATGGAGGGATGCCCGGATAGCTCAATGGCTTAGCGGCATTGCAGGAGCGGTATCAGAAGACACCGCAGAACCGTAGCTTGAAAACTTAACGCATGGAAAAGCTTTCTATCATTATTCCCGTTTACAACGAAGAACGAACCATCACCCAGTTGCTCGACCGGGTAAAAATGGTCCAACTCCCCGCCGGACTGACGAAGGAAATCATTCTCGTCAACGACTGTTCGCGGGACAATACCGAAACGGTTTTGCTCCAGTACATCGCCCGGCACCGGAAACAGCAGCGGGAGGTGGCCCAGGAGGCTACCTTCGGCAACGGCAGCAGTGCCCTGCTGGAGTCGGAAGCCATGCTGGTGGCCACGGAAGTAGACCTGGCCGACGATATTCAGTATTATAAGCACGAGGTGAACAAAGGCAAAGGCGCGGCTCTGCACACGGGTATAAAGTACGCCACGGGCGACTACATCGTCATTCAGGACGCCGATCTGGAGTACAATCCCAACGAATACAACATCCTGCTCCAGCCCGTGCTCGACGGTTTCGCAGACGTCGTGTTCGGAAGCCGGTTCATGGGCGGACGGCCGCACCGGATTCTGTTCTTCTGGCACACCATCGGCAACAAGTTCCTGACGTTTCTGTCGAACATGTCCACGAACCTGAACCTGACGGACATGGAAACGTGCTACAAACTGTTCCGCAGCGAAATCATCAAGCCGATTGTCCTGAAAGAAAACCGCTTCGGCTTCGAACCTGAGGTTACGGCAAAAATCGCGCGGATTCCGAAAATCCGCATCTACGAGGTGGGCATTTCGTATTACGGACGGACCTACGCCGAGGGCAAGAAAATCAACTGGAAAGACGGCTTCCGGGCCATTTACTGTATTATGAAATACGGCTTTCTGAAGCTGTAAAAGAGAGGTTGGAGCGCAGCGCCCGGCGGAGGGAGAAAGCTTAGCGGAGATTGGTCGAAAAACTCTGCCCGGCGCTGCGACCCAGTCCGCTGATGTCCATGAACGTACTTCGTATTCGCAATCCGTACCTGCTGTTTCTGCCGTTTCTGGCCCTGTACGTCGCCATAGTGGTGCTTCGGCACAACCCAATGGTGATGGACGGCGACCGGTACTACTGGTACGCCCAGAATCTGCTCAAAGGCTTTTACTCGCCGCCGCCACCGGATGTTTACCTCTGGAACGGCCCGGGTTACCCGCTGTTTCTGGCACCGCTGATTGCGCTCGGGGTACCCGTTCTCGTCCTTACGCTCTCGAACGCCCTTTTTCTGTACTGGTCGGTCGTGCTTGTCTACCTGACGCTCCGGCGGCTGACGGCTCCCGGCTGGGCACTGGCTACGGCGGTGTTCTGGGGACTGTACTTCATCACGTACCAGCTGCTGCCGATTCTGATGACCGAAACGCTCGTCAGCTTCCTGTGCGCGGCGCTGGCCTACAGCCTCACCCGGTTGTACGGGGAAGGCGGCCGCCGGTGGCTCCTTCTTTCCGGGTTTCTGATCGGCTACACGGCTCTGGTGAAGGTGATGTTCGGGTACGTGCTGCTGCTGATGCTGGGCGGCAACGCGCTGCTGTGGCTGCTCAATCGCCGGAACCGGGCGTATGGGCGGAGCCTGCTGGTGCTGGTGGTGGCGTTTGCTACGACGGTGCCGTACCTCCTGTACACCTACCAGCTGACCGGCCGGACGCTCTACTGGGGCAATTCGGGCGGGATGAGCCTGTACTGGATGACCACCCCGCACGCGGACGAGTACGGCGAGTGGTTCGACGAAAATCTGGATTTCGCCTTTATTTCGCCTTATCCGGCGGCTGATTCGCTCAACGTCAAAATCCTGAAAGCCAATCACGCCGCCGACTACAAAGAGATTTATTCGTACCGTGGCCTGGAGCGCGACGATGCCTTCAAACGGCTGGCCATCCGCAACATCAAAGCGCATCCGAAGAAGTTTCTGGAAAACTGCTTCAACAACCTCGGGCGCCTGTTTTTCAGCTACCCGTTCTCCTACCGTTTTCAGGACCCGGGGCTGCTCAAGAAAATTATCGTCAACGGCTTTTTCCTGTCGCTGTTCCTGCTGAGCCTCATTCCTACGGCGCTGAACTGGCGAAGAATGGCCTATCCGGTGCGCTTCCTGTTGCTTTTTGCGCTGATTTATCTGGCCGGAAGCACGGCGGCGAGCGCCTACCAGCGGCTTTTCTACGTCATCGTGCCGATCCTGCTGGTGTGGATGGCGTACGTGCTGAGCAGCGTGGTGAAGATTTCGGCCAGATTTGACAAGTAAGTTATCTGGACGTTTGATGCCTGCCGGTGGTTAACGGCTGCAGAACCGGTACTCCCAAACGCCAAACGTCCAGTGGACCGGGCCCGCTACGTCTGAATGACGCCCACATTAAACGCCTTCGTAATCGGCGCGTGGTTGGCCGCTTCCATGCCTGAGGAAAGCCATTGCCGGGTTTCCAGCGGATCGATCACCGCATCGACCCAGAGATGGGCGGCGGCGTAGTAGGGCGAAAGCTGCTCGTTGTACTGGTTCGTGATTTTCTGCAGCTGTTCCTGCTCCTGTTCCGGCGTCATCGGCTGGCCTTTGGCTTTCATCGCCGCCACCTGAATCTGCAGCAGCGTTTTGGCCGCCGACGCCCCGCTCATAACGGCCATCTGGGCGGTCGGCCAGGCGATCATCAGACGCGGATCGTAAGCCCGGCCGCACATGGCGTAATTGCCCGCCCCGTACGAATTGCCGATCACGACCGTAAATTTCGGCACCACCGAATTGGCCATCGCGTTGACCATCTTGGCTCCGTCCTTGATGATGCCCCCCTGCTCCGAACGACTTCCGACCATAAAGCCCGTCACGTCCTGCAAAAAGACCAGCGGAATCTTTTTCTGATTGCAGTTCATGATGAAGCGGGCGGCTTTGTCGGCGGCATCCGAGTAAATGACCCCGCCCATCTGCATTTCCGAGGGCTGGCCGGTTTTTCCTTTGGCCTTGACGACCTTGCGCTGGTTGGCCACGATGCCCACGGCCCAGCCGTCGATGCGGGCGTATCCGCACAGAATCGTCTGTCCGTAGAGTTCCTTGTATTCTTCAAACTCCGAATGATCCACCAGCCGGTCGATGATCTCGCGCATGTCGTACGGCTTGACGCGGTCGGCGGGCAGCAGTTGGTAAATTTCTTCCGGACGTTTGACGGGCGGGGCCGGGGCTACCCGGTTAAATCCCGCCTGGTCGGGAGCGCCCATTTTCTCGAAAATACGGCGGATGGCGTCCAGACAGCTTTTATCGTCGGGGTACTTGTTGTCCGTTACGCCCGAAATCTCGCAGTGGGTCGAGGCTCCGCCCAGCGTCTCGGCATCCACCTCCTCGCCGATCGACGCTTTGACCAGATACGGACCCGCCAGAAAAATCGAGCCCGTCCCTTCCACGATCAGCGCCTCGTCCGACATGATGGGCAGGTAAGCCCCGCCCGCCACGCAGCTGCCCATGATGGCCGCCACCTGCACAATGCCCAGGGCCGACATCTGCGCATTGTTGCGGAACATCCGTCCGAAGTGCTCTTTATCGGCAAAAACCTCATTTTGCAGCGGCAGGTAAACGCCCGCGCTATCGACGAGGTAAATAATCGGCAGGCGGTTTTCCATCGCTACCTCCTGCGCCCGCAGGTTCTTTTTGGCCGTGATGGGAAACCAGGCACCGGCCTTCACCGTCGCGTCGTTCGCCACGATGACGCATTCGCGGCCCGCCACGTACCCGATGCCGGTCACGACGCCGCCTGCCGGGCAGCCGCCGTGTTCGGCGTACATTCCCTCCCCGGCAAACAGGCCGATTTCCAGGAAAGGCGAGTTCGGGTCGGTCAGGTAATCGATTCGTTCGCGGGCGGTGAGTTTGCCTTTTTTATGCTGATCCTCAATTTTTTTGGGTCCGCCGCCGAGCCGGGTCAGGGCCGCGCGGCGGGCTAGTTCGTCAAGGAAAGGAGTCAAAGGAGTTTCCGTTGCAATCATGTTGAAGGTGTGTCAGGCGTGTTGATGAATAACGGCAATATACCGAAAAAACAAAACCCCGGGTTTGCCGGGGCTGTTGCACAAAATCGAAGTTTCGGTTACTGAACGGGCTTGACCGTATCCGCCGCCGGGGTGACCGTGGGCAGCGGCGAAATGGCTTCCGTTTTGCCGTTTGCCTTTTCCTTGCGACCAAAGAGCGAGAAATGCACATACCGCCTCGGGTTTTCGCGCAGGTCGGTCAGCAGGCGGTCGAGGCTGGCGGTCGTGGCCGTGACGTTGGCGTACAGCTTTTCGTCGCTTTTCAGCTTCCCGAGCGTGCCCTGTCCGCGGTTGATGTCGGCCAGCATCGTCTGCAGCGTACCCACCGTGCGGTTGGCGTTGTTGAGCGTCTGCCGCAGTTGCAGGGCATTGAGCGAATCCGTGAAGGTGTTGGCTTTGGCCAGAATCGGTTTCAGCTGCCGTTCGGTTTCGACGAGGTTGGCCGAAAGCCGGTTCAGGTTGCCCATCAGCGCATTCAGGTTCTGGCGGTTTTCGGCGAGGGTCTGGTTCAGCGTTCCCGTAGCCAGTTCGGTGGAGGCCAGCGTGCGGTTCAGAACGGTCGCCGTCTGGTCGAAAGAGCCGACCACCCGGTTGAGGCTGGCCATCAGCGAATCGACCTTATTGAGCACGGGCGGCAGTTTCTCCTGCGCCTGGGCCGTGAGGCCCTTTTCTTTGGCACTCACCAGCGTATCGCCTTTTTCGAGGGGCTGCCCCGTGCCCAGTTCCAGCCGGATCTGTTTTCCGCCCAGCACCCCGGCATCGGCCAGGATGGCTTTGGTGCCGACGGGAACGATGATGTCTTTCTTCACGTCCAGCATCACCAGCAGTTGATTGCCACGGTCCTGCAAAATCTCGATCCGCTCCACGCGCCCCACGGCCAGGCCGTTCAGCAGCACGGAGTTGGACGTCGTCAGCCCGTCGATGTTATCGTAGATGACGTAGAATTTATTGGTGCGGGAAAAAATGTCAGAGCCTTTCAGGTAATTGAATCCAAAATAAAGCATCGTCATGGTGACGAGCGCGAGAAGGCCGATTTTAGCTTCCTGGGATAGTTTCATGGTAATGAGTGAATGAGCCAATGAGTAAATGAGCGAATGGCTCCGCTGACAAACGACTACTTGACAAAGCGGAGCTATTCGCTCATTCACTCATTCGCTCAATCAACAATTAAATTCGGTGCGAAGTTAGAAATTTGCGGCGTTAGTCTACGGTATCCACTTCGTGTTTATACGCTTTGAACGCCTGAACGATAGACGCTGAAATTTCATCCTGACCCGCTTCGGAGGCGAGATAGCGCTCTTCGTTCGGATTCGTCAGGTAGCCTGTTTCGATCAGCACGCTCGGCATGGTTGTGCGCCAGAGAACCAGAAAACCGGCCTGTTTCACGCCCCGGCTCGACCGGTCGGCGTATTTTTTGAAGCAGTATTCCACTTTCTGGGCAAAATCGATGCTGCTGTTCATGAACGCGTGCTGGTAATTGGCCAGCATGATGTGCGCCAGCGGCGAGTCCGGGTCGAAGCCCTTGTAGGTTTCCTGATAATTTTCCTCTTTCTTGATAACGGCGTTTTCCCGCTTGGCTACATCCAGGTTCCCGTTGGTCTTGTGCAGACCCATCGTGTAGGTTTCCGTGCCGTACACCCGGCTGCTGCTCGGACTGGCGTTGCAGTGAATCGAGATGAACAGGTCGGCCTTGTTGCGGTTGGCAATGTTGGAGCGTTCGCTGAGTTCGATGAACTTATCCGTCGAACGGGTATAGATGACCCGGACGCCCGGCATCTCCTGCTTGATCCGCTGCCCCACCTTCAGGGCGATCTTGAGCACTATCCGGGATTCGCGGGAAGTTCGGCCCACGCAGCCGGGGTCCTTCCCGCCATGACCGGCATCGAGCACCACCGTGCGCAGCCGACCGGGGCCTTCCGGCATCTCGTCCGTACCGCTGCTGTCGCGATGAGCGGGCTGCTGCACCTGCTGGGGCACTTGCGACAAAAGAACAAAGCTCAGCAGCGGAACCGCAAACGCTGAGGTTGCCGCCGTCTGGAAGCAGGTTTTAATAATTTTTAACAACGCAATCCGTTTCAAAGCAGTATGGGATAAAAGTTAGCGACTAACTTTGTAATTCTGAAAGGTACAGGTGTTCCCACCTGAACACCCCATTGTAGCAAATGTAATTTTTTTGATAAAACTGAGAAACACATACTTTATTATACGGATTTGCTGGGTTCTTTGCTTATTGACGGCCGCACTGGTGGCTTCAGCGCAGCAGAACCCGGTTCGTCGGCCCGCATCCGGACGTTTGCCCGCGGCCGGAGCCCCGGCGACACCCGCTACCGGCGTTCGCCCGGCGGCCCCCGGCGATACCCTTCGGCCGAACCGCACGGCGACCCCGCTGGATACCACCGTCCGCGACACCATGACCATCGACCGGCAGTTCCAGACGTCGGTCAAGTCCAAATCCCGGGACTCGTCCTTCTTTGACGCCACCGGCCGGATTTACGAGCTTTTCGGAGAGGCGGAAGTCAACTACGGCGACATTACGCTGCAGGCCGACTACATTCGTCTGAACTACGCAACCAACGAAGTGTTTGCGCGGGGTCGTTACGACTCCACCACCCGGAAGTGGATCGGGCAGCCGATTTTTCAGGATGGTGCCGATACGTACAACACCAAGGAAATCCGCTACAATTTTAAGACCAAAAAGGGAATCATTTCAAGCGTCATCACCGCGCAGGGCGAAGGCAATATCCGCGGCCCGCGCGTAAAAAAGGACGCCGACAACAACGTATACATCGGTCGTGCGAACGGGCAGACGCCCATTTACACCACCTGTAACCTGACGACGCCCCACTTCCACATTGCGGCCACAAAAATCAAGGTGGTGCACAACAAACAGGTCGTCGCGGGCCCGTTCTACCTGGCCGTCAACGAAGTGCCGCTGCCGCTTGGGCTTCCCTTCGGCTTTTTTCCGATACCCAAAAAGAAAGAGATCGGGACTTCGGGGCTGATCTTTCCGCAGTACGGCGAAGAGCCCAACGGCCGCGGGTTCTTCCTCCGCGACGGGGGCTATTACTGGGCTCTGAACGAGTACATCGGCATGCAGTTCAAAGCCTCGATCTACTCCAACGGCAGCTGGGGCGCGGGCGTCGAATCGCAGTACCTGAAACGCTACCGCTATGGCGGCCAGTTTGCGCTGCGCTATTCCCGCAACCGGCTCAACCGCATTGTGGAGGCCCAGGCGCCCAGCAACGACTTCAGCATCATCTGGTCGCACGCGCCTCAGAACCGCGGTGCCCGGTCGTCGTTTTCGGCCAACGTCAACGTCGCCAGTAACAGCTACAGCCAGCTCAACGCTACCAGCCTGCAGCAGACCATCCGGAACGTGGCCGGCTCGTCGGTGCAGTACAGCCGCCAGTTCGGGCAGTATGTCCGGAGCGGGGCCAACTTCCGCGTCAACCAGAACTTTGGACGCTTCAACCAGCTCACCGGCCTGCGGGAAAACGGGCAAACCGACGTTTCGGCCGATGTGAACCTGGGCGTCACGCAGATTGCGCCCTTCGCCCTGCGCGGCGGAACGGGCCAGTGGTACGAGTCGTTCCGGGTGGGCTTTGATTTCAACGCGTCGGCGCAGATCAACAACGTCCGCCGCCGCATCGACACCACCGGCCTCGGTTTTCCGGTGATTCTGACGTCGCTGGCCAACATCCGGGGCGACACCATTCAGGCCCGCATCGACAGTCTGAACCGCGTCCGGTCGGGCGATTTCTCGCAGGTCGGGCAGAATCTGTATCCGTTCAACCTCGAAACACTGCCGGAACTGCTGCGCAACATGCAGGTGCAGAGCCGGTATTCGATTCCCATTTCGCTGCCGAACTTCAAGATTGCGCGGTACATCAACTTCACGCCGGGTATTTCGTTTCAGGGTGACCTGTACACCAAAAAGCTTCAGTTTACCCGGCAGAGCATTCCCGGCACCAGCGACATCGCCTACCGCATCGACACCGTGGGCGGCGTTTTCAGCACGTATTCCGTATCGTTCAACGGCAGCGTGAACACGCGGGCCTACGGCACGTATTTCGTGCGGCTGGGACGGGTGCAGGCCATCCGGCATACGATCGCCCCATCGGTCTCGTTCAGTTACCTTCCCGACCTGTCGAACTCGTTTTCGACGGCCATTGAAGGCTTTCGCAACGCCGCCGGGGAGCCCCTGCGCACCTCCAACTTCCGCGGATTCGGCGGGAGCGGCGGGGCTTCGCCGGGCCAGCAGGCCAGCATAAGTTACAGCCTCGTCAACCAGATTGAGATGAAGGTGCGGTCGCGCAGTGACTCGGCCAAGAGTGAGTTTGAGAAGATTTCGCTGTTCGACAACATCAGCCTTTCGGGCGGGTACAACATCTTCGCGCCGCAGTTCAACTTCTCGCCGGTCAACCTGAGCGCCAACACGCAGATTCTGAAGAAAGTGAACTTTAACTTTGCAGCGACGTTCGATCCGTACGCGTTCGAGTACCTTCCCCGGACCACCAACGTGTACATCATCGAAGCCGACGGCCGGATTGTCCAGCGGGGTACGAAAGGCGATGTGGTGCTGACGCGGACCAACAAACTCGCCCTCAACAGCGACCTGAAGCAGGCGCCGCTGCATCTGCAGAATCTGAACTTCTTCATCAGCACGAGCTTCAATCCGAAAGGCGCGAACCAGAACCGGGCGCGGACCGTGGGGCAGCAGGTCCAGGGAACCACGCCCGCCGAGCAGGCACAGATCAACGACATTCGTCTGAATCCGGAAGAATACGTGGATTTCACGATTCCCTGGAACCTGAACCTGAGCTACAACTTCAGCCTGAACAAATTTACGCCGACCCAAAGCACGATCATCCAGACGCTGCAAATTACGGGCGACTTCAGCCTGACGCCCAAGTGGAAGGTTTCGATCAACTCCGGTTACGACATCGTTGCCCGGGCTCCGTCCCTGACGACCGTTTCCATCAACCGCGACCTGCACTGCTGGGACATGAGCTTTAGCTGGACGCCGTTCTCCGGCAACCGGTACCGGGCCAACTACTTTTCTTTCGACCTGCGCGCCCGTTCCAGCATCCTCCAGGACCTGAAACTCAGCCGCCGCAGCCGTGGCGGACTTAATGTGGGAACGATGTTTTAATGGTTGAATGATTGAGTTTTGAATGATTGATAGGTTGAATGGCTCCGCCAAATTCTAGCCTTGCGAAGCAGATCAATCATTCAAAACTCAATCATTCAACATTCAATCATTTCTCTTGTCATGCATGAAAAAAGGGCGACTCGTTGGAGTCGCCCTTTTTTCATGCATGACAAGAGAAATTTATCGCGTTGTCTTGGCAACTTTCTTTTTAATGGCCGGGGCCGGCGTCGGGGCAGCAGCGGCAGACTGGGCTTCCTTCGGCGCTACCACTTCCCCGCGCAGTTCGAGGAAAATCTGCGGCCGTTCGCCATTGCTGGTGACCGTTACGGTTTTGTTAAACTGACCCATGGCGGCAGCGTTGTACGTAGCCTTCACGTAGCCTTTCTGGCCCGGCAGGACGGCGCTCTTGGTCCAGTCCGGCGTCGTGCAACCGCAGGACGGCTGGGCATTCGAAATTACTACGGGGTCGGTGCCCGTGTTGGTGAATTCAAAGGTGAACGTCACCGGCTTACCCTGCTCAATTTTGCCGAAGTCGTGCGACTCCTTGGCAAACTTGACCACCCCTTTCTGGGCGAAGGCGACCGTAGTAATTGCAAAAAGAACTACGAAAAGTGAAAAAACTTTTTTCATCGCTTTTGAAAAATTTAGTTATAAAAAATTAGTCGTTACGCTCAATAATTCGGAACTGCCGCAAAAGGTTTGCCAAATAAATATCGGCAATTGCACTCAAAACAAAGATTGTGAAAAAAAAGGTTCTTTGAAAGCTGTCAAACTTTCTATTATTTTTAATCGTCTAATACCTGAACGGGACTCTATTGAACCGTCTCCACTTCATCAGCAAACTATCCGACAACCTTTAAATTAAGGCAGTTCTGTGATTGTAAACGAATCAATAAGCGAAACCGACCTTCTGACGCGTGAAAAAATTTTGCGCGACTACCGCCTGGCCTCGGAAAGCCGTCAGGCAAGTCTCCTCGGGCGTCGGGAAGTGATGGGTGGCCGGGCTAAATTCGGCATTTTCGGCGATGGAAAGGAGCTTCCGCAGCTGGCGGCAGCCACCGCTTTCCGGCGCGGCGATTTCCGTTCAGGATACTACCGGGACCAAACCTTCGTGGCGGCCACGGGCCAACTAACCTGGACCGAGTTCTTTGCCCAGCTTTACGCCCATACGGACGTGGAAGCGGACCCGCACTCGGCCGGTCGGCAGATGAACGGCCATTACGCCACCCGCTGGCTCGACGAAGCCGGTCAGTGGCGGACACAGACCGAATTTTACAATTCCGTCAGCGACATCGCCCCTACCGCCGGTCAGCTTCCGCGCGCGCTCGGCCTCGCCTACGCCTCGAAACTGTACCGTCAGAATCCGGATTTACATACTAGGATGCAGTTTTCGCGTCAGGGTAACGAAATTGTTTTCGGAACCATCGGCGACGCTTCCACCTCGCAGGGCATGTTCTGGGAAACCATGAATGCCGCGGGCGTGCTGCAGGTGCCCCTGCTGATGTCGGTCTGGGACGACGGCTACGGCATCTCCGTCCCGATTGAATACCAGACGACCAAAGCGAGCATTTCCAAAGCACTGGCCGGTTTTCAGCGGGACGAAAAAGACAAAGGCTTCGAAATCCTGACCGTAATGGCCTGGGATTATACCGCTTTGATTGAAACTTACCAGAAGGCGGCCCGAATCTGCCGGGAAGAACATGTTCCGGTGCTCGTACACGTGCAGCAGGTGACGCAGCCGCAGGGCCATTCAACCTCCGGCTCCCACGAACGCTACAAATCCAAAGACCGCCTGACCTGGGAAAAAGAGCACGACTGCAACCGGCAGTTCCGGCTCTGGATTCTGGAAAACGGCTACGCCACGCCCGACGAACTCGACCGCATCGAGCGGGAGGCCGCCCAGGTCGTCAAGCAGGCCAAACAGGACGCCTGGGGTGCCTACGTCGCCTCCATGAAAGGCGATTTCGACGAGGCCATGACGCTGCTCCAGCAGGCTATCGAATCGTCGGCCAATGCCGGCGCCATTGCCGCCCTCCGCGAGCAGCTCCGCCAGACGCACACGCCGCTGCGCCGGGATGCGGTAGCGGCCGTGCGCAAAGCCCTGCGTCATCTGCGGGGCGAAAACAGCCCGGCCCGGCAGGGACTGCTGGCCTGGGTCGAGCGCAACAAGCTTGAAAACGAAGACCGTTTCAGCTCGCACCTCTACAGCCCGTACGCGTCCTCGCCGATGAATGTGGCGGCCGTTCCGGCGGAGTACGGCGCCGAAAGCCCGGTCGTTGATGCCTACCAGCTCATGCAGCGTTACTTCGACAGCCTGTTCAGCCGCGACGCCCGCGTGCTGGCGATGGGAGAAGACGTGGGCCAGATCGGCGACGTGAACCAGGGCTTCGCGGGCTTGCAGGATAAATTCGGCAAGCTCCGGATTACAGATACGGGCATTCGCGAAACCACCATCGTCGGGCAGGGAATCGGCCTGGCCATGCGCGGTCTGCGGCCCATCGTCGAGATTCAGTACTTCGATTATATTTTTTACGCGCTGGCCACCCTGACCGACGATCTGGCGACGCTGCGTTACCGCACCAAAAGCGGGCAGATTGCGCCGGTCATCGTCCGGACGCGGGGCCACCGCCTGGAAGGCATCTGGCATTCCGGTTCGCCCATGGGGGCCATGCTCAACAGCCTCCGGGGCCTGCACGTGCTGGTGCCCCGCAACATGACCCAGGCCGCCGGTTTCTACAACACGCTCATGCAGGGCGACGATCCGGCGCTCGTCATCGAGCCCCTGAACGGCTACCGCCTCAAGGAGCGTCTGCCCGAGAACCTCGACACAATGTGCGTTCCGCTGGGCGTTCCGCAAATTCTGCGCGAGGGCACGGACGTCACCATCGTCACCTACGGCTCCATGTGCCGCGTGGTGCTGGAAGCCGCCGAGCAGTTGCAGTCGTTCGGCATCAGCATCGAGGTCATCGACGTGCAGTCGCTGCTGCCTTTCGACATTCATCACTCCATCATCGAATCGGTTAAGAAAACCAACCGGGTGCTTTTTGCCGACGAGGACTTCCCCGGCGGAGCTTCGGCCTACATGATGCAGAAAGTGGTGGAAGAGCAAAATGCGTACCGCTGGCTGGATTCGGCACCGCGCACGCTGACGGCTCAGGCCCACCGTCCGGCCTACGGCTCCGACGGGGATTATTTCTCAAAACCGGGCGCGGAGGACGTATTCGACGCCGTTTACGAGATGATGCGGGAAGCCGAACCGGCCCGTTTTCCGGAATTATATTAAGGGCAAAAGAGTTTTCACGAAGGGGACGCTGGGCTAAACACCGGGAACGCTGTTATTTTCACGGCGAACTCTGCGTTTAGCGTAGCGTCCTCTGCGTTTAAACCGCTACTTTTGCACCGAAATGACTCAATATTTCAAAGATATACAGGAAGGAATCCGCACCTCGGTGGCCGGACTCAGGCTTACCCTCCGCCATTTGTGGCAGGCGCGGCAGAGCCGCAGGCCGATCAATGTGCAGGATGCGTCCTATTTTGATCAGGATACCGGCATCGTCACGCTCCAGTATCCGTTCCAGACGATTCCCATTCCCGACAACGGCCGCTACCGGCTGCACAACGAAATCGACGACTGCATTGTCTGCGACAAGTGCGCCAAAATCTGCCCGGTAGACTGCATCAGCATCGAAGCCATCAAGGCCACCGAAGAAATCGGCAAAGCCTCCGACGGCTCGCCCATCCGGCTGTATGCGGGTAAGTTCGACATCGACATGGCCAAATGCTGCTACTGCGGCCTTTGCACGACCGTCTGCCCGACCGAATGCCTGACGATGACGAAGACGTTCGATTACAGCGAATTCGACATCCGGAACATGACGTACCACTTCACCAACCTCGCCCCCGAGCAGGCCGAGGAGAAGCGGGAGTTGTACGAGCAGTTTATGCGGGAAAAAGAAGAATTCAAGGCGAAACAGGCCGCCGAGAAAGCCGCCGCATCGGCCGCCGCCGCGAAAACAGTACCGGCCGAAGAAGCGCCCGCCGCCCCGAAGCGTCCGGTTTTCCGCCCCGGCATGAAACCCGGCGCGGCTCCCAAACCCGCCGAAGCCGAAACGCCCACCGCTCCGGAACCGCCCCAGGCTCCCGAAGAGGCACCCAAACCGGCGGCCCGGCCCGCTTTCCGGCCGTCGATGAAGCCCGGGGCGGCCCCGAAAACGGACGAGCCGACCACCGTGCCGAATGAAGCCGGGGTGGTCATTCCGGTCGATGACCCGAAGCCGATCGAAGGCCACCGTTCGCCCAGTTCGACGCCCGAGGACCCGCGTCCTTCCCAGGCGACTCCGGATGAGGCCGAAAAGATTGCGACCGAAGCGGCCCGGCCCGCCGCCCGACCGGCTTTCCGCCCGTCGATGAAACCGGCGATCCCCCAACCCGCCGCCGCGGACGAACCCAAAGCGGAAGCCGCACCGCCGTCCGAAGCCCCCCCGGCACCGGCACCCCGACCGGCTTTCCGCCCGACGATGAAGCCGAAAGCCGGTACGCCGGAACCGACGGCCCCGGAGTCCGTTCCGGCCGAACCGACACCCTTGGAAGAACCCAAGGCAGAAACCGGGCCGACGACCCAGCCGGAAGAACCCAAAGCCGCCGCTCCGAAGCCAGCTTTCCGGCCGACGATGAAGCCCAAACCGGCGGCACCCGACCCGGCCCCTCCGACCGAAACGCCGAAGACGGAACCCGAAGCGGCTTCTCCCGCCGAAGAGCTGAAAGCGGCCGCGCCCAAACCGGCGTTCCAGCCGACGATGAAGCCCAAACCGGCGGCAGAGAGCCCGGCGGCGGCTTCTGTGCCCGAACCGGAGCAACCCGCAGAACCGGAGCCACCCAAAGCGGCTTCACCGCGTCCGGCGTTCCGGCCGACGATGAAGCCGAAGCCCGCCACGCCCGACCAACCGGAGCAGCCCTCCGACGAATCCTAGTTTATCCATGTAATCAGCGTCAATCGTGGTTCAGATTATTTTTCTGCTTTTTGCCCTTCTTACCCTCGGCTCGGCGCTGGCGGTGCTGCTCACGCGGAATGTGCTGTATGCGGCGTTTTTCCTGCTGCTAACCCTGCTGGGCGTGGCGGGCCTGTTTGTGCTCGCCGGAGCGGATTTTCTGGCCGTGGCGCAGGTGATGATCTACGTCGGCGGTGTTCTGGTCCTGATCATTTTCGGGGTGATGCTGACCCACAAGCGGCCATCGGCGAACGATTCGGCGTCCAAACCAAACTACATTCTGACCCGGCACCGGGGCTGGTTCTGGCCGCTGCTGACGGCGCTGGGCCTTTTCTGGGCGCTGTACAGCCTGCTTGTCCGGGCCAACTTCGTGCTGTTCAACCGGGAGGCCGTCTGGCAGCAGACCCCGGAACTGATCGGCCGCCAGTTGATGACCGAGTTCAGTCTGCCCTTCGAACTGGCGGGTCTGCTGCTGCTGGTAGCGCTCATCGGAGCGGCCACGCTGGCGGCGGGTGCCCGCGTTAACCCCACCAACGATGGAAGTCATTAATCCCGGATATTACCTGCTCATCAGCGCGGCCCTGTTCAGCATCGGACTGGCCATTGTGGTCATCAAACGCCACGCGATCATGGTCCTGATGGGCATCGAGCTCATGCTGAACGCCGTGAACCTCAACCTGATCGCCTTCAGCCAGTACGATCCCGACCGGCTGCAGGGGCAGATGCTGGCGCTGTTTGTCATGATTGTAGCCGCCGCCGAAGCCGCCGTGGCCCTGGCCATCATCCTGCAGGTCCACAAGCACTTTCGGACGGTACAGCTGGATGAAATCAGCGAAATGAAGAAATAAACGCGTTGACTTTCCGCGCGGAACCGGCCGCGAAATCCCCTCAGCCATGCTCACTTTGGAAGATAAATTCGAACGCCTCATCGACGGTATTCTGGAACAGGGCTACGGCGTGCTCGACGGTTTTTTATCGCCGGACGAAGTAGCCGCCCTGACCCGAACGCTGCGCCAGCGCCACCAGGACGGCGCGTTCAGGCCCGCCGGTATCGGCAATCAGCAGGTGACGGTCGAAACGGCCATCCGCGGCGACGAAATCTGCTGGCTCGACGCCGAAAACGCCCTGCCGGAAGAACAGCAGTACCTCGACCGCCTCCAGAGTCTGGTCGATTACCTCAACCGGACGTGTTACCTCGGCCTGCAGGACGGAGAAATTCATTACGCCCTCTACCCCGCCGGTACGTTTTACAAACGCCACCTCGACCGCTTCCGGACGGATTCGCGGCGACGTATGTCCGTTATCTGTTACCTCAATACGGACTGGCAGGAAGCCGACGGCGGGCAACTGGTAGTTTACAAAGCCGGTCCGGACGGAGCCGAAGAGGCCATCAGCCTGCTGCCGCTCGGCGGGCGGCTGGTCTGCTTCGAGAGCGATAAGCTGGAGCACGAAGTCAAACCGGCTACCCGCGAGCGCATCAGCCTGACAGGCTGGCTCAGAACCCGTTAGCGCTTCAGGATTTTCTTGACCGGCGCCGGAATTAGCCGGGACAGTGACAGCAGCGTCTTCGGCACCGTAAAACGCAGCGGATAGCCTTCGTGCGCCTGGTTCAGGGTCTGGTCCATGTACTTGTTTTCGACCACTTTCCGCGTGGCGATGTTCATGATCTGGCGAATGAACAGTTTGTCGAGCGTGGCGTCGGAACGGAGCGGCGTATAGTATACGCAGTCTTCGAAAAAATAATGCGTTACCTGGCTGTAGCGGGTCGCGCCGGGGGTTTTGATCTTCTCGCCGCCGTGCAGCAGGTTGGCCGACCAGATGATGGCCTGCCCTTTTTTCATGTTCAGGATGGATTTTTTCAACCCTTGCGCCTGAATCATGTCCTCCAGAAAATCTTCGTATTTAATGTACGTCTTACCGTAAACTTCCTCAATGGTCTGGGCCGTAGTGCCTTTCAGGCCCATGTCCACGAGGTCGTAGAAGGGCAGTTTTTGGCTGCCGGGATAGTAGTGCAGCGGCCCGTTGTCGTCCCGGACGTCTTCGAGCGCCACCCAGACACCGCACATGAACCGCTGAGGAATCGAGTGAAAGTGAATCGAATCGCTGTGTGTCCGCTGCTGCGTGCCGAGTTTGAAGTTCAGGGTCTGGAACGGGATCGGTTCGCGGCGGTACAGCACCCGGAGCAGATCCATCACCTTGGGCGCAATGGCGATCTGCCGCACGGCTTCCGCGTACGCCCACGCGTCCTGAATCCGCAGGTTGCTGGTGGCCAGATGTTTTTCTTCCAGAGAGGCAATCACTTCGTCGAGCACCGAAAAATCGATTTCGGGGTCAAAAACGACATACCCTTCTTCCGCAAATTGGGTGACCATTTTCTCCGTTTCCGGGTCAAGATTCGCACTTTTCAGTTCTTTCTTGAAGAACGGCGATTCGACCCAGGGCAAATTTACCGTGTAGTTTTGGGGAAAGACAGCAGTAGGCATGACAGTACAAATATTAACGTGGTTTAATAGGATACTTTAATAAAGATCAATTCTTTCATAAATACCACTAAAACTAGCCAACAAAGTGTTGAAAATCTTGATGCTGGCTTACTTTTTCGTAAGCGGCAAAGAACAACAGGATTTGTTTTCGGGCGGTTATTCAAGATATTTGCCCCACGAAACCGCTTCACCGCTTTGATGCCTGACGAAAACCTGCTCCGTACGCTGCTTTGGACTATTCTGCTGCTTCCGTTTGTCCACGGAATCGGCTGGCTGCTGGCGGGTCGGCGCTTTAATGCGGTGGCGGGCCTGGCCTCGGCGGTTCTGACGCTGGCGGGCCTCGCCCTGTCGGTGTGGGTGATGATACAGACGGGCCGTCAGCCGGTTACGCTGCGTACCGACTGGATTGCGCTCCAGGATTTTTCCCTGCCCATTGCCTTTCGCCTCGATTCGCTAACGTTGCTGATGCTGGGGGTTGTGCATTTTATCGCCCTGCTCGTCCAGCTGTATTCCACCTCGTATCTGCACGACGAGCCGGACAAAAACCGTTATTTCGGCTTTCTGGGCGTTTTTGTCGGGTCCATGCTCGGAATTGTGCTGGCCGGAAACCTGATTGGCCTGTATATTTTCTGGGAACTGGTGGGCCTTTCGTCCTACCTGCTGATCGGTTTCTGGTTCCGGAAACCCGAAGCCGCCGCCGCCGCCAAGAAAGCCTTCGTCATGAACCGGATTGGCGACGCCGGGTTTCTGATCGGTATTTTTCTGGTCTACTACACCTACGGCAGCACCGAATTTTCGGAAGTCCTCGACCAGCCGAACCTCGCCACGCCCTTCGCTACGCTGACGGGCCTTTGCCTCTTCTGCGGCTGCGTGGGCAAGTCCGCGCAGTTCCCGCTATCGACCTGGCTGCCCGACGCCATGGAAGGCCCCACGCCCGTTTCGGCCCTGATTCACGCCGCGACGATGGTAGCGGCGGGGATTTTTCTGCTCGCCCGCATTCACCCGCTGCTGACGCCCGACGCCCTGACGGTCATCATCGTCATCGGCCTGATTACCATGCTGGTTTCGGCCTACAGCGCCGTTTTTCAGACCGACATCAAAAAAGTACTGGCGTATTCCACCGTCTCGCAGCTCGGCCTGATGGTGGTGGGCATGGGAACGGGCAATGTTTCCGGCGCCCTTTTCCACCTGACGACCCACGCGTTTTTCAAGGCGGGGTTGTTTCTGGCGGCGGGTTCGGTCATCCACGGCGTCCATACGCAGGATATGCGGCGGATGGGCGGGCTGCGCAAAGCCATGCCCGTGACCTTCATCGGCTACCTTGTCTGCGCGGCGGCCCTCGCCGGTGTCCCGCTGTTTTCGGGCTTTCTGTCCAAAGAAGCGCTGCTGACCGGCTCGTTCGACTGGGCGCAGAACCGCTCGGGCGGGGCCATACTGGTTCCCGCGCTGGCGCTGATTTCGTCGGGGCTGACGGCCGTTTACATGGCCCGGCAGGCGCATCTGATCTTTTTTGGCAAATACCGGAACGTCGATCTGCCCTTTTCGCGGGTTCACGAATCGGACTGGCGCATGACCGGCCCGGTGGTGCTGCTGGCCGCCCTTTCCCTCGGACTGACTTTTTCCCGGAACCCGTTCTCGGCCACGGAAAGCTGGTTTTTCCGGCTTTTTGCGGAAAGCAACGCCTTCTCGGCGGGCGACGAGACGCTGGGGCTGGCCTATGAGCATCTCCTGATTGCGCTGGTTTCGGTCGGGGTGGTGACGGTCGGGCTGTTGACGGGCTATTTCCTGCCCGCGACCGACCCCAAATTGCCCGAAGTGCGGTTGCTGACGCCGGACCTGGCCCCCGCCGAACTGGCCGACCGCTGGGTGTTCCGGCCGTTCCATACGTTTGCGCGGCGGCTGCACCGCTTCGAGCGGCGGTTTATCTTCTGGTTCCGGAACCGGGAACTGCACCTGGATACGCTGCACTGGAAGGGCGTTATCCAGCCGGTGCTGACGTTTTCGGACGCTTTGTCGCGCTTCGACGCGAAGGTTGTCGATGGCCTGGTGCATCTGGTGGCGATGGGCAATGTGGTGGCGGCGCACGTCGTCGGCTGGCTCGACCGCAATCTGGTGGACGGGCTGGTCAACGGAGCGGCCTGGCTGGCGGGCCGTTTCGGGACGGCGGCGAGGCAGGTGCAAAGCGGGCGGGCGCAGTCGTACATCGTGGCGGCCGTTATGGGCCTGCTGCTGATCATCTGGTTGATACTGTAACCCGGAAAACCATTCCGGGAAAAAATAGAACCGCGGAATATCATTCCGCGCTACGAAAAATAAGATCGCGGAATAGCATTCTGCGTTACGTATGAGCGAACACATTCTCTCGTTGCTGATTTTCTGGCCGCTGGCCGGAGCGGTGCTGGTGGCCCTGCTGCCCGATACCCAAAAAGACCATTACCGCTGGATTACGCTGCTGTTCTGTCTGGGCGAACTGCTGCTCTGCGGCGCGGCTTACCTGGCCTTCGACCCGGCGCAGGCCGGTTACCAGCTTCTCGAACGCCTCGACTGGATTACGCTGCCGCTGGGCAGTCTGGGCGTGGTTTCGATTGACTACGTGGTCGGGGTGGACGGCATCAGTCTGCCGCTGGTGGTGCTGACGGGCGTGGTGATGCTCATCGGGGCCATTTCCTCCTGGACCATCGACAAGCGCGAACGGGCCTACCACTCGCTGTATCTGCTGCTGACGGGCACCATCATGGGCTGCTTTGTCGGGCTGGACTTCTTCCTGTTTTTCCTCTTTTTCGAATTTATGCTCCTGCCGATGTATTTTCTCATCGGCCTCTGGGGCGGCCCGCGCCGGGAATACGCTTCCATCAAGTTCTTTCTGTATACGCTGGCGGGCTCCGTGTTGATTCTGCTGGTGATGATTGCGCTGTATCTGGCCGTGATGGACCCGGTCGAAACGGCGCTGAACCTGGGCCTGATCGACGACCGGGCCAATATCACGGAAGACATCATCCGCCAGATGCAGACCTGGCTGGCCGACAACCGCATCGAACCGCGGCAACTGACGCACACCTTCGATTTCCGCTATATGTCCGACGGCCGGAACTACCTGCCCGACTCGTTCCTGAGCATTTACGGCGAAGTGCAGTTGTTTGGTATTCCTTCGCGGCTGGTGGCGTTTCTGTGCGTTTTTCTGGGCTTTGCGGTCAAACTGCCGGTCGTTCCCTTCCATACCTGGCTGCCCGACGCCCACGTCGAGGCGCCGACGCCGGTATCGGTGGTGCTAGCCGGAATTCTGCTGAAAATCGGCGGTTACGGCTTTCTCCGGATTGGCTGGGGCTTCTTCCCCGACGGGGCCGCCGAATATGCGCTCTGGCTGGCAGGGCTGGGTGTCCTTTCCATCGTATACGGCGGCTTCAACGCTCTGGCGCAGACCGATTTGAAGAAAATGATTGCCTACTCCTCGGTGTCGCACATGGGTTTTGTCCTGCTGGGTGTCGCTTCGCTGACGGCCGAAGGCATCAACGGGGCCGTCTACCAGATGGTCAGCCACGGCGTGCTGTCGGCCATGCTGTTTCTGTTGACGGGCGTGCTCTACGACCGGACGCACGACCGCCGCATCGACCACTACCGGGGACTGGCCGCGTCCATGCCGGGCTATACGGCCCTGACCGCCGTCGCTTTCTTTGCCTCGCTGGGTCTGCCGGGCTTCTCGGGTTTCATCGGCGAACTGTTCACGCTGATGGGCAGCTTCCAGTCGCTCTGGCTGCCGGGCTGGATGACGGCCGTAGCCACGCTGGGCATCATTCTGGCGGCGGGGTATTTTCTCTGGACGCTGCAGCGGATGTTTTTCGGACCGCTCTGGGTGAAGGAAGAAACCGTCGGGCCGCTCCCCGACCTCGACCGCCGTGAACGCCTCATGCTGATTCCGCTGGCGGCGCTGGCGCTGGCTTTAGGCGTTTTCCCCCACCTTATTTTCGACCTCACCAACGCCACCGTGGCCGAATGGCTGCAGAAGTTTACGGTGGAATAAACCTTGCTTTTCTCTTTTTCGGAAAGGTCGCTTAACGGCGGCCTTTTTTCGTTTCGCCGAATAAAACTTCCGCTTCAAAAGAGGCCGGGATGGTCAGCCGGTTGCGCTTCTCCAACTTTAAGGTGTAAACAACAAAACTCGCTGATTATGAAAACGATACTCACCTCCCTGGCGGCAGGGGCGCTGCTTCTGCTTTCCGCCTGCGAAGTGACCGAACCCGGTCCCGGCACCGATTCCGGGAACCCCCAATCGGGTTACGTAACCGGCAAGGTGACCGGTGCCGGCGGCAAGGCCCTTTCGGGCATAAACGTCTTTTTTGACAACACGCTCTACTACAACTCCGGCTTCTCGGCCACGACGGATGCCGCCGGAAACTACAAAGTCAAAGCGCAGCCGGGGGCCTTCCGGGGCTATGCCCGCATGAGCCACCGGTACAACGGCCAAACCTACAGGATTGACCTCCACCCAGACAAGTACGACTCCTTCGGGGAAGAAGGGGCCGTCCGGAACTTCTCCTGGCGACTTACCGGCGAACGGCCGTCCAATCCGGACACTTTCTACGGCGGCACGGCCTATCTCTACGCCAACGCGGACAGCGAGGTGTACGACGTAGAAAACATTGAGTTCACCTTCACGCCGGTAGGGCCGCTGATCGACGGCTCAACGGGCAAGACCCTGGTGCGCAAATCAGGAGCGCCACGGACGAAGCTTTACGCCAAAATCGTGGACATTCCTATCGGCCGGTACAAAATCACCGCGGTCCACAAGCCAACCGGCCGGCGGCTGCGGCTTCAGGCCAGCTACGACCAGCCGCTGGCCGAAAGTCTGACCCAGGACTTCTACGGCGATGACTCGCCCACCTTCTGCAACGATTGCATGCGGATTGAATATGCTCACTAAAAACAGGCCCTGGTTTATATGAAAACGGCACATTTTTCTTTTCTGGCGGCTGCCCTGATGCTGATAGTCTCCTGCAAGCCCGGTGTCGATACGGTCACGCCCGAAACCCCTGTTCCGACGCCCACCCAACCCGGAGCCGTCACAGAAGCGGGCCGGCCGGTGGGTCCTTCCGTCACGCAGGTCATTGGTCCGGCGGGCGGCACGGTGACCTCCGCTGACGGAAAGCTTCAGCTGACCATTCCGGCAGGGGCACTGGCGAAAGAGACTCCGGTTTCGATCCAGGCGGTCGAAAACAAAGCCCCCAACGGCAGCGGCACCGCTTACACCTTTGGTCAGGGTGAAATTACCGTATCCGAACCCCTCATTCTTACGTACCAATACCGGCAGAACGAGTTTTCAGGAGCGGGAAAAAACAATGTTGGTCTTGCCCGGCAAAACAGCGGGGGCGTATGGGGCCTGAATCAGCTGGCGGTCGTAGACCCGGTTAAAAGAACCCTGACGGCCCGCGTCCGGCGGGTGAGCCAAGACGCCATCGCCTGGATCGAACGCTACAAAATGACGCCCGAAACGGATACGCTGGTGTATTTGCAGGAGCGGAATTTAACGATCATGTACCAGTCCGGCGGTTTCGACGACGTCCGGGAAATCGACGGCAAGCCTTCCAATTACGACCTTTTTCTGCCTCTGGGATCAGCCACCGAAGCAGGTATCAGCGTCATCCGTCATTACGGCATCAACGGCGATCAGCTTGGCGTGAACAACGACGGCAACCTGGCTCTTCTGAAAGACCAGGCCAGCAACCCCAACGCGCGGGCTCTGCTCCGGTATCAGGCCCCCAACCGGGCACCCCGCACCAATCCCGTAGCGGTGCACGTGGAACTCGAACACGGTGGGAAGGAAAAGCTCCTGCTCGTCTCCAATCTCGTCGTCAGGAATCCCGTCTGGTTCGGCGTCAACGGCGTGGTGGTGGAGCCGGTAACCGCCGCCGCTGCCGTGACCCCTACGGGTTTGACCGTGATGCTTACCCAGGACGGCCCCGTCAGCGGGCGCAGCCACTTAAGCCTGTTTGTCCGGGCACCCAAAACGGCTCGGTTCAGCTTCAATCAGCACGATGCGATTGCCCAGCTCTCCTACGTGCAGGGAGGCAGGTCCACCACCTACAGCAGCGCGTACGATGACGAAAAAAAGGTGACGCATTTCATGGACGGAGAAATCAACCTCCTCGACTTCGACCGCAGCAAAGGGCTCGTTCAGGGCCTTGTGCGGGGTACGCTGGTGTATAAAAAACCCAACCGTCACGACGATGGCTACACCCTCGAAACGGTGAACGTCTCCGGCGAATTCAAGTGCAAATTTGGTCAGTAACCCCGGTCCCTCATGGCTTACGCAAACAAAGTTATCCGCAATCCGCAGACCGGGCAGCAGATCCGGTTCCTTCAGACCAATGCCGATACCGGCGGAGAGCTGCTGGAGATGGAATCGACGTTTCAGCCGCATTCGACCGAACCGGTTCCCCATTACCACCCGCGCCAGTCCGAAGATTTCCGGGTTCTTTCGGGCGAACTTACCGTCCGCCTCGGCGACCGGACAACCGTGCTGAAAGCCGGGGAGACGCTGCACCTTCCCGCCCGGGCCGTTCATTCGATGTGGAACGACTCCGGACAGCCCGCCGTGGTAAACTGGCGTGTGCAGCCGGCCGGGGCGACGGAGCACTTTCTGGAAACCGCAATGGGACTGGCCGCGGACGGGAAGGTCAGCGCCGGCGGCATGCCTCCCCTTCTGCAGACCGCCCTGCTGGTTACCCATTTTTCGGGTGTTTTCCGGCTGGTCAGGCCGCCGTTCTGGGTGCAGCAGGTCGTCTTTACGGTCCTGAGTCCGGTGGCGCGCCTGGCGGGATACCGCCCGTTTTACAGACAGTATTTCGAATAAATAATGGGGCGTTACGGTTAAGTTGCCGCCCATCCGTCTGCCGTTGTTATTGCCGGATTTTCCTGCTTAACTTACGGGAACAAGACTTAACCGTAACCCACTATGTTTTTTCTGATTCTCGGCATCCTGTTTCTGCTGATCGGTTTTGCCATCAATACCCCTTCGCTGGCGTTTTCCCGTTTTTCCCGCCCCGCCAAAGTTCTCGGGCTGGTGTTGATCGTGGTCGGAGCCCTTTCGGCCTCGGTGCGCCAGATCGACGCCGGAACCGTGGGCGTGCAGAGCCTGTTTGGACGGGTGCAGGACCGGGTGCTCCAAAGCGGCCTGAATTTTGTCAATCCGCTCGTGAGCGTTACTGAGTTTGACATCAAAACGCAGAACTATACCATGTCGGGCATCACCGACGAAGGGAACCAGACCGGCGACGACGCCATCCGGGTGCTGACCGCCGACGGGCTGGAGGTCGTCATCGACCTGACGGTGCTGTACCGGCTCATTCCGACCGAAGCGCCCTCCATTCTGCGCGAAATTGGCCCGAATTACACCGACAAGATCGTCCGGCCCATCACCCGCACCCGCATCCGGGACAATGCCGTCTACTACGATGCCGTCGCGCTGTATTCGACCCGACGGGATGAATTTCAGAACCGCATTTTCCGGACGATTGAAGCCGATTTCCGCAAGCGGGGACTGACGCTGGAGCAACTGCTGGTGCGAAACATCAATTTGCCCGCTTCGGTCAAGAAAACCATCGAATCGAAGATCAACGCCGAGCAGGAAGCCCAGAAAATGCAGTTTATTCTGCAAAAAGAGCGGCAGGAAGCCGAGCGCAAGCGCGTCGAAGCCCAGGGAATCGCCGATTACCAGCGCATTCTGTCCACGGGCCTGTCCGACCGGCAGTTGCAGTACGAACAGATCATCGCCCAGAAGGCACTGGCCGCCTCGCCGAACACCAAGATTGTCATCATGGGCGGACGCGGAAATGTACCGCTGCTGCTGACCGACAAATAAACCGCCCCGAACGGCCATGCAAACCACCCTCCCTCTAACCCAAACCCGTCTGCGCATCAGCAGCATCGACGCCCTGCGCGGGCTGGTAATGGTCATTATGGCGCTGGACCACAGCCGGGATTACCTGTCGCACTTTGGCTTTTTCACCGACGCGACGGATCTGAAAACGACCACCCCGGCCCTGTTTTTCACCCGCTGGATTACCCATTTCTGCGCTCCGGTCTTTGTTTTTCTGGCCGGCATGTCCGCTTTTCTGTACGGCCAGCGCAAAAGCCGGGCGGCGGTCAGTCGTTTTCTGCTGACGCGCGGTTTGTGGCTTATTCTGCTGGAAATTACAGTGGTCAATTTTGCGCTCTGGTTCGACCTGCGGTTTACGGTCACGCTATTGCAGGTCATCTGGGCGACGGGTTTCAGCATGGTGGTGCTGGCCGGACTGGTTTTTCTGCCGAAACGGCTGATTCTGGCCATCGGGCTTCTGATTGCAGTCGGGCACAACGCCCTGGACGGGGTTCGGTTTGCGGCGGGTTCGGTCGCGGCGGGGGTCTGGGGCCTGCTGCACCAGCCGAGCGTTCTTCCGCTGGGCGGCGGGCGGGTGGCGTTTACGGGCTACCCGGTTCTGGCCTGGATCGGCATCCTGACGCTGGGCTACTGCGCGGGTGAACTGTACGGCAAATCCGTTTCCGGCGAAAAACGAGTGCGGCTTCTCCGGTGGCTTGGGCTGGCGGGCATCGCGGCTTTCGTGCTGATTCGCGCCCTCAACCTCTACGGCGACCCGGCCCCGTGGGCGGTGCAGAAAACGCCGCTGTACACGTTCATGTCGTTTCTGAACACCACCAAATACCCGCCTTCCCTGCTGTATGCGCTGATGACGCTGAGCCCGGCGCTGCTGGCTCTGGGCTGGCTGGAGGGCCGGTCGTCGGCCTGGCTGGACGTTTTTGTGGTCTTTGGCCGCGTACCGCTCTTTTATTACGTGCTGCATTTTTACCTCATTCACGCCCTGTCGGTGCTGCTGCTGATGAACGACGGCGTGTCGTGGGCCGAGGTCAATTTCCAGAGCGGCACCGGCGGTGTCGTGCAGGGACACGGGCTGAGTCTGGGCGCTACCTACGTCGCCTGGCTGCTGATTGTGGCCTTTCTGTACCCGCTTTGCCGGTGGTACGGGCGGTTCAAGGCGCGACAGACGGGCTGGGTCTGGAGTTATTTATAGTTGAAATTTGCTTTATGAATTACAGAATTTTTCTTCTGGCCATTCTCTACGGCATTTTCTTTCTGTGGAAATACCGGGTCGGTCCGGCAAAAGGCTCTATTCAACTAGACGAAAAAACCAGCGGCAAGCTGACGCCCGCTCTCACGGCCCGGAAACCCCGCTCCTGGTTTGGCCTTGGCGATCCTCAATCTCCAACCGCTATCAAGGTCTGGGTTTCCGGGCAGCTTAGCTCTGATGTTAAACTGGTTTTTCATCGAAAAAAGAAAGGTCAATCCGCCGGCTATCCCCGTGTTATCTACGCCGGTGAGGTCGATACAGCTTTTCAGTTTGATTATTATACTCCGGACGATGTTGTCATTTCCATCGACTCACCGCGGGGAACGGAAGGCGAGCTGGAACTGGAAGCAAAAATCTACGGCATTTGAGGCGGTCAGCACGCCAGCAGGAAATTCAGGAAGAAGACCAGCCCGACGACCTGCCAGAGCCCTGCCCCCGCCAGTACGCTGCCCATCAGCCGACCCGATGACAGCCCGGCATCGGTGAACCGTTGGTAAACGACGCCTTCCAGCGCGGCAATCAGCCACGGGCAGGCCAGCACCAGGAACACGAAGACTGGGCTTATGCCCGCCACGGTTTTCCCGAAAAGAACCAGCAGCCCGACGGCCGCACTGTTGATGAGCAGAAAAGGCCGGATAAGGCGGTTGAGGTGCGCTGCCGTCAACAGCAGATGGGGGATCATTTTGCAGAAAGCCGCCGTCAAAAAAAAGAGCAGAAAGTGCCTGATGGCGTCCTGATACCGGAAAGTCCGGTCGGGGGTCAGAGTCAGGCCGGTCGGTTCCAGGTCCAGTCGGTAGCCGCTGCACCGGCCTTCGTAGGCAAACACGGGCGTTTCGTACCGCTTTCTGTCGGTAATTAAGATGACCTTTTGAAAGGGCCTTGCGGCAAGGCTGGTGAGGTCCAGCGTTGAGGCGGAAACCTCCCTGTGTACGGCAAACGTATCCGGCCGGGTGAACGCCGCATCCGCAGCCTGCAACTGAACCAGGAGCCGTACCGACTCGCCGGTTCCATTGTTGAAATGGTAGCGAATCCGCTGGGCGACGGTAAAGCTAGACGCCTGGCTACCCATCAGTAAAAGCCCGAACAGCCAGCAGTACAGCCGCATGAGGAACAGGATGGTTAAGACATCCTTAATGGCATTTTTTGTAAAAGGTAACCCTTTCTATTCTTGATTACCTGCGTCCCAATTACGGTTGAAGCTCCTTACAGCTACTCTGAAGATGTGTTAAGACATCGTGGTAACGCTTGTTCATAACCAGCGTCCGGGGATGCATTGTCTGAAACATTAAAGGCTTGTCGGCCAATGTTATTCCAACAAGCTGGCTCAGGTAGTTATTATCCAGAATAGCACGGCGCTCGCAGTTAAACAGCTCGTCTAACCAATGGTTATACTTGGTTCCGGTCAGGAATACAACGACGTCCGGCCTAACAATTTCTATTTCGGTTTTAAGAAGCTCAAAACCTGCACGATTCTTTTCCTGCAATTCCTGCGACGGAGTGGTAGCGTGGGCGTCAAACTTGGAGATGTTGGTCCAGAGGAATCCGTTCGTCTTTCGGGTAATTCCGTTTGCCTGGTTATTAAAGTTGTAAAAAAGAGCGCGGGAAAAATTCCAGAAAGGGCTTGTCAGGCAACGCGGCTTCCGGCCTTCGCCGTAGTTTGCCGCTTTACCCAGGCAAAAGCGGGCGTAGTTAGATTGCAGTTCCGGTACGCCAGGTTTAGTACTCATCTGACCCCACCGGTGCGTCTCCTGCCCCACAACCAGAATTTTGCAGGGCACTGTCGTGTACTCTTCGAAAACATGCATCAACAAAGGAGCAGACACTCCTTCAGGCCATTCAAGCGCATAGGTTTTCTCCAGATATCTCTGATAGACGTTCTGCAGGCGCTCATTTAGTTCGGAAGCATTCATGATTAAGATTTGATACGATGTGGCAAAAAAGCAAAGTAGCTTTGTAACGACTATTCTGGTTTATTTTCCCTGTTTTTCCAGCTTCTTCAATTCGGCGGTCAGAAATTCTCTGGACAGCCACTTCTCCCCGATCATCACGCCTTCCACGTTCCGGGTCTGCCCAATGTCTTGCAGCGGATTGCCGCTCAGCAGCACCAGATCCGACACGTTTCCGACTTTAAGGATGCCCCAGTCCGGCTTCCCCAGGTAAGACGCCACGTTGACCGTGCCCGTCCGCAGCACCTCGTAGGGCGTCAGGCCCGCATCGACCATGTATTTCATCTCGTGGTGAATCGAAAAACCCGGCACGTTGAAGACCTGCGGCGCGTCGGAGCCGAGCAGAATTTCGACCCCGTTCTGCTGGCAGGCTTTCAGAAGCTTGCGGCGAAGCTGGAGGAAGGCTTCGGCGCGTTCCGGGGAAAAATTCGGGTTGGCGTTGTAGTTATTTTTAGCGTTCACCCAGTTGGTCACCTCGCCGGGTTTCATGTACTTCATTTCGGGTGCGCCGGAAAACGCCTCCGCCGACTGGGGCGAAAGCCAGCGTTCGGCCAGCGCCTGGGTGGGCACCACGCGGATGTTCCGGTCCCGAAGCGCCTGCATCAGCCGGGGAATCTTCGCGGTGTCGGCCCGGTAGCCAATCCACGACCCGAACAGGCCCGTCTCCTGGTCCACCAGCGTGTCGATGCCCGGCGTAATGGCCTCCACAAAGCCGTCGAGGTGGTCGATGGACGAGTAGCCCGCCTCAATGGCCCGCCACACCCCGACGTTGAACGAGACGTGCCCGGCAAACGGAATGCCGACCTCTTTGGCCGTCCGGGCGATGGCCGGGAAGGTTTCGTTGGTCAGGCCGGGATGCAGTTTCAGGTAGTCGTAGCCCGCCGCTTTCTGCTGGCGAACCATCTCGGCACCGCGCTCGGCCGTCCGGACGGTCTGCCCGTTGAACGAAGGGCCGGTGGTGTAGAAATGCGGCCCGAGGATATCTCCGCTATTAATCTTTGCGCGCAATTCAAGATGTTTCGGATGGCCCAGCATCCCGCGGATGGTCGTAATGCCGTTGGCAAGGTACAGCATCAGCACCTCCTTCATCGGTTCGATGTCGTCGATGGGCGGCACGTGGGCGTGCATCTCGGCCCAGCCAGGCGTGAGGTACTTGCCTTTAGCGTCGATCACCAGCGCCTGACGGCCGTACCGGACTTTCCCCGCCGCGCCCAGGGCCGTAATTTTTCCATTCTGCACCACCACCGTCTGGTTTTCGAGCACCCGGTCCATGTTCATCGGCACCACGTTGACCGACAGAAAGACGATCTCCCGGCCGCGGTTGCTGACGGGCTGCTGGGCCAGAGCCAGCTGACAGAGGAAAAATAAAAACAGGCAGAGGCGCATGGCGGTAACGATTAAGGGTTGGACGAATCTACATTGACTGGCCGCTAAATTAGGTTATTTCGCGGACCGGGCCGCCGGGAACGAAGCGGAGTCGGGCCGAATCCGGTGAAGAAAGTCGTTATTTTCCTCTCCTTACCGCTGCGAATCCGCTTTTTACAGAAGTAGACCCCTGCCCCGGAACACTTTTATGCTATACGTAAACCCGAAACGTTCAGAAGCATGAAAAATACCAGCCCAAACGCCCAGTCGCGACGCCAATTTCTGAAGACCAGCGCCCAGGGAACTCTGGCGGCCGCCGTCATCAGCGGCTTTCCGACGATTGTCCCCGCCTCCGTTTTTGGTAAAAATGCACCCAGCAACCGCATCAATATCGGAGCCATCGGCACCGGCCGCATTTCGCGGGGTCACGACATGCCCGGCGTCTGGCAGTACGACAACGCCCTGATTATGTCCGTCTGCGACGTAGACAGCAAGCGGGCCGAAGACGCCAAAAAGCTCGTCAACGGGGTTTATGCCAAGAAAACCGGCAAGCAGGATTACGACGGCGTGCGGGTCTACACGGACTACCGCGAGCTGCTCAATAACAAGGATGTGGACGCCGTGCTCGTCAGCACGCCCGACCACTGGCATGCGCCCATTGTCATCGACGCTGTTCGCGCCGGGAAGGACGTTTACATGCAGAAACCCGCTTCGCTGACCATCGCCGAGGGCCGGATGATGGCCGATGCCGTCCGGAAATCGGGGCGGATTGTGCAGGTGGGCAGCCAGCAGCGCTCGTCCGAACAGTTCCGGTACGCCGCCGAACTGGTCCGCAACGGCCGCATCGGTCAGCTCAAAAAAGTGTATGTCGGGCTGCCCGGCGACCCCGGCGGAGACGAGGAACCCAAGATGCCCGTTCCGTCCAACCTGAACTATGACATGTGGCTCGGCACGACGCCGGATGTGTATTATACCGAAAAACGGGTTCACCCGCAGGTGGGCTACGACCGTCCGGGCTGGCTGCGCTGCGAGCAGTTCGGGGCGGGCATGATCACGGGCTGGGGTTCCCACCATATCGACTGCGCCCACTGGGCCATGAACACCGAACTGACCGGCCCGGTCGAAATCTGGGGCCGCGCGGATTTTCCCAAATCGGGTTTGTGGGACGTACACGGCATTTTCAAAACCGAAGCTCTGTACGAAAACGGCGTCCACATGATTGTGACCAACGAAATTGCAAACGGCATCCGTTTTGAAGGCACGGAAGGCTGGATTTTTGTCTCGCGTGGGGATGGAGCCGTCACCTCCAGCGACCCCGTGGCGAAGCAGAACGCCGCCAAGAAGCTCGACGCCAGCGACCCGAAGATGCTGACCTCGGTCATCGGCCCGAACGAAGTCCACCTGACCGTCAGCAAGGAGCACCACGGCAACTGGCTCGAAAGCATCGTCAGCCGCAAGGAGCCGATTGCCCCGGCGGAGATCGGGCACCGTTCCTGCTCGGCCTGTCTGCTGCACCACGCCGCCATGAAACTGAACCGCAAGCTGTACTGGGACCCGAAAAAAGAGCAATTCAAAAACGACCCGGAAGCCAACGCCCTGCTGTCGCGGCCGCAGCGCGCGCCTTACGCGATCAAGGCGCTGGCCAGCAATAAAACCCGCTAATACAACCTGATTCTATTTTCAATGAGACGATTTTTGTCCGTTTTTTGCCTGATGTCTGTTGCCCTGACCCGGCCGGCGGAAGCCCAGAACAAGGCCACCGTCCGGCTGATTACGCTTGACCCCGGCCACTTCCACGCGGCGCTGGTCCAGAAAAGTACGCTGCCCGGCGTGAGTCCCGAGGTACGCGTGTACGCCCCGGCGGGTCCGGATGTGCAGCTTCACCTGGGCCGCATTGAGTCTTACAACAAGCGTTCCGACAGCCCCACGCGCTGGCAGGAGACGGTGTACACCGGACCGGATTTTCTCGAAAAAATGCTGGCAGACAGCCGGGCTACGGCCCCGGAGGGCAAAGCCGGAAATGTAGTGGTGCTGGCGGGCAATAACGCCAAGAAAACCGAGTACATCCGGAAAGCCATCGGAGCGGGCATGAACGTGCTGGCCGACAAGCCGATGGCGATCAATTCCCGGCAGTTTGGCGAACTGAAAGACGCCTTTGCCGAAGCTGCCCGCCGCAAGGTGCTGCTCTATGACATCATGACGGAGCGGTTTGAGATCACGACCATGCTGCAACGGGAGTTTTCGCGGCTCCCGGCCGTCTTCGGGACACTGGAACGGGGTACCCCCGACAATCCGGCCGTGACGAAGGAAAGCGTTCACCATTTCTACAAATACGTCTCGGGCAGCGTGCTCCAGCGTCCGGCCTGGTTCATGGACGTGGCCCAGCAGGGCGAAGGCATTGTGGACGTGACCACCCACCTGGTTGACCTGGTGCAGTGGGAGTGCTTTCCGAATCAGGTGATTGATTACAACAAGGACATCCGCCTGACCAGCGCCCGCCGCTGGACGACCCCCATGACCCGCAGCCAGTTCCGAACCATTACCAACCAGCCGGACTTTCCGGATTATCTCAAAAAGGACGTAACCGCCGACAGCGTGCTGAACGTGTACGCCAACGGCGAGATTAACTACGAACTGCGGGGTGTACACGCCAAAGTGTCGGTCATCTGGGCGTTCAAGGCTCCGGAAGGCGCGGGCGATACGCATTATTCCATCATGCGGGGCACCAAAGCGAACCTGGTCATCCGGCAGGGCGCCGAGCAGCAGTACAAACCGACCCTCTACATCGAGCCCCTCGCGGCGGGCGGTGCGGCCTACGAACAGGCGCTGGCTACAGCCCTGAAAAGCGTGCAGCGGCAGTTTCCCGGCGTGGATTTGAAGAAGCTCGACAAAGGATGGGAAGTGATTATCCCGGAGAAATACAAGGAAGGCCACGAAGCCCACTTCGGGCGGGTGGCCGAAAACTATTTCACGTACCTCAAAGCGGGTAAACTGCCCGCCTGGGAAGTCCCCAACATGCTGGCCAAATATTATACCACTACGAAGGCGCTCGAACTGGCCAAACAGAGCAGCGGGGTTGCCGGAAAATCGTCTAAAAGCAAGCCGTAAACTATGAAAACCTCATCTGATACCCGTCGCAGTTTCCTGAAAGAATCCGTCAGCACGGCGGCTGGCCTGTTGCTGCTTCCCGCTTTGCCCGGTGAAGGCTTCGCGGCCCCGGCCATTTTACCCACCGGAACGGTCGCCGGTGCCCAGCGGCCCGGTGCGGCCCGGCTGCGCTTCTCCGTCATCGGTCTCAACCACGGCCACATCTACGGACAGGTCGAGGCGGTGACCCGCGGCGGCGGCGAACTGGTTTCGTTTTATGCCAAAGAACCGGACCTGAGCGCCGCCTTTCAGAAGCGGTATCCGAACGCCAAACTGGCCCGGAGCGAGCAGGAAATCCTGGAAGACAGCTCCATCAAGCTGATTCTGAGCGCCGCCATTCCCGACGAACGGGCACCGCTGGGCGTCCGGGTGATGAAGGCGGGCAAGGATTACATGGTCGATAAGCCCGGCATCACCTCGCTCGACCAGCTGGCGGAAGTGCGCCGGGTGCAGAAGCAGACGGGCCGCATTTATTCCATCATGTACAGCGAACGGCTGGAAAACAAGGCGACCGTCAAGGCGGGCGAGCTGGTCAAGGCCGGGGCCATCGGTAAGGTCATCCAGACCATCGGCCTCGGACCGCACCGCATGACGCCCAAATCACGCCCGGAGTGGTTCTTTGACAAACAGCGTTTCGGCGGCATCATCTGCGACATCGGCTCCCACCAGTTCGACCAGTTTCTGTATTTCACCGGCTCCACCAAAGCCGACATCGTGGCCTCGCAGGTCGGTAACGTACACCACCCGCAGTACCCGAAGTTCGAAGATTTCGGCGATGTGATGCTGCGCGGCAACGGCGGTACGGGCTACATCCGGGTTGACTGGTTCACGCCCGACGGCCTCAAAACCTGGGGCGACGGCCGACTGACCATCCTCGGCACCGACGGCTTTATGGAACTGCGCAAGTACATCGACCCGGCCGGGCGCGAAGGCGGCAGCCACCTGTTTGTCACCGACCATAAGGAAACCCGCTACATCGACTGCAAGGACGTGGTCATGCCCTACGGCGAACAGCTCGTCAACGACGTGCTGAACCGCACGGAAACGGCCATGTCGCAGGAACACTGTTTTCTGGCTACCGAACTGGCGCTGAAGGCCCAAAAACAGGCGCAGATGCTGTCGCTGAAGGTGTAGGTTCAGATTTCAGGCATACTTTAATTGACTCATGAAGCGATTTCTGACCGTCCTCCTTACCTTCCTGACCCTCTCCACAACGCTTTCCCAGGCCGGAGACGGCGTAAACTGGAAGAAAGTGAAAGTGCTGGTGTACACCAAAAACGGCAAGGGTTACGTTCACGACAACATTCCGTTCGCGGTGCAGTGCATCCAGCAGCTTGGCAGAGAGCATGGGTTCGCCGTCGATGTGTCCGACCAGCCGACCGTTTTTACGGAAGCCAATCTGAGGCAGTACACGCTGCTGATTTTTCCGAGCACCAACAACGATGTGTTCGATACCGACGAGCAGCGGCTTCAGTTCCGGCGGTACATCGAGGCGGGTGGCGGCTTTGTGGGCATTCATTCCGTGATGGGCACCGAACGCAACTGGACCTGGTTCAAGCGGATGCTGGGCGGTACGTTTGCCTGGCATCCCAAATTTCAGCCGCTGCGTCTGGTCGCCCTCGACCCGGCTCACCCTTCGCTGGAGGGGCTGCCGAAAATCTGGGAAAAGCAGGACGAGTGCTATTTTGGCAAGGAACTGGCTCCCGGCCCGACGGTCATCATGGCCCACGACCTGACCTCACTCAACTACAGCGACGCCGATGGCGACAAGATTCGGGCCAATGCCGGAACCTTCAAAGACCTCTATCCGGCCGTCTGGCATTACCGCTACGATGGCGGCTATACCTGGTGTACGGCGCTCGGTCACGACAAGAAGGATTACAGCGAACCGACCTTCGTCCGTCACCTCTTTCAGGGCATCCGCTTTGTGGCGGGGCAGGTCAAAAAAGTGGACTTCAGCCGCGCCTACGCCACCAGCCGCGACGAAGCCGTCCGCTGGCCAGCCCTCCCGTGACAAGCCTATAAAACACAAAAGACCACGTTTTTCGACGTGGTCTTTTGTGTTTTATAGGCAATTGAGTGAATGAGTAATTGAGCGAGTGAGTGTCTGTTATTCGCTCAATCACTCATTCACTCAATAAATTTACGCAGTCACTTCTGCTCCGCTGGACTTCGGGCGGGGCCGACGGCGGCGCGAGCGGGATTTCTTTTTGGCTTCGCCTCCTTCGCCGGTGACGGCAACGGGTGCGGCGGAAGCTTCTACGGGTGCCGGAGCGGCCTGCTGGGCCTGCGGCGACCGTTCGCCAGACTGGCCCCGGCTGCTGCCGCTGCGCCGTTTACCGTTGCGCCGACGGTCATTGTTATTGGTGCCGGAACTGCTGCCGGAGCCGCCTTTATGCCCGCGTTCGTGCTGGCCGGACCGTTTCACGGTCGGATCGGGGGCGGGGCCAAGGCCGAGTTCTTCGGTGATGATGCGCTTTTCGACTTCGCGTTCGAGCAGTTTTTCAATTTTGGCAACGCGGTACAGTTCGTCGCCGGATACAAAGGTAATGGCCGTACCCGTCGTGGCGGCGCGGGCCGTCCGGCCGATGCGGTGGATATAATCCTCGGCATCGCGCGGGATGTCGTAGTTCACCACGTGCGAGAGGTTGTCGATGTCGATTCCCCGCGAGAGCACGTCCGTAGCGACCAGAATCGGGAACTGCTTCATCTTGAATTCGCGCAGAACAATCTCGCGCTCATCCTGTTCGAGGTCCGACGAAATGCCTTTGGCGTCGTAACCCAGCTTTTTCAGCGAACGCACCAGAACATTCACCTCCGATTTCCGGGAAGTAAACATCACCATGCTCTGCACGTTGGTCTGCTGTAAAATATGCTCCAGAATCGGCAGTTTCTGACGGTCGTGCGCCAGGTAGAACTGCTGGTCGATGCCTTCCGCCGGCTTGGAAACCGCGAGGCGGATTTCCTGCGGGTCCATCAGAATACGCTTCGAAAACTCCCGGATTTTGTTGGGCATGGTCGCCGAGAACAGCAGCGTCTGCCGCTTGACGGGCAGTTTGCGGATGATGTTCATGATGTCGTCGGCAAAACCCATGTCGAGCATCTTATCGGCTTCGTCCAGCACCAGACAATCGAGGTTGTCGAACTGGTTGTAGCCAAGCTGCATCTGGGCAATGAGGCGTCCCGGCGTAGCAATAACGATGTCTGCGCCGTTGCTGAGTCCTTTTTTCTGCTGGTCCCAGTCGCTGCCTTTGCCGCCGCCGTAAATGGCGATGCTCGTCGCGCTGACGAAATACGATAGTCCTTCCACCTGTTCGTCGATCTGCTTGGCCAGCTCGCGGGTCGGCACCAGAATCAGGACGCTGGTGTGGTCGTGCTTCGAGCGGGCGATGCGGTCGAGGAGCGGAAGCAGATAGGCTGCGGTTTTGCCCGTCCCGGTCTGGGCGCAGGCGATCAGATCTTTTCCTTCGAGAATGGCCGGAATGGCCTGTTCCTGGATGGGTGTGGCCTGCTTAAAATTCATGGCATCAACGCCGTTGAGCAGGTCCTCATGGAGGTTAAACTCGTGAAATGTCAAGGTAGTGTTTGTGATTTATTGAAAGAAAGGCGGTGGCCTTTTCTCCCCGGCCACTCATTCACCTGACTGCTACGAAAAATACAGAAAATTTAGATATAAAGTTCAAAACAAAAACTTTGCCAGCGTTTATCGTGGGCAGTGACCACTCATTTGCTCATGCCTTTCAGCCAGCCTTTCAGGGCTTCGGGCCAGCCTTCTAGCGTGCCTTTGCCCTGCGTCCGGAGCGCGAATCCGTGGCCGCCGGTCGGGTACAGGTGCATTTCGGCCGGTACTCCCGCGGCCTTCAGGGCGAGGTAATACTGAATGCTGTTTTCGACCGGCACCGCTTTGTCGTCCAGCGCGTGCACCAGAAAGGTCGGCGGCGTTTTGGCCGTCACCTGTTTCTCGTTGGAATACAGATCAATCTGTTCCTGCGATGCATTTTTGCCGATCAGGCTTTCCCGCGAACCGGAGTGCGCAAACTGGCCGAACGAAATCACCGGGTACATCAGGATGGAGAAATCCGGGCGGGCCACGTCCGGCTGCACTCCCGCCCCTTCGTTGGGCTTGTCAAAATGCGTTGACAGCGTAGAGGCGAGGTGCCCGCCCGCCGAAAAGCCCATCACGCCGACTTTATTGGCCTTTAAACCCCATTTCTGCGCATTCTGCCGGATCAGCTGCATGCCCCGCATGGCGTCGCTCAGCGGGACCAGATTCTTCTGGCTGGAGGTGCGGTCGTCGGGCAGGCGGTATTTCAGCACGAAAGCGGCGATGCCCTGTTCGTTCAGCCAGCGGGCGATGTCTTCGCCTTCGTGGCCGATGGCCAGAATCCGGTAGCCGCCGCCGGGGCACACCATCACGCCGACTCCGGTCGCTTTTTCTTTCGGCGGTAAATAAACGGCCAGCGTCGGCACCGTGACGTTGCTGATGCGGGCGATGCCGTCGTTGCCGGGATCGGCCTTTTCCTGAACGGCACTATTGGCGATGGCATACGGAATTTTTCCGGCGGGCCAGAGTTCTATCGTTTCGGGTTTGGATTGGGACATTCCGTCAGAAGCAAACAAGGCAGTTGCCAGCAACGCCACGGTAAAAGACAAAATTTTCATTGGTTCAGGAATGATTTTTCTGCAATCTAAGCAACGGAACCGAAAGAAAAGGCTTTTTTACGGCGCTTTGCCGCTTTTTTAGTAACTTTCGCTATTGGTCTCTCAAACACTTCTGAATGAATAAACTTCTTGTACTTCTGCTGGCGGCAGGAACGGCCCTCGCCCAGACGGCCGTCGCCCAGACACCCACCCCCGCCAAACGTCCCCTCACTCCCTCCGATGTAACGCGCCTGTCGCTGCTGGGCGATCCGCAAGTTTCGCCCGACGGCAAGTGGGTGGCCTACGTGCAGTCGTCGGTAGACGTGTCCAAGGACAAACGCAACGCCGACGTCTGGATGATCAGCTGGGACGGGAAAGAGTCCGTGCAGCTCACCAACAGCCCCGACGGCGAATCGACGCCGCGCTGGAGCCCCAACGGCCGGTATCTCTCCTTTCTTTCTTCCCGCAACGGAACCACCGGCTCGCAGCTCTGGCTGATGGACCGGCGCGGCGGCGAAGGCAAAAAACTTACCGAACTGAAAGGCGAACTGGAAGAGTACGAATGGGCTCCGGACGGCAAAAAAATTGCCTTCGTGATTCGCGATAAGGACTACTCGGATTCGGCCAAAACCAAAATCCGGACGCCGTACGTCCTCGACCGCTACCATTTCAAGGAAGACGTCAAAGGCTACCTCGACCGCCGGGCGGCCCACCTGTACCTGTTTGATGTCGAAAAGAAAACGCTCGATACGCTGACGCGCGGCCAGTACGACGAATCGTCGCCGGTCTGGTCGCCCGACGGCAGCCGGATTGCCTTCGTGAGCAACCGTACGCCCGACCCCGACCGCAACGAGAACACGGACATCTGGGTGATCGACGCCAAAAAAGGCGCGGCGATGAAGCAGCTGACGGCCTGGCCGGGCATCGACAACAACCCGCAGTGGAGCCCGGACGGGAAGCGCATCGCCTACCTCCGCTCGACGGCTCCCGACAATTTTATCATGTACGACCAGCCGGTTCTGGCGCTGGTATCGGCCGAAGGCGGCGAACCGACCCTGCTTTCCAAATCCCTTGACCGGCCCGTCCGGAATCCGCGCTGGTCGGCCGACGGGCAAACCATCGGGGTACTGGTGGAAGACGACCGCCGGACGTACGTCGCGACGTACTCCTCTTCGGGTCAGCTGACAAAAGTAGCGGCCGGCGACCGGGCTTTCGGCGACCTCGAACCGCGCAAAACCGGCGGCTGGGCCGTGCTGATGAGCGAACCGCAGCTGCCGACGGAAGTTTACGCCGTCGAAGGAAGCACGGTGCGCCGCCTGACGACCGTGCAGGACGAATTTGTCGCTCCGCTGCAACTGGCGTCGGTCGAAGGGTTCACGTCCCGCAGCAAAGACGGCACGCAGGTTTCGAACCTGTTGTTCAGACCGGTCAACGCGCCGTCGGGCCAGAAACTGCCGACGATTTTCTTTATCCACGGCGGTCCGGTTTCGCAGGATAACTTCGGGTTCGACCTGTCGCGGCAGATGCTGGCGGCGGGCGGTTTTGCCGTCGTAGCCGTCAACTACCGGGGCAGCAACGGCCGTGGTCTGGAATTTTGCAAAGCCATTTACGGCGACTGGGGCAACAAGGAAGTGATGGATATCCACGGCGCGGTGGATTATCTGGTCAAAAATGGCACGGCCGACCCCGACCGGCTCGGCATCGGCGGCTGGAGCTACGGCGGCATCCTGACCAATTACAGCATCGCCACGGACACCCGTTTCAAGGCGGCGGCCAGCGGGGCGGGCAGTTCAATGCAATTCACCATGTACGGCTCGGACCAGTACGTCAACCAGTACGAGAACGAGCTGGGCCAGCCCTGGAAAGCGTTTGAGAAGTGGCAGAAGGTATCGTATCCGTTCCTGAAAGCCGACCGCATCAAAACGCCGACGCTCTTCATGGGTGGCGAAAAAGACTTCAACGTGCCCATTGCCGGCAGCGAGCAGATGTACCAGGCGCTGAAATCGCTGGGCATCCAGACGCAGTTGATCGTTTATCCGGGCCAGTTTCACGGCATCTCGGTTCCCAGTTATCAGAAAGACCGCTTCCAGCGGTATCTGGACTGGTTCGGGACTTATCTGAAACCGAAGGCCATTGCCGAAAAGCAGTAATTCATCAAGGGTAAAAGAATACAGCAAGGACAGCTCACGGGCTGTCCTTCTTTTGTTTACGTCAGCTTCTGCAAGACGGGATTGGCCTTTTTACCGACCGGCACGAATGGCTTGCCCTGCATCGCCTGCACAAAAAGCCAGGTTGAAATGACGGCATACAGCAGCGCCGCCAGCACCGACGCCCGCACGGACGTCAGAAGGTAATACGAAACCAGCGGCAACACCTGCAAGGCGTGCATGCCGAAGAAGTGAGCGATACGCAGGTCGCCATAGTTGCGGTTCCAGCCCGCCAGCGGTAGCACTTCCCCGCCATCAGGCCCGCCGACCGAATGGGCCATCCGCGACCCCATCGCCAGCCCTTCCAGCGAAAACAGCACGAACAGAACAATGCCCAGACGAATACCCCAGCGGTAAGCCGGTTCGAGGTCCGTCAGCGGGTTGGTAAAGAAATGAACGCCAATGTACCCCGTCCAGACCGAAATCCCGACGGCGGCCAGCCCCATCATCCCGTACAGCACAGCGTACACCGGCGTACTGACGTTGAAATGCGATGCCTGCCCCCGGGCCGCCTGAAACAGAATGTACGCATTTTCGAAGGTGAACAGGGCAATCATCCCCCAGCTGTACCACGTCACCGCCCGGTTGTCGCCGAGGTAGTGCATGTACCAGGCCATCGACCAGAGCAGCAGGACGGAAGAGGCAAAAAAGCGAAAAGGCTTCAGCCAGGCGTTCGCCCCCTGCACGGGCAGCCGCCAGGCCAGCACCAGACAGAACACAGCCGCCAGCAGGCAGATGGCCCCGTAGTAAAACAGCGGCTCGTTGCGATCTTTTAGTGTATTCAGAAACGATTCCATATGGCTTTGGTTAGCGTTGATAAGCCGTCAGGCCGCCCATGACCTGTTGCTTCGTGGCGGATATAATGAGTGTAAATAGGAACTTCATTGATCGCTGTTTTAAAATTGAACATTGTTCATTAACAAACAAAATTTTTTAGAGCCGGGCGAGCATCATCCAAAATTCGTCAAAAGCCAGGGCGACCGCCGAGGGAGCTTCTTCCTTTACGACTCCTTTGATGCGCTCGCTGATTTCCAGGCTGCACATGCCGTGTACGGCGCTCCAGATCAGGAACGTGAGCGGCTCAAGCTGGTGTCCGGCGAAGTGACCGGCCCCGATACAGTCCCGGACGGTCATCCGTAGCGCGTTAAAAGCGGTTGTCCCTTCCGTCCATTCCTCCTCTTCTACCGAGTGGAGGTAGTTCATCGGGGCTTTCGTAACAAACATCAACTCGTACATATCCCGGTTTTCGAGCGCAAAACGGATATAAATGCGCCCCATCGCCCGTAATCGTTCCATTGGGTCGGCCACGCTCGTAAGCACCGCAAACTGCTGCCCCAGTTCCTGGAATCCCTGCGAATGCAGCGCGTGCAGAATGGCGTTTTTGTCCTTGAAATAGACGTAAACCGTTCCAACGCTGTAGTCAATGGCATCGGCGATGTTGCGAATAGTGGTCTGTTCAATGCCTTTCTGCACAAAGAGCTTTCTGGCTCCTTCCAGAATCAGACTTCGTAACTCTTCCTTTTCCTTTGCTTTTCGTTCGGCCGTACCCATGTAGTCCACTTATCGACACAATAGTAATTGAACAATGTTCAAAAGTCAAGAAGAGGGCATAAAAAAACCCGGCGAACCGGGTTCTGATGCTTAAATCTCCACTTCCCCGTTCTCGGCATCGGGCGACGCCTGCGTTGGGTGGCCGTGCAGCACTTCCAGCAGTTCCTTGATGTTGTAAACCGATTTGTTGTAGCGGTTGCTGAGCAGGATAATGACAAAATCGTCTTTGGGACTGAACCAGAACATCGAGTTGTAGCCCTTCCACCAGCCCGTGTGGTAGATGTACTCCGGTTTGTTCTGGTCGTTGACGTGCATTCGGAAGCCGTAGCCGTAGTTGCGGGTTCCCTTGCGCTCGAAACTACGGGGCAGAAACGCCTCGGCCAGCACGTTCTTCCGCATCAGACAGTCGCCATTGAGCGCCAGGTACCATTTGAAGAGGTCGCCCACGGTCGAGTAGATGCCTTTGTCACCCACCACGTCGTCGTAGTAATCCTTCGGAATGCGGCGGTTCCACTGATAACCGGCCGTTTTGTGAATGTTGATAGAATCGTTCCGGGTGGTGGCCACAAACGTGTTGTTCATTCCCAGCGGATCGAAGATGTTTTTCTTCAGAAACTGCTCAAACGGCTCGCCGCTGGCCCGTTCGATGATGGACGCCAGCACCATGTAATTGGTATTGCTGTAGCTGAAGCCCCGGCCCGGCACGTTGTAGCGCGGCACTTTAGGGCTGACCGTGGCCAGCCAGCGCAGAATGGTTTCGTTGTTGGGATACGGCTTCTGACGGTTGTAGAAGTTCCGCTTCATGCTGTCGTCAAAGGCGTAGGCGTAGTTCGGCAGGCCGCTGCGGTGAGACAGCAGGTCGCTGACCTGAATGCCGTGGTAGGGGAAGTCCGGGATAAACCGCTGCACCGAGTCGGTTAGCTTCACCTTACCGGCATCCACCAGCTTCAGCGTGGCAACCGCCGTGAAGGTTTTGGAAAGGGAGGCGAGCTGAAACTTGGAATCCAGCAGAAGCGAATCCCGTTCGGACCGTTCAAAGTGAGCCAGGCCAAACGCGCTCTGGTAAAGCACGACGCCCCGTTGGGCAATCAGCACCGACCCGTTAAAACCGGCCCGCACCTTGCCACGGATGATGGACTCAATCCTACTTATTTTCTCGTCAGCTCCGATTTCCTGACGTATCTTCTGTTCTTCCTGCGGGCTCAGCGACTGCCTTTCCGCGCAGTTTTGCATGGCTGAAGCTGAGCGGTCTAACTTTTTCTGAGCATTCGACTGGCAACCCAGCGTAATCACAACGGCACACAATGCCCCTAAAACCAAACTCCTCATTGGTTATACAGCTTACTCTTCGTTCCTGACTCCTCGTTACGGTTACTCTTGAACAAAAATAGAGTAATTAGGAAGATTTGGAGTACCACATGCTCGATTAAAATACCATTTAAAACATTCAGGCCCCTGCCGAACGGTCTTGCAAGCGGTCAAAATTGGGATTATCGCAGTGATTGGTAGCACATTATTAGGAAACAATGCTTTAAGGATTAAAAGTTTTACTACCGTATTGAATAGTATAAATACTAAGCCTACTTTTGTCCGCTCTTGTACTTAACCAACTGGCCGAACCGCAATGGATGTTAGTCTTATAATCAGCAACTTGACCAACCCCACCCTCCTTTTCTTCATTCTGGGTATTGTTGCTGTTTTTATCAAATCCGACCTCGAAATTCCGCCTCAGATCTCAAAATTCGTTTCGCTTTACCTGCTTTTCTCCATCGGATTTAAAGGTGGGATGGAACTGGCCCATAGCGGCCTGACGGCGGAGGTTTCCACGACGCTCGGCATTGCAGTGGCCCTGGCGATTGCCGTTCCGCTCTACAGTTTCTTTATTCTGCGGAGCCGTCTGGATACGGCCAATGCCGGAGCGCTCGCGGCTACGTACGGCTCCGTCAGTGCCGTTACGTTTATCACGGCCAGTAGCTTTCTGGCCGACAAGGGCATTCCGTTTGGGGGGCATATGGTGGCCGCCATGGCGCTGATGGAATCGCCGGCCATCATCATCGGGGTCATCCTGATCCGGATGTTCAGTGAAGACAACATTCCCCAGCACCACTCGCTCAAGCATGTCGTCCGCGAGGGCTTCAGCAACGGCTCGGTCCTGATGATTCTGGGAAGTCTGATTATTGGAATTGTGTCCGACGAAAAGCAGGCGGAGGGAATCAAGCCCTTTACCAGTGATATTTTTAAAGGCTTTCTGGCGCTTTTTCTGCTGGATATGGGAATCGTGGCGGCCCGGCGCATCAAGGCGTTCGGCAGTACTGGCGGCTTTCTGACCGCCTTCGGGCTACTGATGCCGCCGGTCAACGCTGTGCTGGCCATTCTGGTGGCGCACGCCCTCGGCGTTTCAAACGGGAATGCCTTTCTTCTCGCTATTCTGGCCTCCAGCGCCTCCTACATTGCGGTACCGGCGGCCCTGCGGCTGGCCGTTCCCCAGGCCGACCCCGGACTGTATATCCCGATGGCCCTGGCGGTCACCTTCCCCTTCAACATCGTGGTTGGGATTCCGATGTACTATTATCTGGTAGAGCTCCTTTGCAAAGGGGCCCTGTAAAAGCGTATCGGCAGCGCATAGCCGGAAATGTCGCCTGAACACTTCCCCGCTATACGCTGCCGACCGTTTTACCGCACGATGGTGATTGACCGGGAAAACTTCCGGCCGTCGCTGAGTTTGAGGGTATAAAAATAGGTTCCGGGCGAGATCAGTCCCCGGGCGGTCTGCCCGCTCCAGTCATTCTGGTAATCGCGGCTGTCGTACAGAACGGTACCGGCCCGGTCAAAAATCTGCAGTTCTGCTTTGAGCATTCCCAGATTTTTGATCACAAACAAATCGTTGCTGCCGTCACCATTGGGTGAAAAGCCGTCGGGAATCTGCACTTCTCCGCTGGTCTCCATTCCGATACCCGCGCAAATCCGGGCAAATGGCTGCAGCGTCAGGCTTTCGAAGACGCCGGCCGAAGCAACCTCTTTCGACGTGTAATCAAACGACCCGTTTTCATTTTTGAGGACCACCTCATCAAGGCCGGACACCGGAAAATCGACATCCGTATTCCAGGTCAGCCCGAAGCAGTTGCTGGTCACGGCCTGCGCGTTCACGATGTCGAATCCGATGCAGGCGACGTTCATCCACTCCGTCCCGACGCGCCGGGCGCCGGTGCCGGTGCCGGCATACACGGAGTTGAGCGAGACCTGTCCCCGGGTGGGTCCGGCGGTACTGCCCATCAGGTTCTGCGCCAGATAATAGCTGTCGGAAGCCGGGGCAACGTTCGAAAAGTTTTCCTGGCTGACAATCTGCGGGTTACGAATCAGAAGGGGGTTGTACGTAAAGCGATAGTTCGCGTCGCCGAGCAGAAAGGTGCTGTCGGGGTGGCTGCTCCGCACCTGAACCACGATGACGGTTTTGGCGCTGGCGCAATCGACCGATTTGACGGTGAAGCGAACCTGAAAACGGCCCTTTTGTGCAAAGGATGCCGTTGTCAGCGTCAATAATACGCCAAGCAGAAAGTAAACTTTCTCTTTCATAGAAGTGTGTCTTAAGCTTATCCGCTATAGATACTTTTACCCCCGGTTGCTTTTTCGGCAGGTCGGCCAAAACCTGCAGACAATCCTGGGATAGTACTCGTTACTTTCTGATCAGGATGAAAGGGCCTCCCTTGACCCGTTTCTTCTGTCCCTTCAATCAGGGTTACTTTCTTTCAGGTGCCCGGCGGGAGCAGGCTGCTCCATGCAGCGGCTGTCCTTTTGGGGCCTGTTTACTTCTTGTTATCGGTCCAATCTACTTGTTATAAGAGGCAGATCAGGCAAAGCTACTTATAGTAAGAGTTAGTAAGAGCCGCTACCGTTCAATCTACCCGCTCATTTAATTGACATATGCGACTATTTTTACTTATGTGTGGTCAAATATGATTTGTTGTACAATAAAAAACAAGGGAAATTTATTTTTCATGAAAACTTTTTTTTTGCGCCCCTCAGCGCAGTCAAAGCCCATGTTCAGACAAGAGAGAAAAGACAAGAGACAGGAGACAGGATTAGGTTTCCGGTTTACAGCCGTTGAGTCTCTTGTCTTTTCTCTCTTGTCTTGTGTCTCTTGTCTTCCTGACTCAGGGCTCGACCCGGGCAGGCGCGGGCGCAAAGACGTTGTCGATTGGTGGGCCCACGGGTTTATCGCTATGAAAGTCGTACCCAAGAGCCCGGGCCAGGGTAGCGGCAATCTGGTGCTGGAAGAAGACGGGGCCGCCCGACTGTTCGCCGGTCGGGGCTACCCCGGCACCCCAGACCGCGAGCCACATCTGGTACGAGCCGCCGGTGCCGGTGCCGTGGCTTTTCCAGCGGGCTTTGCCCTGTTGGCCGCGGCCGTGGTCGGTGGTCAGAATAAACGTTGTTTTGCCCCTATATTCCGGCATGGCCTGCATCGTCCGCCACAAATCGCCCAGATAGCGGTCCAGCGATTGCAGCATGGTCAGGTGGTCAAAGTAACGGCCCGCATGCGCGAGTTCATCCGTTTCGTCGAAGGAAAGAAACAGCACCCGGGGTTTGTGGCGCTGTACATATGCCCGGGCGGTGAAATAGGTCAGAAAGTCGGCCCGCACGCCATCGCACCATTCCCGGGGCAGCAGCGCCGTCATATCGTTGAGGAGCGAGTCCACGGCATTGTCGGCTTTTCGGGCCTCGTTGGCCGAGTTGGCCGGGATGCCGCTGCGCGACTCGTTGACGGCGGCCTCGATCACTTCCCAGGACGAGAAAACGGCCACTTTTCCGCGCAGGTCCGGCTTTTTGTTCAGAAATTCGAGGACGGTCGGGTTCGGATTGGGAATCTTTTTGTTGGACTTCACCCGGTCGTCGACATAGCCCGCCAGCAGTTCGCTGTAGCCGGGGTAGCTGAACCAGTACGGATTGGCGACGTTGACGCGGCTCTGGAGTTGCCGGTTGCCGTAGAGTTGCCCCTGCTCGGCGACGGTTTTCCAGACGAAAGGCATCAGTTTCTGCCGTCTTTCCTGGGGTGTCGCGCCCCAGAAATGCCGCCGGGCTTTGGCCGTGTCGGGCGAGTAGGCCGGATCAAAAAGCAGGCGCCCGTCGGCTCCGTTGAACACTTCCTGCCAGCGTACACCGTCGAGCGTTACCAGAACGACGTTTTGGGCGGGTTGCGCCGCTACCCGGATTCCCAGCAGCATCCCGATCCCGAGCCAGGCGAAAATCTTCTTTTTCATACGGTTTCCGTAGCCCCCCTTCCATCGGCGCGGGTCGGCGCACGCGTCAGCAAACGGGTTACCGGTAGATGACAAACCCCTCGAAAGCACGACCTTTCTCCTGGCGTCTACCTTTTGTTGGGCCAAAAAGTTTTACTTTCCGATTGTTCGCGCCGGGCCTTTATCCTGTGCTTCGGTGAGTCGGAAACGGGGCGGTCGGTTGAGCGGTCGGGGCGGTCCATACCGGAAACAAGAGCCTGGTCAACCGGGCGGTCGGACGGCGTTTTGCGGGCCTGGAACCCGGCCAGTTAACATTTGGATAATACAAGTTTACCGCTTAATAATTACAAAAAATTATTCTTCTTTTTCCCTAGCGAATAACTATATCTTTGCTCCCACCGAAGCGCACTGAGCGCCTCTTCATTTGCTCGAATGCTCTGCGAAGAGCAGATTTTCTCTGTTCACCTATTTATAACCACACGCATGAAAAAAGTGCTTCTGACAGGCGCCGCCTTGCTGATGATGGCCGCTGCCTATGCCCAGACCAACACCGCCACGCTCAGCCAGAGCGGAACAGGCAACGGAGCCACGCTCGACCAGACCGGCGCAGACCAGACCGTGACGGTCAGCCAGACCGGTACCGGCAACACCGCCACCACCGAGCAGACCAGTGATTACCAGCAGGAGATCGTCATCACACAGACCGGCGATGACAACACCGCCTCGGCGTACCAGAACCTTCAGGCCGGTCCCGGCAATCTGATCACCATCAGCCAGAGCGGCTCGGGCCAGACCGCCACCGCCGACCAGTCGGACTTCTTCACCATTGACGCCACGACCACCATCACGCAGACGGGTGAAAACAACACGGCGACGGTAAATCAGGCTGGTACCGGCGCCGACCTGGACGGGGCCATTGGAAGCATCGCGACCATCACGCAGAACGGGGTTGGGCCGGGCAACACGGCCTCGATCACGCAGACCAACAGCACGGACGACGAAGCGGTCATCAACCAGGATGGACAGCTCAACGACGCGACCGTTACCCAGACCGGCGACAACAACTACGCGTTCATTTCCCAGGTCAGCGTTTTTGGTCCGCAAACGGCGACCATCAACCAGGACGGCAGCGACAACGAGGCTTTCATTTATCAGGAAGCCCAGGCCGGTCCGAACAACGTGGCGACCGTCGATCAGGTTGGCGACGGTAACTATGCCTACATCAACCAGTCGGACCTGTTCACCATTGGGGCCACCGCCACCATCACGCAGACCGGCAATGACAACGACGCCCTCATCGATCAGCTGGACGCCATCGGCAGCGAAGCGACCATCACCCAGACCGGCGACGGCAACTACGCCTACGTGCAGCAGAACGTACTGTCTGACAACAACACGGCCACCGTCACCCAGACCGGCAACGATAACGAAGCCCGTCTGCTGCAAACGCTGGGTAACGATAACGTAGCCACCATTAGCCAGGACGGCGACGCCAATATCGTGGAGGGCCTCGGCGGAGCCGGTTCCTTTGCACTCCAGAGCGGCGACCTGAATACCATGACCATTACGCAAACCGGCGTCGGCGGCCTGGTCCAGATCGAGCAGGTCGGTACGGCCAACACGGCCACCATCGTTCAGAGTAACAATCCCTGATAATAGAGTAGAAGTCTGATAATACAGTAGAAGTATAGTTAATCCGTGAAAAGCGGCTGTCCCTTGGGCGGCCGCTTTTTATTTTTCCATCCGGACCGGTTGTCGCCGGACCGTTAGAGACATATGAAAAAATATTTTTTAACATTCGCTTAATATTGAATTCACAATTTGTTAACATTGTCTTAACATTGAGGTAACAGCCCGGTAACATTGGCTGGCTTCTGCATGAGAGCAAAGTTTTACTGTTAAACGTCCGTCAAAACATGAAAAACCTGATATTTCTTCTTCTTTTGGTTGGCTTAACGACCGCCGGCGTAAACGCAAAGCCCCGCAGCTCAAAAAAAGCACAGCCCAAACAGCGGCTTGAGCAGCAGCTGACCAACTATATCTCTTATCCGGACGTGTTGCAGGACGGCAATCGTGAAGGTGTGGTTGTGGTGCAGTTTAAGGTAAACGAAGAGAACCGGATGAGTCAGGTGGCGGTCCTCAGCCAGGACGAAAAGCTCAACAACAGCCTCATCAAGCAACTGACCGGCAAAAAAATCGAAGTAGCCAAAGCGGGTTCGCAGGAAATGCACACCGTCCGACTGCGCTTTCAACTGGACTAAAGAAAGGTTGAAAGTTTAACGTTAAACTTTCAACCCAATAAAAGCCTGGTGCTGATTCGTTGGCGCCGGGCTTTTTTTTGCCTTTTAAAAGCCGAAAAGCACCTTTCACGAAATTCCTGAGGCCCCGGCAATTATTACCGTACGTAAATTGTTAGTATACTACGTGCAAACCGCTAATTTTGCGGAAGTTTTTCCAAGCAAGAAACAATGATTAACCTTATCACCAAAGGGATAACCAAGCTCTTCGGCACCAAGACGCAGCGGGACCTTAAAGAACTTTACCCGTACGTCGGTCTGGTAAATGCCGAGTTTGACAAGCTGCGGACCCTTTCCAACGACGAATTGCGCCAGGTAACCGTTGACCTTAAGCAGACTATTGCCCAACGGTTGCAGGATATCGATACCCAAGTCGCCCAATTAAAGGAGCAGGCCCTCAATCCCACCCTTGACGTAGACCAGAAGCAAACCCTGTTCAACCAGATTGACAAGCTCGAAGCCGATCGGAACAAAGAACTGGAAGTTGTTCTGATGGAGATTCTGCCGCGCGGCTTTGCCGTGGTCAAGGAAACGGCCCGTCGTTTTGCCGAAAACGAGCAACTCGACGTAACGGCCACTGACTACGACCGCGAACTGGCCTCCCGCAAACGCAGCGTTGTCATTCAGGGCGACCGGGCTTACTGGGCCAACACCTGGGACGCCGCCGGAAGCCCCATCAAATGGAATATGGTCCACTACGATGTCCAGATCATCGGCGGTACGGTACTCCACCAGGGAAAAATTTCCGAAATGGCAACGGGGGAAGGAAAAACCCTCGTGGCTACTTTCCCGGCTTTCCTCAACGCACTGGCCGGACGGGGCGTACACATCGTAACGGTCAACGACTACCTCGCCAAGCGGGACTCCGAGTGGATGGGGCCGCTGTTCGAATTCCACGGCATGCGCGTCGACTGCATCGACAAGCACCAGCCCAACTCCTTCCAGCGCAAGCAGGCCTATCTGGCCGACATTACCTACGGGACCAACAACGAATTTGGCTTCGATTACCTGCGCGATAACATGTCGCGGGGCGTGGATGAACTCGTGCAGCGCAAGCACCACTACGCCATGGTCGATGAAGTGGACTCCGTGCTGATCGACGACGCCCGGACGCCGCTGATCATTTCGGGTCCGGTGCCGCGCGGCGACGAGCAGGAATTTACCGAACTGAAACCCCGCATTTCCCGCGTCGTGGAAGCCCAGCGCAGCCTCGTGATGCAGCTGCTCAATGAAGCAAAGAAAAAAATTGCGGCGGGCGACGAAAAGGAAGGCGGGCTGGCCCTCTTCCGGGCTCACCGCGGTTTCCCGAAATACAAGCCCCTCATCAAGTTCCTGAGCGAGACGGGCATGAAGCAGGTCCTCCAGAAAACGGAAGCGATTTATCTGGCCGAAAACCAGAAGCTCATGCCGGAAGCCGACGCCCCGCTGTATTTCACCATCGACGAACGGCACAACAGCGTCGAGCTGACCGAAAAAGGAATTGACTTTATCACCGGTTCGGGCGAAGATCCGACCTTCTTCATCCTGCCTGACCTGTCGATCGACCTCTCGGCGGTGGAGAAAAATCCGGAGCTGAACGAACAGGAAAAAATTCTGCACAAGGAAGCGATCATCCGCGATTATGCCGTAAAAACGCAGCGGATCAACACCGTCAACCAGTTGCTGAAAGCCTTCTCCCTGTTCGAGAAAGACGTCGATTACGTCATCATGGACGGTAAGGTGAAGATTGTGGACGAACAGACGGGCCGGATCATGGAAGGCCGCCGCTGGTCGGACGGTCTGCACCAGGCCGTGGAAGCCAAGGAAGGCGTACGGGTGGAAGACGCCACGCAGACCTACGCGACCGTCACCCTCCAGAACTATTTCCGGATGTACCACAAGCTGGCCGGTATGACCGGTACGGCCGAAACGGAAGCCGGTGAATTCTGGACGATTTACAAACTGGACGTGGTTTCGATTCCGACCAACCGGCAGGCCGTCCGCAAAGACCAGGAAGACAAGGTTTACCGTTCGGTTCGCGAAAAATACAATGCCGTCGTTGACGAAATCGTCAGCCTCGTAGAACAGGGCCGCCCGGTGCTGGTGGGTACGACTTCGGTAGAAAACTCGGAGATTCTGAGCCGGATGCTGACGCTGCGCAAGATTCAGCACCAGGTTCTGAATGCCAAGTTCCACCAGAAAGAAGCCGAAATCGTGTCCGAAGCCGGTAAGCCGGGTACGGTGACGATTGCGACCAACATGGCCGGTCGGGGTACGGACATCAAGCTGACGCCGGAATCCAAGGCGGCGGGCGGTCTGGCCATCATCGGTACCGAACGCCACGAATCACGGCGCGTTGACCGGCAGCTGCGCGGTCGTTCGGGCCGTCAGGGTGACCCCGGTTCGTCGCAGTTCTTCGTGTCGCTGGAAGATAGCCTGATGCGCCTGTTCGGTTCCGAGCGGATTGCGAAGGTCATGGACCGGATGGGTCTGGAAGAAGGCGAAGTGATCCAGCACTCGATGATTACCCGGTCCATCGAACGCGCCCAGAAGAAGGTCGAGGAAAACAACTTCGGCATCCGGAAGCGCCTGCTCGAATACGACGACGTCATGAACTACCAGCGGGAGGCCATTTACAAACGCCGCCGCAACGCCCTCTTCGGCGAACGCCTTGCCCTCGACATTGCCAACACGATGTACGACGTCTGCGAGGAGATCGTCAACAATGCCGAAAGCTTCGACGAGGCACAGCTTCAGCTGCTGACCACGCTGGGCTTCCAGACGAGCCTGGGCCGCGACGAGTTCGGCCGGATGAAAAAGCCGGACGCCATCAACCGCCTGTATCAGGAAGCCGAAACGCACTACCGCGATAAAAACGACGCTATCCGCCAGAAAGCCATGCCGGTCCTGACCGCGGTGCTGGAAGAACGCGGCGAAATGGTGAAAGACATCGTTGTGCCGTTTACGGACGGGCTGCGCGAACTGATGGTCGTCACCGACCTCCGCGAGGCCGTAGCGACCGAAGGCCGCACGCTGGTTACGGAGATGGAAAAGGCCGTTTCGCTGTCGATCATCGACCAGGAGTGGAAAGAACACCTGCGCGAGATGGACGACCTGAAGCAGTCGGTGCAGAACGCGGTGTTCGAGCAGAAAGACCCGCTGCTGGTGTATAAGTTCGAATCGGTCGAGCTGTTCAAGCGCTTCCTGGTGAAAGTGAACTTCGACACCATCGGATTCCTGGCGAAAGCCGACATTCCGGGTCAGGAAGCGGAAGAGGTCCAGCAGGAAGTGCAGCAGGCCCCGGCCTACCGCCAGCCGGAACCGCAGCCGGAACTGCATACCAACAAGGAGGAACACGATGAACCGGTAGCTGGTGGCCCGCAGGAATACGCCCGCAAAATGGCTTCCGCCGAAAAGCAGGCACCGGTCCGCTCGATCAAAGTGGCCAACCGCAACGAGAAAGTCAGCGTGCAGTACGCTGACGGCACCGTGAAACGCGACGTGAAATACAAAACGGTAGAAAACGACGTGCTCAGCGGCAAGGCGATTCTGATTGAATAATTCGATTCCTGCAACCATAAAGCCTCCGTGGAGATTATCTTTACGGAGGCTTTGTTTTTACGGCGATGTCAGCTTTACCGAAAACGTACTATAGCGAACAGGATTATCTGGAACTCGAACGAAAGGCCGAGTACAAGAGCGAATATTTCCAGGGGGAAATCTTTGCGATGGCCGGTGCTTCGCGAAACCACAACCGGATTACGGAAAATCTGTCCATTGTAATCGGTGGATACTTACGCGGCAAATCCTGCCAGACGTTCTCGTCCGATCTGCGGGTCCACATTCCTGCCAACACGCTGTACACCTATCCCGACATCGTCATTGTCTGCGGAAAGCCGGAGTTCCTGAAAGATGCGGCGTTGGACACTCTGCTTAATCCGACGGCTATCATCGAAGTGCAGTCGCGCAGCACGGTTGGTTATGACCGGGAAGCCAAATTTCAGCTGTACCGCGAGATTCCGTCGTTTCAGGAGTACATTCTGGTCGATTCCGAGAAAGTACACGCGGAAGTCTGGTACAAACCCGATTCCGGTTTCTGGACGCTCCGGCAGGAGACGAACAAAGCCGCCGACAGCCTATACCTTCATTCCATTGATTTTACGCTACCGCTTTCCGACGTCTACGCCCTGACGGAAGGACTGCTTCCCTGATACCGAATGGATCAATCATTAGCCCGCTTCATCGACCATACCAACCTGAAGCCCACCGCCACCGAAACCGATATCCGGACACTCTGCGGCGATGCGATTCAATACCCGTTTAAGGCCCTGTGCGTAGCCCCGTATTTTGTCCCGTACGTCAAAGAAATGATGGAGCATTACCCCGGCACCACCATCTGCACCGTCATTGGATTCCCGCTGGGCTATCAGACCACCACCGTCAAACTTCTGGAAGCGGAGCAGGCGCTGGAGTGCGGCGCGCTGGAGATCGACATGGTCATCAACCTGAGTGCTTTCAAATCCATGGCGTATCAGTCCGTACAGAACGAGATTCAGAAGCTGGCCGAACTGGTGCACGACCGCGACGGACTCCTGAAGGTCATCATCGAAACGGCCTATCTCGACGACAACGAAATCCGGATCGCCTGCGAACTCTGCGCCGAAGCCCGCACCGATTTTGTCAAAACCTCCACGGGCTTTGCGCCGGCCGGGGCCGTGGTCGAACAGGTTCGGCTGATGCGGAGCCTCCTTCCCGAAACCATTGAAATCAAAGCCTCCGGCGGCATCAAAACCCGCGCGGACGTGCTCGCGCTGCTGGATGCCGGGGCCACTCGAATCGGCACCTCGTCCGGCGTGGCGATTATGGAAGAAGTGTAAATGCGAAAAAAACGGGTTTTACACCTGAGCACCGCCCACTCTCCCCGCGACCCGCGCATCGTCTACAAACAGTGTCCGGCGCTGGCGGAGCGCTACGAGGTCTGGTGCGCGTTGCCCCGGGCCGACCCGTCCGCCGCGCCGGAAGTCCGGTTTATCCGGCTGCCCCGCTTCCGGCGCGTTGTTTGGCGGGTGCTGCTGACGTCGCCGTATATTCTGCTGCGAACGTTTTTTCTGCGCCCGGCCATTGTCCATATTTACATGCCGGACCTGCTTCCGCTGGCGTTTATCTACCGGCTGCTGGGAAGCCGAGTCATTTACGAAGTGCAGGAAAATATTTACAAAAAAGTCGCCATTAAGCGACACAACCGCAGCTCGCTGCTCCAGCGTTTCTTTCGCGGGTTCGATGAAGCGGCGCGGCGCTGTTTTTACTTTATTTTTACGGAACACGGGTATCTCCAGACGTACGACCGGCTGCGCCACCCTTCGGTCATCGTCTACAACTACCCCATCGTTGCGGACTACCAGCCTTACCGGGCCACCCGGCACGGGCCGGATTCGGAGATCAACATTTTTTACCTGGGCGGCATCAGTTTCGAACGCGCCATCGACACGGTGATCAACGGTCTGGCCCGGCTCCGGCAGCACGGTTACCCGTTCCGGATGCATCTGTTCGGACCGTTAGCTTTTCCGGAAAAGGAATTAGAAACCATTCCGGCGTACAGCCAGTTAAGACAGCATCTGGTTTTTTACGGCTATACGGACCAGCAGCGGGCCCTGCCCATCGCGGCTCAATCCCTCGCCGGACTGGCCCTGCTGAAGCCCGTGGCTGACTATCCGGAGTCGTATCCCACCAAACTGTTTGAATACATGGCGCTGGGGCTTCCGGTTATTACCTCCCGTTTTCCGCTGTATCGGGAAGTGGTCGAGCGGCACCGGTGCGGTTTTTGTATCGACCCACATGACCCGCAGGCGCTGGCCGACTGCCTTCGTTTTCTGATCGAAAACCCGGCCGAGGCAGAAGCGATGGGTGAGCGGGGCCGGGTTGCCGCCGAACGGTATTATACCTGGGAAACCGAACGGCGCAAGTTGCTCGACTTCTACCAACTTATTGAATTCTGAAAAGTAATTTTATCATTGTTCCAATATTAAATACCACACTTTCCCGGAAAGAGTTAATTTTCAACCGGAAATGCGGCCCGGCTGCATTGGGTCTTTAGTAACTTACCATGTACATTCATGCACTCAGCCACTACCTTCCCTCTCAGGTAGTTGGCAATGAACATTTTACCCAACTCAACGGGCTTTCGAGCGAATGGATAATCGAGCGAACAGGAATAACGGAACGGCGGAAAGCGGGTGTCGATGAGAATACGAACACGATGGCCCTCGAAGCGGTCCGCCGGTTGTTTGACAACACGTCTCTGGAGCCCTCCCAAATCGACCTGATTGTTGGTGCCACCTACACGCCTCACGATACAATTGTCACGCTGGCCCACGTGGTGCAGCATAACCTCGGCATTCCCGACATTCCGGTGGTGTCGATCTCGACGGCCTGTTCCTCGCTGCTGAACGCCATTGAGGTGGTAGAAGGCTATTTTGCCATGAACAAGGCCACCCGGGCGATTGTCATCGTCTCCGAGCACAACACCGCCTACAACAACGAACACGATACGGTTTCGGGCCACCTTTGGGGCGACGGAGCGGCCGCGCTGCTGATCTCGAAGGAACGCATCAGCGAATCGGATATGCAGGTGAAATGCCTGATTACGGGCGGCGCCGCCCATAGCGGCAAGGCCACCACGGGCGTCGTGCTGAAACCGCTGGATAAAGGCGTCATCATGCCCCACGGCCGCGATGTGTTCATCAACGCCTGTCAATACATGCCCCGGGTCAGCCAGCAGGTGCTGGAGAAATGCGGCCGGACCATCGACGAGGTGGCGTACGTGATTCCGCACCAGGCCAACCTGCGTATCAGCATGAACGTCATTGGGACCCTGAAACTGCCGGAAGAAAAACTGATTTCCAACATCCAGCGGCTCGGCAATACCGGCTGTGCGGGCTGCGCCATCGCCATGTCCGAGGAACGCGGCCGATTCCGGAAGGGCGAGATTATCGTGGTCACGGTCTTCGGCGGCGGCTACTCGTACGGGGCCATGCTGGTGGAAGTATAAGCACCCGTTTGTAGAGACGCAGCCTATTGCGTCTCTACGGATTTATCTCTTCAAATAGTCCGGGGCATTTTGTCCTTCCAGACCCGCGTCCGCGACGGGTTCGCCAAAGACCGTGGAGACCGGCACGACTCCGGCCCAGTAAGGCAACTCCCGGTCCTCCAGGTCGTCGTTGACGCCACCGCTGCGGATTTTGGCCGAAGCTTCTTCCAGCGGAATCGCAATCACCATCGTTTTCTTCATCTCACTGGCGTTTGGCAGCCGGCAGTCCGCCCAGCGCCCCTTGAACACGTGGTCGGTAATCCGTTCCAGCGCCAGCCAGCGTTCGGCCTCGTCCTCCACCAGCCGCGTTTTTCCAAAGGCCACCACCGAGCGGTAATTGACCGAATGAGAGAAAGCCGACCGGGCCATAATCATCGCGTCCAGCAACGTGACGGCCACGCAGACCTCCACGCCCTCACTCAACTGACGAAAAAAATGGCTGCCTACCGATCCGTGAATATAAATCGTGTCGTCGATCCGGCAGTAGGCAATCGGCAGAATGAAAGGCTGCCCGTCGAGCGAATAACTCACGTGACAGAATACCGCCTCATCCAGAATCGGATAGATAACCTCGTTTTCGTGGGAGCCGCGCTTGGGCAGGCGGCTGAGCTTTGTACGGGAAGTGAGCATGATGGGTCTGTTGCTTTTGTTCGGACAAAACTATTCCTTTACCGGACTAGTCAGGTGTACCAGTTTTTAGATTTTGAGTAGTCCGGTTATGCTGCCTTACAAAACCCTTTTCGTCCTGAACCGCCAGAGTGCAACCCCGTTATCCGCCCAGCTCATCACCACGTTTATCCGGCATATCCGCCAGGGAATTCTTCCGGCCAATACCCGGTTGCCCGGCAGCCGGACGCTGGCCGTGCTGCTCGGCATTCACCGGAAAACCGTGATTGCCGCTTACGAAGACCTGGCGGCGCAGGGCTGGCTGGTTCAGCATCCGTCGAGGGGGACGTTTGTGAGCAGCCAGTTACCGGACATTACGCCCCGCCCGCTGCCGGATACGCCGACCAAAGGCATGGCGGGTCGGACGGGCTATGAGGTCAAAAAACGGAAGCATCTGGCCATACCGGTTTTGAAAAACAATGCCCTGCTGACCTTTGACGACGGGTTTCCGGACGTCCGGCTGGCACCTGTCGAACAACTGGCCCGCAACTACCGCTCCATCCTGAAACGCGGTTTTCAGCACCATCTGCTGGGCTATTCCGACACCAACGGCAGTCTGTTCTTCCGGCAGCAATTGGCCCGATACCTGCACGACAGCCGCGGCATTCCGGCAACGGCCGAGCACGTTTTTACCACGCGCGGCAGCGTGATGGCCATTTACCTGCTCGCGCAGGTTCTGCTGGAACCGGGCGATACCGTCGCCGTAGGCCAGACCAATTACCGGACAGCCAACATGATTTTTGCCGAAAGAGGCGCGACGCTCCTCCGGCTTCCGGTCGATCAGCAGGGGCTGGTCGTGGAAGCGCTGGCCGAGCAGTGTCGGCGGCAGCCCGTCCGGCTCCTCTACCTCACGCCGCACCACCATCACCCGACGACGGTAACGCTGAGTGCCGAGCGCCGGATTCAGCTGCTGCAGCTGGCCGAACAGTACGGGTTTGTGATTCTGGAAGATGATTACGACTACGATTTTCACTACGCCAGCAGCCCGATCCTGCCCCTGGCCAGCGCTGACCCGGCCGGGATGGTCGTCTATATCGGCTCGTTCACCAAATCCATGGCCCCGGCGTTTCGGGTGGGTTACGTGGTGGCTCCGCCCGACCTGATTGCCGAGCTTGGCTATTTAAGGCGCATTGTGGACCGGCAGGGCGACACGGTTCTGGAGCAGGCGATTGCCGAAATGCTGGCCGAGGGCGACATTCAGCGGCATCTGAAAAAAGCGCAGAAGATCTACCACCAGCGGCGGGACGCCTTCTGTCGGCTGCTGCGGGAGGAGGTGGGCCATGCGGTTTCGTTCACCGTTCCCGATGGCGGGCTGGCGGTCTGGGCGGAGTTCGCGAAGGAGCTGGATCTGGCCGTGCTGTCGGCGCGGTGTCGGGAACAGGGGCTGGTCTTCAGCGATGGCCGGTTTTACCACCCCGACGGCCTGCCGCTGCACCACACCCGACTTGGATTTGCCTCCTGCACCGTGGAAGAAATGGAGCAGGGAGTAGCGATTCTGAAGCGGGAAGTTTTCGCCCGTTAAGTTATAGTAAAGCAAAAATTTGGAGAGCCGGACCCGTCACGAGCCAGCTCTCCGGGCTTTTGCCTCAGTCTTTTTCGACGTAATTGAGATCCTTCCGGAACGTTTCTTCCATGTAATACAAGGCGATCAACGACAGCGCGACCGTCAGCAACCCGACGCCCAGGGCGCTGTTCAGGGTTCCGAACTGGTTTTTGCCCCACACAAACAGCGTCGTCAGCGGAATGACCGTGCCACGCACAAAGTTGGGGACGGTCGTGGCGACGGTTGCCCGGAGGTTGGTTCCGAAAAGCTCCGCCGCGATGGTCACAAACAGGGCCCAGTAGCCGTTGGCAACACCCAGCAGGATACAGATGCCGTAGAAGGTGTTCACGTTTTGCAGAGGCGCCAGCAGGAAGACGAGTACAAAGGCAAACGACAGCAGGATAAAGCCCCCAACGACCTGCTTGCGATTTTGCAGGTACTGGCTCAAAAGCCCGCTGAGGACGTCGCCGACCACCTGCCCGACAAACGCCAGCATGACCGCTTTGCCCGCCACGACCGGCTCCGTCAGGCCCATGGCCTGCCCGAATTCCGGCGAGAACGTAATCAGAACCCCAACCACAAACCAGATCGGCATGCCGACCAGAATGCACTGGAAGTATTTCAGCAGGCGTTCGCGACTGGTAATCAGCATCCATAAATCGCCCCGCTTCACCTGCCGCTCTTTGACCACTTCGAAGATGCTCGATTCGAACACGTTCACCCGCAGCAAAAGCAGCAGAAGGCCCATACCGCCGCCGACAAAGTACGAGTTTCGCCATTCGAACAAATCCGCGACAAAATACGCCAGAATAGCGCCCAGAACGCCCATCGTTGCCACGATAGTTGTCCCGTAACCCCGAATCTGGCGCGGCAGCACTTCGGTCACCAGCGTAATGCCCGCTCCCAGTTCGCCCGCCAGTCCTACCCCGGCAATAAAACGCAGCAGGGCGTACTGCGGCATGCTGGTAACCAGTCCGTTGCCAATATTGGCCAGGGAATAAATCAGGATGGAGCCGAACAGGACGGACAACCGCCCCCGCTTATCCCCCATGATTCCCCAGAAAATGCCGCCAAGCAGCAGCCCGGCCATCTGCATATTCAGCAGAAAAATGCCCTGGGGAAGTAGCTGGTCGGGCGTCACACCCAGCGCTTTCAGACTGGGAACCCGTACGACGCTGAAAAGAAATAAGTCGTACATATCGACCAGGTAACCCAGGGCGGCTACCATGACGGGCAGACTGAGCAACTGGCTGGCAAGCGATTCTTTTTTGAGGGGTTGTTGAATCATGGAGTTACGATTTTGGGGATGGGAGTGGGTGGTTCTCGCAGATGCCCGCGGATTTGAGGCGCAGATTTTCGCAGTTTGCACAGATTCAGCAGTTTTTTCTACGGAAATCTGCGATTATAATCTGCGAGCATCTGCGAGAACCACTCACACCTGCGACGGAATGACGTACGGGGCTCGGTATTTCCGGTTGAGCATGGCGTTGGCCTCGCTGTCACCGATGAACTGTTCTTTCTTGGGGTCAAACTTCAGCGTACGGCCGAGGCGGTAAGCGACGTTGCCCAGATGCGCAATGCCCGACGAAAGGTGCGCCGTTTCGACCGGACCGTTGAGCTTCGACTTGTCCCGCGCCCGAACCGCCTCGATAAAGTTCAGGTAATGGTCGCCGCCCGCGTGACCCGCCGGGCCGGGCGTGCGGTCGCGGCCGAGGAACGTCTTGTAGTCGTTATAGCCATTGATGACCATGTAGCCTTTATCGCCGTAAAAAATATTGCCGACCTGCACGCCGTCTTCCATGTTGGTCATCCACGGACGGACTTCAAACTGAATGACTTTGCCTTCTTTCGGGTATTTGTAAACCGACGTCAGTGTTTCGGGCGTTTCCTTGCAGTCGTTCCAGAGAAATTTGCCGCCGGACGAACTGATTTCCTCCGGGAAGCCCACATCGAGTCCCCACATGCAAAGATCGGTTTCGTGAATGCCCTGGTTGCCGATATCGCCGTTGCCGTAATCCCAGAACCAGTGCCAGTTGTAGTGGACGTAGTTTTTGCTGAATTCACGGGCTTTGGCCGGACCCTGCCACAAGTCCCAGCTCAGCCCTTCGGGCACCGACGAAGTACCTTGATTGCCGATGTCGGGGCGCCATTTGAAGACCAGCCCCCGGGCCATGTATACCTTGCCGATCAGACCGTCGCGCAGGTGTTTGATCGCCTCCTGAATGGCCGTCGAACTCCGTAACTGGACGCCGTGCTGCACGATGCGGTTGTATTTGGCCGCGGCATCGATCATCTTCCGCCCTTCGCTGAAGGTGTGCGAACCGGGCTTTTCGACGTACACATCCTTGCCAGCCTGGCAGGCCCAGATGGTCGCCAGGGCGTGCCAGTGGTTGGGCATGGCGATGCTGACGGCGTCGATGTTTTTGTCGTCGAACACTTTGCGCAAATCCTGCTGGGTCTGCACCTTGCGCCCGTATTTCTGTTCGAATTCGGCAGCCCGTTTGGCCGACACTACGTTATCGGCATCGCAGAGCGTGACCACTTCCACATTCGGCAGTTTGGAAAAACCCGCAATGTGATCCTGTCCGCGCCCGTTCACCCCCAGCACGGCTACCCGGATGCGGTCGTTGGCCCCGAAAGCATGGGCAGGAATGAACGTTGGCAGGGCCAGCGCGGCCAGCGAACCGGTGGCGGCGGTCTTCAAAAAATCCCGCCGGGACTCTGATTGGCTTTTCATACAGGTGTAAGGGTTTGAAATCTATAGGATCAGGAATATTGTCCGACTGGCTGGTTCCGGCATGGCCGGGGCTTTCTGCGACTATTTGCACCAAAGCGCCCCGGCGGCCGAAACTAACGTCTGACAGCCAAAAACTTACAGACGCGGCAGCGTCAGCCCTCCGTCCACAAGAATCACCTGTCCCGTTGAATACGGAAAATCGCCTTTCGCCAGCGCGGTAACGGCCCGTCCTACGTCGTCGGGCAGTCCCCAGCGCGGCTGCACACACAGACCGTCCGCGATGAGCTTGTCGTATTTTTCCGTAACCCCCGCCGTCATGTCCGTTTTGATCACGCCCGGCCGCACCTCATACACCGGAATGTCAAACTCGCCGAGCCGGACCGCAAACAGTTGGGTTGCCATGCTCAGCCCCGCCTTGGCCACGCAGTATTCGCCCCGGTTGACCGAAGCTACCGTCGCCGAAATGGACGAGACATTGACGATACAACCCCAGAAGTCCGGCGACCCGGACTTCTGCGCGATCAGCCAGTTAGCGGCGGCCTGCGTCAGAAAGTACGGACCCTGCAGGTTGGTCGCCAGCAGGTGCTGAAAACTTTCTTCGGTAGCTTCCAGAATGTCGCGGCGCTCTTTCGGGGCAATCCCGGCGTTGTTGACCAGCACATGCAAGCGCCCGAAGTGGCTTTTAATCTTTTCCAGCATGGCGGTCCGGGCTTCGGCCGAAGCCACGTCACCGGGGCAGTAAAGGACTTCGGCCCCCAGCGCCCGGAGGCCGTCGAGCGCTTCGGTGACCGCCGTTTCGGGTCGGACGCCATTGATGGCCAGATCAAACCCCGCCCCGGCCAGATGCCGGGCGATGCCGTAGCCAATGCCCCGGCTGCCGCCCGTGATAAAGGCAACTCGTTTCACAGGCTTTCTTTGATGAGTTTCAACTGTTCGGCTTCGGGGCGTTTTTTGTAGAGCGTGTCGAGCGGATAGCAGCCCGAGATAAGGCCGTTCCGGGGAGCCGTTGTGCAATCCGAGAATGTCCGGCAAATCTGGTTGCGGACCAGCGGTTTTCCGGCGATCATATCGGCCGGCATCGTCGGGTACGACAGCACCATCCGTCCGAAACCGATGCTGTCGGCCATGCCGTTCTGGAGCACGTACTGGGCGATGTTGGGCAGCCATTCCTGCAAATACGAATACCCGGACCCGATGATGACCATTTCGGGAAACGCCTTTTTCAGTTCGCAGGTGACATCAATCTGGCGTTTTACCCCCAGCAGCGGGTCTTCCGGCGGCAGATACCCGTCCGAGGGTGGGAACAGGGCGGGGCGCATCAGATGCGGGTTGTAATACGGGCTGCCTCCGGTGACGCACACCATCTGAATACCCAGCGACTCGGCCAGCGCCAGTACCGCTTTGGTCTCGGTGAGGTCCACGCCGAGACCGTTTTTTTGTCCGCCAAAAGCGTACGGATACTGTTCGGCGGATTCGGGAATGCCCTGCCCGTCGGGGCCTTTTTTGAAGGGCAGAAAATCGAAGGCGCTCAGGCGGATGGCCAGTTCGAGGCCCGGGGCGGCCTGCCGGATGCCTTCCGCGATGCTGCGCAGGTAGCGGGTCCGGTTTTCAAACGAACCGCCGTACTTACCCGGCCGGTTAACGGCACTCAGAAACTCGTGGCCGAGGTAGCCGTGGCAATGCTTGATGTCGACAAAATCGAACCCCGCTTTCTGGGCCAGCACCGCCGCCTGGATGTATTGTTCGATAATGCGGTCAATGTCGTCGTCCGTCAGCACGGGGTAGTCCTCGCCCATCCCAAATTTCTGGTTCAGGAACGGGTGTCCGTACAGAATCTTCGGCTCAAACTGCTTGTGGCTGTGCGGCTTGCAGAACCGGCCCGAATGGGTCAGCTGCAGGCCGATCACCAGGCCATCGGTAGTCCCAAAGGCCGCGCGGTGTTCGTCCAGCAGCATCTGCCGCAGCTCGACAAAATCAGGAAAGGTTTCCTCATTCATTACGAGCTGGTTGGGATTGGCCTTGCCGGTATGCGTTACGGCCACGGCTTCGCAGCCAAAAAGCAGTTTGGCCCCGCTTATGGCAAACTTTTTCCAGCGGGCGCGGGTGAACTCCGTCGGGCGGCCGTCGAGCGTACCGTCCCAGCCTTCCATCGGCAGAATACACAGACTATTTCCGACCGTCTTACCCGATTTGAGGGGAATGGGTTGGCCGAACGGACTTTCGGCGGGTGGCAGCAGCGTATCGTCAAATGGCAGTTCGATGCTGTTCGTTTGTAAATAATTCCGCAGGTCCGTCGCCGTCTTCATCTGGGCCATGCGGGGAAAGCGGGGTTTGTATTTTTCGCTCATGGTTTAGCTTGTTTAACCACGGAGTTGCACCGAGTTTAGAGGGGTACGGAGTTTACATACGGTGTGAAACGCTGCGCCGGGCTCCGGGTGAATCTGTGGTTTCTATCTCCATTTTATCGTCCCAAACAGTTGAAAAAGGCGTAGTACGGCCCGCCGTCCACCAGCCGCTGGACGTACAGCGCCAGTTCGCGGATGTGGTAGTCGCCCCACATGCTCGATTCGCCATAGGGAATTTTGCTGCCTTCCGGGACGTAATCCCAGCCGTTGGGCCGGTGGTAGATCGAGTGCAGCAGCAAGCCCTGGTGAGCCGGGTCGGTGCTCAGGTAAGGCTCTTCCAGCAAACGGTTCAGGACCGTCAGGCCCGCCTGGGTGTAGCGTTTCCCGGCTTCGGTCTCCCCTTTTTCGGACAGGTATTTTCCCAGACGAAGCAGCCCCTGCGCCCCGATGGCCGCGGCGGAACTGTCGACCGGTTCGAAGTCGTTGACCGGCTCAGCGGGCCGGTCGAGGTAGTTGCCCAGTCTGTGCAGGTTCGGAGCCCCGGTATCCCAGTACGGAATCCCGTCTACGGGCGTGTGTTCGATGTAAAAATCGCAGGTAGCGCGGGCGGCTTTCAGCAGGAAGGCTTCCACCTCCTGGCGACCGCCAAACGGTTCCAGTTCACCGTCGGGCAGCGTCTGGAGGTACTCCAGTTCTTCGGGAAAGCCGCACATGGCCCAGGCGAGGCCGCGGGTCCAGGTGGTGAACCCGCTGTAGCCCTGCTGGGAGTTGGGGCAGCGGAAGGCCCCGTCTTTGGTGTTGAATACGCTTTCGTGTGCCGTACGGCCCCATACGTCGTACGAATCGCGGCCTCCGCCGTAGAAAATCGAGTAGTCGGCGGTGGCTTTCATGTGCAGCAGCGCCCGTTCGAGCAGGCTGATTCTGGCGTCACCTTCGCCCTGAAACACATGTCCGAGGCTGTGGCTGACGACCAGCGCCCGGCAGGAGCGGATCGTATCGACGAACAGCGAATGCGGGCCGTTGAAGGAATGAATGAAGCCCCCGTTGCGGACAGTTGTCCAGCGGCTCGCCTGAACGGCCCCCGAAATCTTGAGCGCCATTTCGTAAAAGTTCTTTTCCCACTCGCTGAACGGGATTTTGCCCTCATGCATCAGCCGGAGCAGGTTGCCGTAGGTGCTGACGTTGTTGAAACCGTGGTCGTGGACGCCGATGTGGCTCACGTGCGGGGCCATCGCCGTCAGGGTTCTGGTCCGGCCCATTTCGAGGAATTCCGGTTCGCCCGTGGCGTCAAATTGCAGAATAGCCGATCCGTACTGAAAGCCCTGCGTCCATTCGGTCCAGCCGCGGGTGGTGTATTTCCCGGCCTCCGTAAAGACAGGTGATCCTTTGGCGGTATCGTATTCGGCTTCAATCAGGCGGATTTTTTGGGCAGACAGCTCCCAGAAGCGGGTCAGTTTGGCAGATAAATCGGCAGGTACTAAATCGTTATTAATCTGAATCATCGTCCGGATATTCGGGGGAAGAACTATATCCGTAAAAAGAGAAACAGCGGGCTCTCTTACTGTTAGGAACGCAAAAAGCCCTGAATCCAAACCAGATTCAGGGCTTTTTGCTGAGCGAACGTCAAAGCGTACCGGCTTTTATTTTTTCGATGACGGCTTGTTTTTCTTCTTTCGACAAATCGTTGTAATGGTCGGCCAGCTTCTGGATATCGATGCCTTGCTGGTGCGCTACTTTCAACAAGATTCCAAATGCTTCGAGCTTCCCTTTAACTACGCCCTCCTCGATTATCTGGTCATAGGTAGTCATAACTCTTCTTTGGCTTCTCTCTGTTTGAAATAACTGTTTAAAGAAATCTCTGGGTCTAGGTTCCAGATTTTTTGATAGATAAACAACCGTGGTCCGAAGGTAGTTTTCACCCGTTTCGGTTTCCAGAAACTCTTCCAGCCAGACAAAAAGCCGCTCCCTTTCCTCCAATAAACGCCGTTCGTTCTCCCGGTGCTTCATCAGAAAAAAAGAGGTAGCCAGAAAGCGGTTCCGAAAAGCCAGCAACCGCTCGTCCGAATAATGCGATATGTCGAAAAGGAGATACGCGAAGTCCGGCACAAAACGGTGTAATTCCTCGGGAACACCGCTGAAATAACTCTTCATTGGTTCGTATTGCCACCGGCTTTTTCCGTGATAAATGACAACCGGAATCAGCAGCGTCGGCTTCATTTTCTGTTTTCGAGCCAGCTCCCAACTGTTGAGTTGATACCGCATTAATTGAAAATGAACGTATTTTTATTTCTGGCTTTTATGCTCAAACAGAAGCGCAACCTCTATTTAACCTGCCTCTTTCAGCCGACAACTATAGACTAAATCAGCAAAATATTGCTCCAGTTCTGTATCAACGTAGGAGTTATTCGTCAATTCGAACGTCGATTAATTAAGAGACTCCAGAAGCGGAGTCGGGAAGGACTCCTGCACAAACTAGATGGCAATGTCCCGCCTGGAGAAATTCTCTTTAAAGAATTTATCGTGAATATTTTCGGCCATCCATTGCTTGGCCTAACAACTTTTCCATTTTATAAAAACCCCCGACAGAAGCCGGGAGTTTTATCGATAAGAGATGACACTTTTTGAGAAATGTCACCTCTTATCGCTATTGCGCTTCGCCTTTCCAGGTGTTGTTGCCCGGATTGATGTCCGGCAACTGCTTGTCGGGGTCCACTGTGACCGTCCGGACGGCCGTCGTCGTGTTGGCCTTGAACGTCCACTTACCGCCGCGCTGCCAGATTTCGACCGGCAGGCTGACCCGAGTTTTCTTGCCGTTGGTTTCCACCACTTCCACCGTCGTCGGCATCGCCATTTTTTCCAGGTTTTCGATGGTCACCAGCGAGCCTTTGGTCGGGGTGTTGTCCACATATTTCACGTTCTGCACCGACTGGTCGAGCTTGTAAGTCTCGAAGAAATAGCCTTTCCAGAACCAACCCAGGTCTTCGCCGGCGGCGTCCTCGATGGTCCGGAAAAAGTCGTGCGGTGTCGGGTGTTTGAAGGCCCAGCGGTCAACATACATCCGGAACGCGTAATCAAACCGGTCTTTGCCCAGCACCACTTCGCGCAGCAGCTTCAGGCCCATGCCGGGTTTGTAGTAACCCATGATCCCCAGCGACTGGCTGTTTTTGAGCACGTCCGGCGTGGTCATGATCGGCTCGTCGAGCTGGAACAGGGCCGGAGCGATGTCGTGCATGGTCGCCCGGTCGTTGTTGTACTCGCCGTTATTGAAGGCCTCCGTGGACAGGATGTTGATAAAGGTGTTGAAGCCTTCGTCCATCCAGGCGTACTTCCGCTCGTTGTTGCCCACGATCATCGGGAACCAGTTGTGCCCGAACTCGTGGTCCGTCACGCCCCAAAGCCCGTCTTTTTTCGAACGCCAGTGGCAGAACACGATGCCCGGGTACTCCATGCCGCCGACGATGCCAGCCACGTTGGTTGCCACCGGGTACGTGTATTCGTAGATGTATTTCGAGTAAAACTCAATCGAGCCTTTCACGTATTCGGTCGAGCGGCCCCAGCCGTCGCGGCCGTCGCTTTCCACGGGGTAAGCCGACATCGCCAGCGACTTTTTACCGCTCGGCAGGTTGATGCGGGCGGCGTCCCAGATGAACGCTTTGGAAGACGCAAACGCCACGTCGCGGGTGTTCTGGCAGCGGAATTTCCAGGTCAGCGTGCCCGATTGTTTCGGACGGCTCTGCGGGCTGGTCACTTCCTCCGCCGAGCGCAGCATCACCGTTTTGTCGGAGTTGCGGGCCTGCTCCAGCCGCTGCCGCTGCTGGGCCGTCAGGACTTCCTGCGGGTTGGTCAGCTCGCCGGAACCGACCACGAGGTGGTTCCAGGGCACCGTAACCGAGTATTCGATGTCGCCGTAGTCGAGGTAAAACTCCCCGGCGCCGAGGTACGGAATCACGTTCCAGCCTTCGATATCGTCGTAAACGGCCATGCGCGGATACCACTGGGCCAATTCGTAGACATTGCCGTTTTTGGTCGGCTGGATTCCCAGACGGTCCGAGCCGTAGGTCGGGATCAGGAACGAATAGGCAATCCGGATTTTGACCTCCCCTTTCGGCTCCAGCGGTTTGGCCAGACGGAGCTGCATTCGGGTGTCGGTCACGACGTAATCGGCTTTCTGCCCGTTGACCTGCACGGCCCCAAGCTGAAAACCACCCGCGAAGCCCTGGTTGCCGAAGCGGCCGCCCGAGGTCGGGGTGGTCTTGGCCGCCCGCGACGTATCAGCAAAGGCGTTCTGGTCCAGGTTCACCCACAGAAACGGCAGGGCTTCCGGGCTGTTGTTCTTATAAGTAATCTCCACTTCGCCGCTGAGCGTGTTTTTCACATCGTCCAGCGTGACGTTCAGGCGGTAGTCGGCGCGGTTCTGCCAGTAGCGCGGGCCGGGCGAGCCGCCGCCGGTGCGGTAGTCATTGCCCGGCTGCATGTTGAACAGCGGGTGAAACAACTCCTGAGGGTTGTACTTCGAGGTTGATGAAGTGCTTTGGGCCTGTACCTGACTGAATCCCATCAGGCATCCCAAAAGGATAGCGACTTTTTTCATAGAACAGCGGCGGACGGCCACATCCGCCAGAAATTAATGAGTCAGGGTTTCGGCAGACATGGCCGTCTGCCGTACTTCAATAAGGGCTTCGTACAGAATCTCCGCCGGGTGCTTCGCCTTGCGGCCCGTTCCGTCCTTGATCTGGTGGCGGCAGCTCGTGCCCGGCGCGGCAATGATTACCTCCTCGGGCTGCTGACGCACCGTCGGGAAAAGCACCAGCTCGCCGATCTGCATCGAAATATCGTAATGTTCCGCCTCGTAGCCAAACGAGCCCGCCATCCCGCAGCATCCCGACGGGATGAGGTGAACCGTGTAGTTTTTCGGCAGCGACAGCATCTTTTTGGCCGGAACCAGCGACGAAACGGCTTTCTGCTGGCAATGCCCGTGCAGTTTCATCAGCTTCGGTTCGGTCGTGAATGAATCGGACGTGATGCGTTTCGCGTCGATTTCGCGGGCCATAAATTCTTCGAACGTCAGAGCCACTTTCGCCAGACGTCCGGCGGCTTCGGCCAGTTCCTCGCTGACCAGGTCCGGGTATTCGTCGCGGAAGGTCAGAATGGCCGAGGGTTCGATGCCGACCAGCGGCGTTTCTTCCGAAATGACATCCTTTAACAAACGAACGTTGCGGTCCGCTATTTTCCGGGCCTCCCGCAAAAGTCCTTTCGACAGCGACGCCCGGCCCGATTCGCCATGCTCCGGAATGATTACCTCGTAGCCCAGTTCTTCGAGCAGCATTACCGCCTTCTGCCCTACTTCTACGTCGTTGTAATTCGTAAACTCGTCGCAGAAAAGATAGACAAGGCGGGAAGGGGACGAAAGGGACGAGGGAGAGACGGTCGTCCTTTCCTCCTTTCCCCCTTTGCTCCCCTTCCTCCTTTCAAACCACTTCTTCAGCGTCGTCGAATGCAGCAGCGGCATCGTCCGGTCGGGATGGAAGCCGACGACGCGGTTGGCAGCCTTCCGCAGGGCGGGCGTCTCAAAAACGGCGTTGTAGGCCCAGGGCACCAGCGAAGCCAGACCCGACAGTTTCGAGAAATTAGCCACCAGCCGACTGCGCACGGGTACGCCGTTGGCATCGTAATAATGCTGAAGAAATTCGGCCTTCAGCTTCGCCATGTCCACGTTCGACGGGCATTCTGACTTGCAGCCTTTGCAGGACAGGCAGAGGTCCATCACGTCCTTGATTTCTTCGTGGTCGAAGCGGTTTTCCTTCGGCGAGCGCGTCAGCATTTCGCGCAGCATGTTCGCCCGCGCCCGGGTGGTGTCCTTTTCGTTGCGGGTCGCCATGTACGAGGGGCACATGGTGCCGCCCGACAGCTGCGTTTTGCGGCAGTCGCCCGAGCCGTTGCACTGTTCGGCATGCTGCAGCACGTCCTGATTCGGGTAGCGGAACACCGTGTTGAAGGTCGGCGTCTGCTGGCCCGCTTCGTACCGCAGGAACGTGTCCATCGGCGGCGTATCCACGATCTTGCCGGGGTTGAAAATGCCTTTCGGGTCCCAGGTGCGCTTCAGGTCGCGCATCAGCTCGTAGTTCTTCGGCCCGACCATCTGCGGGATAAACTCGCCGCGCAGCCGTCCGTCGCCGTGTTCGCCCGAGAGCGAGCCGTCGTATTTCTTGACCAGCGTCGCAATTTCCTCGGCAATCAGTCGGAATTGCCGGTGGCCTTCGCTGGTCTTCAGGTTGATGATCGGCCGCAGGTGAATTTCCCCCGACCCGGCATGGGCGTAGTGCACCGACGACATGCCGTTCTTCTTCAGAATCTCGTTGAAATCGCGGATAAAATCCGGCAGGTCACGAACGTCCACGGCCGTGTCTTCGATCACCGCCACGGCTTTTTCGTCGCCCGGCAGGTTACCCAGCAGGCCGAGGCCCGCCTTGCGGAGCGTCCAGATCTTCTTGCTGTCGTCGCCGAAAAGCAGGGGAAAATGGTAGCCCATGCCCGCGGCCCGGAGTTCGGCCTCCATCGCGGCGGCCAGTTTCTCGACCTCCGCCTTCGTGTCGCGGGACAGATCCACGACCAGAATGATGGGGAATCGGTCGTCCGCCGTTTTCTGCACAAAAAAGCTGTTTTTGCGCTGTTCGGCATTCGTGGATGCCTGTTCCAGAATTATATCGTCGATGAGTTCGACGGCGTAGGGCTTGTATTTGAGCGCCACCAGCGTCGCCCGCAGCGACTCGTCAATGGAGCGGCAGTGGATACAGACCAGCCCCGACTCCCTGGGCGGAACCGGCACCACATTAAGCTTGATTTCGGTCAGCAGGCAGAGCGTCCCTTCCGACCCGGCGATGAGGCGGCAGAAATTGAAGTCCGGCCCTTCCGGCGTGTACGGCGCGCAGTCGAGCAGCATGTCGAGCGCGTAACCCGTGTTGCGCCGTTCGATGGTCGGTTTGGGGAAATTCCGCCGGATTTCGAGCACGTTTTCCGCATCCGCCAGCATCTCGTCCGTCCTCCGGTAAATCGCCCCTTCCAGCGTCGAAAGGCTATTTTTTATTTTTAATTTTTCACTTTTAATTGACGTAAAAGTCGCCTCGCTGCCGTCGGCCAGCAGCGCCCGTACTTCGAGCAGGTGCTCGCGGGTGGAGCCGTACACGACCGAGTTGGAGCCGCAGGAGTTGTTGCCGACCATCCCGCCGATCATGGCCCGGTTGGCCGTCGAGGTTTCGGGGCCGAAATACAGGCCGTGCGGACGCAAAAACAGGTTCAGCTCGTCGCGGACGACGCCCGGCTGTACCCGCACCCAGCGCTCATCCTTGTTGAATTCGAGAATTTTATTGAAATGCTTCGACACATCCACCACGATGCCGTTGCCGACGACCTGCCCGGCCAGAGACGTTCCGGCCGTGCGCGGAATGAGCGAGGTGTTGTGTTCATTGGCAAAGGCAATGAGCCGTTTCAGATCCGCCTCGGTGCGGGGAATGGCTACGGCCAGGGGCATTTCGCGGTACGCCGACGCATCGGTGGCGTAGAGTGTCCGCATGGTATTATCCAGAAAAAGGTCGCCTTCCAGTTGGCCGGCCAGATGTTGAAGCGCTTGCTGCATGGGTAAGCCTTTGACGCCTCCGGGTTGTGTTTGCTCCGAAAGGTCATTCAATAACATTTCAAGCCCTAAAATTAGGCATTTTCGGAGCTATCGTTCGTCATTTTAACAAAAAACCGGAGGATATAATTTCCCGGCGGTCCGGGCCGGGTCGGATTTAACCGCTTCTGACAGAAGCGGTTTCCGTTTCCGGCAAACTGAGAAAAAGGCTTCGGAAAAAGGAGAACGCCTGTTCAGGCCGCCCAAGTAACTACTTTTTGACAATGAACAACTTAGGGTTTCCCCTATTAATTTTAGGTTTAGTCTTTTGTATTATAGAATTTAATTATTGTAATTTGCCGAATGGGTTCAGAAATATGTTCAATTATTTCGCAGAGTGTTACCAAACTCGCTATTCTGTTCTACACAGGTACTGCCCAATTTGAGACTCGGATCGGAACAACCGCCGCAGTACATTTTTGCCCATTGGTTCACTCGAATCGCACTTGATTGTCCAGTTCTGAATGCCATCCTCACAGTTTATCGTTTCACTAACCTTATCATTAACCTATGATGAATCATTATCTTCGATTCATTTGTAATGGAAAAACGGCTCGGGCCGGGTCTTCAGGGACACCGCTCCTCGGACAGATGGGCGTCATGCGTCTGTTCGCGCTGGCCGTTACGCTGGTCATGCTGTTTGACAGCCAGATTTCCTTCGCGCAGGGCCGTACCGTGACCGGTACGATAACGGATGCGTCCCGCTCCCCGCTGCCCGGCGTAAGCGTTCAGATAAAAGGAACGGCAAGAGGTACTTCTTCCGGTGCCGACGGTACGTACACCCTCTCCAACGTAGGCGAGGGCGCAACGCTGGTTTTCTCGTTCATTGGCTTCACCACGCAGGAAGTGCCGGTCGGCAACCGTTCGTCGGTGGATGTTCAACTCACGGACGACACGAAGGCCCTGCAGGAAGTGGTGGTTATCGGTTACGGAACGCAGCGCGTTAAGGACGCAACGGGTTCGGTCGTGGCCATCGGTCCCAAGGATTTTAACAAAGGGGTCATTGCCTCACCCGAGCAGCTGCTCCAGGGTCGTGCGGCCGGTATCCAGATCACACCCGCCAGCGGTGAACCGGGCGCGGGCGTCAACATCCGGATTCGCGGAACCACGTCGATCCGGTCGAACAACAACCCGCTCTTTGTCGTCGACGGCGTTCCTCTCGACGGGGGCGACGTGTCGGACGGTGGACGCGACTTCGGTGCCGGTACGCAGTCGGCGCGTAACCCGCTGACGTTCCTCAACCCGGATGATATCGAAAACATTTCGGTGTTGAAGGATGCCTCTTCGGCGGCGATCTACGGTGCCCGCGGTGCGAATGGCGTTGTCCTGATTACGACCAAGCGTGGCAAATCGGGGCAGAGCGCGCTCAACTTCTCGGCGAACGCCAGCGTAAGCTCAACGCTGCGCCGCTACGATCTGGTGAAAGCGGCTGATTATGCGGCCGCCCTGCGTTCGGCCCAGGTAGACGTTACCTCGATCAACAACGCCGGCGCTTCGACCGACTGGCAGGATCAGATTTTCCGGACGAGCCTATCGCAGAACTACAACATCAACTACGGCGGCGGTAACGACAACACGCGCTACAACCTCTCGCTGGGTTATTCGGACCAGCAGGGTATCGTGAAGAACTCCGGCTTGCGCCGGATCACCGGCCGCGTGAACGCTTCGCAGGACTTGTTCAACGACAAAGTAACACTCGACCTGCAGCTGACCACGTCAGGAATCCGCGACAACTACGTTCCCAACGGGGACAATGCCGGTTATCAGGGCAACCTGATCGGGGCGGCTATTCAGGCCAACCCGACGTATCCGGTATACGATCAGTATGGCCGCTTCTTCAACCCGGATGGCTACGCTGATCTCATCGATCCGGCGACCAACCGGCCAATTCCCGGCTCAGGCACGGTACCCAACGGGGTGGCGTTCCGGAACCCGGTTTCGTTGCTGGAAGGGGTGAACGACGTAGGTACTACCAACCGTACCCTGGGGAACATCGGCCTTACCTGGCGGATCATCGACGGTCTGTCGTACAAACTGAACTTCGGTATCGATAACTCGATGTCGGAGCGGCGCACTTCCATTCTGCGTAACCTGCCCGGCTTCAGCGAAAGCATTCTGCAGAACGCTGGGCGGGGCGTGATCCAGAACCGCCAGCGCAGCAGCCAGCTGCTCGAACACACCCTGAACTACAATCAGAAAATCGGTCCGGGTCAGTTCGACGGCGTATTGGGCTTCTCTTATCAGAAGTTCAACAACCAGGCCAGCTTCCTGCAGGCGCAGCTGTTCCAGTCGACGGCCGTGTTCCCGTATACCAACAACATGAACGCCGTGAACAACCAGGGCAGCAACAAGGCGTATTTTGCCGGTTCTGATCTGAACGAGAGCGAACTCCAGTCGTACTTTGGCCGGGTGAACTACAACCTCAACGAGAAGTACCTGCTGACCGCCACGGTCCGGGTCGATGGTTCGTCCAAGTTCGGTCCCAACAACAAGTACGGGGTTTTCCCGGCTTTTGGTGCGGGCTGGAACATCTCGGACGAAGCTTTCATGCAGGGCGTGAAGGAAAAAGGCGTCACGGCGAAGATTCGTGGCAGCTGGGGCGTCACGGGTAACCAGGAATTCCCGGCCAACATCACGCCGGTGCGGTACACCTTCGACCAGAACAACAACGCCACCAACCGGGACATCGTTAACAACGACAACCTGCGCTGGGAGCAGACACGGCAGTTTGGCATCGGTGCCGACCTGACGTTCTTCAACGGCCGTCTGGGTGCAACCATCGACTACTTCGACAAGAACACCACCGACCTGCTCTTCGAAGCGGCCTACGCCGCTCCGGCTCCGGCCCGTGCCCGCTGGATCAACCTGCCGGCCAACATTATCAACCGGGGGGTTGAACTGGGTATCACGTACGACATCGTGCGGGGAGAGAACTTCACCTGGGACGTGGCCGCCAACGGAACCTTCCTGAAAAACGAAGTTACTGACTTCACGGGTCTCTACAACGCCGGTGCCATCAACGGCCAGGGGCTGACCGGGGCATATGCCCAGCGCATCGTAGGCGGCCGTCCGCTGTTCTCGTTCTTCATGCCGACGTTTACGGGCTTCGACGCGAGCGGCTTCGGTCAGTACACCGACCCCACGCTGCAACTGGCGTATGTAGGTTCGGCCATTCCGACCTACAACTTCGGTCTGACCAACAACTTCGGGTACAAAGGCTGGAGCGCGAGCCTGTTCATTACGGGAGCGGGTGGCAACTACCTCTATAACAACACCGCCAACGCGATCTTCGTCAAAGGTAACCTTGGCGTAGGCCGCAACGTGACGACCGACGTGGTGACCAACGGTGAAAACCGCCTCAACCCGCCGATCGTATCGACGCGCTTCCTGGAGAAGGGTGACTTCGTGCGACTGTCGAACCTGGTGATCAGCCGGGGCATCAACCTGCCCGCCGGCAGCGCCATCCGTGGCCTGCGTGTATCGCTGACGGGTCAGAACCTGCTCGTGCTGACGAAGTACACCGGTATCGATCCTGAGGTGAACACCAACAAAACGCTGGACGGCATCCCGTCGCTGGGGATTGACTACACCTCGTTCCCGACCGCCCGTACGTTTACGCTGGGTATCACCGGCACATTCTAACTGATTTTCCTAAACCTCAATTGATTGCTGAAATCCGTTGTCGTTTAACAAAAAAATAAATGAAAAAACTACTTAATACACAGTTGATTGCAGCCACCAGCCTGATTGTTCTGGGCGTTAGCTGCACGAATCTGGAAGACCGCGTACTGGACCGGCCGACGACGCTCAACTCGGGCGGGTCCGCGTCGGCAAACCTGGATCAGTTGCTGAACGGGGTATATGGTCAGTTGAACTCGTTCAGTGATCAGGCCAACGCCTACGCGATGCAGGAACATTCCAGTGACGAAATGATGGGCCCCACGCGGGGAACGGACTGGGACGACTTCGGCACCTGGCGTCGTCTGCACCAGCACACCTGGGATGCGACGCACAACCAGATCATCGGCGCCTGGAACAACCTGAACACGGGTCTGTTCCGCGCGACGGAAGCCACCGCCGCCGCCGCAACGGCCAACAACACGTCGGTTCAGGCACAGGCACGGTTCCTGCGGGCTTTCTTCATGTTCCATATCGTGGACTTGTACGGCCAGGTGCCTTTCCGGGAAGCCAATGCCAGCTTCGACGATGTACCCCGCGTCCTGACGCGGACCGAAGCGACGCAGTTCATCATCGACGATCTGACCTACGCCCTGGCGAACCTGCCGGCCGCCAAGAACCCCGGCCGGGCTACGCGCGACGCCGTTCGTTTCCTGCTGGCGAAAGTCTACCTGAACCGGGCGGTGTTTACCCAGAACCCGCAGCAACCGGCCGGACCGTATACGTTTGCGGCTGCCGACATGAACCAGGTGATTGCCAACTGCGACGCCATCATCAGCAGCAACAACTATACGCTGGAACCGGCGGGACAGTATTTCGACAACTTCCACTGGGACAACTCCACGCTTTCCAACGAAATCATCTTTTCGGTGGTCAACGAGCGCGGGTCGCCGCAGGCAAGTGTGCAGAACCGCTACCGCATGACGATGCACTACAACCAGCCGCTGGGCGGAGGCTGGAACGGCTTTACGACGCTGTCTGATTTCTACAACAGCTTTGAAGCGGCTGACCAGCGCCGGGGCGCGGCCATTCCGGGCCTGACCGACCGGACCGGTATCCGGGCGGGCTTCCTGGTAGGACCGCAGACCGACCAGACCGGTCGTGCGCTTAGCGAACGGGGTGGGGCTCCGCTGAACTTCACGCCGACCCTGAACCTGCTCTACGCGAATGAGTCGAACGGTATTCGTGTCATCAAGTACCCGATCGACCCCCAGAACCCCGAAGCGCCGGGTAACGACTACGTCTTCTTCCGCTACGCCGACGTGCTGCTGATGAAGGCAGAAGCCATTCTGCGCGGCGGTACAGCTACCGGTGGCGCTACGGCCGCGAGCCTGGTCAACCAGGTGCGGGCCCAGCGTGGCGTAGCGGCCCTGGCTTCGGTTACGGCCGACAACCTGCTCGCCGAGCGGGGTCGTGAGCTGTACTGGGAAGGCTGGCGCCGAAACGACATGGTTCGCTTTGGCACCTTTACGCGCCCCTTCGACCAGAAGCCGACCACCACGCCCGAGTACCGTGTGGTGTACCCGATTCCGCAGCAGGCGCTCGACACGAACCCGAATCTGAAGCAAAACTTCGGATACTAATCTGCATTCCCGATTCATACCGGGAATCTTTTATCAGAACGGCAGCCCAACCCGGGCTGCCGTTTTTTTTGTATCTTTGTTAACTCCGGTCAGAGGAAGCCGCCTGTTTTTCCGCAGGTTACCTGCCTGACCGGGCACCTATGATGAACCGATTGATTTTAGGGCTTTTGCTGGCGGGCCTTGCAGCCTGTCAACCCAAAAAGCCTTTGTTTGAAAGCATAACGCCGGAAACAACCGGCATCACCTTTACCAACCAGTTACGCGAGACGGAGCAGGACAACGTGCTCGCGTTCGAGTACTTCTACAACGGCGGGGGCGTGGCGGCCGGCGATTTCAACAACGACGGCCTCACCGATCTGTACTTTACCGGAAATCAGGTCGACAACGCCCTGTACCTCAATCAGGGTGAACTGAAATTTGAAGACATCACGGCCAAAGCGGGTGTGGCCGGGCGCCGGGGCGGCTGGAAAACGGGCGTAACCCTCGCCGACGTCAATGCCGACGGCTGGCTCGATATCTACGTCTGCTACTCCGGTCTAAAAGACGAATCCCTGCGCCGGAATCAGTTATTCATCAATAACAAAAACCTTACTTTCACCGACCGCGCCGCCGAATACGGACTGGCCGACGCCGGCTACTCCGTTCAGGCCACCTTCTTCGATTTTGACCTCGACGGCGACCTCGACTGCTTCCTGATCAACCACGGCCACCGCGACAACCAGCGCAAGGAGGCCGCCGCCTTCCGCAATACCCGCGACGCCAATGCGGGCGACAAATTGTTCCGAAATATGATGATGGAATGGAGGAAAGGAGGAAGAGGAGGAAAGGAGGAAGAGATTACCGCTTCGTCCCCCTCGTCCCTTTTCGCCGACATTTCCGAGCAGGCCAACATCAAAGGCAATCCGCTGGGTTTTGGACTGGGCGCTTCCGTCTCAGACATCAACAGCGACGGTTTTCCGGACATCTATGTGACGAACGATTATGTCGAAGACGACTACTTCTACATCAATCAGCAAGACGGCACGTTCCGGGACGAACTGCGGGAACGCGTGGAGCACACCTCCTACTCGTCCATGGGAGTGGACGTGGCCGACCTCAACAACGACAACCGGCCCGACATTTTCACCCTCGACATGCTGCCCGAAAGCAACGCCCGGCAAAAGCGCCTCCCCTGGCCCGACAACTGGAACGTCTACCAGGCCCAGCTACAGAACGGCTTCTGGCACCAGAACATGCGGAACATGCTCCAGATTCAGCAGGCCGACGGGCAGTTTGCCGAAATCAGCCAGCTGGCGGGGGTGGCCGCGACGGACTGGAGCTGGGGCACGCTGCTGGCCGATTTCAACGGCGACGGTTACAAGGACATTTTCGTCAGCAACGGCATGGTCCGCGATTTTACGGACGCCGATTTTGTGAAATATTCCGACGACGCCACGGCTTCGGGTCAGGCGCTCAGCAAACTGGAGCAAATCCGGCAAATGCCGTCGAGCCAGACGAAGAATTACATTTTCCAGAATAACCGCAACCTCACCTTCACGAACCGGCAGGCGGACTGGGGCTTCGACCAGACCACCGTTTCGAATGGCTGCGCCTACGCCGACCTCGACAACGACGGCGACCTGGACCTGATTACCAACAACCTTAACGAACCGTCCCGGATTTACCGGAACGGGAGCCGCGAGCAGCACGAGCGGGCGTACCTCACGCTCCGGCTGAAAGGTCCGGCCGCCAACCCGTTCGGCATCGGTGCGAAAGTGACCGTCCAGACCGACAGCGCCACCCAGACACAGGAGTATTTTCCGACGCGCGGCTTCCAGTCGTGCAGCCACGGGCCGCTGCTGTTCGGCGTTACGGGCGCGGCAACGGTGACGGTTCGCTGGCCGGATGGAAAAACGCAGACTTTGACGGGTGTCCAGCCCAATCAGACCCTGACGCTGGAGCATGCCCGCAGCGGCGCGGCGCAGGCAGGCGTGGCAAAACCGCAGCCGGTGCTTTTTTCGGAAGAAAAAGCCCTTGAGTTTGCCCACCGGATGGCGCCGGTCAACAACTTCAACCAGCAGATTCTGCTGCCCACGCACTACTCGTATACCGGCCCGCGCATGACCGTCGCCGACGTGGACGGCGATGGTCTGGAGGATGTGTTTGTCTGCGGAACGCCCGAACAGCCGGGCCAATTGTTTTTGCAGAAAGCCGGAAAATTCCTGCCCAAACCCCTGCCCGGTCTGGCCAAAGCCCGAAACATCGACGCCGTGCTGGCCGATTTTAACGGGGACAAAAAGCCGGACCTGTACCTGGTCAACGGCGGCTACGAAGTCCGTGACCCGGCCGCTTTGCAGGACCAGCTTTTCCTCAACGACGGCGCGGGCAACTTCCGGCCGCAGGCCCTGCCCGTCGAGGCGGACAACGGCAGTTGCGTTACGGCTTTCGATGCTGACCGCGACGGAGACACGGACCTCTTCATCGGAGCGCACTGCAAACCCTTCAGCTACCCGGCCGTTCACGAGTCCTTCCTGCTGCGCAACAACGGGCGCGGCCAGTTCAGCCGCGCCTCGCTGGGCAAAATTGGTCTGGTGACCGATGCCGCCGCCGTCGATACCGACCGCGACGGCTACCCGGAGCTCCTTCTGGCCGGCGAATGGATGCCGATTACGGTCCTGAAAAACAACCGGGGCACCTTCGCGACGCCTGACCCGCAAAACCTCACGCCGCTAAACCCTGGGCAACCGCTGACCGGCTGGTGGAACCGCCTCGCCGCCGCCGACCTCGACCAGGACGGCGACCTGGACCTGGTCGCCGGGAATCTGGGCACCAACACCCAGCTGCGCGCCTCAGCGGAAGAGCCCGCCTCGATGGTCTACGGCGACTTCGACCAGAACGGCACGGTGGATTTCTTCATGAGCCATTTCGTGCAGGGCAAAGCATACCCGGCTTATTCGCGGGACGAAATGGCCGAACAACTGACCTCGCTGCGCAAGCGGTTTACGAGCTACGCCGCTTTTGCCGACGCGACCGTCAACGACTGTCTGCCGGAAGAAACCCTGAATCACGCCTTCCAGAAATCGGTGACTGAACTGCGGACGCTGGTGCTGGAAAATCAAAATGGAACCTTCGTGCCGCACGAACTGCCGGTTGAGGCCCAGTATGGCCCGGTTTACGGCATACTCATTGCTGATTTTGACCGAAACGGAACAAAAGACCTGCTCCTGACCGGCAACAATTCCCGCATGCGCCTGCGGATTGGCAAGGTGGACGCTAATTTCGGCGTCGTGCTCGCCAATCGGGGAGCCTGGAAATTCGAATTTTCCGCGCCTGACCGTACCGGCCTGTTCCTGCGCGGCGACGTGCGCGACGTACGCAAAGCCGGTGATTTTGTGCTGGTTGGAATCAATGACAAACCCCTCCGGACGTTTAAATTGAAATGAAATACCTTCTTCCGATACTCCTTTTCCCTCTCCTCCTGGCCTGCAAAACCGAGGACGAAAAACTGTTTGCCGACCTTCCGGCCTCCGAAACGGGCCTCGACTTCGTGAACCGGAGTCTGGACAAACCGAATTTCAACATCTTCAACTACCGGAACTTCTACAACGGCGGCGGCGTGGCGATCGGCGACGTCAACAACGACGGGCTGCCGGATGTGTTTCTGACTTCCAATTTCGAAGAAAACAAGCTTTACCTTAACCGCACGGACGGGCCGGGACAAGCGCTCAAATTTGAGGACGTGACCAAAGCGGCGGGCATTGTCGGCAAGAAATTCTGGTCGACGGGTGTGACGTTTGCCGACGTGAACGGCGACGGGTGGCTCGACATCTACGTCTGCAATTCCGGCAGCCGCGACGCCCGGGGCAACCAGCTTTTCATCAACCAGGGCTTCAAAAACGGCATCCCTCAGTTCGCCGAAAAGGCACAGGAGTACGGGCTGGCCGATGGCGGCTTCTCGACCCACGCCGCGTTTTTCGACTACGACCGCGACGGCGATCTCGACATGTACCTGCTCAACAACAGCTTCACGCCCATGGATCGCCTTCAATTTGCCAACATCCGGGACACGCGCGACAAGCTGGGCGGCGACAAGCTGTTTCGGAATAGGATGGTGGAAAGGAGGAAAGCAGGAAAGGGAGGAGAGGAGGAAGGGGCTTCAGGTCCGGCATCCCCTTCGTCCCCTTCGTCCCCCTCCTCCCCTTACTCCCCCCTCTTTGAGGACGTTTCGGCCGAAGCGGGGATTTACGGCAGCCTCATCGGCTTTGGACTCGGGATTACGATCGGGGACGTGAACAACGACAACTGGCCGGACATCTACATCTCCAACGACTTCTACGAGCGCGATTTTCTCTACATCAACCAGAAAAACGGCACGTTCAAAGAGTCGGTGAAGGAGTATATGAACCACATCAGCCTGGCGTCGATGGGAGCCGACATTGCCGACCTCAACAACGACGGGAACCTCGATATTTTCGTCACGGACATGATGCCCGAAGACGATTACCGGCTCAAAACCACCACCTCGTTCGACAGCTACGAAATCGACCAGTTGCGCCTGCAGCGGGATTTTTACCATCAGGATTCCCGCAACATGCTGCACCTCAACAACGGCCCCGGCCCGGATGGTCAGGGCACGTTTTCGGAGGTGGGCCGCATGGCCGGTACCCACGCCACGGACTGGAGCTGGGGAGCGCTGCTATTTGACATGGACATGGACGGGAAGAAGGATATTTTTGTCGCCAACGGCATTCTAAAAGACCTCACCGACCAGGATTTTGTGTCTTTTCTGGGCGACAATCCGGACATTCAGCTGATGATCGAAGGCATCAAGAAATTCGATTACAAGGAATACGTCGATAAAATGGGGACGAGTCCGCTGGCGAATTATGCTTTTAAGGGCAGCGGCGACGGCCTGCATTTTACCAACCAGGCTGCCGAATGGGGCCTCGGTACGCCCGGCTTCTCAAGCGGGGCGGCGTATGGCGACCTGGACAACGACGGCGATCTGGATCTGGTGGTGAACAACAACAACGCCGCCGCCTCGATCTACCAGAACCAGTCGGTCGAGAAGAACAAAGCCAATTTCCTGCGGGTCAAACTGGCCGGAACGCCGATGAACCGCAGCGGCATCGGCGCCAAAGTGTACGTTCACCAGAAAGGCGAAACGCAGTATTTGCAGCAAATGCCCAACCGCGGTTTTCAGTCGTCGGTGGACCTGACGATGGTGTTCGGTCTGGGCACCCATCCCGCGATTGATTCGCTGACGGTCATCTGGCCGGGCGTCGGCGGCGGACCCGACAAAAAGCAGGTGCTCCGCCAGCCGAAAGCCAACACGACGCTGACGCTGGACGTACGGAACGCAGCCCAGCCGGTGACGCTCCAACCCGAACCCGCCGCCCCGAAGCTTTTCACCGAAGGCACGGCGGCCTCCAGACTGACCTTCACGCATACCGAAAACGATTTTGTAGATTACAACCGCGACGGGCTGCTGAAACAGATGTTCTCGCGGGAAGGTCCGGCGCTGGCCGTGGGCGACATCAACGGCGATGGGCTCGACGATGTGTTTTTCGGAAATGCCATCAACCAGCCCCGCGCCCTGTTCGTGCAGGGGGCCGACGGGACGTTCGCCGCGCAGAAACAGCCGTTTCTGGCCGATGCCCTGTACACCGAAGACGTAGCCGCTACCTTCTTCGACGCCGATAACGACAAGGACCTGGACCTCTACGTAGCCACCGGCGGCAACGAAATTGAAGACAAAACACTGCAGTTTGACCGGTTCTACCGCAACGACGGCAAGGGCGGCTTCACCTGGGACAAGACCATGACCCGCGTGCTGGAGGCTAATTCCTGCGTGGTGGCCGCCGATTTCGACCGCGACGGCGATCAGGATTTGTTCGTCGCCGGGCGACTGGTGCCGGGGCAGTACGGCCGCAAGCCCGAACACGCGCTGCTGGTCAACAATGGCACCGGGACCTTCACCAAAGGCACGGAGAAGCTGATGCCTTTTGCCAAAGACCTCGGCATGGTGACCGACGCGATCTGGGCCGACGTGGACAACGACCGTTTTCCCGACCTCGTGCTGGCGGGCGACTGGATGCCACTTACGATTCTGAAAAACAAAGCCGGCAAAGGCTTCGAAAAGCTGGAAAACGCGACGCTGGCCGAAACCAGCGGCTGGTGGAATACCGTCCGGGCGGCCGACGTGGACGGCGACGGCGATCTGGATTTTATCGCCGGAAACGGAGGGCTGAACAGCCGGATAACCGCTTCGAAAGACCGCCCGGCGCGTTTGTACGGCAAGGATTTCGACGGCAACGGGGCGTACGAACAGGTGATGACCTGCTTCCGCCCGCGCAACGGCGAATGGGCCGAGTGCCTGATGGTGCAGAAGCCCGATTTGCAGAAACGTATTCCGTCGATCAAATCGAAGTTCATCAAGTACACCGACTACGGCAAGGCCGGCTACGAGGACGTTTTCTCCGAACAGCAGCGCGAAGGTGCGGACACCTACACGGCCCAAATGGCCGAATCGGTCGTGATTCTGAACGACAAAGGACAGCATTTTACCGTTAAACCGCTCCCGGCGCTGGCGCAGATTTCGCCCGTGCGGGCCATTCAGACCGGCGATTACAACCGGGACGGCAAGCTGGACCTGCTGCTGGCGGGTAACTTCTTCGACGTGCTGACCGAAGTCGGACGCTACGACGCGAGCTACGGGCTGTTGCTGACGGGCAACGGCAGGGGCGATTTCACGCCGGTCCCGGCGCAGAAGTCCGGGTTCTTTGTGCGCGGGCAGGTTCGGCGCATGGCCGAAGTACGCGGACCGGGCGGTCGGAAACGGCTCGTGCTGGCCAAGAACAATGACGAGGCGCAGGTCTTTGAGGTGGGTTCGCCCGTGATTCAATAAAGGATGAAGAGATTCTGGATAGCGGGGATACTGGCCGGATTGACGGTGCTGGTAGGTTGTAATCCGTTTAAAACGGACGAAAAGCCCCTGTTTGCGTCGCTGGATTCGACGCAGACGGGCATCGGGTTTGCCAATCGGTTGCAGGATACGGACAGTCTGAACATTCTGAGCTACCTGTATTACTACAATGGCGGCGGCGTAGCGGCAGGCGACCTCAACAACGACGGCCTTACGGACCTCTATTTCGTCTCGAATCAGGGGTCCAATAAGCTGTACCTCAACAAGGGTAACTTTGCATTCGAAGATGTTACTGCCAAAGCGGGCGTGGCCGGGCAGGCGGACTGGCAAACGGGTGTGACGATGGCCGACGTCAACGGCGACGGCTGGCTGGACATCTACGTCTGCGCCGTGGGCGATTTCAAGGGGCTGAAAGGACATAACGAGCTGTATATCAACAATCAGAACGGCACTTTTTCGGAAAAATCGGCGGAATACGGACTGAACTTCACCGGCTTCTCGACCCAGGCGGCCTTTTTCGATTATGACCACGACGGCGACCTCGACTGTTACCTGCTCAACCATGCCGTCCACACCTCCCGCAGCTTCGACCGCATCGACGCCCGCGAACCCCGCGACGCCAAAGCCGGGGATTATCTGTTCAAAAATCTGTTGAGCGAATCGCTTGCAGAAGGTCAAACCGGGCAGAATCCTTCAACTATTCAGCCATTCAGCCATTCAACATTTCAAGACGTTTCCCGCGAGGCGGGCATCCTCGGCGCGGTCATGGGCTACGGCCTCGGTCTTTCGGTGGCCGACCTCAACAACGACGGCTGGGAAGACCTCTACGTCTCGAACGACTTCCACGAGGACGATTATTACTACCTCAACAACCACGACGGCACGTTTACGGAGAGCGTCAAAAAGGCGTTCCAGCACGTAAGCCGGTTTTCGATGGGCAACGACGTGGCGGACGTGAACAACGACGGCTACCCGGATGTGGTGTCGCTGGATATGTACCCCGAGGACGAAGCCGTTGAAAAATCATCGGCTGGGGAAGACCCGCTCGACATTTTTCAGTACAAACTCGCCTACGGCTACATGCACCAGTACTCGCGCAACTGCCTGCAACTGAACCAGCGGGGTCAGACGTTTGTGGACGTGGCGGCGCTGGCGGGCGTACCCGCAACTGACTGGAGCTGGGCGCCGCTGCTGGCCGATTTTGACAACGACGGGCACAAAGACCTGTTTATCAGCAACGGCATCGTCAAACGGCCCAACAACCTGGATTACACCAAGTTCATGTCCGACCAGTCGATGTCGATCCGGATGCGTCAGGTGGCCGATGCCGAGGCGCTGGCCCGCATGCCCGAAGGCAAGGTGCATAACTACCTTTTCCGGGGCGGGGCCGATCTGCGGTTTGAAGATAAATCGCTGGCCTGGGGCTTCGATCAACCGACTTACTCCAACGGCTCGGTATACGCCGATCTGGATAACGACGGCGATCTGGATCTGGTCACCAACAACATCAACGACCCGGCCGGCCTGTTTCGGAACGAGGCCAGTACGCTGTTTCCCGAAAATCAATTCCTGAAAATAAAGCTTCAGGGCGACGGACTCAACCGGTTTGGCGTCGGTGCGAAGGTCGTTCTGAAAACGAAAAACGGCCTGCAACTCCAGCAGCTGATGCCGACGCGCGGCTTTCAGTCGTCCGTCGAACCGGTGCTGACGTTCGGGCTGGGTGCCCTCCCGGGCGTCGATTCACTCATTGTGGTCTGGAACACGGGCAAAGCGGAACTGCGAACGGGCGTTAAAGCCGGTCAGACGCTGACGCTCCGGCAGGCCGACGCCCGGCGGCTGGCAACGGACTTTTCGCTCGTTCCGCCGACCCCGGCCCCGCTGATGGCCCGGGCGGACTCCCTGCTCCTGCCGTGGCGGCACCGTGAAAACACGACGTATTACGATTTTATCCACGAATCGCTGATGCCGTTCAAGGTTTCAACCGAAGGCCCGGCGCTGGCGGTGGGTGACGTCAACGGCGACGGGCTGGAAGACGTGTACGCCGGTGGAGCCCGAAATCAGGCCGGAAGCCTCCTGCTGCAACAGCCGACGGGCGGCTTTACGACTTCCCCACAGTCCGCTTTCACGGCAGACTCGCTGTTTGAAGACACGGACGCGGCCTTTTTCGATGCCGACGGCGACAAGGACCTGGACCTGTACGTGGTCACGGGCGGGAACGAGTACGCCGGAAAACGCCCCGAGCTTTCGGACCGACTGTACCTCAACGATGGCCGGGGCCGTTTTACCAAATCGGCCAATCCATTGCCGCAATACGGTTCGCGAAGCTGCGTCCGGCCCTGCGATTTCGACCGCGACGGCGATCTGGACCTGTTTGTGGGCGGCCGGGTGCTGGGCTTTGCGTACGGAAAAACACCGGATTCGTACCTGCTGGTGAACGACGGGCGGGGCCGGTTGACCGACCAGACGGATAAACTGGCGCCCGAACTCCGCCACGCGGGTCTGGTGACCGACGCCGTCTGGCTGGATTACGATACCGACAAAGACCTGGATCTGGTGGTCGTGGGTGAGTGGATGCCCGTTCGGGTCTTTGCCAATTCGGGCGGGAAACTGGACGAGGCGGCGGACCTGACCGACGGCAAAACGCCGCTCAACGGCCTGTGGCAATCTCTGACCGCCGCGGATTTTGACGGCGACGGCGATACGGACCTGGTGGCGGGTAATCTGGGCTACAACACCAAGTTCCGCAAAGCGCCCGATACGCGTCTGAAAATGCTCGTCAAAGACCTCGACCAGAGCGGCACGATGGAGCAGCTCATCGCCTACAACCGGGGCGAACAGTGGTTTCCGATCGCCTTCCGCGACGACCTCGGCAAGCAGATGCCGGGCATCATCAACAAACGGTTTACGGACTACGTCTCGTTCGCCGGAAAGCCCCTCGACCAGATTTTTACGAAGGACGAACTGGCCGATGCCGACGAACGGGAGGTAAACCAGTTTGGGTCGGTGTATCTGGAAAATACGGGCGGAAAATTTGCGGTGCACCTCCTGCCGGTGGAGGCCCAGTTCTCGGCGATTTTTGCCCTGCACCCCGCCGACCTCGACGGCGACGGCGATCTGGATCTGCTGGGAGGCGGCAACTTTTACGGCGTCAGTCCGTACCAGGGCCGGTACGATGCCAGTCTGGGTCTGGTGCTGCAAAACAACGGCAAGGGCGCCTTTTCGACCGTTTCGCCCCTTGATGCAGGCTTTCTGCTTACTGGTGAAGTCCGCGCTATCAAACCCGTCCGGACGCCACGGGGCCCGCTCTGTCTGGTGGCCCGCAACAACGACCGGATGCTGCTGTTCAGGAACAAACCGGACAGGCCGCTTGTCGCGTCACGCAGCCGGAATCCGGTAAAATAGCTGACGCAAATCAGCATTTTAACGAAGAATTGTGTCTATTTTAAGGTAACTTTGTAGTCCTCTAATAACCTCTTTGACAAGAGAGAAAAGACAAAGGACAAACGACAAGAAAGGAAAGACCTGAGGCAAGCGAGGGAAAGTAAGCGAGAAAAGGCGCTTTATGCCGCCAGTTTGCAATTTTTGTCGCTTGTCTTACGTCTCTCCTCCCTTGTCTCCAATAAAAACCGGATATGAAGAAACGTCTCCTGTGGATGCTGGCTGCCGGAAGCCTCTGGGTTGCCGTCGGATGCCAGCCAAAAGCTAAACCGGAAGAGTACAATCCCAAAGCCGCCAATCCCGAGCTTTACCACCGCAGTGTCGAGCAGCTGACCAAAGTGGTGATTCACGACATTTTCTCGCCGCCGGTCGCCAGCCGGATTTATTCCTACGCCAATCTGGCCGGCTACGAGGCCATGCTGCCCGGCACGCCGGGCTATGAGTCGCTGGCGGGCAAAGTCCGGAAATTTACCGCTCCGCCGAAACCCGAACCCGGCCAGGAATACTGCTTCCCGCTGGCCAGCACCAAAGCGTTTCTGACCGTTGCCCGGGCGCTGACCTTCTCGGCGGACAAGTTCGACGAGTACGAAAAGAGCTTTTTCGAAGAATACCACAAAATGGGCATACCCGAGGAGGTGTTCGAACGATCGGTGGCGTACGGAGAGGCCGTTGCCAAGCACGTGCTCGACCATGCGGGCAAGGACTCCTATAAGCAGACGCGGGGTTTCAAGCATACCGTCACGAACGTGGAAGGCACCTGGGTTCCGACGCCCCCGGCCTACATGGACGCCGCCGAGCCGCAATGGATGAAAATCCGCTGCTGGGTGATGGATACCTGCTCGCAGTTTATGCCGCCGCGCCCGGCCCCCTACAGCGTGACCAAAAGCAGTCCGTTCTACAAACTGGCGGAAGAGGTGTATACCATCGGCAAAACGATGACGGAAGACCAGAAGAACATTGCCTATTTCTGGGACGATAATGCATTTGTGATGAACGTCGCCGGGCACGTCTCGTACGCTTCCAAGAAAATGACGCCGGGTGGTCACTGGCTGCATATTGCGGCGACCATCGCCCGCCAGCAGAAGGCCGATTTTGCCAAAAGCGTGGAGGCGTACGCCCTGACCTCTTTCGCCCTGTCCGACGGCTTTATCAGCTGCTGGGATGAAAAGTACCGCTCGAACCGCGTCCGTCCCGAAACGGTCATCAACAAGTACATCGACCCGAAATGGCAGCCGTTTCTGCAGACGCCGCCGTTCCCGGAATACACCAGCGGCCACAGCGTGATTTCCGCCGCCGCCGCCGAGGTCCTGACGAACCTGTACGGCGACAACATCGCGTTTACCGATTCAACCGAACATCCGTACGGGCATGGCGTTCGGTCATTCAAATCATTCCGGCAGGCCGCCGTGGAGGCTTCCTACAGCCGGCTGTACGGCGGCATCCACTTCCGCGACGCGCTGGAAATAGGCAATCTCCAGGGCCGCCAGCTCGGCGAATACGTCGTCGAGAAGCTGAAAACGAAGAAGGAAAGCGTGATTGCGGCGAAATAAGGGTTTAAAAGTTCAGAGTTTATAGTTTAGGGTTTATAGTTGCTCCGCCATATTCTGACCCTGCGGAGCAACTATAAACCCTAAACTATAAACTCTGAACTTTTAAACCCTTATTTATCCAGCACCACGGCGCCGTCCACTACGTAGGCGCCGCCTGAGGTGGTTAGGGAATATACCTGATTGACGACCCGGGCGGCATCTTGTACGAAGACCACCGTCGCCATGCGGTAGGAGCCGGTCGCGGCGTCTTCCACGAAGACAACATCACCTTTCCGCAGGTCACCGGCGGCGACCCGGCCTTTGGCGGTCAGGATGGGGTGGTTGGCCGTGGCTTCCAGTTCTACGTGGCCGGACGACGTGACGTGCGAGGCCCAAAGCTGCTGGGCCGGTTCGAGCAGAATCCGGGTCAGGGTAAATGAGCCTTGGTGGGCATTCACGGCCAGCACGGTTTCGGACTTCAGGCCGCCAACCTGTTCGCCCACCTTCACCTGCCCGATGGGTTTCTCCGTTCCGTCGGCCATCAGCACGTACGAGCTTCCGGCGAAACAGAATTCGTTATGATCCTTCTCCGCAGTGGCCCCGTCGGTTTTTACCGGACCCGACGACTCTTTCGACAGCGCAAAGGCCAGGCAGACGGCAAACCCGTCGGCGGCCTTGTTGGCGTCTTTCAGGTCGTCGATGTACTGACCCCAGACAGCCCGGTCGGCTTCCGCATTCGGAACGCACACTTTCTGCATCTTGCCGTCTTTGGGCGTATAAAACACCGCCAGCTGACCGAGGCTTTTCATGCTCTGGGCTTCGTAGAGGGAGAAGAAATAGACGCGCCGCTCGATGCCGTCGCTGAATTTGAACACGTAGGGCGCTTTTTCGTCGTCGCGATCGAACAGCAGTCCGTTCGCTTTGACGTAGGTATCTTTTTCGACATTCTTGAACGTCACGGCTTTGGCCAGGGCATACTCGGCGGCCGTAATTCCCCGCTTGGCTTCCTGCGCCGTTGCGATCAGGCTGGCCAGAGCAAACATGGCCGCGAAAAGGATCTTTTTCATAAACTCCTTGTGGTTAAGATTGGTAAAAGTGTGTTCCTGCGTTTTGTAAGTACTGTGCCGGACCGTGCGGAACCTTCCGGCACAGAACCCACCGATGAGACCCCGCCCGGCGGACGGAGCTTACGGGTCTTTATCTACTTGCCGTTGGAGGCCACCGGTTCGCTGACGCGCTTGTGCAGACGGGCAACCGCTTCGCGGGCCGAGTCCAGCGCGCCGGCCATCCAGGCCGTCAGGTAACTGACGTGTTCGCCGGCAAAATAAATTTCATCATCCGGTTCGGTCAACGCCTTGTAATGGCGCGCCCGCGCTTCGGTCGACCAGTTCGCCCAGCCGCCCTGGTTGTAGGGAATCTTGTGCCAGGCCAGCGAAAACGCCGCCGCAAATTCCTTCCGGTACTGCGGGTGAATTTTGCTGCCCTGTTCCAGTGCCAGCGCCTCGCGCTCTTTGACGGACAGATTCCCCAGCTTCACCGCCTTTTCGTTAAAGTTGTAATAACCCCACAGAACGCCCCCCTTGCCCAGCATATCCTGCGACGGATAAATGATCTGGTTAATGTCCATGTTGGTTTTGGACAACCCGCCGTAAATCGAATCGTCTTCTTCCCAGAACCGTCGTTTAAACTGAATTCCGATTTTTCCGGTATTCACGTACGGCACAAAGTCGGCGGCTTTCTGCACTTTCGGCGACAGGTCCGACGGAATGTTCCGCAGCACCGGCAGCGGAATCGTGCAGATGCAGTAATCGCCTTTTATTTCGGTCGTTTTGCCCGTTTTCTGATCGCGGTACACAATCCGGACGCCCGGCTCGGTTTTCCGGATTTCGAGGACTTCGGCTCCGTAGCGGACCTTGCCCGGCAGGGCCTTCTCGAACGCCCGCGGAATGGCATCCATGCCGCCCACCGGCTGAAGCATCGGCGGCTGCTGGTACAGCGTATACTCCCCGAAGTTGGACAGACTGGGATGGAACATGCCCGACCGGATGTAATCCAGCAGCCGGTACGGCGAACTGCTTTCGCCGGGCTTGTGGTAGCCGCCCTGGGCGACTTTGTACCCCCGCCGTTCGGTCGCCTTGTACATCTTGTCGGGCGTCAGATCGCCTTCGATGCTCAGGTAGGAAAGCAGCTGCTCCACGTCGTCTTTGGTCATTTCCTGATCCAGCAGGTGCTGGTCGGACGCTTTGGCCAGCAGTTCGGCCGTGAAGCCCCGGAGGTCGTTGTGAAACTCACGCTGGCGCATGACCCGGTTGGCCAGCGCGCCCGAGCCGCCGTCCATGTACAGGTACGCCGACTCGTTGACGTTGATAAAGGTTTCCAGTTTCAGTCCCAGCTCCCGGCAGTAGTGCAGCGTGATGGCGTGCGTGTGCGGAATCCGGCCGGCTCCAGCATTGAAGTAATGCCCGTTTTCGTACTGGCACGTCTGCGCCGTTCCGCCGATTTCGGTTTCCGTGGTGCCGTTCCGGACCGTCCAGACGCGCCCGCCCGGCCGGTTGCGGGCTTCGAGAAGGGTACAATCGTAGCCGAGTTTGCCCAGTTCGAACGCGGAGCAAAGTCCGGCCAGTCCACCGCCCAGAATAATTACTTTCTTACCCGTTACTGTCCGTTCCGGATTAAAGGCTTTGGCGGGCGCTTCGGGCACAAGTCCCAGACCCATCATCGCCATATACGCAAACCCCGAACGTTCAATGAAAAAGCGTCTTGTCATTTTAATTACAAGTTTGGTGAAAGGAATTACATGCTGTGGGTAAGATTCATGGGTGAGAGGTATTGGATTCCGGCTGGCCGCCCGTGAGCCGCCAGCCGGAGGAATATTGATCCGATTAACTTACAACTTTCTCAAAAGCCTGCGCAAACATCTTCATTTCGTCCAGCGTTCCGATGCTGACCCGGCACCAGTGCTGCTGGTCAAATTCCCAGCGGCGGACGCTGACGCCCTGCTCCATCATGGACTTCAGGAACGTCTGGCCTTTCATCCGGAGCGGGAACAGCACAAAGTTAGTAGAAGATGGCAGCCAGGTGTATCCGGCGCTCTTCAGAAAGTCGTAAAGATACGCTTTTGACTCCGCCGTTTTTTTCAGGGTAAACTGCTGGAACTCGCTGTCTCTCAGACTAGCCAGGGCCGCCGAAGCCGACGGCGTCGAGATCGAGAAGCCCCCGGAGCAGTAGCGGCGCAGTTCTTTGATGACGGCCGGCTGGGCAATGGCGTAGCCTACCCGCAGACCCGCAAAGGCGTGCAGCTTCGACATGGTGCGCAGGACAATCACGTTCTGGCCTTTCCGGACACAATCCACCATCGAATCCGTTTTGATGTCCTTGGCGTAATCGATGTACGCTTCGTCTACCAGTACCGGCGCTTTCGGTGAGATGCTTTCGCAGAACGACCGCAGTTGGGCCGAGGGCAGGATAACGCCGGTCGGGTTGTTGGGATTACAGACGTACACCATGCTGGTCTTGCCGTCCACGCGGGTCGCCATCGCCGACAGATCGTACTGGTAATCCTTGGTCAGCGCCACTTTGTCGAACTGCATGCCGCTGTTGTCGCTCTGGTCGTCGCGGTTGGAAATGTAGCAGGGGTCGGCCATCAGGACCTTGCCTTTAGGTCCGTAGAGCATGAGGCTGGCCATGAGCAGTTCCGACGAACCGGCTCCGAGCAGGATGTAATCTTCGGGCACTCCCGCCTCGGCGGCAATCAGCTTCCGCAGTTCCATAACCACCGGACCGGCGTAGAGGAAAGACGTATCCACGGATTTGATGAGCGCCTCTTTTGCTTTGGCCGAAGGTCCCCAGGGATTTTCGTTGGCCGACAGCCGGGCCTTCAGCTGGGGAGCCGCCGCCAGGGCCGCTTCGTGGGCCAGTTCGCGGTGGCGCTCCAGGTAAACGGCGCCATAGGGGCCGGTAAGCGCCGCGGCCGGTGCGGCTTGCGCCAGGTGCGGAAGCGCCATTGTTCCGGCCGAAGCCAGCAATCCAGACTTGATCCAGTCACGACGAGAAAATACAGATGCCATAAGGGTAAAAAAGGTTTGAGTAACAAAATCCCTGAAAAGGAGAGTGTTCTTTTCCTGCCTGGTAGCAGCGCCGCCAGAGTGGCGACATGTCAATCGAGAAGGTCTACGGAAGTATGCTGCAAAGGTACCTTTTTAGGAATAATATAAAAGTAGGAGAAGTTTTATTTTTTAAGTTTTTAGACAACTTCTTTGCTTAAAGGCCAAAAACAGGTTTACAAAACCGCCTTAACTGACTTGATTTTTGTTCAAATCAATAAATTTTTATTTAAAAACCTAAAACATGAAACATCTATACTCTACGGATGTTTCATGAGTTTTTGCGAATTATTTTGAACTTTTTTTGTTTTTATTAGCATATTATTTCAAACTTTTGTGATTTGTAAACATATTCTACTGCAAACCCTTGACAATGCGATTTGTAAAATTAATTTTGGTCAAGGTTTACGGAATAATACAACAAACCACGAAGCACTAAGAGGTTCTCTTCTGGCCGCACTTGGAGAGAATCGAAGGCCAAACCCTGATCGCCGGAGCAGATGTTTCCAGCGATAACCGGAGTTGTACGGACTCGGGTTGCCGATTACCAACCACCAACATTCACTTAGGTAGTAAACATCCGCAAAGGCGTTCAGGCGCCTGCCGGTACAGTATTGCATCTCTGTTCCGCCGGATGGCACGATAAAGAGAGGTCACTCTCTTGCCTGGTCGCGCTTTGCCTGACTGTCTCCGTCACCGGATTATGTGCGGCGTAATTCCTTTGACGGGGCAGTCAGCGCAGGCGTGAACCGACCGCCCTCCAAGTCTTAACTTCTTACCCTAAACATGCCGATGAAACGATTTATACTCACGACGGTTTGCTGTGCGCTTGGGCTGCTATCTGCGATGGCCCAGACGCGCTTTGTGACCGGGAAAATCTCCTCCAAGGACGAAGGCGCGCTTCCCGGTGTCAGTGTAGTGGTAAAAGATACCCGTACCGGCGTAATCAGCGACGCCACCGGCTCCTATAAAATCAGCCTGCCCGACGGGGCCACGGCCCTGGTTTTCAGCTTTATCGGCTACACCACCCAGGAAATTGCCATCGGCAACCGCACGACCATCGATCTGGAAATGCTCCCCGACGTCCGCGCCCTGCAGGAAGTGGTGGTGACGGCCTTCGGGATCGAGAAAGAAAAGAAAGCACTTGGCTATACCGTCCAGGAGGTGAAAGGAACCCAGCTCGTGGAAGCCCGGTCGAGTAACGTGGTCAACGCGCTTTCGGGCCGGATTGCCGGGGTGCGGGTCAACAGCAACGGGGGACCGGGCAGCGGCTCGACCGTCCAGATCCGCGGCAGCTCGTCCATCTCGGGCAACAACCAGCCGCTGGTCGTTATCGACGGCGTGCCCATCGACCAGAGTACCTCCCAGAAAGTCTCCGACGGCGAGAAGCAGTTCGGCGGCGGTCTGTCGGAAATCAGCCCGGACAACATCAAGGAAATTTCGGTCCTCAAAGGCCCGAACGCGGCGGCGCTGTACGGCTCCCGGGCCGCCAACGGCGTTATCCTGATTACGACCAAAAACGGCGCAGGTACCAAGGGCCTCGGCATCGAATACAACGGCAACATGACGTTCGATCGTCCGCTGGTGAAGCCGAAATTCCAGAACACCTACGGCGGCGGCAACGGCTACCGGACCTGGTATTCGGACGGCTGGAGCGGCGTGATTCAACCCGATGCCTACGACCAGTACCGGGCCGCTTACGGCACGATTACGCCGGGCGTCACAACGGGCACCGACGGCACCGACGAAAGCTGGGGCGCTCCCATGGACGGCCGCCTGGTCCGCCAGTGGTGGACCGGCAAGGACGTGGCACCGCTGACCCCGCAGCCCGACAACTGGGAAGGCTACTGGGAAACGGGCAAAACGCAGTCGCACAACATCGCCCTGTCGGGTGCCAACGACAAAGGCAACTTCCGCCTGTCGATGGGCCGCCTGGACCAGACGGGCATCATGTACGGCAACGATTACTACCGCAACAACTTCAAACTCAACACCGGCTACAACTTCACGCCGAAACTGTCGGTAACGATGTCGGCCGAATACATCAAATCGGGCTCGGATAACCGGAGCTTTCAGGGCGGCGACCAGTTCATCTGGTCCCACCGGCACACCAACTGGGAGCAGCTGAAAGATTACCAGGCGTACACCGCAACGCATATCCAGCGGGCCGTTCCCGGCCGCCTGCCCGACAACGATCCGCCCAACTGGCAGCACACGTTCTTCACGAACCCGTTCTTTGCTCAAGACAGGCTGCCTTCGTCCAACGAGAAGGACCGGCTGGTGGGCAACATCGCCCTGAACTACAAATTTACGCCCTCCCTCTCGCTGCTGCTGCGGTCAGGAACGGACTTCTGGAGCGACACCCGCATCAACATCATCAACTTCGACCGGGTCCGCAACGGCAACCGGACGCAGGGCCAGTATTCTGAGGAAGTTTTGCGGTCGCAGGAGACCAACAGCGACTTCATGTTTACGTTCAACAAGGCGCTGTCTTCGGTGTTCTCGACCACGGCTCAGTTTGGCGGCATTCAGCGGAGCAACTACTACAAGCGGAACTTCACGCAGGTGAATGCTCTGGTCGTCGACGGCGTTTACAACCTTGCCAACTCCATTCCGAGCCAGAACACGGTCGCCAGCCGGATTGAAAAAGCCGAAATGCAAAGCCTTTTCGGAACGTACCAACTGGCCTACAACAATGCCGTTTTTCTGGACCTGACCGCCCGCAACGACTGGTCGAGCACGCTGCCGAGCAACGCCCGTTCGTACTTCTACCCCTCGGCTTCGCTGAGCGCCGTTCTGACGGACCTCGTGGCGGTGCCGGGCAACACGCTCTCGTTTGCCAAAGTCCGGGCGAGCTGGGCGCAGGTAGGTAACGACGCCCAGCCCTACCAGCTGATGCCGACCTACCGCTCCGGCGGGTCGTGGGACGGCTCCACGCCGCAATACTTCGAAAACCTGACTATCCCCAACGTGGATCTGAAACCCGAAATCACGACGGGCGTTGAACTGGGTCTCGATGTTCGGCTGTACAAAGGGCGCGTAGGCCTCGACCTGACGTATTACGACCAGCTTTCGCGCAACCAGATTCTGGGTGTCGAAATCTCGAAAGCCAGCGGGTACAACAGCCGAATCCTGAATGCCGGCCGGATTGCCAACAAAGGAATTGAGGTGGTGCTGACCGGCACGCCGCTGAAGTCGCGGAACGGCCTGACCTGGGATATGACCGTCAACTTCGCCCGCAACCGCAACAAGGTGCTTGAGCTGGCGGAGGGCCTGACCACGTTTGTCCTCCAGGAGCGCCGCGGCCTCACCTCGGAAGCCCGGGTGGGCCAGCCCTACGGAACGCTGTACGGCATTGGCTTCGAGCACGCACCCGACGGACAGATCATCTACAAGGACGGCCTGCCGGTGGTATCGACCACGCCCCGCGTGCTGGGCAACGTTCAGCCGAAGTGGACGGGCGGTTTCCTGAACTCGCTTACGTACAAAGGCATCACGCTCTCGGCGCTGATCGACGTCCGGATGGGTGGCAGCCTCTTCGATGAAGGTACGGGCACGGCCCGGTGGACGGGTCAATATGAAGAAACGGCCGTCGGTCGGGAAGAAGGCATCATCGGCAAAGGCGTGAAAGTGGTCAAAACGAATGCCGACGGCAGTGTGGAATACGCGCCGAACGACATCATCGTGGCTACCAACCAGCTGATCGGTTACAACAACCCGCGCCGGTACCACGAAGCCGCCATTTTCGACGCCAGCTACGTCAAACTGCGCGAGATGACCATCGGCTACACCATTCCGGAACGCATCCTGCCCGGCAAGTTCATCCGCTCGGCCCGCGTTTCGGCGGTCGGTCGTAACCTGGCGATTCTCTTCAAGAACACGCCGCACATCGATCCGGAAGTGGACCGCTTCGGCGGCAACCGCCAGGGCTTCGCCTACGGTGAACTGCCCTCCTCCCGCAGCATTGGCTTCAACCTCGCACTGGGCTTTTAAATTTTGAATGACTGAATGATTGATTGACTGAATGCCTGAATGAGTAAGGGACGATTCTGTTCCCGACATCAACCTATCAACCATTCAACCATTCAATCATTCAGTCAATCAATCATTCAGTTAATTCCTACACTGTCTATGAAACTACTCTCCAAGAAATACATCACTTTAGCGCTGGCCGGGGCGCTGACTACGAGTTCCTGCACGGACAAGTTCGACGAGATGAACGTGGACCCGAACAACCCCACGACCATCAGCGCCCAGTACCTGCTCCCCTACGCTACCGAACGGGCCATTGACCGGTACTGGGGCGGCAGCACCCGCTTCGAACGCCTCAACATCGACGGCACGATGCTCTGGATGCAGTATTTCACCCGGAACATCTATTCCAACGAAGGCGACAACTACGGGGTTTCGCCCGCTTTTTACAACAACAACTGGAAATCGCTGTTCAACGACGCCCTGCTGAACTACCAGCGAATCGTGGTGGAATCCGGCCCGAGCGGAAGCGCCCCCAACGCCAACTACGAAGGCGTCGGACTGGTGATGCGGACGTGGGTATTCTCGCTGATTACCGACATGTGGGGGGCCGTTCCGTACACGGATGCGCTGAAAGGAACGGCGGCAACGCCCAACTACACACCCGCCTATGACTCGCAGGAAAAAGTGTACGAAGCCATGCTGGCGGACCTCAAAACCGCCAACGAAAAGCTGACCGTCGGCGGTCCGGCGGTGGTCGGCGACATCATCTTCAGCGGGGATATTCTGAAGTGGAAAAAATTCGCCAATTCGCTGCGCGTGCGGCTGGCCAATCGGCAGGCGGCCAAAAAACCGACCGAATCCCGGGCTATCCTGCGGGAAATCCTGAGCGATCCGGCCAAGTACCCGCTGATGACGAGCAACGCCGACAACGCCGTTGTCCGGCATACGGCCACGCTCCCGAGCAACAACGAATGGCACCAGGTGATGATCCGCGACGGCCGGACCGACTGGAACATCAGCAGCACCCTGGCCGATAAACTCAACGCCCTGGGCGACACCCGCATCACGATTTACGCCGCGCCCAACAAGGACGGAAAGTACTCGGGCCACCCCAACGGCCTCCCCGACGCCATCGCGACGAACTACCTCTCGTCGAGCTCCGGCATCGGGTCGTACTTCCTGCGGGCCGAAACGCCGAGCGTCCTGATGACCTTCGCCGAACTGAATCTGACGCTGGCCGAGGCAGCCCTGGACGGCGACATTACCGGCGATGCGGCCGGTTATTTCGAAAAAGGCATTACGGCTTCCTTTGAACAGTACGGCCTGAAAATACCGGCAACGTACCTGGCGACGGTAGGCGCTGTAACGCGGGCGAAGGTGCTGGAGCAGAAGTGGATTGCCCTCTACGGACAGGGCGTGGAAGCCTGGACGGAGTACCGCCGGACCGGCCTGCCCGCCATGCCGACCCGGGACCCGCGCGCCGTTTTCGAAAACGACGGTGTCCTGCCGACCCGCCTGCCGTATCCATCTACCGAGTATTCCCTCAACAAAGCCAGCCTCGACAAAGGCATCGCACTGAATGGCGGAAAAGACGATATGAAAACAAGGCTTTGGTGGGCAGAATAAGCCGCCACCGCTGCCGATCGTCTAAAACACTGTTATGATTGTTGAACACCCGGACGCCATCGTCCGGGCCCCAAACTTGCAAACCGATGAAAGCCACATACCTCTTCTTACTCCTGGGTACCTTATTTCTGGCGGCCTGCGAACACGAAAAAGATCCGTTTGTTGACCGTACGGCCGCGCCCGTCCTGCTGGTTTTTGAGAACGCCATTGGCGACGGCGGCGGGCAAACCACCGAGCCGACCGTCACGTCCAAAGCCACAGGCCCGGCCACGCTGCGGATTCGGGTTTATGAACTCGACAAAACCAACATACTGGATCACGCCCAGGGCATTGACTCGCTGCCGGTGGCGTCGCTGACGATGAAGCTCACCACCCGCACCGGGACCGCCATTGCCGACCTGACCACCGACGCCAAGGGCATTGCCACGCTCTCGCGGCCGTGGAGCGATTTCGGCATCACGGCACCCAAAGTCGGCACCAACGTTGCGCTGGTGCTCAGCGGCAAACACAAAGACCAGTCTTTCTCGAAATTAGCCCGGCTTCAGGCCAATTAACCCTTATCCTTGATGTGTGTGCGGCAGCCGTTCGTGGAAATGGCTGCCGTATTTTTTTTGCAGACTGTTAACTTTCGGGGATGCTAACGCTTAGTTCCTACCGAAAGGCATACGCCGGCCGAACGATTCTGGCTATTCCGCACCTGGCGCTGAATCCGGGCGTTCACTGGCTCAAAGGAGCGAACGGGTCGGGCAAAACGACCCTTTTCCGCACGCTGGCCGGGCTGCTGCCCTTTGAAGGCGATTGCCTGCTGGAAAATACCTACAGCCTCAAAAAGCACCCCGTTGAGTACCGGCTGCGGGTCAATTACGGCGAAGCCGAACCGCTTTACCCCGATTTTCTGACCGCCCGCGAACTCATCAACTGGGTCGCCGCCGCCAAGAAAGCGCCCCGCCAGCAGCCGGACGAGCTGATTCACGCGTTTGGCATGAACGCCTACGCCAAAACGCCCGTGGGCACCTACTCAAGCGGCATGCTGAAGAAGACCTCGCTGGTACTGGCGTTTCTGGGTCAGCCGAAGCTCATTTTGCTGGACGAACCGTTTATTACGCTCGACGAGGCCGCCGTCCGGACGGTTCTGGAACTGATGGAAGATGGACGGAAGCGGGGCGTCGGCTTTCTGCTTTCGACGCATCAGGATGTCCGTTCCGCCGCTCTGGCCGTCGATGCCCAGTGGCAGATTTCCCAGCAAACCGTCATTCCGTTTCGCCATGAAGCCTCTGCTCAACGTTCTGAATAAAACGCTCGTTCGGGAATTTTACCGGCAGCATGCGGGCGCTTTTACCGTGGTGCTGTTGCTGGCGGGCGGGTTTATGCGGGGTCAGGAACACCACGCGCTGGCCACGTACGCCGTGCACAGTCCGTTGATGCTGGGCGCTTATTTTGCTTTGTGGCTCGTTTATACGCTCAATGTCGTCCGTTTTGGCGTGAAGACTTTTCGGCAGCACCCGTTTCTGCAACTGATTCGGCTGGTGCCGCTTGGCGTTCGCATCCGGGCGCTGCTGGCGGCCGCGGGGCTTTTGCTGCTCCCGGTGCTTGGGTATGCCGGGTACGTATCCGTTGTCGGCTGGCAGCAGGAAGCCGGGCGGAGTCTGGCCGTACTGGTCCTCGGCCTGCCGCTGTTAACGCTGCTTCCGGTCCTGCTCTGGGAGTATTTTCTTCGAAATCCCGACCAGACGTTCCGCTTCGACTGGCCCGGCGTTATCCGGTTCAACACACCGTATCCGCTGTTTTTCATCCGGCAGTTGCTTCGGAACGAACCGCTGACGCTGCTGCTGACCAAGGCGGGCTCCCTGCTCCTGCTGGCGGGACTGTGTGCCCTGTATCCGACCGACGATTACGACCTGCGGCTGTTGCTGTTGGGATCGCTGCTGGCCGCCGCCCTGCATAGCGGGCTGCTGTACCAATTCTATCGTTTCGAAGCGGTACACCTGTCCCTGTTGCGTAACCTGCCGACCTCAACTCTTCGGCGGTTTGCTACCTATGTGTTCATCCTGATGCTGCTGCTTTTGCCGGAATTACTTTTGCTGCTTCGAAGTGGTCCGGAGGGCGTCCTCTTTTCCCGGCTGCTGGCCGTCTGGCTCCTGCTGGTGGGCCTTGCGCTGGTGCTGTATACGCTTCTGCTCGCCCGCCACCAGCCGCCCGACCGGCTGATGCCGCTGGTGGGCGGAATGGTCATTTTTTATTTCTTCCTGATTATGTACCGGATTCCGGCGTACGGGCTGGTTGACGGTACGTTTGGCGGGGGAGCGTTTCTCTTTTTTCAGTTCTTTCCCAAATCCGAGCCCGCCTTTTTCGAGTGACGTTTACTCCGCCCAATTCAACACCAGCGAAGCACCCGCAGACGGCGATAAACTATAAGCCCCAAACTTTAAACTCTACTCCCTCATTCAATTCTTCCTTCGATCAGAAACGGCTTTTTATCCAGCCAGGCCAGTTGCTGAAAACCTTCGATATGGTATTTCCGGATCTGGCCCTGCCGGGTTTCCAGCCAAAGCATGCGTTTCGATTCGTAGAGGTAATTTTTGGAAGCCAAGACCGCTTCGACGCGGGCGGGCTGGCGGGTCGTTGAATCCAGAATAATTTTCAGGTAGCCCACGGGCAGTTTTTCGCCTTCCTTCAACTGGTATTCGTAGGTCAGCGAGTCGGGGCGGGCAACCTGGTAACTGGCGACGTAGGCCTGCTTGTTGATGTCGGCTTGCACGAACAGGTCCAGCTCTTTCTTCCAGTCGATGGTACGACTCTGCTGGTTGTCGCCTTCTCCGTTAAGCATCACGCGCTTGTCAACCTTCGGCTTGGTCTGGTTCAGTTCGGCGATTTGCCGCTCCATAAACCCGTTCAGGTCGTAAAATTTGCCGGATTTGGCTTCGCGGGCGGGGTTACTGCAGGCGGTCAGAAGGAGGAGGGTAGCAATGTATAGTCGGTTCATCGGATCAAAGGCTCTGGATTGCCAACGATGCCAGAAAAGAAAAAGTTTATGTACGCCCGGGCTTTAGTCCGGGTTCCTGAAAAAGGCAAAGCTTTCGAATTCTTTCAGAAACCCGGGCTAAAGCCCAGGGGCACACGGTAGCTAATCCGCCAGCAGACTCTGTCCGGTCATCTCGGCCGGCTGCGGAATGCCCATCAGGTGCAGGATGGTCGGGGCAATGTCGGCCAGCTTGCCGTCGTGCATTTTCGGACGCAGCTCCTGGTCGACCAGAATGCACGGCACAAGGTTGGTCGTGTGGGCCGTGTTGGGCGTTCCGTCTTCGTTGACCATAAAGTCGGCGTTGCCGTGGTCGGCGATGATAATGGACGTGTAGCCATGTGCCAGACCGGCCGTAACGACCGCTTCGGCGCATTTGTCTACCGTCTCCACGGCTTTCACGACGGCGTCAAACACGCCCGTATGGCCCACCATATCGGGGTTGGCGAAGTTCAGACAGACAAAATCCACCTCTTCGCGTATGAGCTCCGGAATGATGGCATCGCGAATGTCGTGGGCTGCCATTTCGGGCTTCTCGTCGTACGTTTTCACGTCTTTCGGCGACGGACACAGCAGCCGCATTTCTCCTGTGAAAACCTCTTCGCGACCGCCCGAGAAGAAGAACGTCACGTGCGGGTATTTCTCCGTTTCAGCAATCCGGATTTGTTTTCTTCCGGCTTTCGAAACCACTTCCCCGAGGGTATTGGTCAGGTTGTCTTTATCAAAAATGACCTTCACATTCCGGAACTCGCTGTCGTAGTTCGTCATCGTGACGTAGTACAGAGCCAGCGGATGCATGTCCTGTTCGGGATAGGCCATCTGGGTCAGCGCCATCGTGATTTCCCGGCCCCGGTCGGTGCGGAAGTTGAAGCACAGCACCACGTCGCCTTCGCTGATGGTCGCTACCGGCGTCCCGTCGGCTTTGGTCGCCACAATCGGTTTGATGAATTCATCCGTCACGCCATCGTCGTACGACTCCTGCACGGCCGTCAGCAGATCGGCCTGCGGCACCCTGCGGCCCGCTCCGCGCACCATCACATCGTACGCCTGCTTCACGCGTTCCCAGCGGTTGTCGCGGTCCATCGCGTAGAAACGGCCCACCACGGAGGCAATCTGGCCGGTCGATACCTGCAGATGCTGCTGAAGTTCGGTGAGGTAACCCAGCCCGCTTTTGGGGTCGGTATCCCGTCCGTCCGTGAAGGCATGCACATACACCTCCGTCAGGCCCCGGACCGCCGCAATGGAGCAGAGGCCTTTCAGGTGTTCGATATGGGAATGCACCCCGCCATCGGAAACCAGCCCGATAAAATGCACCTTTTTGCCGTTGGCCTGGGCATAGTTCAGCGCATCCACGAGCACCGGCTCGCTGTCCAGCGTGTGTTCTTCGACGGCCTTGTTGATTTTCACCAGGTCCTGGTACACGATCCGGCCGGCACCGAGGTTCATGTGGCCGACTTCCGAGTTTCCCATCTGTCCGGCGGGCAGCCCAACGGCCAGCCCGGACGCTTCGAGGCGGCTGTGCGAATAGACCGGCATCAGGGAGTCCATAAACGGCGTGTGCGCTTTGGCGATGGCCGACACCTCCGGCTTGGTGGCAATACCCCAGCCGTCGAGGATCATGAGGATGACTTTCTTGTTCAAAATTATCGGGGTTTGGCCGAGCCGTTCGCTACGGGAGCGGCGGGCAGGGCGTGTTGCTCAATCAGGTAATTCAGGAGGTTTTCGCAGGAGCGCCGGACAATCTGGTACACTTTCTCGAAAAAGGCGGCGTCTTCGTAATAAGGATCGGGCACTTCGCTGCCGCCTTCTTCGGGGTCGTCCACCAGCGGATCGAACTCCCGGAGCAGAAAAACCGAATCATGTATGTCCAGGCCGGTACTGCGTTTGGACGCGTACAGAATACCGTCGTAGTTGGCTTCGTCCATGGCGACAAAGTAATCGAAGGCGGCAAAATCCTCGCCCAGCAGACGGCGCCCCCGGTGGGTCAGTTTCAGGCCGTGTTCGAGGGCGTTTTCGCGGGTGCGGCGGTCGGGCAGTTCGCCGAGATGGTAAGAGGAAGTTCCGGCGGAGTCACATACAACATGATCCGTAAGGCCCCGCTCCTGCACCAGTTGTCGAAATACGCCCTCCGCCAGCGGCGATCGGCAAATATTCCCCAGACAGACGAAAAGAACGCGGATCATAGGATTGTCATCAGTCGGCTGTCGTCAGTCATCAGTCCCTGGTGCAGCAGACTGAGGACTGTCTGGCTGAAGACCGTCGCCTATTTTTCAATGGGCTCATTATGCTCATTCATCAGCACGTACACGGTCTCCCCGGGTTTCCGCATCAGGTAGTTTTCCCGGGCAAACTTTTCCTTGGAGCGGGCGCTGCCAAAAACTTCCTTCCGCTTTTTCTGAACGCTGGTGATTTCTTCTTTCAGGTACGCCCGGTCGTCTTCCAGATCGGAGAGCTTTCGGGCATTACGAATCTGCGAAATAATGTCGTTCGAATCCAGAAAAAACATCCACACCAGCAACCCCAGGCCGGTGGCGACGTAGAAGTTCTTGAGCTTGTGGAGGCGTTTTTTCATAAGGAAGAGCGGTCCGCCGCTGCGGTCATAAGTCAGTCAATAAGTCGTAAGTCGTAAGTGCTCCGCCGTTGCGGGGCTCTGCACACAGGTAAAGTTGGCGAAGTCCCGTAGCGGCGGAGCGCTTATGACTTACGACTTATTGACTTGTTTTTACATATTCCGTCCGGGGAAGTAAGCGATGTCGCCCAGTTCTTCCTCGATGCGGAGCAGCTGGTTGTACTTGGCCATCCGGTCGGAGCGCGAAGCCGAGCCGGTTTTGATCTGGCCGGTGTTCAGGGCTACGGCGAGGTCGGCAATCGTAGCGTCTTCGGTTTCGCCCGAACGGTGCGACATGATGTTTTTGTACGAGTTCCGCTTGGCCAGGTTCACCGTGTTGATGGTTTCCGTCAGCGAACCGATCTGGTTTACTTTCACCAGAACGGCGTTGGCGATGCCCTGCTCGATGCCCTGCTGCAGGCGGGTTACGTTGGTCACGAAGAGGTCATCCCCTACCAGCTGGATTTTCTTGCCCGTCAGGTCGGTCAGCTCTTTCCAGCCGCTCCAGTCGTCCTCGGCCATGCCGTCTTCGATGGAAATGATGGGGTATTTGTCCACCCACTCTTTCCAGTAGTTCGCCATTTCGGACGAGCTGAGTTTGTCGCCCGTCGATTTCTTGAAGTGGTAGGTTCCGGATTCGGCATCGTAGAACTCCGAAGCGGCGGCGTCCATGGCGATCATGAGGTCTTCGCCCGGGCGGTAGCCGGCTTTCTCGATGGCCTGCAGGATGGTTTCGATCGCTTCGACGTTCGACGGGATGTTGGGGGCAAAGCCGCCTTCGTCACCGACGTTTGTCGACATGCCTTTGCTTTTCAGGACTTTCTTCAAGGAGTGGAACACTTCCGTACCCCAGCGCAGTGCTTCCGAGAACGAGGGCGCGCCGACCGGCATCACCATAAATTCCTGGAAGTCGATTGAGTTATCGGCGTGGCTGCCTCCGTTCAGAATGTTCATCATCGGCACGGGCAGCGTGTTGGCGCTGACGCCGCCGATGTAGCGGTACAGCGGCAGACCGGCTTCCTGCGCGGCGGCTTTGGCAACGGCCATCGAAACGCCCAGAATGGCGTTGGCCCCCAGGCGGCCTTTATTCGGCGTACCATCCAGGTCGATCATGATGCGGTCGATCAGGCTCTGGTCCAGCACCGACATCCCAACAAGCTCCGGGAAGACAATTTCGTTAACGTTCTGAACGGCTTTCAGGACCCCTTTGCCAACATAACGCTTCGGGTCGTCATCGCGCAGTTCCACGGCTTCGTGCGAACCCGTTGAAGCCCCTGACGGAACGGCCGCGCGGCCCAGAAAACCATTTTCAGTACGTACGTCCACTTCCACCGTCGGGTTACCGCGTGAGTCCAGAATCTGTCTGGCATGAATGGTCTGAATGATACTCATTTCGTCTGATTTTATTTATTTCCTTAAAATTTCGATTGGCTAAAGACCGGACCAGCCCCAAATTATTCCGCCTGTAAAAGGAATTGTACGTATAAATTGGGAGAAAGCCTCAATTTTGCCGCACAAAGTAAATGATTTTTTCGGGAATGTACGGAACCAGTTTTGTAAATTGGATATTACCATTTAAAGTCAGAATGCTATGAAGTTCAAGTCACTGCTCAGTACCTTTCTGCTGCTTTTCGGTCTGTTTGCGCAGGCCCAGACCCCGGTTCTGCTCTCGGCCGACCGGGCCGACTCCCTGCTGAAAGCAACGCCGAATCTCCAGGTGCTGGACGTGCGAACGGCGGAGGAATTTGCCGGAGGTCACCTCCAGCAGGCGCGTAATCTCGACGTGCGCGATTCGGCATTTGTCCGCAATCTGCGTCGCCTCGACCCGTCCCGGCCGGTTCTGGTTTACTGCCTCGTCGGCGGACGCAGTGCCAAAGCCGCCGCGCTGCTGGCGCAGAACGGCTTTACCGTGTACGATATGCAGGGTGGATTTACCAAATGGAATGCCGCCGGAAAGCCGATCGAAGGCGGCTCTCCCGCCATCAAGGGCGCCATGACCATGACCGAGCTCAAAGCAGTGACGGCATCCCGTAAGCCGGTCCTGATCGATTTTTACGCAAAATGGTGCGGTCCCTGCCAGCAGATGCTGCCCATGATCAACCGGCTCAAAACCGAACTGAAAGACCAGGTTTCCATTCTGACCATCGATTATGACCAGAACCGGGAGCTCGCCCGACAGCTCGGTGTCGATGAGATTCCCACGTTTCTGCTGTATAAAAATGGGGACGTGAAGTGGCGGGGTCTGGGCACGATTCAGGAAGACATGTTCCGGGCAAAGATTAAGGAGGTACAATAGACAAAAGCCATCCGATGGCAGCGCCAGGATGACTTTTGTACCCGATTGTCAACCATTTACTTGTTTCACTAGTAGACTGACCTTTTTCCCGTCAGGAATCGATGAATATGCTCTGGGACTGCTTCCTGCTGACCGGCACGCGATACACTCCGTTATAAATAGTTTTCAGCGCCTCCTCGATCCGGGCCCATCCCTGTTCGGTCCCGGGATCAATCCCCAGCATGCTCCGCTGGTTTCTGGACAAGAGCAGCAGGTAGGACATTCCCCCCAACACCACCGCCGAGATGGCCTGCAGGTCGATTCGCCTTTCGAAAGGCAGTTGCTCCACCATTTTTGTCAGTAGCTCATCCTGCGTCCGGCTGCTTACCGCCGCCAGAGGTTCATCCCCCAGCAGGGTTGCCCGGATGAGTTCCTGGCCGGGTGCGCTCATCCGCAGCTGCCGGTACATGAGGGCGACCTGCCGGGAACAGACCCAGGCCTTCTCCTGCCCCGTAGTCGGACGCATCGGTTCAACCTTCGCTTCAGTGTCCGGCGGGAAAAATCCTGCGGTCTCGATGTACCGGGCCAGCAGCCCTTCTATCCCGCCAAAGTACCGGTAGACCAACACCTTGCTTACGCCCGCCCGGTCGGCGACCCGGTTAATGCCAACGCCGCCAATTCCGTACTCGGTCAGCACTTCTTCCAATGCCTTGAGGATGCGCTGTGTTGTTTCGGTCCGGTTTCGGCGGTACGACGGTTTTTCCTTATTCTCTTCCATACTCTAAGTTCTTTTCGAGAGCATACAAAATGAGTAGTTTGAAAGGGGCAGTCCGTTGATTGCACAACAGAAGGCAGGAAGTCAGTTTGCTCCCGGTTGATCTGCCAGTTATTTAATCCGACGATGGCAACTTTAGGAAGTCACTTTCAGTTACGTTATTTTTTTGCCGGAACGGATTGGGAAAAGGCAATGGAGGCGAAATAGCGGCTGGGGTTGTCAAAAGAGGGCAAAAAAATAACCGCTGACCTGTGTAATCAGCGGTTAAGAGAACCAGTAGCCCGAGAAGGATTCGAACCTCCACAAACAGAACCAAAATCTGTCGTACTACCCTTATACTATCGGGCTATCCTGTTTTGTGAGTGCAAATTTGGGGTATTTGGCCGAAATCTGCAAGAGCGGGACTGAAAAAAATTACAAATTACGAATCAGAAATTACGTCTTGCGTTGATTTTCAGCCCCGTTAAAGATTGATTTTTTTGGCCTGTGCCTGCCCGTGCGTCGGTAGGTTATCCGATACTCCGGTATTTCGGCTTCGGAATGCCTGATTTTACGCTCCCGCCACCTCGACGCCCGGTGCAATCTTCTTGACGAGCCCCTGCAGCACTTTACCCGGTCCGCATTCCACGAAGGTCGTCGCCCCATCGGCCACCATCGCTTCCACAGACTGCGTCCAGCGGACCGGCGCCGTGAGCTGGTCGATCAGGTTGGCTTTGATGGTTTCCACGTCGGTCGATGGCCGGGCGTTGACATTCTGGTAAATCGGGCAGCGGGGAGTGCTGAAATCGGTAGCAGCAATGGCACCGGCCAGTGTTTCGCGGGCAGGCTCCATCAGCGGCGAGTGGAACGCTCCACCCACCGGCAGGGGCAGCACGCGCTTGGCGCCCGCTTCTTTCAGCTTTTCGCCCGCCAGCCGGACGCCTTCCACCGAACCGGAAATCACGACCTGACCCGGGCAATTGAAGTTGGCCGGCACCACCACCTCGCCCGTAGCGGCCACTTCCGCGCAGAGGCGTTCGATCGTGGCATCGTCCAGCCCCAGCACGGCCGCCATCGTCGAGACTTGCCGTTCGCAGGCTTTCTGCATCGCCGCCGCGCGCTGGGCCACCAGTTTCAGACCGGCGGTGAAAGACAGCGCACCCGCCGCCACCAGGGCCGAAAACTCGCCCAGCGAATGACCCGCCACCATCGCGACGGCGAACCCGTCGGCCTGAAAGTCAGGCAGCGTCAGCGCCCGGGCGACGGAATGAATAAAAATGGCAGGCTGCGTAACGTTCGTCTGCTTCAGCTCTTCGTCGGTGCCTTCAAACATGATTTTGGTGATGTCAAAACCAAGAATATCGTTGGCCTGGTCGAAAAGCGCCTTTGCCTCGCTGGATTGCTGGTACAAGTCGAGGCCCATTCCTTTAAACTGGGAGCCCTGTCCGGGGAAAACGTATGCGGTCATTAATTATGAATGAGTGAATGAGTGAATAAGTAGTTGAGCGGTCCGCCGCTGCGGTGAATAAGCTCCGCGGGAGCTACAAAGGTACGCGGGCGGGAAGGATTATTCCAAAAAGCGGGCTTTCAGGGCGGGCGACGGCAGGCGGCAGGTGTCTTCTTTGCCGAACCAGCGGTACCGGTTGCGGGCCACCCAGTCGTAGACGGCATCCCGCAGGGGCCGGGGCAGAAAGCGAAAGACCGCCAGCAGCGGCCAGCCGCCCGACAGCCCACGGGCCACGGCCAGAGCCGCATCTGACCGGGTGAGCACGCGCCCGTCCGTCACCAGAATCAGGCTGTCGAGATGGGTGTCCGGAAAATGGTGTTTGCGGAGCAGCGCTTTCCCCGCTTCGGATTGCAGGGCCGCGAAGCGGAAATGCCCGGCCGGGTCGCGGTCGATGATGAAGTTGACGGCCCCGTTGCACAGGTTGCAGACGCCGTCAAAGAGAAGAATGGCAGGCATTTTCAGGGCTGTTAGTTGCTAAGAATAGTCCTATTCAATCTGGCAGGCAAAACAAACAAAAAATTGAAACGTCCGGTTACACTTACGTTATTATACAGGTAACATTTATTAGCTGTATCTATTCCAAATAAGCACAATTCTTTGCGCTATAGTTGTTTGCAAACGCTTTGTGCTGTAGTTTTGGAGGCTACGAAATGTTATTTTTTTCAGCTTTCTAACTAATTAATACTTACTGAGTTCACCGTATGTCTTGGGTAACACAAACACTTGCCAGTTCTCTCGGCCGTAAAGTAGTCATGGCGCTGACGGGGCTGTTTTTGTGTACGTTTCTGGTGGTGCACGTGGCCGGAAACCTGCAGCTGTTCAAGGGGGATGAAGGCCGCGCTTTCAACGAGTACAGCCACTTTATGACACATAATCCGCTGATCATGGCGGTGTCGTACCTGCTGTATGCCTCCATTCTGATTCACACGACGATGGCGATCATTCTGACCCGCCACAATCAGGCGTCGAGGCCGGTGAAGTATGCCTACAAGCACCCGTCGGCGAACAGCCACTGGACTTCCCGGAATATGGGAATCCTGGGAACGGTGCTGTTCATTTTCATTGTTCTGCATATGCGTACCTTCTGGTACACAATGCACTTCGGCCCCATCGAAATGGTACGCTACGAAGACAATGGGCAGGAGTACAAAAACCTGTACACGGTCGTAACGGCAGCCTTCTCCAACCCAATCTACGTAGCGTTCTACGTGCTGGCGATGGCGGCGCTCTCGTTTCACCTGGTCCACGGCTTCCAGAGCGGCTTCCAGTCCCTGGGAATCCGGCACAAGAAGTACACGCCGCTCATCGAGTGGCTGGGCACCTACGTGTTCGGCATTCTGATTCCGGCGCTGTTCGCGGCGATGCCGGTGTATATGTACCTGAAATCAATTAACGTAATCGGGTAATTTCCTAACCGTTACTCTCTATGGTCACAACAATGAACGGGCAAGGAACCAGCCTAAAACTGGATTCCAAACTTCCGGAAGGGCCGCTCGCAGAAAAGTGGTCACGTCATAAATTCAGTCTGAAGCTGGTCAACCCGGCCAACAAGCGGAAATACGAAATCATCGTGGTCGGTACTGGTCTGGCCGGCGCTTCAGCCGCCGCCTCCCTGGCCGAACTCGGGTACAACGTCAAAGTACTCACCTTCCACGACTCTCCCCGCCGCGCGCACTCCATCGCCGCCCAGGGAGGCATCAACGCCGCCAAAAATTACCAGAACGACGGAGACAGTGTCTTCCGCCTGTTCTACGACACCATCAAGGGCGGTGACTACCGCGCCCGCGAAGCCAACGTGTACCGTCTGGCCGAAGTGAGCGTCAACATCATCGACCAGTGCGTGGCGCAGGGCGTTCCGTTCGCCCGCGAATACGGCGGTCTGCTCGCCAACCGCTCGTTCGGGGGCGCGCAGGTATCGCGTACGTTCTACGCCCGCGGCCAGACCGGCCAGCAGCTTCTGCTCGGCGCCTACTCGGCGCTCAGCCGTCAGGTAGCCAACGGCAAGGTGAAACTGCTGACCCGTACCGAAATGCTGGACGTGGTGGTGGTCGACGGCAAGGCCCGCGGAATCGTCACCCGGAACCTGATTACCGGCAAAATTGAGTCGCACTCCGCCCACGCGGTGCTGCTTTGCACGGGTGGTTATGGCAACGTCTTCTACCTGTCGACCAACGCCATGAACTCCAACGCTACGGCAGCCTGGCGGGCGTACAAGAAAGGGGCGATGTTCAGTAACCCCTGCTTCACGCAGATTCACCCGACCTGTATCCCGGTCAAAGGCGATTACCAGTCGAAGCTGACCCTGATGTCGGAGTCGCTGCGGAACGACGGCCGGGTATGGGTGCCGAAAACGAAAGAACTCGCCGAGCAGATCCGTCAGGGCAAGCTCAAGCCGACCCAGATTAAAGAAGAAGACCGCGACTACTTCCTGGAACGTCGTTACCCTTCGTTTGGTAACCTCGTGCCGCGTGACGTAGCTTCCCGGAACGCCAAATACGTCTGCGACGAAGGGCGCGGCGTGGCTCCGACCGGTCTGGCCGTTTATCTCGACTTTGCCGACGCCATCAAACGCGACGGGCACAAGACCATCGAGGCCAAGTACGGCAACCTGTTCGAGATGTACGAAAAGATCACGGACGACAACCCGTACGAAACGCCGATGATGATCTACCCGGCGGTTCACTACACGATGGGCGGTCTGTGGGTCGATTACAACCTGATGACGACCATTCCGGGACTGTACGCCCTGGGTGAAGCCAACTTCTCCGACCACGGCGCCAACCGCCTCGGGGCCTCGGCCCTGATGCAGGGTCTGGCCGACGGGTACTTCGTGATTCCGTACACGATCGGGGATTATCTGGCTACCATCGGACCGGCCGACAAGGTCCCGGTTGACCACCCGGCTTTCCGCGAAGCGGAGCAGGCCGTTGCCGACCAGATCAAGACGTTCCTGTCCATCAAAGGCTCACGCACGGTCGATGAATTCCACCGCCAGCTGGGTCTGATCATGTGGGAATACTGCGGTATGTCCCGCAACGCCGAAGGCCTGAAGAAAGCCAAGAAAATGATTCAGGACCTGCGGGCCGAATTCTGGAAAGATGTGCGCGTGCTGGGCGAAAACGAAGAGATGAACCAGTCTCTCGAACAGGCCGGCCGCGTGGCGGACTTCCTTGAACTGGGTGAACTGATGGTCGACGACGCGCTGAACCGGAACGAATCCTGCGGCGGTCACTTCCGCGAGGAGTACGCTACCGAAGAAGGCGAAGCCAAACGCGACGACGAGCACTATACCTACGTGGCGGCCTGGGAATACAAAGGCCCCAACCAGCAGGCGGAATTGTACAAGGAAGATCTTGTGTTCGAGAACGTGAAGCTGACGCAGCGGAGTTATAAATAAGTAGTCAGTGGTCAGTGATCAGTGGTCAGTCCCTACGGATGCCGCTGGTCACTGACCACTGGTCACTGACCACTAAAAGCTATGAACCTCACTCTCAAAGTCTGGAGACAGAAAAATAATAGTGCACCGGGCAAACTGGTAGAATATAAGGTCAAGGATATTTCAGCGGACATGTCGTTCCTGGAGATGTTCGACGTCCTGAACGCCGATCTGACCAAGCGCGGCGAAGAACCCGTGATCTTTGACCACGACTGCCGCGAAGGAATCTGCGGAGCGTGTTCGATGTACATCAATGGCCGGGCGCACGGTCCGCAAACCGGCGCAACGACCTGCCAGCTCCACATGCGGAGCTTCAACGACGGCGACACCATCGTGGTCGAACCGTGGCGGGCCAAGGCGTTCCCGGTCATCAAGGATCTGATGGTCGACCGGACGGCCTTCGACCGCGTCGTGCAGGCGGGTGGTTACGTGTCGGTCAACACCGGCTCGGCCCGCGACGCCAACGAAACGCCGATTCCGCGCGAGATTGCCGATGACGCCATGGACGCCGCCCAGTGTATCGGCTGCGGAGCCTGCGTAGCGGCCTGTAAAAACGCCTCGGCCATGCTGTTCACGGCGGCGAAGGTGTCGCACCTCGCCGTGTTGCCGCAGGGTCAGGCGGAAGCCAAGAAGCGCGCCGAACAGATGGTGGCGCAGATGGACGCCGAAGGCTTCGGGGCCTGCTCGTTTACGGGTGCCTGCTCGGTCGAGTGTCCGAAGTCCATTTCGCTGGACCACATCGCCCGCCTCAACCGCGAGTACCTGGGTGCCAAACTGACTTCCGAGAACGTGTAAGACGTTACATCTTCGACATACGAGAGCCCGGCCGGTTAGGTCGGGCTTTTTTTGTAGCGGGTGCTTTATAGTCGATATTAAACTGCTTTGCATAGTCTTCGATCGGCTCAAGGCCCACTGACGCGCGGCGCTTGTTGACATTGGCTTCGTCCTCAATGGGTGCCAACCACATATTACCCTTCTCATCCCCGGTAACTTGTGACCCATACAGCTGCTTTTGCCCCCTACCTAAACGCACACGGTCAATAAGCAAGGCTAAGGAAGATCGGCTCAATTCGCCCTTATCAGCGGCCTTCTGTAAAACAGGCAGGTACTTCTCCTGAACCGCCAAAGGCGCATGCTGAATAACCAGCCAGGCCGTTTCCGACATTCGCTCGCCTACTTTGCTTTTCCCCGGGTACCCATGTTTTTGGATGATTGTTTCTATTTCCGGGAGGTTGACCGAATCTGTTTCGGCCATTTTCTTCACCACCATCCGGGTTTCCGGGGAATCCCAACCGTATACCTTACTGACAGAATCCAGTTGTTGCCGGGGTCGTTGGTCCTGCTCATAGATAGTCACAAGCCTCTGACGGAGCGCAGCGTTGAACCCATACCTGTGAAAAGCATTTTGCAATTCCTCCGTGATGATCTCCTGCATTTGCCCCTGCCGAAACGTTGCCAATTCGGGATACTCGGTCAAGTCAGCCCAGATTTCATCCGCTGCTTCGACATCCGCCGTTACGGCCCGATGGACAAACGCCCTGGCCAGGTCCATTTCCTCGCATCCGTAGGCGCAGGTGGCCGCCCGCAGCAGACTTAACGCACTTTTTTGGGAAATAGCAAACGCCCGTTCATACTCCCGCAGGCAGGCTCGGCAGTCTTTGTTTTTTAAGGCCATGAATGCCTTTTCAACCGCAGTAATGTAGGCTTTATCCCCCGTGGCGTAAGTCGTCTGGGCCTGGAGTAAGTGCGGCGAAAAGGCAAAGAGGGTCAGAAGAGTCCGTAGAAGCCTCATGTGGGCTATTGGTTACTGAACTGCGTTTTGTTGCAATTCATCTGTCAGGATTTCCCCGGAAACAGATACTTCGTCACAATGACGAAAAACGCCGTCACGTTGACCGTCGTGGAGCCGATCAGGCCCAGCGTAACCGCCTGCGGGATGTCGAGGAGATGCAGCCCTTCGGCGATGATGATGCCGAGAATGACCACCAGCCAGCCCACGACCATCCAGAAAATCCACTGGGCAAACCGCTTGCGTTCCTGCGTATCCTGCACGAAACTGGCCAGCCGGGCGCGCCGTTCCTCCTCCGTGTACGAGTCGTACTCGTTGCGCGACAGTCCGCTGTTGCGGGGGTCGGAGGAGGAAGATTCAATCAGACGCCGGATGGTTTCTTTGGCCCGCTCGCTCTCGTCACGCTCCGACATCCCGTCTGATGATTTCGTTGAAGTATTCTTTGATGAGGTCATTGTCGATCACTTCCTGTTCCATCACGCCGCTTTCGTTGCGGCTTACCGACCGGTACCAGGGCGAGCCTTCGATATGGGTCCAGTTTGACAGTTGAATCGCGTTGAAGTCCTTGGCAATGTCCCAGGCGAAGTCGATGGTGTCCTGCGCGTCCGGGTCCAGCGGGGTCTCGTTCACGTCGTCGAAGGTCGGGATGGGCGTGGTAATCGGGTTGTTGCCCCACTTCTTGAACCGGCCGTAGATTTCGGGAATCACCGGCCCGTAGGACCAGGCCTGTACCCGTTCGCGAATCAGCGGTTTGTCGTGCCGGGCGAGGTGGAGGCCGTGGGCCAGGTAAATGAGTTTCTGCAACTTCATCGGTGTCACCGGCTTGCCGGCGGCAATGGATTTATTGATGAATTGCGTAGCTATGTCAAGTGCCGGATACATCGGTCGTTTGCTTCAGAGGAAGGATGAGTTGTTTACTGAAAATCAAGAGTAAAGATACAATCTTACACCCTCATTTCCATACAGAAAGAGCCCGGTCAGTGGCCGGGCTCTTTTCAGATCAGGAAACAGTTAATTTACGGCAATAAAACCTGATCGATGACGTGAATCACGCCGTTGGTCGCCAGCAAATTGCCCGCCGCCACGTTGGAGAACGTCGGGTTGGCATCTCCTTTTACGCGTCCGAGGGGCATGCCCGGCACCGTCAGCAGTGTAGCTCCGCCATCGGCCAGGGTACTCTGTTCAGTCGGTAGTCCAAAGGCAGGCGAGAAGACCCGCGCGCCGAGCACGTGATACCGCAGGATGTTGGAAAGCGCGGCGATCTGGGCCGGATCGGCGATACCGCTGATGTTCTGGGCGTTGTTGAACGGAGCCGGTAGTTGGGCAAAAGCGGCGTTGGTCGGGGCAAAGACCGTGAAATCGCCTTCCCCGGTGAAGACCCCGGCCAGGTTCGTTTTCACCAGGGCCGCTACCAGCGCCGAAAAGGCCGGATTGCCGATGGCGATCTCCGCAATGGTCTGGCTCGGCGGCAACAGCACCCGGTCAATGACGTGAATGACGCCGTTGGTGGCATCTACATCGGGCGCAATCACCTGCGAATTGCCGTTGATGAACAGTTGCTTCCCCACCCGTTTGAAGAGGTAAATCGTGTTGTCGTTCCGGCTGCCGCGCGTCCGGAGCGTCGCCACGGCCAGCGGTCCGTTCGGCACCTGGGCAAATTTGACTTCCGAGCCGAGCACGTGATAGAGCAGAATGCCGCGCAGGGCGTCGATCAGGGCCGGACTGGTAATGGCGGAAATATTGGCGGCGTTGTTGAACGGGGCCGACAACTGGGCAAAGGCGGCGTTGGTCGGCGCAAAAACCGTCAGGCTGGCCGCCGGATTCCCCACGGCATCCGTCAGACCGGTTTTGACAACGGCCGCCGCCAGGGCACTGAAATCCGGATTGGAAGCGGCAATCTGAAGAATGGTCTGGGTCGCCATGCGCGCGCCGCTGGGCCGGGCATCGTCGGCGGTGGGACTCACGCTGCGCTCGGACTGCTGACAGCTTACGACCAGAAAGATAGACAGAGAAACCAGCGCCGCATTGAGTAGGGCGGGGAAGAAAAAGAACTTTTTCATGGTGGATGAAATGGTTGTTTAGATGATCGTCTGCGGGAGCAGACATATCCATAAACCATTGCTTGTCAGGCATGTTTGACGTATATAGTTATATTTTTTCAAAAAAAGTTACAAAATTTTTACTTCGTCAGAAAGGCGCTTCCGGATGAGTATTTTTACGGGCGAAAGCCGCCTGTCTGCGGAGCGGGCGCTGACGGAATCCGGCCTACCGAAACGGGAAAATCACAGCGGGGAAAGGGCGAACGGGCGAGTTTTCGGGGCGGCGCTTTTTTTTGTGTCTGCTTATCCGGTAATATTGCATGCCGGATGCGTAGTCCGGTACTTTTTTGCCCGAAAGGCTCCGGGAGCCTTGCACCGAATGACTCTATGCGCTTAGTTCTCGACGCCGGTAACACGGATACGGTTTTTGGCCTGCACGACGGGCAACAGTGGCTGCATACCTGGCGCACCCGTTCCCTGCCCGGCGAACCGTCGGCCCATTACGAGCAGAAACTTCGGCTCTGGCTGCTGGAAGCCGGCATTTCGGCCCACGGCATCGGGCAGACGGTGCTGAGCAGCGTCGTTCCCGACCTGACGCCCGTGCTCCGGACCATGCTGCTGACGCTGACCGGCGAGGAGCCCGTAATCGTTGGCCCGGCCATTTATCCGCTTCTGCCGCTGGTGGTGCTTCGCCCGTACGAGATTGGCACGGACCTCGTCGCCAACGCGATGGCCGCCTTCACGCTTTTCAAACGGAATTGTGTGGTGGTCGATTTTGGGACGGCGCTTTCCTTTACGACCGTTTCGGCTTCGGGCGAGATTCTGGGCGTGGCCATTACGCCGGGCCTGCGGACGGCCGTGCGGTCGCTGTTTGCCAATACGGCCCAGCTGCCGGAGGTGCCGCTGGAGATGCCCCGGTCGGCACTGGGGAAAAATACCACAGAAGCGATTCAGGCGGGGGTGGTGCTGGGCTACGAAGGACTGGTGCGCTCGCTGGTTGGCCGCATCCGGGCAGAACTGGACGGCGACTGCTTCGTAATCGGCACGGGCGGGCTGGTTTCGGCCATTCCGACCCTGCACCCGGATTTTGACGCCCTCCGCCCCGGCCTTACCCTCGACGGCCTGCTCGCCATCGGGAAACTGGCAGAGCAAAAGCCCTGAAACTGCCTTTGCGACCCCTACGTGACGCAGCGGTTACTCAGACTGGGGCATCGCTTCCCCGAAGAACAACAAACTGACAATCAACATAGTATCTTTCTTTCAGCCAAAGTAGTCCTCATTCCGCTTTCTGGCTCTCAGATAGCCTTTCCGTAAGCCAATTTAATCCCGCCAAAGCCCAATACGGGGCCGTTGGCAAGGCATTTCCAGTTTTTTGTCCGCCGAAAATTTATCTGGCACATTTTTTCGAAACACCTTTTACAGACAGGCCGGAACAATAGCTTCCGGAAGTGTCATCCTAAACCCGGCAGAGGAACTGGTTTTGAACTTCTTTCGGAAAGTGAAAATGAAAACGTGGGTTACGGTAGTGGGGTTAATGATCGGAGGCTTGCTGGCCCCGACCCGGACAAAAGCACAGGACAACTGGAATCAGGGACGGCTGGTCCTTCAGAATAATCAGGTACTCGAAGGAGCTATTAATTATAACTGGAAGGCAGAGGTAGTTCAGGTAAGACAAGGCGGACGGACACGGGCTTTTTCGGCCCAGCAGGTGGCGGCTTTCGACTTTTACGACATGCAGAATAACATGCTCCGGCATTTTGTCACGCTGGAGTACCCGGTACAGGCCACGCGCATGCGTCCGGTCCTGGTTGAGAAAGTAGCCGAAGGCCCGTTTGCCATTTACCGGCGGCTGCGCACGGCCCGCGACCTGTTCCGGGTGAACCGCCCGCAGCAGTACGGCTCGGATACGGGTCTGCTGCAGGACGACGACAATTTCGATTACGTGGTGCAGACTCCGGGCGGATTTGTCAAAATGGACCAGTTTCAGCAGGATGTGCTTCCCACCCTGATGGCGGGGAAAATGGGTTCGCAAATCCGGCAATACATCCGGTCGCACCAGCTGGATACAAACTCGACGACGACGCGGCTGATGCTGCTTGTACGATATAATGCGCTGATGGAGGACACCGCTCTGCAGGAAGAACAGCAGCGGCGGGGCATCTCCGGCGAATAAAGACCGTGGGGTTGGATTGGAGAGGAGGAGACGCACGGCTACGGCTGTGCGTTCTTTTTTTGATCGCCCGCGGGTCTGACCTCTCCCGAATCCGGCGCGTCGCTCTTTCCTCGTTTTCGTTTGCGGAGGGCTTCGTGCAACAGGTACTCAATCTGTCCGTTTACACTCCGAAACTCCTCCTGCGCCCAGCTTTCGAGTTCCTTCAGCGTCTCGGGATTGATTCGGAGGACAAAGGGCTTCTTCTCAGCCATAACAAAAGAGTTATGAGTTATGAGTTAAGAATTGAGAGTTAAGAGCGGTCCGCCGCCGCGGTTGGCTTCGCTTATTCAGGATAACTGGTTAAGCGAAGCCAACCGCGGCGGCGGACCGCTCTTAACTCTTAATTGTACAAAGAGCCTGCATTCACGACGGGGCTTACGTTCTTTTCGCCGCAGAGGACGACCAGCAGGTTGCTGACCATTGAGGCTTTCCGCTCTTCGTCCAGGGTCACCACCTCTTTTTCGGCCAGTCGGGCCAGCGCCATTTCGACCATGCCGACGGCTCCGTCCACGATCTGCTTCCGGGCGGCCACCACGGCCGTGGCCTGCTGGCGCTGCAGCATGGCTCCGGCAATTTCGGGCGCGTAGGCCAGGTGACTGATGCGGGCTTCAATGACGTCCACCCCGGCCCGGACGAGGCGCTCGTTCAGTTCTTCTTCCAGCAGCACGTTGATCTGACCGGTGCTGTCGCGCAGGGTCACGCCGGCTTCTTCGTCCTCCATGTTGTCGTAGGCGTTGGTGCTCGCCAGATGCCGGACGGCCGCCTCGGACTGAATCTGGACAAACAGCTGGTAGTCATCGACTTCAAACAGCGCTTTGGCCGTATCGACCACGCGCCAGACCACCACGGCCGCAATCTCGATCGGATTGCCCATTTTGTCGTTCACCTTCAGCGTATGGCCGTTCAGGTTGCGGGCGCGGAGGCTGATTTTCCGCTTGCTGTACAGGGGGTTCACCCAGCGCAGGCCCGTTTGTTTCATCGTGCCCATGTAATCGCCGAAAAACGTGGTAACCACGCCTTCGTTGGGGTTGATGACCGCCAGACCGGCGAAGAGCACCAGGGAGATGAATCCGGAAATAACGGGTGTCCAGATGCCAAAGGTGGTATGATTCGCCAGCGAAAAGATCGCAAAGGCCAGCAGCAGCACGGCTATGAGCAGAAAAATATAGCCGGAAATAGAGGTCAGAATTTTTTCTTTCATGGTTGGGGTTTGATATCATTTTGATAGCACAATAGTAGCGGTTTCCTGCGTATCCGGCAAGGACTGTAACCCCTGATTTTACAAACGGAACGAGGTCAGGCCGAACGGCTTTTAAAAGCAGGTAGCGGTTTGAACCGTTGGTTTTGTTACTTTTGCGGAATAAAAAGAGTTGTCTCGCAGGGCCTGGCAGAGAAAAGCAGCGCTTAGCGGAGCTTTCCGGATTCTCCGCTTACTTCCTTTTACCTCCGTTCCCCTCTGCGACACAAGCAAACGCCAAGTTATGCTACTGAGCGAACAGGAAATTATCCGGCGCAACAAGCGCGAGGAACTGATGCGGATGGGCATTGACCCGTACCCCGCCGAATTGTTCGAGGTCAACGCGACGGCCGACGACATCCACAGGAATTACGAACGCGACAAGACCAATTATAAAAGCATTTCCCTTGCCGGGCGGCTGATGAGCTTCCGGATCATGGGCAGCGCCTCGTTTGCCGAGCTGCAGGACGCCACCGGCCGAATTCAGCTGTATTTCCGCCGCGACGACCTCTGCCCCGATGAGGACAAAACGCTGTACAACACGGTTTTCAAGAAGCTGCTCGACATCGGCGACATCATCGGCGTCAAAGGGTACGTCTTCACGACGCAGACCGGCGAAATCTCCGTCCACGTCACGGAGTTCAAGCTGCTGACCAAATCGCTGCGGCCGTTGCCCGTGGCGAAGGAAGTGGTGGACGAACAGGGGAACAAGCACGTCTACGACGCTTTCTCGGACCCCGAGCAGCGCTACCGCCAGCGGTACGTGGACCTGATCGTGAATCCGCAGGTGCGCGAAACGTTCGTCAAACGGACCAAGCTGGTCAACTCCATCCGGAGTTTCCTCGGCGACCGGGGATATCTGGAAGTCGAAACGCCGATTCTCCAGCCGATTCACGGCGGGGCGGCGGCGCGGCCGTTCATGACGCACCACAACACGCTCGACATGCGGCTGTACCTGCGGATCGCCAACGAGCTGTACCTGAAACGTCTCATCGTGGGCGGCTACGACGGGGTTTTCGAGTTTGCGAAAGACTTCCGCAACGAGGGCATGAGCCGCTTCCACAACCCGGAATTTACGCAGGTGGAACTGTACGTGGCCTACAAGGACTACAACTGGATGATGGACCTCATCGAGGAAATGGTCGAAAAAATTGCGCTCGATCTGCACGGCACCACGGAAGTGCCCGTCGGCCCGAACGTCATCAATTTCCAGCGCCCCTGGAAACGCCTGACGATGTTTGAAGCCATTCAGGAATTTACGGGCGTAGACGTGTCGGACATGGGCGAAGACGAACTCCGGAAGGTGGCCGAAAGCCGCGGCATCCAGACCGACAGCACCATGGGCAAGTCGAAGCTCATAGACGAACTCTTCGGCGAAGCCTGCGAACCGAACCTGATTCAACCGACCTTCATCACGGATTACCCGGTCGAAATGTCGCCGCTGACCAAAAAGCACCGCAGCAAAGCAGGTCTGGTGGAGCGCTTCGAAGCCATCTGCAACGGAAAAGAAATCGCCAACGCCTACTCCGAGCTGAACGACCCGCTGGACCAGCGCGCCCGTTTTGAAGAACAGCTCGAACTCGCCAAACGCGGCGACGAAGAAGCGATGGCGATGGACGAAGACTTCCTCCGCGCCCTGGAATACGGCATGCCGCCCACCGCCGGCGTCGGGCTGGGCATCGACCGCCTGTCGATGATCATGACCAATTCGGCCTCGATTCAGGACGTGCTGTTTTTCCCGCAGATGCGCCCGGAAAAGAAAGTGGAAGCGTCTGCCGAAGCCGATTACGAAGCGAAGGGCGTTCCGGCCGTTTGGGTGCCCGCTTTGCAGAAAATGGGCTTCACGCAGGTCAATCAACTGGACGGAGCCAACGCCAACAAGATCTTCAACGACCTCGGCGGCATGCGCAAAAAACTGAAAATCGACGCCCCCATGCCGAAGCTGGAAGAGGTGAAGGCGTGGACCGGAAATAGTTAAAAGTTAAAAGTTAAGAGTTAAAAGTAAGGCTCCGCTGATTCAGGTTACTGACCCGGCGGAGCCTACTTTTAACTCTTAACTTTTAACTCCTAACTGGCTGAAAGCCATAGGCTTGCTTGAGGGTCCGTTCGTTGCCGGTTTCGGGGGCTTCGTAGCTGCGCTCGCCTACTTCGATGGATACTTTTTTGTGCAGCAACTGCTTGGTATCCAGTTGCTTGCCTTCTTCCGCTTCGATGCCTACGGCCTTGAACAGTCCCATCAGAATGGGCATTCCCGGACCAGACAGGTAGAACCGCTGGTTTACAAAACCGTCTTCATTTTCGAAGCGGCAGGCAAAGAAAGGCACATCCTTATACTCGCTGGAACCTTCCTGAATATCAGTAATCTCGACTTCGTGCCGCCCGTCGGGCAGGAACGGTTTATCGGCTCCTTTTTCTACGTCAATCTTCATACGTGCGTTGAATCACTATTGGTTCAGTAGGATAACCGGTCTGTCCGCGGAAATGTTGGTCCCGACCGGCCCCAAAAAGCGGTTCTACACGTGAGCAAAGTCACCTAAAAGGCTGATTCCAAGCATTCAGGCGGCCCGGCGGCGCTGGTAATATTGCATCAGACAAAACGAAAATCCCTACGACCATGAGCATTACCCGCAAACTGCATAAGCAAAGCCGCGAATCCTACGCCTCCCGTGCCATGCACAATACCATGGGCGTACTGCCCGAACTGGGCCAGATGTATGACCGGACGCTGAGCAACGAACTGATTTCCAGACGGACTCACGAAAACGAACTGGACGTGCCGGCCGATTTTGAACAGATCGAAATCCTGGCCGCGACCACCGGCGAAGACGCCGCCGAAACCGAAAACTAATCAACTCCGCAAAGGAGCTTTCATAAAGAAGGCCAGCCTCTGGGGGCTGGCCTTCTTTATTACGATTTTTCCCGGTCCGGGTACCTTTCCAGAATCTTCCGGACATCCTTGGTCAGCTTCGTCGTGATGCGGGCCGGATCGGTTACCGCCTCTTCGACGGAACCCCGCCAGACCAACCTGCGCGTCCGGGCATCGACCAGGTCAACCACCACGGTGCCTTCGTTGTATTGTTCGGTCCGGGTCTGCGGGCCACCCCAGCCGTACCAGGTGGGTGCCCAGCCCCGGTAGCCCCATCGCCCCCAGCCGTAATACGGGCCGTAGAGCGGGTACGGGTCCTGCACCGTCCGGGTTTTCTTTTCCACGAAAAAATGGTAGCCGATCAGCAGGTCCGGGCGGCGGTTGCTTTCCTGCAAGCCTTTCTCCTTCAGCACCGTCGTGACGGCGTTCTCCACGTTCTGCGTTGCCAGGTCGCTGTAATACAACGGGTTTTTACCGGCCTGAACATCGGAATCCATCAAGGCGTACGTTTTATACTTATCAAAATTCACATTCTTGTTGTAGTCCACCGCCACGCGGGAACAGTTCCAGAAAAAGGCGACAAATGTCACCAGCAACAGGCTCTTTCTCATCTCGTTTCGACATTGTACCTGCTGAAAAAACCACCGGAACGGGCGAAGGTTTGCAAACGGCCCTACCTTTCGGGTCAGTAGCAAGCATTTGGAGCCGACTTTAAGAGGGCAAAGGCTTTCTTATGTTCGTCCGACTTCTGTTTCTGCTCCTCCTGCCCGCCGTCGCTCTTTCACAGACGACCCTGAATCCGAAAGCATCCGGCTACAACGGAATCTGGTATTTTATTGGTAAAACGGGGAACGCCTACGCCCACAAATACAGCGGCGGACTGGGCACGTATCCGGCCAATCACTACCCTTTCTCGGTCTACGCCCCGGCCGTCCGGAAAACGTTCTTCTGCTACGGCGGCGTTCTGGATTCGACAACTCAGAAGCTCTGCCACTTCGTCGGGTTTTATGACCACCGCACCGGCCAGGTTTCCCGCCCCACGCTGCTGCTCGACAAACAGACGGACGACGCCCACGACAACCCGATCATCCAGCTCGACGACCGGGGCTACATCTGGATTTTCTCGACCTCCCACGGTACCGAACGACCTTCCTTTATCCACCGCAGCCGCCAGCCCTACGGCATCGACGCCTTCGACCCCGTGGCCGCCACCCGCCTCGACGAAGCGGGCAGGCCGGTGCCTTTCGACAATTTCTCGTATGTGCAGAGCTACTACCAACCCGGTCGGGGCTTTCTGAACCTGATGACCCATTACGACCGGGGCGTGCTGGTCTACGGAGCGAATAAACCCCGGCGGACCATGAGCTTCATCACCAGCCCGGACGGCCAAACGTGGTCGGCCTGGCAGGACCTGGGCACCATCGAAGAAGGGCATTACCAGACCAGCGGGCAGTGGCGCAACAAGATCGGCACGGCCTTCAATTATCACCCCAACACCCAGAAAGGCAGCGGCCTCGACTACCGGACCAACCTGTATTACCTCGAAACGGGCGACTTCGGCAAAACCTGGAAGACGGCCGGGGGCCAGACCGTGGCCCTTCCCCTGCGTGACCCGGCCCATCCGGCTCTCGTGAAAGAGTACAAAAGCGAAGGCAAAAACGTCTACATCAACGACGTGGCCTACGACGGGCAGGGTCGGCCCATCCTGTTTTACCTGACCAGCAAAGGCCCCGAACCCGGCCCGGAGAACGGCCCTTACCAGTGGAACACCGCCTGGTGGAACGGTCGGCAATGGGAAATCCGGGAGGTTGCCCAATCGGACCACAATTACGACATGGGCTCGCTGTACGTTGAGGGTGGACTCTGGCGCATCATCGGTCCGCTCGAACCCGGTGGGCAGCCCTTCGGCACGGGCGGCGGGCTGGCAATGCTCGAAAGCCGGGATCAGGGCAGGACATGGCAGAAAGTGAAGTCCCTGACGCCCGGCAGCGAACGGAACCATTCCTACCCGCGTCGCCCCGTCGGTGCCCATCCGGACTTTGTGGCGCTCTGGGCCGACGGCAACGCGCGCCAGGTTTCGCCTTCCCGCTTGTACTTTTGCAATCAGCAGGGACAGGTCTTCCAGTTGCCGACCGTCATGAAAGCCGATCTGGAAAAGCCTGTCCCCGTTTTCACAACACCGGTCCGGAAGACCCCTAATGAACCGAAATGAGCAAAGAATCGCTTTATCAGTACTGTCAGCATTACGTCGCCCAGCGCATCGAAACCGCCCGGACGGCCATGGAAGCGGCCCAGGCCTCGGCCAACGAAGAATCCAAAAGCAGCGCCGGCGATAAGTACGAAACCGGACGCGCCATGGCCCAGCTCGAACGCGACCGCCACGCCCAGCTGCTGGCCGAAGCCCTGCGCCTGCGCGACGACCTCGCCCGCATCGACCCCGACAAAAAGACGGAGACCATCCAGCCGGGAAGCCTGGTCGAGACTGACCGCGGCACGTTTTACATTGCCCTGAGCATCGGGAAGGCCGTTGTGAACGGGCGGGATTATTTTCTGGTGTCGCCCGCCTCGCCCATCGCCGCGGCGATGGCTCACCGAAAGGCGGGCGCTTCGGTCTCATTCAATAACGTCGTTTATCAGATCCGGGCCGTTCACTAACCGGGCAGCAAGTGTTCGGGCAATCAAGTAAATCTGTCCGGGCGTTTTCTTTTTCCCGAAAAAAGCGTCCATGTCCGACTTTTCACCCACCCGTCGCCAGACCCTTGCCGCCCTGGGCACTGCCCTGGCGGCCGCCGCCGCCCTGCCCGTTCAAGCCGCCGCGCAGGCCGCCGCTCCGGAAGCTACCCCCGCCTTTTCGTTTTGTCTGAACACCAGCACCATCCGCGGCCAGCAGCTGGGTTTCCGCAAAGAACTCGAAATAGCGTCCAAAGCGGGTTATAACGGCGTCGAAATCTGGATTGACCCCTTGCAGAAATACGTCAGCGCGGGCAGCAGCACGGGCGAAGTCCGCCGGATGCTGGCCGATCTGAACCTGAAAGTGGAAGACGCCATCGGGTTCGCCCAGTGGATTGTGGACGACGAAGCCGTTCGCAGCAAGGCCCTCGACCAGTTGAAGCGGGAAATGGAACTGCTGGCCGAAATCGGCTGCAAACGCGTGGCCGCCCCGGCTATGGGAGCCACGCAGGGAACCGCTCTGGAACTGAAAAAAATCGCCGACCGCTACCGGACCATTCTGGACCTGGGCGAGCAGACGGGCGTCATGCCCCAGCTCGAACTCTGGGGCTTCTCTAAAAACCTGAGCCGCCTCAGTGAGGTGATGTACATCGCCGTCGAAAGCGGCCACCCCGGCGCGCGGCTGCTGCTGGACGTTTACCACCTCTACAAAGGCGGCTCCGACCTCCGCACGCTGCCGCTGGTGGGCAAACCGGCCATTGAGGTCTTTCACATGAACGATTATCCAACGGCCCCGCCCCGCGAAACCATCGGCGATGCCGACCGCGTCTTCCCCGGCGACGGCACCGCGCCCATCGCCTCCATCCTGAATACGCTCCGTACGCCCGGCAAACAGATCGTTCTTTCGCTCGAACTCTTCAACAAAACCTACTACGCGCAGGACGCCCTGCAGGTCGCCAAAACCGGCCTCGCCAAAATGAAAGCCCTGGCCAGTGTGAAAAGCTGAACAAGAACGGGGGGAAAGAGATTAGTGAGAGAGAAAAGAGATTAGAGAAAAGAAACAGGAGAAAAGAGAAAGGGCACGAGGTAGACCGGGACGAAGGCTCTTGCCGCCCCACCACCAGCCTCCTGGATTTCCCCCCAGTATCTTATCGCCTTCCTCTTTTTTTCCTTTCTCTAATCTCCTGTTTCCTTTCTCTAATCTCTTTTCTCTCACCTTCAACATCCAACGTTATGATACGCTTCATTCCGACAAAAGTTCATGGTGTGATTGATTACGCCGCCGGGGCTACTTTTATGGCCTCCCCCTGGCTTTTTGGTTTTGCCGACGATACGGCGGCTACGTACGTGCCCGTAGGCATCGGGGTGGCGGCCCTCGGCACGTCGCTGTTTACCGATTACGAACTGGGGGCCGTCCGCAAGATTCCGATGGAGGGCCATCTGGCGGGCGATATTGCGCAGGGCGTCGCGTTCCTGGCGGCCCCGTACGTCTTTGGTTTTGCCCGACGGGTCAAATGGCCGCACCTGTTGTTTGGGGCTTTTGCCATCGGGGCGGGGCTGCTGACCAAAACGCAGGTGGGCCGCTAGCGTCCGCCATCGGGAGGCTTGCAAAAAATAGCAAAATCGTAACGCGGGCCGGGCGGAATTTCCTAGATTTTGGCTCAATTTTATCCGTCAAAATCCATCCGTCCGACCCGTGCTTTCCTCTGTCCTGAAATCCTGCTTTTTGCTGCTCCCATTCGCGGCTTATTCCCAGAAAACCGTCCAAACGCTTCAGGTGCCGGGCCGCGCCCGGTACGCCCAAATCGACACCGCGGCGGCCTCGGTCCTGCCCAGCGGCCGGTTTGTGACGCCGGCGGGCAAAACGGTCCGCATTTCCCACGACCCGTTCGGGCTGGCCATCGCCCCGGACGGAAAAACGGCCATTACCCTGCACGACGCCGCCATCACGGTGCTCGACCTCGGCGGGGCCGCGGCCCCGCTGCGCCTGCCGCCTTACAACAGCAAGGAAAAATCGCCGGTCGACGGGGGCGCTTTTCTCGGCGTCGCTTTTTCAACGGACGGAAAAACCGCTTACCTCAGCAACGGCGACAAAGGGAAAGTGGTCGTTTTTGATGTCCAGAAGCGGGAGAAAACGGGCGAAATCAGTCTGGACGGGCCGTTGGGCGGCGTAACCTACGGCGAAAGCTTCACCTCCGACCTGCTCGTCAACCCGGCGCAGAATGAACTGCTGGTGCTGGACCGCGCCAACTTCCGGCTCGTGCGCATCGATCTGGCCACCCGGCAGCTCAAATCGTCGGTCAGCATCGGGCGGCAGCCGTTCGGCATCGCCCTGAGCCCGGACCGGAAACTGGCGTTTGTGGCGCATGTCGGGCTGTACGAATATCCGCTGGTGCCGGGCGTGACGCCGACCAACAAGGACACAATGATGCTCAAATTTCCGGCCTACGGCGCGCACACCAAAGAGTCGCGCGAGGGCGTGGAGGTGGAAGGCCGCCGCATTCCCGGCCTGGGCGACCCGCTCGACGACGAAGCGATGAGCGTCTGGACCATCGATCTGGCGACAAACCGGGTGCTGGCCAAACACAAAACCGGCGTGCAGATCGGCGAAATGATCGAAGAGGCGGAGGTCGTCGGCGGGGCCAGCCCGAACTCGGTGGCCGTCGGCAGCCGCTTCGCTTACGTCACTAACGCCACCAACGACAACATTTCCATCATTGACTACCGGACGCACCAGATCGTCGGCACCATTTCCCTGAAAATTGACCCGCGCCTCGACCGTTACCGGGGCCTGATGCCGTTCGGCCTGACCCTGAGCAACGACCAGAAAACGCTCTACGTGGCCCTGCTGGCCTTCAATGCCGTGGCGGTGGTGGACGTGCCGACGCGCCGGGTCCGCGGCCTGATTCCGACCGGCTGGGGGCCGACCCGCGTGGCCCTTTCCCGCGACAACCGAACGCTGTACGTGGCCTCCGCCCGCGGCTACGGGGCCGGACCGAACGGCGGGAAAGGCTTCGTGAAACCGCCGCAGGGAACTTACATCGGCGACATTCAGCTCGGCACGTTCCAGACGATTCCGGTGCCGGACGCCGCCGCGCTGGCCCGCTACACCAAACAGGTGCTGGCGAATACCTACCAGCCCGTGCTGGTCAAAGACGACGGGAAGAACCCGCTGCCGCCCCTGCCCCGCCTGCGGAAATCCCCCATCAAACACATTGTTTACATTACAAAGGAAAACCGGACGTACGACGAGGTTTTTGGCCAGTTGACCGGCGGAAAAGGCGACCCCACGCTGGCCCGTTTCGGCGAAAAAGTGACCGTAACGACCAAAACCGACACGCTCCGGGCAGCCGACATCATGCCCAACCACCTGCGCATTGCCCGGCAGTTTGCGTTTTCCGACAATTTCTACTGCGATTCGGACGCCTCGGTGCACGGGCATCACTGGATGGTCGGGACGATTCCGAACGAATGGGTGGAGGCCAACGCCGCGTCGCCCGCTACGTTCGACGCTTTCTCGAAAGTGCCCGGCCGCCGCATGCCGCGCACCATCGGCGCCATCGACCCCGAGGATTACAACGAAACGGGCGGTTTATGGGAAAATCTGGAACGGAACAAGATTTCATTTTACAACTTCGGCGAAGCCAACGAATACGCCGGGGCGTCGGAGGAGTACCACAACACGCCCTTCGGAACGGCCCATCCGGTGTCGTTTCCGATGCCTAAAGCGCTTTTTCCGCACACGTCCCGCAACTATGCCGGCTACAATACCAGCGTGCCGGACCAGTTTCGGATGGACCAGTTTGAGAAAGAATTCACGGACAAATGGCTGAACGGCAAAGGTGTTATGCCGCCGCTGCTGACCGTCGCCATTCCCAACGACCACGGCGCGGGTGCCCGGCCGGATTTTGGCTATCCGTACCTGCATTCCTACATGGCCGACAACGATCTGGCCGTGGGCCGCATTCTGCATTTTCTGTCGCGGACGCCATACTGGAAAAACATGCTCGTCATCATCACCGAAGACGACCCGCAGGGCGGCGTGGACCATATCGACGCGCACCGCTCGGTGCTAATGCTGGCCGGACCGTATGTCAAACGGGGTTATGTGTCGGGCACCCACGCCAATTTCGGCTCGATTCTGAAAATGCTGTACAACCTGCTGAACCTCCCGTACGTGAACCAGTACGACGTGACGGCCTCGCTGCTGCAGGATTTCTTTACGGATAAACCCAATTTGACGCCCTACACCGCCGTGCTGCCCGACCCGCGCGTTTTCAATCCGCAGAAGGCGCTCGACATTTACAAAAAGACCTTCGACTGGAAAGCCATTCAGCAGGGACCCAAGCTCGACGATCCGGATGAACAGCGGGCGGAGCACTACAGGCAGCAGGAAAATTGACGTCGCCCCTCCCGCTGAACCGAAAAGCGGCTTTAGGCTTTCTGCATCAGTTCGAGCAGCTTCCGGTCGAGTTTCTGGCCGTACCAGTCCTCGTACGCCACGTCGGCCCGTTTGGAGTTGAGGACGCCGAAGTCGCCGCTGAACTCCCAGAGTGCAAAGCCAATGCCGTTGGACGACAGAATGTCCAGCACGTCGCCGAACCAGGCCAGAAACACCGGATGCGGGGTTTTGTTCCAGCAGCCGCATTCGCCGCAGTGGACGCCCACGCCTTTTTCGACCAGTTCGATCCACGGTTTGTAGAATTTTTCGAGCATTTCGCGGCTGAGGTACTGGTTGCCGACCTGTCCGGGCCATTTCGGTTCGGGCAGGTTGTCGGGGTCTTTCATGGCCCAGGGCGCTTTGTAGTGCGAAATAATACCCGGATTGTAGCCCCGGCAGCTCTGGGCAATGTCCAGATCGGCGATTTCAGGAATGACCGAGGAGCCGGTGTCGTTGCCGTCGGCGATGATCAGGTGTTTTTTATTTTCCTTTCGAATGGCCTCCGAAGCGGCGATGGCCACCCGGCGATACGCCTCGCCCGGCACCGAACTGCGTTTGGAATGCTGGTCGTTCATGTCGGCCCGCATGCTCGGCTCGTTGACCAGATCGAAGCTGATTTTTTTGGACGAAACGTTTTTGTAGCGCTTCGCCCACATGTTCCAGTGGAACGTGAAAGCGTCGAGGGCCGCCTGGTCGGTCCAGAGGTTGTACGGTTCGTAAAAGCCCGCATTCACGCAGTAGCCCGGCGCACGGTGCAGGTTCAGGCTGACGTGCAGGTTGTGTTTGTGAGCCAGGTCCACGAGGGCGTCGATGCGGTCTACGGCCTGTTCGTCAATCTGATACACTTCTTCCGGCTTGATATTCCGGCTCCGGTCGAACTTGAGATAGTGCGGGTACGCCATCGGCAGGCGGACAAAGTCGAACCCCCAGTCACTGATCCATTTCAGGTGTTCTTCAGTGGTGCCCCGCCGCCCGCCGGTCGGGCTGGGCGAAAAGAAATCGAGCAGGTTAAAACCTTTCCACTGCGGAATTTTATTCTTCTTTTTCAGTTCCGGCAAAGCCAGCGCCGAGGACCCGGCCGCGGCAACGGTAGCGGCGGCGAGCCCGGTATTTTTGAGAAATGAACGACGGTGCATACGCAAAATGGATTCGTTTCTGCAAAAAGAGCAAATCCCGGGAGATATACCAAGTGAGTCCCGGCGGCACGACCGCCGGGCGGGTCCGTCAAAGCCGGGCGGACCGGCAAAACCGAAAATCCTTCCGGACTTCTTTCGGAATCAATTCTCTTCGTTAACTTGGGATTTTGCGATTTCCCAAACCTGTATGCCATCCCCGCGTTTTCTCCGTCATCCCGTCCTGTTTGTCCTCTTCGGGGCGACGGCCTCGTTTTGTACCTACGCCTGCATGAACGCCTTCCGCCGGGGCATTACAGCGACGGCCTTTGAAGGGCTCGTTTTTGCGGGAGTCAACTACAAAATCTGGCTGGTGACGGCGCAGGTGCTGGGCTACGCCACCTCGAAGGGCCTCGGCATCCGCTTTGTCTCCGAACTGACGCCCGCCCGCCGGGCTGCCACGCTGATCGGGCTGATGATCGTCGCCCTGCTGGCGCTGCTGGGCTTCGCGCTGGTGCCCGCTCCCTGGAACATTCCGCTTCTGTTTCTGAACGGCATGCCGCTGGGCATGGTCTATGGCATCATGCTGGGCTTTCTGGAAGGCCGACGGCAGACCGACGCGCTGGTGGCGGGCCTGACCGCCTCGTTCATCTTCGCCGCCGGGCTGGTCAAAACCGTTGGGCTGACCATCCGCGATTCGTGGGGCGTTTCCGAATTCTGGGTCCCCTTCGTAACCGGCTCGCTGTTTGTGCTGCCGCTGCTGGTGTCGGTCTACGGGCTGACCCTGCTGCCGCCGCCCACCGACGAAGACCGCGCCCTGCGCACCGAACGCCGCCCGATGAACGCGGACGAGCGACGGACGTTCATCGCGACGTTCCGGCCCGGTCTGGTACTGCTGATCGTGTCGTACGTCCTGCTTTCGGCCTTTCGTGATTTCCGCGACAATTTCGGCCCCGAAATCGTGCGGGCGACCGGACTGACCAATCCGGCCGTATTCACCCAGACCGAGACGCTGATTGCGCTGGGAACGCTGGTCATGATGGGGTCGATGCAGGTGGTCAAAGACAATTTTCGGGCGTTTCGTTACCTCAACGGCCTGATGCTGCTGGCCGGGGCGCTGGTGGGCCTCAGTACGTGGGCGTACCAGCAGGGTCTGCTGTCGCCGGGCGTCTGGTACACGCTGGTGGGCATGGGGATTTACATGGCCTATGTGCCCTGCAACGGGCTTTATTTCGAGCGGCTGGTGGCTTCGTTCCGGTACGTCAGTACGGTGGGCTTCATGGTGACGCTGGCCGACTGGTACGGCTACCTGGGCAGCGTGGCCGTGCTGCTGTACAAGAATTTCGGGCAGCCGAATATCAGTTATCTGTCCTTCTTCATCTACGCCGCTTACGGGATGGCGGCGCTTTATGTGGTGCTGGTGGCGTTTTCCTTCCGGTATTTTCGAAAAAAATACCGGCTTTACCGGGAAGAGGCCGTCGCGGCGACTTAGTTCAATTCCAAATTAAGCCGGAGGCGAACGTTTATAACGGCAAAAGTGTACCTTCGCTACAGGTAGATTTTACTGACGACGTGAAAGCTGTGGTTCTTCTTCTGCTGAGTGGCCTTGTCCTGCTGGGAAGCTTTTTCCCGGCGTTTGGCCCCAATCAGTCCGGCAAAATGGCCGAGCTGGTGCAGCACTACCGTGACCATTCCCGCCAGACTTCTGACCTGAGCGTTTTCGATTTCCTGAAGATGCATTACGGCGCCTCTTCCGAACATCACAAGCATCCGAACCACGGGCACCAGCAGCTTCCCTCCATTGATTTCACGGCTCCCAGCTTCCTGCCGCTCGGTACGGATTGTGTACTGACGTTGCCAGCCGTTGCCGTGCTTTCAACTGGCAAGCTCATCAGCAGTTACCAGTTGCTTTACTCCTTTCTTTCGGTCACTTCGCTGCTGAATCCGCCGCAGTGAGGTTTTGCGGCCCTTCATGACGAGGGCCGGCCCGTATTCTTTTTGCTTCTTTTTCTCCCATTCTTATTCTCACAGGCGGCACGTGCTCCAGTTGCGCTCCTGTCGGTACAATTATGTTTGACGCCATTATCCGGTTTTCTATCCGGAACAAACTCCTCATTGGCGCGATGATGCTCGCCCTGCTGGGCTGGGGTGGGTTCGCTGCCTACAACCTTCCCGTCGACGCCGTTCCTGACATTACCAACAACCAGGTTGTGGTCATCACGCAGACACCCGCCCTGGCTGCCCAGGAAACCGAGCGTTTCATTACGGCACCACTCGAACTGGCGATGGCTAACCTGCAGGACGTGGTCGAAATTCGGTCGGTTTCCCGGTTGGGGCTGTCGGTCCTGACCATCGTTTTTTCGGAAGACACCGATATCCTGAAAGCCCGCCAGCTTGTTTCGGAGCAACTGACCACGGCCCGGCAGAACATCCCGGCGGAGTTTGGTCAGCCTTTTCTGGCCCCGATTACTACCGGCCTGGGCGAAATCTACCAGTACACGCTGGTTCCGAAGCCGGGCTACGAAAGCCGCTACAGTCTTTCTGAACTGCGCACGATTCAGGACTGGATCGTCAAACGACAGCTGGCGGGCATTCCCGGTGTCATCGAAATCAGCAGTTTTGGCGGATATGTGAAGCAGTATGAAATCAGCGCCGACCCCGACCGGCTACGGGCCGTGGGCGTCAGCCTGACCGAACTGACGGAAGCCGTCAGCCGCAACAACGCCAATACGGGCGGCAGTTATATCGAAAAAACCGGACAGGCTTACTTCATCCGGGGCGAAGGGGCCACCCGCGACCTCCGCGAAATCGGCGACATTCTCGTCCGAAACCACAACGGCGTTCCGCTGCGGGTGAGCGACATTGCGGAGGTCCGGTACGGGCATGCGGTGCGGTTCGGGGCCCTGACCCGCAACGGAAGCCGTGAGGTCGTCGGCGGCATTGTACTGATGCTGAAAGGCGCCGATTCGGAAACGACCATCAAAGGCGTGCAGGAACGCATCGGCCGGATTCAGAAAACCCTTCCCGAGGGCCTGAGCGTGGAGCCGTTTATCGACCGGACCAAGCTCATTTCCAAAACCATCCGGACCGTCGTGACCAACCTGATCGAAGGCGGGCTGATCGTCGTTGCCGTTCTGATTGTGCTGATGGGCAGCTGGCGGGCGGGGCTGGTGGTCGCCTCGGTGATTCCGCTGGCGATGCTTTTTACGCTCGGTATGATGTACACGCTCGGCATCTCGGCCAACCTGATGAGTCTGGGAGCCATCGACTTTGGCCTGATCGTAGACGGCTCGATCATCGTGGTGGAAGCCGTTCTGCACACGCTCTTCGGCGCAGCCCACCTGCGCGGCCGCACACTGAGCCAGACCGAAATGGACGAAACCGTGTTCCAGTCGGCCAGCAGCATCCGGCAGTCGGCGGCTTTTGGCGAAATCATCATCCTCATTGTCTACCTCCCGATTCTGGCGCTGACGGGTATTGAGGGGAAGATGTTTCGGCCGATGGCGATGACGGTCAGCTTTGCCATTCTGGCCGCCCTGATTCTGTCGCTGACGTACGTGCCCATGATCGCCACGCTGGTTTTATCGAAGAAAATCGATTCGAAAAAAACGCTCGCCGACCGGTTCATGGAATGGCTCTATCGTCATTACGAGCCGCTGCTCCGGCGCGCCCTTCGCTGGCGCAAAACGACGGCCGGGCTGGCAGTGGCCCTTTTTGGGGGAACCCTGATTCTGTTCGGCCAGCTGGGCGGGGAATTTGTACCCACGCTCGACGAAGGGGATATGGCCATTGATTTCCGCACGGCCTCCGGCACCTCCCTGAACGCAACGGTTGAAGCGACCCTGAAAGCCGAACAGGCCCTTATGCGGCATTTCCCCGAAATCAACCAGATTGTCGGCCGGGTAGGCGCTTCGGAAATTCCGACGGACCCTATGCCGGTCGAAATGGCTGACCTGATGATTAACATGAAAGACCGCTCGGAGTGGAAGGCCGCTAAAAACCGGGAAGAAATGGCCGAAAAAATGAGTGAGGTCCTGAGCCGCGAAGTACCCGGTACCTCTGCGGAATTCACCCAACCCATTCAGATGCGGTTCAACGAAATGATGACGGGCGTGCGCTCGGATGTGGTCGTGAAAATTTTTGGGGAAGACCTCGATACGCTTTTTCACCGGGCCAATGCGTGCGCCCGGCTGATTGAAAAGATCGACGGCGTGGCTTCCTGCAAGGTCGAACAGGTGGTAGGTCTACCCCAGATCAACGTGCAGTACGACCGGGCCAAACTTGCCCAGTACAATATCTCCATCGCCGATGCCAACCAGTTGCTCCGCACGGCCTTTGCGGGCGAGATGACCGGCGTTGTCTTTGAAGGCGAAAAGCGGTTTGACGTTGTCGTGCGGCTGGATTCGGCGTACCGGAAAGACATTCAGAACGTCCGGAATCTGGTGCTGCCGCTGCCCGGCGGAGGCAGTCTGCCTCTCGAAGAGGTAGCCGCCATCAGCTACCAGCTCGCCCCCGCTCAGATTTCCCGCGACGGCACCAAGCGCCGCATCACCATTGGCGTCAACATCCGGGGGCGCGACGTAGAAAGTGTGGTGGCCGACGTACAGAAACGGATTGAGTCGCGGGTGAGCCTGCCCGCCGGGTACTACTTCACCTACGGAGGCGCTTTTGAGAACCTGCAGGAAGCCAAACAGCGGCTGATTATTGCGGTGCCTATCGCCCTGTTCCTGATTTTTATGCTGCTGTTTATTACGTTCCGGTCACTGCGGGAAGCCCTGTTGATTTTCAGTTCGATTCCGCTGGCGGCGGTGGGCGGCATTCTGGCTCTGTGGTTGCGCGGCATGCCGTTTAGTATTTCGGCAGGCGTTGGGTTTATCGCGCTTTTTGGCGTGGCGGTATTAAACGGCATTGTCCTGATCAGCTATTTGAATCATCTGGAAAAAGAAGGCGACCATAACCTCTACGAGCGAATCTTGCACGGGGTTCAGGTGCGCTTCCGGCCGGTGATTCTGACGGCGGCGGTAGCCTCATTGGGTTTCCTGCCAATGGCGTTGTCGGGAACGGCCGGGGCCGAAGTGCAAAAGCCGCTGGCGACGGTCGTCATTGGCGGGCTGATTACGGCTACGCTGCTGACGCTGGTCGTGCTGCCGGTGCTATACAGTTTGTTTGGGCGGAAAAAACCGAAGGCGCAGGGCCCGGCGCTGGCGACCGTCGTGCTGCTTTCTGTTTCCCTGTCGGCGGTGGCTCAACAACCGGCGGCATCCGTCGGCCAGACACCAAGCGTGCTTTCCCTGCGGGAAGCGCTGGAAACCGGCCTGAAGCAGAACCCGCAAATCCTGACGCGACAACTCGAAGTACAGGGCCAGCGGGCGCTGCTGCCGACGGCGTTCGACCCACCCCGGGCAGTGGTGGATGGGCAATTTGGGCAAACGCAGGCTTCCACTTTCGATTATACCGTGAGTGGGTTCCAAACCTTTGCGATGCCGGGCGTTTACCGGGCTCAGCGGCAGGTTCTGCAAACCGCCGTCACCACGGCCGAACAGCGGACAGTCATCCAGCGAGCCTCCCTGGCCGCCGACATCAAACGGACGTATTACCAGCTCCTTCATGACTTCCAGTTGTTACGACTCATCCAGCAGCAGGACAGCCTGTACCGGCAGGCGTCCCGGGCGGCGGCGATCCGCCTGCGGACGGGCGAAACCAACCGGCTGGAAGCGGTTTCGGCAACATCCCGCCAGCAGGGCAGTCAGTTGCGGCTGGTTACGCTCCGGGCGGCGATTCAAAGCAACCAGCAGGCGCTGCAACTGCTGCTGAATAGTACGACACCCGTACTAGCGGATACCCTCACGCCCCTGCGCCGGGACCCTCCGGTGGATTCAGGCGGCGTTGACGGAAATCCGGTGGTGGGGCTGTTCGAGCAGCAGCTGGTTCTCAGTCGCCAGCAGACGGCCCTGGAACGACTGCGGCTGCGCCCGGATTTTCAGGTTGGGTACCTCAATCAGTCGATTCTGCGGACGGCGGGTTATCAGGCGTTTCTGGTCGGTATGGCGATTCCGCTTTTTGCCAAAGCGCAGAAAGCCCGGATTACGGCCTCCCGCATTAGCGAACAGATTAGCGAAACTCAGCTTGATTATACCCGTACCCAGTTGCGGGGGCAGATCGAACAGTTATTGCGGGCTTCGCAGGCGGCGCAGACTTCCCTGCAATTCTTCGAACAGTCTGCCCTGCCGCAGGCTCAGTTGATTCTGACGACGGCTCTGCGCAGCTACCAGAACGGCGAGATTGACTATGTCGAACTGTTTCAGAACACCCAGCAGGCTTATCAGATTCGGGAGCAATACCTGACGGCCCTGCTGTCGTATTCTCTATTGACGATTCGCGTAGAAGAGTTAATTGGTATTCAGCAATAATTACCCTTCCTGTCAGGGTTTTGTAAACCACGGGGCGAAAACGAACCATTTCATGAGCATTTACCCACTTCTCATAGCTTCCTTACTGGCACTGTCTGCCTGCCAGTCGACTCAGCCTTCGGAGGACGAGTCCGACGCCGAAAACGCGCCTTCGGCCAATTCGGATGTTATTTCAATCACTACCGAACAGGCCTCCTCTCTTGGTCTTCAGGTCGGCGCCGTACAGCAGATAACCGTCAGCGACGAAGTGCGCGCCACCGGCATAGTCGATGTACCGCCACAATACCGCGCTTCGGTCAGCGCCCCGATTGCCGGCATTGTCAAAAGCATCTCTGTGTTGCCTGGACAGGCCGTTCGGAAGGGGCAGTCGTTGCTCACTCTCCAAAGCCTGGAATATGTACAAATGCAGCAGGACTACCTGCAGGCCGCCAGTCAGACAGAATTACTGGCAAAAGAGCTTGAGCGCCAGCGAACCCTGACCAGTGAAGAGGTCGGGGCCCGTAAACGACTCCAGCAGGCAGAGGCCGACTACCGCGCCAATCAGGCTGTCCTGAACGGGCTGGGAACGAAATTGACGCTGCTCGGGACACCGCTGGCGACTCTCCGGGCGGGCCGAATCCAGCCGGCTCTGACCGTGCGCGCGCCCATCTCGGGTCATGTTTCCAGTACGGCCGTCAACCTCGGTCAGGATGTAAGCCCTGCCACAGCACTTATCGACCTGATTAACCGGGAACACATGCATCTGGAGCTCAAGGTTTACGAGAAAGACGCCCTGAAAATCCGGAAAGGTCAGCCCATTCTGATTACGGACAAACGCATCGACAACCAGCCAGTGCGGGGAACCGTTTTTCTGGTTGGGCAGGATTTGCAGGGAGAAGACCGGACCATCAACATTCACGGACACATCACCAATCGACAGCAGGAAGCGCGGCTGCTGCCAGGGCTCTACCTGACGGCCAGTATTCTGACCGGTTCAAGGCGGGCGATGACCGTCCCGGAAGATGCGGTGGTCAGGCGGGGGGAAACCGGGTTTCTGTTTGTCGAAACGGCCCGAAATCAGTACCGCCGCGTACCCGTCCGGATTGGAGCCGGGCAGAACGGCCAGCTGGAGATCCAACCGCTTCAGGACACCCGTTTGACCCGAGTCGTGCTGAAAGGAGCCTACGGGCTGGCGGGCGAACTGACCAAAGGCGAAGAGGAATAAAAACAAAAAACCCCGGTCGCCGACGCCGGGGTTTTATCTTCATGAAGGACAATGCCTTACATCACTCCTTCCATTTTCTTCACCTTCACGGCATTCAGCCCCTTTTTACCTTCGATCACTTCAAACGTGACGCGGTCTTTTTCCCGGATTGTCGTTCCATTCAATCCGGTGATGTGGACGAAGATGTCGCGGTTCGATGCGTCCTCGACGATGAACCCATAGCCTTTGCTCTCGTTAAAGAACTTGACTGTACCTGTTTGCATAAAACTGAATAATTAAGAATTAAGGATTACATGGGTTGAACTTAGGAACAAAAGTCACTAAACAGGTACCAATCGCACACGATTAAGGGTCTACGGGGTCGAACTGGCCGTATCTGTACTGACTTTGTGCAACTTCGTTGGCTCTAAAATAAATAAAACCAACGCATTAGTAAACACAAGGTAATGAAAATAGTTTACTGTCAAAAGTTTTTTACTTTGTTCGCATTATCCTATTTAGGAAACGGTATTTCACCCATTTGGCCCATATACTAAATGGTAGTAACATTCCCTAAAAGGGGTTGTTCCATCAGAAATGAAAGCGTATTTTTGACCATAAACTCATTGGTAGTATGAATAAAGTCAGGTACTTCGTGGAGAGCCAGGCCTTTGGCGTCTGTACCCGGCTGGGAGAGAAAATGAACATCTCTGCCAGTAGCATCCGGCTGTACTTCATTTATACCTCCTTCCTCACGCTGGGTTCGCCGGTCATCATCTACCTGATCATGGCTTTCTGGATGGAAATGAACAAACACCTCCGGCGGCATAACCACCCGACGGTTTGGGAGCTATAAAGGGGAGTTAAAAATTAAGAGTTAAGAGTTAAGAGTTAAAAGTAGCGCTGCCGGGCGAGGAGTTGTCCCGCTGCGAAGCTACTCTTAACTCTTAACTCTTAATTTTTAACTCCTTTTTAGTTGGTCGAACGTCTTTTTTGCCTGGACGAAATAGGACCAGACGATGCTTTGGGGGTAGACCTGTTCGGGCAGCGGGGCGGGTTTGGGGTCCGGGCGGGTTATCGTTTTGTTAATTATCCAGCCGTAAAAGGCGAAATGGGCCTGAAGGATGGCGAGGGTCTCCCGCCAGCGCCCCTGCACCAGAAACTGCACGCCCGAGATGCCATCCAGCACCAGCCGGCCGAAGATCGTTGGGAAGACCCGACCCGCGGGCAGGTTCCGGTAGAGCATCGCCAGGCTGTTGCGAAAATTCAGAAAGGTCTTGCGGGGATTGGATTTCGGGAGCGTCCCTCCTCCGACATGATAGACCGTGGCCCGGGGGCAATACCAGATTTCGTGGCCCGCGTTCTGCAACCGCCAGCACAGGTCAATCTCCTCCATATGGGCGAAAAAAGCCGCCTCGAAGCCGCCCAGTTGCCGGAACACGTCCGCCCGGACGAGCATACAGGCTCCGGTCGCCCAGAAAATGCGGCGTTCGTCGTCGTACTGGCCCCGGTCGGGCTCCACGGTGTCGAAAATCCGGCCGCGGCAGAACGGATAGCCCAGCGGGTCGATGTAGCCGCCCGCCGCCCCGGCGTATTCAAACTGTTCTTTCTGATGAAACGACCGGATTTTGGGCTGGCAGGCGGCCGCGCCGGGATGCCGCCGCATCAGGTCGAGCAGCGGCGCGAGCCAGTTGGCCGTTACTTCGACGTCCGAATTGAGCAGGAGAAAATACCGGGCTTCCACCCCGGCCAGCGCCCGGTTGTAGCCGCCGGCATAGCCTTCGTTCTGCGCCAATCGGATGAGCCGGACCTCCGGAAAGCGCTTTTCCAGCAGGGCAACCGAATCGTCGGTGGAGGCATTGTCCGCGACATAAACGGCATGGCCCGACGAATGCGCCAGGACGGAAGGTAGAAACTGCTCCAGAAACGCCCGGCCGTTGTAATTCAGAATAACTACGGCAAGTTCCTCCATCCGTTACGACATCATGCTGCCCAGGTCGAAGCCCGGAATGTTTGGCAGCAGGCCTTCGGTGGCTTTCCGCAGGTGTTCCTTGATGGGTCCTTCGACGTTTTCGAGGGCTTTGTTGGTGGCCGCCACGATCAGGTCCTGGAGCATTTCCCGGTCGTCGGGGCGGACGAGTTCCTGGTCGATTTCGATTTTCAGCACGTGCTTCTGGCCGTTTACCGTCACGCGCACCATGCCCGCGCCGGAATCGCCCGTGGCGGTGATGCCTCCCAGTGACTGCTGGGCTTCCTTCATCCGGCTCTGGAATTCCTTGACCTTGCCGAACATATCCATCATATTGAACATAGCTGTTGTGTGTTGGCGGGCTTTAGCCCGCGATTGGTTGTTTGGAACTATACGCGAGCGATGACTTCTTTTGGTAAAAAGTTACCGCTTCGGCCTGTGTCCATTCAGTCGGGCTCAGGCCTCACACGGGCTGAAGCCGTGGGTACAGATGTAAACACAAAACTACGTCAAAAGTAAGGCGAGGCCAATAGTTTATCGAATCAGAACGACCGTCCCGCGCCGAACGGTCGTCTGGCCAAGCTGGTCAACGGCTTCGACGCGGTAAATGTACGTGCCCGGGGGCGCCGGCTGTCCGTTTAGCGACCCGTCCCAGCCTTCGGCTTTGTCGCTGGAAAACAGCGCCTCGCCCCAGCGGCTGAAGACCGTGAGCGTCACCGTCCGGAAGAACGAGCTTCCCTTGACGACAAAAGCATCGTTGATCTGGTCGCCGTTGGGCGTAAATGCGTCCGGCACAAACAGCAGCGGCTGGGCCGTGAAAGTGCGGTAATTGGAGTAACTGATGGAGTTATCGCTGGAATAGGCCACCACGCGGAACCGGAACCGCTGAATGTCGGGGTCGGTCAGGTTCGGGCGGAAGCTGGTGTTGGCCTGCAAATCCTTTTCCTCGACCACGGCCCCGCTCTCGTCCAGTTTTTCCAGTCTGTAACGGGCGACGGTCTCCCCAACGAACGGCGATTCCGGCGTCCAGTCTACCGAATTGGGCGAATCGGACTTCAGCCAGATGGTACAGGCCGGAGCCGAGAGCGTGGACGTGATGCCGCAGCTGTTCTGATACGCCACCTGAAAACAGTACGACTGGCTGTTGACGTTCAGGCCCATCACCTGATGCGAACTCCGGGAAACCTCCTCGGCTACCTGCCGGAACGGGCCGCCGGGCGAATCCTGCCGGTAGACCAGCATTTTGTAATTCGGTTTATTGTTCACCGAGGCGTCCAGCAGCCCCTGCAGATCGACGCGCCCATCGGCATTCACGGACACGATCACTTTCCGGTAGGGCGGCGGCACCTCCGTCGAATTGGCCGTCACCTTTTTAATTTCGGACTCAATGGTGGTCACCCCGTTGTTGGCCAGCGCCCGTAACTGGTACGCGTACGCCGTCCCGCAGGCCAGGTTCTGATTATCGGTATAGGTCATGGGCTGTCCGGCATTGACGGTCGTTACCGGGGTGTTGTCCCGCAGCACCGTATACCGTGGCACGCCTTTGCCCTCGGAGGTCCATCTGACGGTATTGACCAGATTCCCGGCCGTCACGTCGAGGCCGATGCTGCACACTTCGTCCGAAGGCTGCTGGTTGTTGCAGGCGTCCTTCACCACCGCTCGGAAGCAGGCCGGAGCCGCCACGGGGCTGGAAAGCGTAAAGGAGCCGGTTCCGGTAAAGGACTGCACCACCGTATACCCGCCGCCGCCGACACTCGCTTCCAGCGTGAAGGTCTGCGTATTCGGAATTCCGCTCACGCTAAGCGTGACGCCGCCGTTGGCGCTGGTGACGAGGCTAGAAATAGTGGGTTTGGGAAGGGTAGTAAACGGGGTTACTGTCTGAGGCACGACGGAACTCTGGCAAAAAATACTACCCGAAGCGTTCTTGTAGATTCCTGCAACCGTAATCGTGCGAGTCGCCGATGTAGGATAGCTTTTAGTAGCGGTCAGCGTGGTTTTGGGAAGCTCCTCGGAGCTACCGTCTCCCCAGGTAATGCGATAGCCATCATACATTCGGCTAACTGCGTCGTCTGTAATTGTAACGTTGACTTGCCGCCCGGAGCAAGTTTTAATATCATATTTTACAGGGCTATTATCAAGTACTTCGACTTCCTGACAGGCCACAGAACCGGTTCCTACGCTACCCAATTGTAGAATTTTGTATTTCCCCGGCTTGTTATAGGTGAACTTCATAACAGAGATGCCCTGGCCACCGTCTATCGGGTTTCCTCCTTTGTAATCATATACATAGAGGAAAATATTATCTGGACTGGCGGTCGTATTGGTTACGGTGATGGTAGCCGGAACCCCGCAGACACGCGTGGAGGAAACGGTAAAGCCACCTTTTGGTGCTCCTGCCGGTGGAACAGCACACCAATCAACCTGAGCGAAAGCAGACCGACCCAGCAGCACCAGCATTCCCATCAAAAAAAGCCGTAGCCAGCGGCTGGCAGAGCCGGGCTTATCATTCCACGTTAACATCACGGGGATTCCAATTGAAGTTTCTAAACTGACTTGCGTGTGGGAGGCTTACGTAAAAAACGGAAAACTCTGTCTTTTAGCATCCCACGAAACGTATCTTTGCGCAATGATGTTTCCAAGGCAGCAAGCAACAGACGTACCAAGCGCCTGCCATTTACCTTCATGAACAACACGCATTCCGATATAAAGATGCTAAACGGGGAAAATAGTAACGTCACTCCCCCGCCCGTCCGGCTCGATTCGATCGAAGAAGCCATTCAGGATATTCGCGACGGGAAAATTATCATCGTGGTGGACGACGAGGACCGGGAAAATGAAGGCGACCTGATCTGCGCCGCCGAAAAAATCACCCCGGAAATGGTCAACTTCATGGTGAAGGAAGGCCGCGGCCTGATGTGCGCCCCGCTGACCGAAGAACGCTGCGAAGAACTGGGCCTCGAAATGATGGTCACCAGCAATACGTCCGTTCATACCACGCCGTTTACGGTTTCGGTCGACCTGCTGGGCAACGGCTGCACGACGGGCATCTCCGCCTCCGACCGCGCCAAAACCATCCGGGCCCTGGTCGATCTGGAAACCAAACCGGAAGACCTCGGCCGTCCGGGACATATCTTCCCGCTCCGGGCCGTGCACGGCGGTGTGCTGCGCCGGACCGGCCATACCGAAGCCGCCGTGGATTTCGCCCGCCTCGCCGGACTGGCTCCCGTGGGCGTACTGATTGAAATACTGAACGAAGACGGCACGATGGCCCGCCTGCCGCAGCTTCGGGAAATTGCCGATAAATTTGGAATGAAACTCGTGAGCATTCAGGACCTGATCGAATACCGCCTGAAAAAGGAATCCCTCATCAAACGGGAAATCGGCGTGGACATGCCGACCGAATGGGGACATTTTGAACTCATCGCCTACAAATCGCTGGCCACCGGCGATACCCACCTCGCGCTCATCAAAGGAAGCTGGGAGAAGAACGAGCCCGTCATGGTGCGCGTCCACTCGTCCTGCATCACGGGCGATATTTTTGGTTCCTGCCGCTGCGACTGCGGCGGACAGCTCCACGGAGCGATGGAACTCGTCGAAAAGGAAGGCAAGGGCGTGGTGCTGTACATGAACCAGGAAGGCCGCGGCATCGGGCTGCTCAACAAACTGAAAGCCTACAAGCTGCAGGAGTCCGGCATGGATACCGTCGAGGCCAATCTGGAACTGGGCTTCAAGATGGACGAACGAGATTATGGCGTCGGTGCGCAGATTCTCCGCGACCTGGGCATTCACAAAATCAAGCTCATTTCGAATAACCCCAAAAAACGCGCCGGCCTGATGGGCTACGGGCTGGAAATTGTGGACACGGTGCCGCTTCAGATTCCGTCCAACCCGCATAACGAGCGTTACCTGCAAACCAAGCGCGACAAGATGGGCCACATGCTGACCCACCTGACCGACAAGCATCTGTAAACCGGCCCGCTACCCGCGCCACGTCCGCACGGCCTCCCCGGCACCGGACAGGGTTTTCAGGTTCATTTCGGAATATTTCCGCGACAGAATAATCCCGTCGGAGCCGCCCCGCAGGGCCGCTTCGACGGATGTTTTCAGCCCCGCCGCGCCCAGATTGCGCTCATTTCCGGCCGAGGGCAGGTCTACGTCGATACCGGCCAGCACCTGCGTCGGGGCGTCGCCGAGTCCGGTCCGGATGCGGCGCGTTTCGTTGGTGATGTATTCGCTGCTGAAGCCCTTGGTCGTCAGTTCGCTGAACCCCGGCTGGTTGTAGCCCATGATGGCGTATTCCAGTTCCAGCATCTGCTCGGGTGTCAGGTCGCCGTACCAGGCCATTGTGGCGTTTTCGATGTACTTCGCCATGCGGTTGCCGATCACGGATTCGTACATGGTCACTTTCAGGAAATCGCTGTACGGGGCCATGGCGGGCCAGTCCTGTTCGGCGCGGTAGAACGGGTTCAGGCCGTTGTTGACCGCAATCGCCCACCCGACCTGCGTCCGGGGTCGGTCTTTCTTCACAAAAGCGTACACATCGCGGTACATCCGCTGCAAACTATCGGTCTGAAAGGTCTGCCACTGCAGGATTTCCGGATAACGCAGCAGCAGGCGCAGAAACGTCACGTGGAAGCCGTCGTTGGGGCGTTTCCCGGCACGGCTCTGGGCCACAAATCCTTCCAGCTTTTCGTAGCCTTCCTGCACCCGCGCGAGGTTGATGCCCTGCGCCCGGCCAAGCCGCTGGCAGTGTTCGCAGAAACAGGTCGGTTCCGAGAAGCCGAGGTGCGTCAGGCCCATCGTTTTGCTCAGCGGCCCGATCCGTTCGCTGCGGTAGAGCAGCCCGTCCACGTCGTAACTCGTCAGGCAGTCGGCAAGCAGGCCAAACAGGACTTCCCGGTACGACTCGTTGTTCATGCAGACCTCGCCCCGCGGCTGGCCCGTGCGGCTGCGCTCGACCAGATTTTCGAAGGCTTTTACGCCGTGCCGGATGTTGTCGGCAAAGAACACGTACGTTTTCAAACCGCGTTTTCGGGCGGCAGGAATGACTTCTTTCAGCACGTCGAAACCGGGCAGGTCGGGCGAGCGGAAGGCTTCGTACAGCGGACTTTTGTGAAATTTCGGGTGCAGCGTGGCGTAGTAGCCGCCTTTGAAACCGTCGTCGCCGAGGTAGATTTTTTTGCCGTGGTCGGGAAAGGGAAAGCCCTTGAGCTGCCGCCCGGCCAGCCCGTCGTTGAAGGCCAGCACGGTGATGAAAATCGTGTTCACCGCCGCGAGCCGCTGCACGTTGTCGAGCACCGCTTCCACACCTTCGTCCACAAACGACACGGCCGGAATCTGGATGCCGATGAGTTTGTCCCGCCCGGGCGAACCCGCAACGGCCGAAAAAGCCGGGACTGTGGGCAGGGCCGCCGCTGCCAGGGCTGTATTCACTAAAAATTCACGTCGATTCATAAACGATTTTCCTGATTTAAACGACCCGTTCGGCCCCTTTCCAGATGCCTTCGTCGTACTGGATTCCGAGCCCCGGCGTCTCGGGAATGGCCATCCTCCCCTGCTGCACCCGCAGGGCGGGCGTGTACCACGAAGCGGGCTTTTCACCCGGATTATAAACAAATTCCTGCAGGCCGTAGAGATTGGGCACCAGCGCGGCCACCTGCCAGAACGGACCGATAAGCGGATCGGCTTTGGGCGTATGCGGCGCGATGGTTTTCCCGAGCTGGCCAACGATGGCCGATACCTGCAAGGTCCGCAGAATCCCGCCGTTGTAGTACAGATCGGGTTGCAGCAGGTCGTACACGCCCGTTTGGGCCAGCCGCTGAAACCGGTACAGGCTCGAATCCTGCTCGCCGCCCGCCAGCACGATTTTGGTCAGCGCTTGGTTCACCTGCCGCATGCCTTCCTCGTCCTCAAACGGGCAGGGCTCTTCAAAAATCGCCACGCCGTACTCCTCCAGAAACCTGCCCGTCCGGATGCCCTGTTCGGGCGTGAAGGAGCCGTTGCCGTCGGCGTAAATCGTGACGCGGTCGCCGAGCTTCTTCCGGACCAGCGGCACAAACTGCCGGGTGCGGCGGTCGTCCTCGTCGGTGTTCTGCATCCGTCCGCCGACTTTGATCTTCACGCCCCGCGCGCCGGTAACGGCCAGTTTTTCGGCCAGCCGGTCCACCACGGCTTCGGCCGGGTCGCCACCCCGCCAGAAATCGGAGATGTAGACTTCGTAGTCGTTCCGGACGGGTTTCCCGAGCAGGGCGTAGACCGGCTTGCGCGTCAAACGGCCCAGCAGGTCCCAGACGGCGATTTCGACCGAGCCGATGCAGTTCCAGAGCGGCATTCCAGCGTACTTGTAGTTGCTGTTGAGGCGGTAGGCGTTATCGACCAGTTGCGGCAGGTCGCGGGCGTCTTTCCCGACAAAATGCGGCAGCACCAGCCCTTTCAGCAGCGAGGTGAGATTCGGCATCCGGTCGTTGCACTGGGTCACGCCCCGGCTGCCGTCCTGCGCCGTCACCACCAGCAGGAGCCGCCCCTGCGTTTTGAGCAGTTCCACCGAACGGATCGGCACCGGGTCGGGCAGCGCTTTTTTTAGATCGGGCAACGGCCAGACGGGGAGCGGGGCGGCGGAGACACCGGCCACCGATATACCCATCAGGCTCAGGGCACTCAGGGCGGTCAGCTGTTTCAGAAAATGGGTTCGGTTCATCGTCGATCGGGCGCTTGGGAAAACAGGACGGTTCGATTAGTACTTAAAGAGCGCTTTGGCCCTCTTCTCATTAACGACCAGCCCCAGACCGTTCTCTTTCGGTAGCAGCATCTCGCCATTTTTGAATTCAAGACCCTGGTCGAAGATCGAGCAGATGGTGGCGTAGCGGTCGGCTTCGATGTATTCCACCATCGGCCCGCAGTTCGGAATGGCCGACAGAATCTGGATGGTGGCGGCGCTGCCGAGCATCGGTTTGGTGTTGTGCGGCACAATGCCTTTGTGGTAAACCTGCGCCAGATGGCAGATTTTCAGTCCTTCGGTGATGCCGCCCGATTTGATAAAATCCGGATTGATCAGGTCCGGCCGCCCGGTTTTCATCAGCTCGTCGAACATCCAGCGGTTGTAGCATTTCTCCCCGGCCATGACGGGGATGGTCATCGCATCGACCACCGTAGCCAGGTCGCGCAGGTTTTCGTTGGGGCACGGGCTTTCGTAAAATTTCATGCCCAGACCTTCCAGCGCCTTGCCGATCTCGATGGCCCGGTAGCCGGTATAACCTTCGTTGGGGTCCAGAAAAAGATCCACCGAATCGGGCAGGGCTTTCCGGATGGCCGTGTAATATTTCAGGCTGGGATCGTCTTTCGGGTTGATGTTGTACTCCCGGATCTGCGCGCGGATTTTGACGGTTTTAAAGCCTTTTTCGGCCAGCTTAACGGCCTGTTTCACCGCCTCGTCCACCGGAATGGTCCCGGCCTTGATGCCGAAGCCCGCATAAGCCGGAACGCGGTCGCGGAATTTTCCGCCGATGAGTTTATAGACCGGCACTTTCAGCAGTTTGGCTTTCAGGTCCCAGAGCGCACAGTCGACGCCCGCGATGGCGTAGGTCAGCGCACCGCCCCCGCCGAGGTCGTGGTTTTTCCAGAACATGGCCTCCCAGAGCCGCTCGGTATCGAACGGACTCTGGCCGACCACCTCCCGTTTCAGCAGGTCGTTGATAATGGCCTGGATGGCCCGGATGCCGTTGGCGCTGCTTTCGCCCCAGCCCACCGTCCCGTCCGTGGCCTCGATGCGGACGTACACGCCCCGGTCGTAGCCATCCTGAAAAACGAGTCCTTTGACATCTTTCACCCGGATGTCGTCCGGCAAGTCGGGCTGTTGCGCGAGAGCCGGCAGGGCGAGGGTTCCCAGGCCCAGCAGGGCGGTTTGGCGGAGGAATTGTCGTCGTGTATTCATGGTCAGCCTGCGGCGGGAAGGCGTTTTGTCGGCCGAAACGCCTTCCCGCCGCTAGTGAAAGTTAGTAGCCTTTATTCTGATCCAGATTCGGGTTCAGGTCAATCTCCCGGGTGGGCACCGGCCAGAGGATGAAATCCGGGTTGGTCAGGCCGGGAATGGTTCCGACGGCCTTGTTCCAGCGGACGAGGTCGTACCAGCGGTGGCCTTCCAGGCAAAGCTCCAGATAGCGCTCGTTTTCGATCGCCAGCCGCAGGGCGGCCTGTGTCGTCGCCGTGGTGGGAGCCAGTCCTGCCCGCGTCCGGATCTGGTTCAGGAACGGGATGGCCTCGGCGGTGCGGCCCAATTCGTTGAGGCATTCGGCCCGCAGCAGCACAATATCGGCCAGCCGGAGCAGGACCACATTACTGGTCTGCGTGCCCCGGTTGGTGGTGGTCGGAGGGCCCTGTTCGTACTTGCGGGTGTAGTTCCGGTTGTTGAACGTCGCCACGCTGATGGCCGCCCGCCCATCGCCGGTACTGGCCGCAAACGCCTGCATCAGTTTATTTTCCGGAGCCAGCCGGTAGGCCGATCCCGAAAACGGCACCGTCTCGCGGTCCAGCCCGTGCCCTTCGACGGCCGTGCTGGGCCGGTACGAAATTTCAAACAGGGTTTCGGGCGTATTCTGTCGGCCGGCCGCAAACAGATCGGCATAACTGGCGCCTGCCACCAGCCGGTACTGCGAATCCGCCATCACTTCCTCGCATTCTTTCAGGGCCAGATCGAAATCGCCCTGCGCGCCCCGCTGGAGGTAGACCTTCGCCAGCCAGCCGCGGGCGGCTCCTTTGGCGGCGCGGGCCCGGTTGGTATGCTGGACGGGCAGAAGTTTTTCGGCTTCCAGCAGGTCGGCGATGATCTGCCGGTAAACGTCGGCCACTTCACTGCGCTTCAGCTGAAAATCCTGGGCCGACGATTTGGAGGGCTGCAGCGGCAGCGGAATTTTGCCGTAGAGCCGGGTAAGGTGGAAGAAGGCCAGCGCCCGGCCGAAGTACGCCTCACCCAGCACGCGGTCTTTGGCCAGCGCCGGGTCGTTGATGGCCGGGACGTTCGCCAGCACGTCGTTGGCGGCGTGAACGGCGAAGTAATAATCCCGCCAGAAATCGCTCACGTTGCCCTGCCCCGGCTGCACCGTGAAGGCTTCATGGCGCGTGAAGTTCCCGCCCGAAACGGCCCGGCCGTCGTCGCCCATCACGCTCGGCACGATGATGACGTTCTGCGTGACCGGTGCCTGCAGGAAGTTGTACATGTTCATCAGGCCCGCCTCGGCATCACCGGCCGTCTGCCAGAAATTCTGGGCCACAATCTGGCTGATGGGCGACATCTCCAGCATCGAATCGCAGGCCGTCAGGCTCAGGAACGCCGCCGCCAGGGTAAGTCTTTTTATCGTTTTCATGATTCGTTCGGGTTAAAAGCCTAGGTTCAGTCCCACCGTGACGACGCGCGCCTGGGGCTGCGTCAGGTAATCGACACCCAGCGACGGAATGCGCCCGCCGCCCGTGTTCTGGCTCTCGGGATCGAAACCGGAGTAATTGGTCAGCGTAATCAGGTTCTGGCCGCTGACGTACAGCCGGGCGTTGCTGAGCCGGATGCGCTGGAGCAGCGCCGTCGGGAAGGTGTAGCCCAGGGTGATGTTGCGGAAACGCAGAAACGAGCCGTCTTCGAGGTAGCGGTCCGAGACGTCGGTCGGGGCCGCGCCGCTGATGGCCGACGAGCCGTAGAGCGGTTTGGGAACGTCCGTCACATCGCCGGGTTTCTGCCAGCGCCGCAGCACGTCGGTGCTCTGGTTCAGGTCTTCGATCATGCCCGTCAGTACGGCTCGCGTCATGTTGTAGATCTGGTTGCCGTACGACCAGTTCATCACCACGCTCAGTTCCAGCCCTTTGTAACTGAAGGTATTGGTCAGCCCGCCAATGTGGCGCGGCAGGGCGTTGCCGATGATGACGCGGTCGAACTGGCGGGAGAAGAACCCGTCGTTGTTCACGTCCAGAAAGGCCGCTTCGCCCGCCCGGACGCCCCGTTCGTACAGGTCCGTGACGGCGTTGGTCGGGTCCTGAATGCGCGGAATATCCTCGTTGGTCGAATAGACGCCGAGGTAGCGGTAGCCGTAGAAATTACCGACCGACTGCCCCACGCGGTAGACGGTGTACGGCCCTTCGACCCCGTAGGCATCCGGCAGTTTGAAAATAAAATCGGACCCGAGCGCCCCGTTGTCGGGCAGGTAGGTGATGCGGTTGCGGTTGAAGGAAATGTTAAAATTGGTCGTCCACTTCAGGGCGCCGGTCAGGTTGCGGGTGTTGAGCGTAAACTCCAGCCCGCGGTTTTCCATCGTGCCGATATTGGCGTTGCCGATGGATTCAAAGCCCGAGGTCCACGGCAGCTGACGCTGGAAAATCAGGTCTTTGGTTCGTTTCAGGTACGCTTCGGCCGTCAGGCTGACGCGGCTGTTGAGGAGCGAAATATCGAGTCCGGCGTTGGCCGCCGCCGTCGATTCCCAGCCCAGTTCGGGATTCGGAATGTTGGATTGACCGATGCCGGGATTGCCGTCGTAGTTTCGCCCGGTGCCGTACAGGGCCAGCGCCGGATAATCGCCGCCCAGCCCTTCCTGGTTGCCCGTGACGCCGTAGCCCACCCGCAGTTTCAGGTCGTTGATGAGCGGATTGTTTTGCAGGAAAGGTTCCTCCGAAATGCGCCAGCCAACCGACAGCGCCGGAAACGCGCCGTAACGTTTGTTGGCCCCGAAGCGGCTCGACCCATCGACGCGGAAGCTGGCGTCGGCCAGGTATTTGTCCTTGTAATTATAACTGGCCCGGCCAAAATAGGACAGCAGCGCCCATTCGGACAGGCTGTGAATTGGCGTGTAGGGGTCGGCAATGGCGATTGTCTTGATGATGTTCGACCCGGCCGTCTGCCCGCCCGCCTGCAGGAAGTTGTTCTGGGATTTCTGGAGCCCTACCCCGCCCAGCACCGTAACCGTGTGCGCACCGAACTGCTGCCGGTACGTGAGCGTGTTGTCACTCAGCCAGGTAAACTGATCGCTGTCGACGGCCAGCGCCTCGGCCCGGCCGTTGCGCGAGAGCACATAACTCGGCACAAACCGCTCCTGCCGGTCGTCGAGGTTGTCGATGCCGAAGGTCGAGCGGAAGGTCAGGTTTTTCAGAATCTGGTATTCGGCGTACAGATTCGAAATGACCCGTTTCTGGGTGCTCTGAAACAGGACGTCGCTGGCCAGCATCACCGGGTTTTCGTTCAGCAGCGGGTCGGTCGGATACGTTCCGTCGGCGTTCCGGACGGGCAGGTTGGGGTTGCGTGTCAGGGCGTTGGCCAGAATCGAAAAACCGCTATAATCGTTGGCTACGCGGTTGGTCCGGGCAATGCTCAGCAGCGTGCTCGTCCCGAATTTTAGCCGGTCTGTGGCCTGGTAATCGAGGTTAATGCGCAGGTTGAAGCGGTTGTAATCCTGCCCGATGATGGTTCCCTGCTGCCGGAAATAACCCAGCGACACAAAGCTGCTCGTGCGCTCGTTGCCCCCCGCCACCGAGAAGTTGTAATTGCTGATGGGCGCGGTACGGAAAATCTGGTCCTGCCAGTCGGTGTTGAGGCCGGTCGGCTTCACGTCGCTGAACGGAAACTCCGTCAGCGGGTTGCGGCCCCGGTTCACCAGCGATTCGCGCAGGATTTCCACAAACTGATCGCCGTTGAGCAGGTCGAGCCGTTTGGTTACGTTCTGGACTCCCGTGTAGGCATCGAAGCTGAACCGGGCCTTGCCCGACTTGCCGCGCTTGGTCGTGATGAGCACCACGCCGTTGGAACCCCGCGCCCCGTAGATGGCGGCAGCGGCGGCATCTTTCAGGATATCAATGCTTTCAATGTCGTTTGGGTTCAGGTCGGCGAGGGCCGAGGTGCGCTGTCCACCGGCGTCGAGCACCGTTCCGCCGAAATTGTTCAGGGGAACGCCGTCGACCACAAACAGGGGCCGCGTTTCGCCCAGCAGCGAGGCGGTGCCGCGGATGCGGATGAAAATTTCCCCGGCGGGCGACCCGGAGTTCTGCACCACCTGAACCCCGGCGGCTTTCCCCTGCAACAGGGCGTCCGGGCTCGTGACGGGCTGGTTCTGCAAATCCCGGCTTTTCAGGGACGTGATGGAACTGGTCAGGTCGCGCTGCTGGGCCGTGCCGTAGCCCACCACGATCACTTCGTTGAGCGCCCGGGTATCGGGGGTCAGACTCAGATTGAGGGTGCTGTGGTTGCCAACCGGTACCTCCTGGGGCAGATACCCGACAAAGGAGAAGACCAGCGTCACGGCTCCGTCGGGCACCGACAGGGCGTAGCGACCGTCGGCATCCGTGCTCGTGCCGCGCGTAGTGCCTTTGATGGCGACGCTGACCCCCGGCATGGGCTGGCTGTTGTCCGACCCGGTCACCTGTCCGGTAACCCGGCGTTCCTGCCGGACTTCAGCCGGGGCGACCGGAGCCGGTTTTTCGCGGAGAATGTACAGCCGGCTGCTGACCGCTTCGTAGGTAAGTCCCACCGGCGAAAGCAGCGCCTCCAGTGCAGCGGGCAGGTTATCGGCCTGGACCGGGTTTAGCAACGGTTTTCCGTCGAGGAGGCGGCTTTCGTACCCAAACCGGACCTTAAACCGGCCTTCCAGGTCCCGGAGCGCCTGCCGGAGCGTGACGGTCTGCCGCGGGGTAGAATCGATGCGAAACAGAGTCGGGCCGTTTTTGGCCAGCAGGCCCTGGGCCGAAACGGGCAGCGTACTCACCACAAGCAGGGCACAGAGTACAGTCCGACCGATTTTTTTAAGCCATACATAGAAGTTCATGTGCATACGGAATTAAGGATTCACCGGACGGGCCGCCCGGATCAACAGGGTTTTGTCTTGTCGGATAATGTGCAGCGAAAACGCTCGTTCGAGCGCGGTCAGAAGAACATCCAGATTGGAATCGGGCAGGGTTGCCGTCAGGCGGCGGGAGGCCAGCGCGGGGTCTTCGAGGGCAACCCGGTAGCCGTAATTTTCTTCGATCAGCGTCGCAATGTCAGACAGCGGCGTTTCTTCGAAAACGAGTTCGTCTTCCGTCCATGACGAGTGCTTGTCGGCTTCGATGCGGCTGTGCAGCGAAATGGCCTGCTGTTCGCTCACTTCGACCAGGTCGCCCGGCAGCATGTCCAGCGTCCGTTTCGCCACGTTCAGCCGGATTTTGCCTTCGTTGAGCACGACCTTCACGCGGCGGTGGCGGGTCGATACGTCGAACTGCGTCCCAAGCACCTCCACCCGGACCCCCGCGGCCCGCACGGCAAATTTCACGCGCTGTCCGTCGCGCTGTTGCTTCCGGACGCGGAAAAACGCCTCCCCGTTCAGCCTCACCTCGCGCTTTCCGTCCGCCCAGCCGGGCGTCAGGGCCAGTTCAGAATTGGCGTTGAGGGTCACGACCGACCCGTCGGGCAGGGTCAGTTCGCGGCGTTCGCCGAAGCCGGTGCGGTACACCACGGCATCCGCCGCCCCGGGCGCTTCCGAAGCCGGTGCGGATCGGGGAGCTTGGGTCGCCACGGGCGTTTCGGCGGGCTGTCCCGCCTGCTGGCTGTACCGCCAGATTCCCACGAAGCCGACCAGCAGCAGCACGGCGGCGGCGGCCCGTCCAACCGGACCAGAAACCCAGCGCTGCCAGCGGGGCCTGCGCAGGTCTACCAACTGCTGCACTTTCCGGATTTCGTCTTCGAGCTGGTCGGGGGGCAACTGGCGGGGGCGGTACGCCGCCAGGGCCTCGACGAGCCGGGCGGCGGCCTCCACATCCGTCCGCCGGTCGGGATGACGGGCCTGCCATTCGTTCCAGTACCGCACCGCTTCCGGGTCGCTGCCGTGAACGAAGGCCCGGAACGAAGGGTCGTCGGCGAGGCTAAACGGGTTGAGGGAATCGGAGTTCATGTCCTGCTTTTTTTTACAGGACGGACGACGGCGGCCCTTTTACCGGTTTTCTGAAAAAAATTATCCGAAAAATACCGAACCCAGGTACAAAGTCGCCAGGCGGTTCAGCCATTCGGGCGGGAGTTGCTGGCGGAGCGTGTTGAGCCCTTCGTGAACGAGGTTGTAGACGGTGCGTTCGCGGATGTCCATGATGCGGGCAATGTCGGCATAGTCCAGTTCCTGAAAATACCGCAGAAAGACGGCTTCCCGCTGCCGCCGGGGCAGTCGGTTGAGGGCATCGGCCAGTTGCTGCGAGCGGTGGAGCCGGGTGGTTTCTTCGATCAGAAAGTCTTCGGGCGAAAAGACAAAGTCAGGCTGCAGGGCGGATTCCTCCGAATCGGACCAGAAGATGGTCGGCACGAAGCGTTTGTTGCGCCGCTGGTAATCGATGAGCCGGTGGCGGAGCGACACCAGCAGGTACGCCCGGATGGATTCGATGGTACTCCACTCGTGGCGACGGTTCCAGAAGGCCAGAAACGTTTCCTGAATGCAGTCCTTGGTCGTTTCCTCGTCGCCGCGGGTGAGTTTGAGACCGTAGTCGTAGAGCAGGTTATAATGCTGCTGCATGAACTGGGCCAGCCGGGCTTCGGGTGTCCCCGACGAAGAGGCGGTAGAGTTGACGTTCATGAATTCATGCGCTGCCTGCCTGATCCGGCTGGGTAAATGTACGTAAGCAATCGGGATCAAAAGCGGAACCGGAAAGATTTATACCGGGGCCGATTTCTGTTCTTTCAAAAATAATACGTCGCCCACGCAACCCTCCGCGGCCCGGCTCCGTACTGGCTCCGAAACCTTTCCGACTACGCACCATTTTTCCTGAATTCCGATGAAACGCCTCGTTTACACCTTTACTGCCGCCCTGCTGCTGGCGGGACTGCTTTCCTGCGAAGACAAAGAAACCGCTCCGGACCCGGGCGTTCTGGTCAGCCAGACGACCCTCGGCAACGTTTTGACCGACGAAAGCGGACGGACGCTCTATTTCTTTGCCAACGACACCGACGGCAATTCGGCCTGCACCGGCAACTGCCTGACCAACTGGCCCGTTTTTTACCGGGAAACTATGCCCAACCTGGCCACCAGCCTCAACGCTGCGGATTTCAGCACCATTACCCGCGCCGACGGCACCAAACAAACGGCCTTCCGGGGCTGGCCGCTGTACTATTACGCCAAAGACAGCAAGGCGGGCGACCTCACGGGCGAAAACGTCGGCAACATCTGGTTCGTGGCCAAACCCGACTACAGCATCATGTTTGCCAACCGGCAGCTGGTCGGTCACGACGGCAAGAATTACACGAGCGATTACAAGGAAGGCACCGGCAGCACCGTCTTCCTGACCGATGGCCGCGGCAACACGCTTTACGGCTTCGCGCGCGACAAACGCAACAAAAACAACTACACCCGGGCCGATTTCAGCAACAACGCCATCTGGCCGATCTACGAAGTCACGCTGAAGGACATTCCCTCGACCCTCGACCGGACGCAATTCGGTACGATTCCGGTGGGGAACCGGACGCAGCTCACTTACAAAGGCTGGCCGTTGTATTATTTCGGGCAAGACACCAAACGCGGCGACACCAAAGGCGTCAGTTTCCCGTCGCCGGGCATCTGGCCGATCATCCAGAAGGACACGCCGGTAGCGCCGGAATAGCAACTTTTTTTCGGTAATTAGCGACGGCCACGCAACCCCGGCGCCGTTTTTCCCGTACCGTCAAAGAACCCGGTCCTTCCCTATGACCCTAACCGCCGACATCCCCGCGCTTCTGACGGAGTGCCAGAGCGGAAACCGCAAAAGCCAGGAACGCCTGTACCGGGAGTTCTACGGCTACGCCATGGGAATCTGTCTGCGCTATTCGTACAGCCGGGAAGATGCCGTCGAGATTCTTAACGACAGCTTTCTGAAGGTGTTCACGCGCGCACACCAGTACCGGCCGGAAGTACCGTTTAAACTCTGGCTGCGCCGGATTCTGATCAATTCGGCAGTGGATTACCACCGCCAGCAGCAGAAACACCGATTTCACGAAGATATTGGCCGGGCCGACCAACTGCCTACAGTGGAGGCGAACGCACTGGAACAGATCACGCACAGCGAATTGCTGGACATGATCCGGCAGTTGTCGCCGGCCTACCGCCTTGTGTTCAACCTGTACGTCATCGACGGATTTTCGCACGAGGAGATCGCGGCACAGCTTCAGATTTCGATCGGAACGTCGAAATCAAACCTGTCGCGCGCCCGCGAACAGTTGAAAAGTATGCTAACCCGCAGAGACCATGCCACTTATGGACGAACTTCCTGAAGACGAGCCCAGAGGCGACGAACGCCTCGACGGCCTCTTCCGGGAGGCTGCGGATGGGCACCAACCGACGTTCAATCCCGCCGACTGGGCCGACCTGAACCAGCGTCTGGACCAGCACGACCGGACTACGTTCTGGGCCCAGTGGCTCCGGCGGGGCCTGTATGCGCTGCTGCTGTTGCTGCTCACCGGCGCCGGTTTGTGGTTCTGGCGGCAAAATGAACCTTCCGGAAAAGCGGCATCCGGCGGGGCAAAGAACCCTGCCGTTACTTCGCCCCAAACAGACGGTACCGGACTGGCTCAGCGGGAAGCCAGCGGAGAAGCCCCAAACCCGGCAGCAACAATAGAAAAAGAGAAAACTAAGTCCGCCAGTTCTCCGGATGGCACCGCTCTGACCCGGGTGCAGTCGTCGGAAGATCCGGCCGCAACGGGCGGAGCGGAGGCTGTTACCCCGGAAAAGATCGGGGTCCGTCCGGGAGCTTCCCGCCCCGAGGCTTTTGCTGGCCGGGCCAATCCGGATGCGCCGCTTTCCGGCCCTTCGGCGGGCGGGTCTTTACCTACCTCAAAGAATGTGGATAAGTATGTGGATAAGTCCATAAATGGCAGGGGATCAGTCCGGACGAACACCCGTAAAAAGTCGCTTTACAGGTCAGAACAACGCAAAACAGGCTCCATTGAGTTATCCACACCGGTCGCCGCCCAAACCCGTCGCCGGAGACCGATAGCCGGGGCAAAACAGCCGGAGGCCAACGACATTTTTAACCCGGAACACCGGCCAATCGCAAGTTCATCGGTCGCCGGATCGCCGGACGCCGGTTCGCCGGTCGCTGGACGGTCGGACGGTTCCCGGAAGACGGGGGCATCGACAGCCAGCGATCCGGTAACCAGTTCACAAGCGGCCGGCGACCGGCGATCCGGCGATCTGGCGGCTGGCGATCCGGCGGCTGGCTTTCCCGACAGTCGGCTGGCGCTTGGGGAACTGCCCCTGCTGGCGACCCGGCCACTTTGGCGTCCCGACAGCCTGCTTCGGCAGGAAACACCGTACTTTGAAGCCTCGGGGGCGACGGAGCCTCGCGTTACGCCTCCGCCGCGCTGGTCGCCGCTGAGCATCCGGGTGGCGGCGACACCGGACATGAGCTTTCTGGGCGGGAAGGGTCCGGCACTGGCGCTGACCTACGGCGGCCTGCTTGAATACCAGTTTACGCGGCGGTTCGTCCTGCAGGGCGGCGTGCTGCGCTCAGTAAAGCAGTATTACGCCGGACGGCAGGATTACACGTTTCAGCACTGGTACCAGCAACTGAAACCCGACCGCATTGAAGCGCACTGTACCCTTCTGGACATTCCGATCAACCTTCGGTTCAATGCCCTGATCAACGAACGCCGCCGCTGGTTTATCAGCGGCGGCATTTCCACCTACATCATGCGCAAAGAGAAGTACGAGTATTATTACGACCAGATTCCGCCGGGAACCCAGATTCGGTACTGGAACCTGCAGGTGACCCCGGCTACGGGCCGCTTCAACGCGAGCCACCTGAATTTTTCGGTCGGGTACGAACGCAGCTTCTCGCGCCGCCTCTCGTGGCAGGCAGAACCGTTCCTGAAAGCGCCGCTCAAAGGCGTTGGCTGGGGGAAAGTCCGGCTGCTGACCACGGGCGTTCTTTTCTCGCTGCGCTATAACTTATAAGTAATTTTCACTAAATAAGCAGGGGAAGAAAATCGTTTATGTTCCGGTAATTCGTATATAAACCGCTTGCGGACTAATCCGGAAAGCCCCGCGCCTTTCGCTGTAGCAACATTAATTCATTTCTGATTCGTATTAATTTCCAGAAACCATGACCAACACCCAACCTGACCAGATGAAACGCGGCGAGTTCCTGCGTAGCCTCGGCCTGAGCAGCGCCGCCCTGATGTCCGTTTACTGCCTCGGTACGCTGACGTCCTGCTCCAGTGACAGCGACGATCCGGCACCGACCCCTCCCGCCGCGGGCTTTACGGGCAATGCCGACACCAGCAAAGGAGCCATTGATTTTACGCTCGACCTGACGGCGGCGGCCTACAGCAAGCTCAAAACTGTGGGGGAATTTGTGGCCGTCGACAGCGTGGTGGTGGCCAATGCCGGAGGCAACATGGTCGCCGTGGGCCGGGTGTGCACCCACCAGGCGGGCCGTCTGACGTACCGTTCAACCACCAACGACTTTATCTGCGACAATCATGGCGGACTTTTCAACACCAACGGCTCGGTGAAGGCTTCGCCGCCGACTACGCCCGTGCCTTCGTACAAAACGAGCCTGACCAACAGCGGCAATACCCTGCGCGTAACCGCCTGACCGGATTAACCCTTTACCCCATGAAATACCTGTTCGCCATTGTCTTTTTGATGCTTGCTACGCTGGCCGTGCGGGCGCAGGATACCACCCAGGTAGCTGCGCCCGCCGCCAGCGATTCGGCCACCGTGGATTCGGCGGCCGACAGTCTGCTCGCCAGTCTGACCCAGGAATCGGCCCCCACGACCGCCGATATGATTCCGAAAAAGATGACGCTCGGCCAGCGGATTCTGTGGAGCCGGAAGGGCCTCATCCGCACGACCGGCCTCGCCCCGCTGACACCGGAAGGCCGCGAAAAAGAGCTGAAGCTCCGCCGGACGATGCTGGTCACCCACCAGGTCGTCGGGTTCGCCACCCTGGCCGGGATGATTGCGCAGGGCATCCTGGGTTCGCAGTTGTACAAGGCGCAGGGCGACCGGTACACTCGTCTAAAGGATACGCACCGCGGCGTGGCTACATTTATCAACATTTCGTACGGCACCACGGCTTTGCTGGCGTTTACGTCGCCGCCGCGGCTCCCGACGAGTAGCCACCGGCGCGGGTTCAGTTCCATTAAACTGCATAAAACGCTGGCCTACGTGCATTTGGCGGGTATGATTGCCACCAATGTACTGGCCCGACAACTCGACGGCAGAGAAACCATCAAGATGGCGCACCGGGCCGCCGCGTTCACTACGTTCGCGGCGTTCGGGGCGGCCATTGTCGCCATTAAGTTCTGACAGCTTATGAAAACTTTCCTTTTTGCGGCCCTGTGTCTGGTCGCCGGGTTGCTTACGTCCTTTACCGAACCGGCGGCCCGCCGTAAACTGATGGCCGACAAAAGCGCTTCGACCATTTCCTACGCCATGCGCCACCCCATGCACGAATGGGAAGGCATCAGCCGCGACGTGGTCTGCGCCATTGTGTACGACGACGAAGCGAAAAAAATCGAAAACGTGGCGGCCGTCGTCAAGGTTTCGACCTTCGACAGCCAGAATACCAACCGCGACTCGCACGCGCTGGAAGTGCTCGATGCGCTGAAATACCCGAATGTGACGTTCAGCAGTCAGGACATCAAACCCGGCGCCAACAATACGCTCGCCATCCGGGGTAACCTGACCTTCCACAACGTCACCCGCCCCGTCACGCTCCAGGCAGTCCGCAAGGACGGCAACGGCCGCTTCACCATCGAAGGCCAGTTCGACCTCAAATTATCCGACTACAAAATCGAACGCCCCACCCTGATGATGGTCCCGACGGAGGATGAGGTGAAGATGAAGTTTACGTTTGTGTTTAAAGAATGACTGAATGTTGAATGTTGAATGTTGGATAGCTTCGAACATTCAAGCAAAGCGGAGTTATTTCAACATTCAACATTCAACATTCAAAATTTCCTACACCCCGTGGTGAAACAGCAAAAACAGAAACACGTACATCCAGAGCACGTCTACAAAGTGCCAGTAGAGCGTGACGAGGCGGAGGCGGAGCTGATTGGGGGGATTGACGCTGTAGACGAAAATTTCGATATAAGGCTTGCGACGGATGGCTTCAGCGTAGGCAATTCCGAGGAAGATTAAGCCGATCAGAATGTGCAGCAGGTGCAGCCCGGAGAGAAGATACAGAAAGCTGCTCGACGGGTTGGTTTGCAGATAAACCCCGTCCATCACCCACTCGCGCCAGCCCAGAATCTGCAGCAGGACGAACAGAATGCCCAGAAACAGGGTCGTGCCCATGTAACTCCGGTATTGCCGGAACCGCTCCTGCCGAAAAGCGCCGTTGGCGATGTGCAGCGTCAGGCTGCTGGCCAGAATGACGGCCGTGCTGGCCAGAAACACCCTGGGCATCGCAATGTCCTTCCAGTCGGCGCTGGTCCGGCGCACGATATAAGCAGCCAGAAGAATGGTGAAAATAAACACGCTGCCGGCAATGAGCAGCCACAACATGAATCGTTTGGGTTCCCGGCGTCGGGTGAGAAAGTTACTCATGAACAGGTCAGCGGGGGCAGAATCTCACTCAAAGGTCTCCCTGCCAAACGCGATAGGCCGCAAAATGGTTTGGCAGAACGGGCGCTTGCTCAAAAATCCCGTAAATCGTCGACCCGGAGCCGCTCATGCTGGCGTAGACGGCCCCCTGTTCGTACAGTTCCGCTTTCAGCTTCTCCAGAACGGGATACTTCGGAAACAGGCTTTCCTCAAAATCATTCCGGACGGCCCGGCGCCATTCCGCGACCGGCGTCTCCAGTAAGGCCCGCAGCGGCACCTCCGGGCGGCGCGGGCGGATCCCGGCGTACGCTTCCGCCGTCGAAATCGCCAGATTCGGGTACACCAGTACAGCCGCATAGCCTTTCAACGAAAGGCTGATTTCTTCAAAAACATCCCCCTTTTCCACGCAGTAAACGGGCTCGTTGCGGACAAAAAACGCGCAATCGCTGCCCAGCGGCCGGGCGTAACCCTCCATCTGGTCCGGCGAAAGACCGAGCGCAAATTTTTCATTGAGCAGCTTCAGGGCAAACGCCGCATCAGCCGAACCGCCGCCCAGCCCGGCCCCGATGGGCACGATTTTGTGCAGGTGCATCTTCACCGGCGGCAGATCGAAGTCCTGCTTCAGGGACTCGTAAGCCCGCACGCAGAGGTTGCGGGCCGGGTCGCCGGGGATGGCCAGTCCGCCGGTGGTGAAGGAAAACGTTTCGGCCGGGACCACCTCCAGCACATCCGTCCACCCGACCGGATAGAAGCAGGATTCGAGGTTGTGGAACCCGTCCGGGCGTTTTTCGACGATGTTCAGACCGATATTAATCTTCACGTTGGGAAACTGCACCATGCTGACGTAAGAACTGCTCCCCGGCCACCGGGAAGGCAAATTGCGGAGCAAGATTACAAAAATCCGCGCAGATGACATTCGTCATTTTCGGGCGGCGTTATTCTGCTAAGGGAGCATTTATCAGACATTAAATCTTTCTTAATATCTATCATATCAATTGGTTATGTATTGTTATTAGAAAAACAACGTCTTACTTTCGTATCGATTTACTCACCGTAACTTTTATGAGCCGTAACTTTAAGGTATCCGTATGGATGCTCCTTGTGCTTTGCTGCCTGGGAATATCCACGCGAGGTTTTGCGCAGCTTGAGGCTGGTTTTCAGGACCAGCCCTTTGTCGGATCGTTCCCCAACGGTACCGGCATGACGTTCGACAGGAACGGTATTTTGTATGTGTGGGAAAAAGGCGGAAAGCTCTGGCGCGTCGAAAACGGCGTTAAACCCGCGGCCCCCATGCTCGACATCAGCGAAGAAGTCGGCGACTACGGCGACCACGGTCTGCTCAGCGTAGTCACCGACCCCAACTTTGCGACCAACGGGTACGTGTACCTCTATTACGTAGCCGACCTGCACCACCTGCTGTACTACGGAACCCCGCAGTACGACCCCACGAAAACCATCAGCGATCGCTCGACCATCGTCCGCGTGGCCCGGTACACGGCCCGCGCCTCGGACGGCATGCGGACGATTGATCCCGCCAGCCGCCTCCTGCTGCTGGGCGAAACCAAATCGACCGGCATTCCGGTGCTGCACCTGTCGCATGCCGGCGGGGCGATGGTCTTCGGGACCGACGGCACGCTGCTGATCTCGACCGGCGACGGAGCGGGCTTCGGCTCACCGGACATGGGTTCGCATCCGGAAACGTTCTTTCAGGCCGGACTGGACGACGGGATCATTCCCGCTTCCGAAAACATCGGCTGCTTCCGGGCCCAGAGCCTGAACTCGCTTTGCGGAAAAGTGCTGCGGATCAATCCGGGCACGGGCAACGGCGTTTCGTCGAACCCGTACTACGATGCCGCCAACCCGCGTTCGCCCAAATCGCGAATCTGGGCGGCGGGTCTCCGCAATCCGTTCCGGATGTCGCTGCGCCCCGGCACGGGTGTGACCGATCCGGCCGCGGGCAACCCCGGCGCGCTCTACATCGGTGACGTGGGCTACTCCCGATTCGAGGAAATCGACGTCGTGACGGGCAAAGGACAGAACTTCGGCTGGCCGTTTTACGAAGGTATGGACCGCGGTTCCGACGAGTTCTGGTGGAACAATGCCGGGATTCCGTACCGTCCGGCAACGCCCATCGGTGCGGTGGTAGCCTGGCGCGGAACGGGTCTGGTTCGTCGCGGAGCGACGCAGTACCCGCTCGGGCAGGCTCCGTTCGCCATTCAGGGCATTTCGGGCAACTGCGTCATCGGCGGCGAATTCCATCCCGGCGGCGGCAACTACCCGGCGGCTTACCAGAACCGGTATTTCTTCACCGATTACGGCTCGGGCTGGATCATTGGCTCCCGCTTCGACGCGGGCAATGAACCGGAAGAAAACGGAATGATCTCGATGGCCCGCGGCGGCTTTATTCCCGGCGTGGCCTGTATGGCGTTCAACCCCGTTGACAAAAATCTGTATTACATGCGTTTCGGGCAGGGAGCCAGCATCCGCCGGGTCGTTTATGCCGGGGCAGTCAACCAGCCGCCCGTGGCCCGCATCACGGCCGACCGGACGTCCGGCAACAGCCCGCTCACGGTAGCCTTCTCGGGCAGTCAGTCCACCGACCCCGACGGCCAGCCGCTGACCTACACCTGGAATTTTGGAGACGGCACCACCGGCACGGGCCTGGCCCCCACGCACACGTTTACGACCACGGCCACCGGCCCCAATTCGTACACGGTGACGCTGACCGTTGCCGACAATGCCGGTGGGTCTGCTCAGGCCCAGCAGGTGATTTCGATGCGCAATACGCCGCCGGTCATTTCGGGCACCAGCCTCGACGCCATTGTCCGTTTCGACAACACGCAGGCGCAGACCGTCAACCTCTCGGCCACGGTATCCGATGCGCAGACGCCGAATGCCCAGCTGACGTACAAATGGTCGGCGTTCCTGTATCACAACGACCACCGGCACCACGACCTCGATATTAACGCACCGACCGGCACACTGAGCATCAGCCCGCTTTCGTGCGACGGCTCAGCCACGTACTGGTACCGCATTTACCTGACCGTCACGGACCCGGGCGGGCTTTCGACGGAATATTACAAAGATCTGTACCCGGCCTGCGCCGGTCAGCAGCAGACCATCACTTTCCCGACGCTGGCCGACCGGACTACGGCTTCCCCTTCGTTCATTCCGCAGGCCACGGCTTCGTCCGGACTGCCGGTTGAGTATTTCGTGGTGGAAGGTCCGGCCTTTATCAACAACGGCCGCGTGGAACTGAACGGCGGACAGGGCCGGGTGACCATCCGGGCCACGCAGCACGGCAACAGCACGTTCTCTCCGGCAACGGCCGTCGAACGGTCATTCAACGTAACGGGCGTACAGGCGTTCAACCCAGCGTACACCCGTCCGGAAGGCCACCTCGACGAAGCCGATTGCAGCTTCGTCAAAGGCTGGGTCGTCGACCGCAACCAGCCGAACGTGCCGATTACGGTGGACCTGTATATCGACGGGCAGTTTGAAGCTACGCTTCGCGCCGATCTGTACCGGCAGGATTTGGCGCAGTATCTCGGCGATAACGGCTATCACGGCTTTCTGTATACCCTGCCGGCGGGTCGTCGGACGGGCGGCACGCACCGGGTTGAAGCCAAATTCGGGGGCACCACCCTCGCGCTGAACACGCCGATGCGGCAATACACCTGTACCGCTCCGGCACCGACGCCCGCTCCAGCACCGGCTCCAGCCCCGACCCCTGCTCCGACGCCAGCACCCGCTCCGGCCCCGACCGTGAGTTACGGTGCGCCGGAAGGTCACCTCGACGAGGCGCAGTGCGATTTTGTCAAAGGCTGGGCGGTTGACCGCCGCGCTCTGAATCAGTCCGTGAACGTAGACATCTTCATGGATGGGACCTTGATTGGGACGATCAAAGCGGACCTGTCGCGGCCGGACGTGGGAACGTATCTGGGGGATAATGGTCTGCACGGGTTCCGATTCCCCATTCCGACGAACTATCAGACTCCCGGCACGCACCGCATCGAAGCCCGTTTTGCGGGAAGTACCATCGTCCTGACCGGGTCGCCGAAGCAGTACACCTGTACCACGCCGGCTCCTCAGGCAGCGCCCGCCCCGACCCCACCCACGGCTGTAACTTACGGCTCACCGGAAGGCCACCTCGATGTTGCGCAGTGTGATCTGGTGAAAGGCTGGGCGGTCGACCGCCGGGCGCTGAACCAGTCGATCAGCGTCGATATCTACCTGGACGGAACGCTGATTGCAACGGTGAAAGCGGATCAGTCGCGGCCGGACGTGGGCACGTATCTTGGCGACAATGGCCTGCACGGGTTCCAGTACGCCATCCCGGCCACTTACCGGACACCGGGCACGCACCGCATCGAAGTGAAGTATGCCACGTCAAACCAGGCACTGCTGGATTCTCCGCGGCAGTACTCCTGCAACAGTGTAGCCCGTACGGCTGCGGTTGCCAAGGAACCCACGCCGCAGCAGGTTGCCGAAGGCCAGTGGCGGCTGTTCCCGAACCCGACGACGGACGAAGTGACTGTGGAGCTTCCGGCGGTTTTCAGCGCCAGCGACGTTCAGTTGTTCATCGTCACGCAATCGGGGGGTAAAGTGGCCATTCCGGCTAGCATGGTGCAGATCAGCGGCAACCAGTTGCGGGTCAGCACGCAGGCCTTGCAACTGCCGAAAGGCTTGTACTTCCTGCAGGTAACCCAGGGCCGCTATCCGCTGAAGACGCTGAAGTTTATTAAGCACTGATTTTTTAGAAAAAAGAGTATAGAAAAACGACTCATCTATTTTAATCTAGGCTAGTCTTTTCTCTCATCTCTTTTCTCAGAAACCCCGGACGCGCCTTGCGTTCGGGGTTTTGTGTTACCGGATGTCGGCGTAGAGCCGTTTCAGTTTTTCGGGCGAATAGCCCACACCCCAGAGAAAGCCGATGTACAGAAAAAGCGCATTCGCCCGCCAGAAACCCCATTTTTCCACCCGCCGGTCCGACGATTCCACCACCCGATTGACCTGCCGGATGCGCCCGAAGCGGACCAGTTTCAGCAGCAGGTCGGCCTCTTCCATGATCGGCAGTTCGTCCGTGTAGCCGCCGCAGGCCAGAAACTGTTCCCGGCGGCAGAAAATGACCTGATCGCCGAACAGCAGCCGCGCCCCTTTGAAGAAAAACAGATGCGGCCGGAACAGCAGCGGGGCGTAATAACTTTTGATATAGTTGTGAAACGACGTGATCCAGCGCGTCTGTAGCGGCCCGCGCATGAGCGAAATAAAGCCGCCCGCCGCCGTCCGGGTATCCGCCAGGGTTTCGAGCATAACGTTCAGGGCATCGTCGGGCAGGGTGGTGTCGGCGTGGAGAAAACACAGAACGTCACCGGTAGCGGCGCGGGACCCGTGGTTCATCTGCACCGAGCGGCAGGCCACCGGGCTTTTCAGCACCCGCAAAAAAGGCAGTTCGGCCCGGTAGGTTTGCAGCAGCCGGAGGGTCCCGTCGGTGCTGCCGCCGTCCACGACAATCACCTCCACCGGTTCCGGGCACAGTTGCCGGATCTGCCGCAGGGTACGGGGCAGCGCCTTTTCTTCGTTGAGGGTTGGAATGATGACAGAAACCGTAGCCACTGGACTTCCTCGCGGTTAGTAGTAATCTTGCAACAAGTTGTGAAGGTATAGGTTTGAACTTGTTAACAGCTCCCCTATCCCGAAAACCTGCTTTTTATGTTCAAATTCTTACCGAACGCCCTGCTCAAACAGCTTTATACCCGCAACAGTCTCCGCAACACGTCCGACGGTTTTGCTTTTTCGCTGAAAAACCGGCTGGCCGACGCCCGTTTTACCGGTCTGCAAAAAGCCCTCATCGACGGACGCGAGTACCCGGCAGCGGCCTTCACGCTGGAACCCGACGGAGGCGAGGCCGTTGCCCTGACCGCCATTTCGGCCAGCCAGCCGCTGAGCTTTCCCCTGCGCCGCTCGGTGAGTGTCCGGGCCAAAGGCGATTCATTGCCGGAAGGGCGGCATCAGTTGGAGATTACGCTGCATACGCAGCCCTTCGGGACGATCACGCTGAAAGTGGAGGACGAGCTCCAGACCGCCCCGCCGCCCGCAGAACGACCCGGCATTCCCCGGAATCCGGTCGATGATTATACGGCGGAAGCGGTCGGGAACCGGCAGGACTACCTGCGCACCACGACCGGCCTGAACCCCACGCACCTGACGGGCTATTCGTTCGAGCCGGAGGTGATGCGAGGCAACTGCGAAAACTTCGTCGGGGTGGCGCAGGTGCCGGTTGGACTCGCCGGGCCGCTCCGCATCAACGGCGAACACGCGCAGGGCGACTTCCTGATTCCGCTGGCGACCACCGAGGGAACGCTCGTGGCCTCCTACAACCGGGGCATGAAGCTCATCAACCTCAGCGGCGGCGTCCGCTGTACCGTTCAGGACGAAGGCATGCAGCGCGCCCCGGTTTTCGGGTTTGCCGATGCCCGCGCCGCCCGGGATTTTGTGCAGTGGATCGACGGGCACCGCGCCGACCTAGCGACCGAGGCCGAAAGCACCTCCCGCTACGCCCGGCTCCGCTACGTGGACAGCTACCTGACCGGTCGGCTGGCGTTCCTGCGGTTCGGCTTCTCGACGGGCGACGCGGCGGGGCAGAACATGGTCAGCAAGGCCACGCTGGCGGCCTGCAACTGGATTATGCAGCATTACGACGGTATTGAGGAGTTTTTTCTGGAATCCAATCTGGCGACCGACAAAAAGCCTTCGCAGATCAACGTGCTGAAAACCCGGGGGCGACGCGTCACAGCCGAAATCCTCATTCCCCGCGACCTGCTGATCCGGGAATTGCAGGTCGAACCGGCGACGCTGGACCGGCACGCCCGCTTTGGAAACATCGGCTCGTGGCTGGCGGGGGCCAACAACAACGGGCTGCATTCGGTCAACGGGCTGGCGGCGCTCTTCATCGCCACGGGACAGGATGTGGCCTGTCTGGCCGAGTCCTCGGCGGCGATTGCCTTCTCCGAAGTCCGGCCGAACGGCGACCTGTACGGATCCATCACGCTGCCTTCGCTGGTCATTGCCACGCACGGCGGCGGCACGGGCCTGCCGACCCAGCGCGAATGTCTTGAAATGATGGACTGTTACGGCTCCGGGAAGGTCAGCAAACTGGCCGAGATCATGGCGGGCGTGGTGGCCGCCGGGGAATTATCGCTGGCCGCCGCCATTTCCTCGCTCGACTGGGTGTCGAGCCACGAGGCGGCGCGGCGGGCGGAGTAACGACAGTTAAGATTTCCGGAAAGCTGTGAACAGCCAGACCCGCCTTCTGCTTCCCGATGCATAGCGGTTTGCCTTTGTCAATTCAGTTGGATCGCTACGCGATGGAACAAGGGAAGAATGCCGGGCCTGCTACCTGCTACAAACTTTTGATCGCTACGCGATGGGAAACGACCCATCTCCGGCTGGCCCAAAATATGCCTGCTGCTGGCCGGTGTCCACACCGGAGGTGCAAAGCCGGACCGCTTTTACATTAGGAATAATTCAGCAACCGCTTTCGTATAGTAACGACAAGGTGGAGTCACTTTAGCTTATAATCGTTTCCGTTCTTCGTTATGTACAGGCCATTAGCGCAACTGATTCTATCGGTTTTTTTACTGGCGCAGATTCGGGCTGTACATTTCGATCATTTTCCGAAAGAAGGTCAAAGCAATCGTTTGAACAGGCTCGGGGCTGGCCCTTTTTACGATACAACTTCCGTTAAAAACAATTTAAACCTGCTTCATACAAGCCTCGATAACGGCTTTAGCCTCCAAATGTTTTTTTGTTTCAAGGTTAACTCATTACAGGCACAGGTTAAATCTGATTCCGTCAAAATTGCATTCGAGATAAACGACCAGGGACAACCGATTATAACACAGGTTCACAAACATCTGATTGGCGTAGAGAGTCATCATCATAAAGAAATTTGTAACGGTTTCCTTTATTCAAACCCTGGAATTCCCGCCTGGAAGAAGTCCCCTTCTTTGTGGAACGCAGAGACACCAAAAACCTATTCTTACCATATTCATTTTACGTACGATCGTTCATCGGCAGAAGATTACGTTCATAAATCAATTGGCTTCCGAGCCTTTTCGGTGAAGAAGAACCGTCCTTATTTAAACGGGAGAGCGTTGACAATAAAGGCCGTTGAATGGCCAAACGTTCTGGATTCATCAGCCTCAGAAAGGGCGTTAGGCTTACTCAAGAGGCATTTTATCAATACAATCTTGATTTCAAAACGCCAGCCGGATATCTTTTATGAACAATGCAGCCGATTAGGCTTTTATTTATTTTGTCAGTTTGACAATATAACGGACGTAGAAGCGCTGCAATCATCCATCAATCCGTGTTTGTTGGGTTTCGTGAAAACCAACCGTAAACCAAATGAGGTAACCTACTACAAATTAGAGGAATTAAAAACGGGCTCATATTCAATTAATCCATACGGTACCATTTTGGGCATCGCGGATCTAAAACGGCTTGATGTAGCGGCTGGCAGGCTGTTCCCTCTGCAAATAGACACCACATCCCGGGGTGATTCGGTTTATGTTAACATTACCAACAAATTTGATTTTTCTACCTTAAAGAAAACGGTAGTCAGCGTTTTCGACAGCGCTACCGGCTCCCCACTTCGGCAACTAACCGTGGCCGACCTCAAGCCTATGCGTTCCTTAACGACGGGCCTTTGTCATAAAAAAGATGTAAAAAACTACACGCTGTTTTTTGTCATTACACCGGGGGAGGAGGACCGTCAGACACTGCTTTTTTATCGAAAGATTACAGCTGTCCCTTCACGATCGGGTTTCAGAATGCATTATGAAAATTGATTCTGGCCGGTGTCCGCACCGGCCAGAATCAGGCACGCAATTCGGATTTACGCCTGCTCCGCGGCGGTTTTATCCAGAACCTGAATGATGTCTTTGGTCGACACCCGGTTGCCCGTCTGCGCGGCCCGGTAGATGGCTTCGATCAGCTGCACGTCGCGCATGCCCATCTCGCCGGGTACGGTCGTTTCCTGATTGTTCAGGATGCAGTCGGCAAAGGCGTCCATCTGGCGGGCCTGCTGGTTCAGGTTTTCCAGTTTCATCTCCCCTTTGCTGGTCGTGCCTTTCAGGCCATCGTACTGGTAAGCGGGCTCCAGGGCAAACCAGCCGCTGGCGGCTTCGGCCCGGAGGATGTTGTACTTGTCGTTGTAACTGGTCTTGCAGGCCGCCACCGTGCCGTCCGGGAATTCCATCTGAAAATCGACGCCCTCTTCCACCTCGCTGAATTTTTCCTTGTCCGTAATAGGATGAAATTTGGCCGTTACCGAAACCGGCACCTGCCCTTTCGTGTAAATGGCCCCCTGAATGCAGTACACGCCCACGTCGGGCAGCGGACCGCCGCCGCTAAGTCCCTTGCCCAGCCGCCAGGGGGTGTCCATGCCCTGTTTCTGGCCGTTCTGGGCGATGATCCGGTTTACCTTACCGAATTCCTGCGTTTGCCCGAGCCGCATCATCTCCCGGTTGAACGGTTCAAAGTGCAGCCGGTAGCCGATCGACAGCTTTTTGCCCGCTTTCCGGCAGGCATCGATCATTTTCTGGCAGTCAGCGGCATTGGTGGCCATCGGTTTTTCGCAGATGACGTGCTTTCCGGCCTGCGCCGCCCGGATGACGTATTCGGCATGCAGCGCGTTGGGAAGCACCACGTAGACAATGTCGATGTCCGGATTATCGGCAATCCGGTCGAAGGTCTGGTAGTTGTAGATATTCTTGTCCGGAATGTTATACTCTTTTTTCCACTTCTCGGCCTTCTCCGGCGTGCCCGTTACGATACCCGCCAGTCGGCACAGCTTGGTTTCTTTGAGGGCCGGGGCCAGCTCGCCTTCGCTGTACTTGCCCAGCCCGACGAGGGCAATGCCGAGCGTCCGCCCGCCCGAAGCATCCGCGGCTTCCTTTTTTTCGGACGACTGGCTCTCGCCGCCACCGCAGGACGTGAGCAGAGACATGGCGGGCAGCACCAGCGCCGACGCGCTGGCATACCGGATGAAGTCGCGGCGGACAAGGCGCCGGTCAGGAACGTAAATCGGGGTTGTATTCATAACGCTGATGGACTGGCCGACCGAGGCCGGACCGATTAATTCTCTGGTTAACCGGCTGATTCGAAGAATGTTCGACCGAGTCCGCCCCGACGCCCGACAGAGCGCAACGGAGCCGGTGAAAAGCGGTAACGGCCCCGGCCCGGGTCGCAGGGACACTTATCCACAGGAGGGCACAGGATGAGAAGGCCGCTTTTTTGTCCTTTCTTGTCAAAAACCCTCACCCTTCTCCATGTCACACCCCAAAAAAGATTTATCCAGACGGGATTTTCTGCAAGCCTCCCTTGCGGTCGCGGCCGGTACACTGGCTTTGCCTGCCTACAGCAGCGCCCGGCTGTCGCTGCCGCTTGGCGTTTGTGCCCCGTACGAAAAAGCCGCCCTGCTCAAAGACCTCGGCTATGATTTTGTCGAAGAAAATGTCGGCCGTTTTCTGCTGCCCGAAGCCGACGAAGCCTACAGCCAGAACCGGCAAAAGCTGGCAGCGGGCCTTCCGGTGCGCTCCTACATTTCGTTTTTTCCGGGAAGTCTGAAATCCGTCGGGCCGACCACGCACCACGAAGCCATTCTGCAACGGGCCGACAAAGCGCTGCAGCGGGCGAAGGAGTGCGGCTCGAAAAACATTGTCTTCGGCAGCGGCGGCTCCCGGGCCATTCCGGACGGCTTCGACCGCGAGACGGCCAAGAAGCAGCACATCGAACTTTGCCGGAAAATGGCTCCGCTGGCCGAAAAACACGGCGTTACGCTGGCCGTCGAACCGCTGAACCGGGGCGAAACCAACTTTATCAACAGCCTCGCCGATGGCGTCGAAATCATCCAGGCCGTGCAGAATCCGTGGTTTAAGCTGCAATGCGACATTTACCACATGCTGAAAGAGGACGAAAAGCCGGAGGAAATCGTGCGGTTCAAAGAGTTTATCGTTCACTGCCACATCGCCGAGAAAGCCAAACGGACGGCCCCCGGCATCGCGGGCGACGACTTCCGGCCGTATTTCCGGGCTTTGAAAAAAATCAATTACAAAGGCGGTCTGTCGCTGGAATGCAACTGGACCAATTTTGACGAAGAGGTAAAACGCGGCATCGACGTGCTCAAAAAGCAACTGAGCGAGGTTTGACCGGACGGCCATCCGCAATTGTATTTTTTTGTAACCATTCTATCCTTCAGGGGTTTCATGATGACAACACGTTATGAAACCCCTATGCGTTACTGGCTGCTTCTGACCTGGGTAGGTGCTCTTTTCTGGTTGCATCCGGCCTTGAGTCAACCCCGCCCCACGGACTTCATTCGCGAATTATGGTACAAGAATGGCGTCATCTATAATCTGGACGTCAAGGTCTTCAACGACTCCAACGGCGACGGCATCGGCGACTTCAACGGCCTGACGGCGAAGCTGGATTACCTGAAGGATTTAGGCGTTACGGTCATCTGGCTGGCGCCGTTTCAGCCCAGCCCCGGCGAAGACGACGGCTACGATGTCAGCGACTTTCTCGGCATCGACAAACGGCTGGGCACAACGCGCGATTTTCAGAACTTCATGCAGCAGGCCAAACGGCGGGGTTTTCGGGTGATGATGGACCTGGTCGTCAACCACACCTCCAATCAGCACCCGTGGTTTCAGCAGGCCCGGAAAAGCAAGTCGTCGCCTTTCCGTTCGTGGTACGTCTGGTCCGAAAAACGGCCGCGCGATGCCGACAAGGGCATGGTCTTTCCCGGCGTTCAGAAGGAGACCTGGAGCTACGATTCTCTGGCCGGCGAATACTTTTTCCACCGTTTTTACCGCTTTCAGCCCGACCTCAACGCCCAGAATGCGGCCGTGCAGGCGGAAGTCCGGAAAGCCATCCGGCACTGGCTGGCGCTGGGTCTGGACGGGTTCCGGCTCGATGCCGTGCCTTTTTTCATCGAAGTTCCCGGCACCAACATCGAGAAGCCCGAGCACCAGTTCGACCTCATGTACTGGCTGCGGCAGTACGCGCAGTGGCGAAAAGGCGATGTGGGGCTGCTGGGGGAAATCAACGTCGAACCGGGCGAAAACAAGCAGTATTTCGGCGAAAATGGGCAGGGACTGCACATGCTGTTCAACTTTTACGTCAACCAGTTTCTGTTTTACTCGCTGGCTTCGGGAGAGGTCAAAACGCTGCTGGAAGCCCTCGAAAAAACCAAAGAACTGCCAGCGACGGCCCAGTGGGCCCATTTTCTGCGCAATCACGACGAGATTGACCTCGCCCGCCTTAGCAACCGGCAGCGCGAAGCGGTCTTTGCCCGCATGGGACCGGACAAAAACATGCAGCTCTATGACCGGGGCATCCGCCGCCGCCTCGCTCCGATGCTCAGCAACCCGCAACAGCTCCGGATGGTCTACAGCCTGCTTTTTTCGCTGCCCGGAACGCCCGTGCTGCGGTATGGAGAAGAAATCGGCATGGGCGACGACCTGCGGCTGAAAGAACGGTTTTCGATCCGGACGCCCATGCAGTGGAGCAGCGCCCGTAACGGCGGCTTCTCGACGGCCGCAAAGACGCTGCGCCCCGCCATCAGCGGAAACGAATACGGGTACCAGCGGGTCAACGTTGCGGCCCAGCGGAAAGATTCGGCCTCGCTGCTCAACCACATCCGGCACCTCATCCGGCTGCGCGGACAGTATCCTGAAATCAGCCGGGGCGAGTGGCGGCTGCTGGAAAGCGATTCGCCGCACGTGCTGGCGCTAGCCTACGAAGGAACCGGGCGCACACTGGTCACCTTGTTGAATTTCAGCGACAAACCGCAAACCGCCCGGTTTAAGCTGGCCGGCAAAACAATCCGGACGGTCTTCGCCGAAGGTTCCGCCCGACAGAAGGGCAGCGCCGATTTATCCGGCCTCGAAATGCCCGCTTACGGATACCGCTGGATACAGGTCCAGCCCTGACATTAACGCTATTCTGCCATGAAAACGCTGACTTTCAAAACAAACATCCATGAACCGGCGGCGGTCGAAGCCATCACGCAGTCGCTGAACGCCATTGAACCCATCGACGGCTGGCGTCTGGAAACGGAGCGCCCGGACGGACTGCTGACCATCCAGACCATCGACAACCGGATTGCCGACCAGGTCGTTGAGGCCGTCGCCAAAGCGGGGTACAAGGCCGAGTGGATTCCGGAAGCCTGAATCATCTCTCCGGACTTTTCCGGCGCGTTTCGGGGCGTTCTCCGCTGGGCAGTCGCCATTCCCGCTGCGGGCCGAAGGGCATTTTTAGAAGTGCCCCGACCGTCAGTTCGCGCTCGTCCCGGTAAGCGGGAACGCCGAGGGTCAGTTCGTGCTGGGGAATGTCCAGGCGGTGCGTGCCGTGCAGGCGGTCCCACCACGAAAATAGCGTTCCCCAGTTGGAATCGAACTCGTCCCGCACGATGGAATGATGAATGCCGTGCATCCGGGGCGTGACAACGACCGCGTTGAGCCAGCGTTCGAGCCGGGCGGGCAGCCGCCAGTTGGAATGATGAAACTGCCCGGCCGTTTCGAAAACGACTTCGTACGCCAGCGCCGCCCAGAAACTGACTCCGAAAAGCAGCACGACCGCCGCCCGAAAGGGCACACTCAGGAGTAGTTCGCCAAAATGAAACCGGATGGCCGTTGAGACATCCATGTCCAGGTCGGTGTGGTGGACGTTGTGAAACCGCCAGAGCAGCGGCACTTTGTGCGTGGCATAATGCCACCAGTAGTACGCGTAATCGAAGGCGGCAACCCCAAGCAGGCCGCCCATCCAGGGCCAGTAGCCCGTTTGGGGAATCAGCCAGTTGAGCAGACCCACCCCGTGACGGTCCGCCCAACTGGCCACCAGCAGCGGGATGGGCAGCAGCAAAAGCCGAAGGGTCAGCAGGGCGGGCATGGAAAGGCCAATGTTTCGCATCAGGCGGCCCATCGTACGGAGCTGCTGGCGGCGCAAAGGTCGGCGGGCCTGAATCCAGAGCAACACGCCGAACACCAGCACCAGCCACGGGGCTCCCGCAAAATCGAACGCCGGAATCTGAAACATTGGCCCTTTTCTGCCTTACGCCAGCGCGTCCTCGACGGCCGCCTTGGCGTTGTAATACGAACCTTTCAGCGAATCGACCACCGAGTCCACGGCGTTTTCCACCGAGTCGGTCACCGACCGGGTTTTCCGGTTAAAGCGTCCGGCGTTCCAGCCGTTTCCGTTGAGGTTGATGTTCCGGAAACGGCCGTTACGCCGTCCCGAAGAGGCCAGCAGGATGCCGCCGATCACCAGGGCCGTTACGCCCAGCGCCAGCACGAGGGTCGAGGTCTTGTTCTCCTCGTTCGCTTCTTCCTGACTCTTCATCAGGTTGCGGGCGTTCTGGGTCACCATCTGGTCGGGCATGAAGTGGGAGGCGGCGGCCATCACTTTCGTCTTCAGCCCGGCGGCAACCTTGTCCTTGCCGCTCATCAGGGCGTCGTAACCCGCCTGGGCCACGTCCGCCGGATTCATCGACCGGGCCTGTTCCTGCGCCACCGTATGCGTCGCGCCCGCTTTGTTGAAAAAGTCGGTATCCGTGGCGGGCGGCATCAGCACCGTCACGGTGATGTCCGTGTCTTTCAGTTCGTTATGCAGGGCTTCCGAAAACGAGTACACGAATGCTTTCGTCGCGGCGTAAACGGCCATCATCGGGTTGGGCATCACGGACGCAATCGAGCCGAGCATCAGGATCTTTCCTTCGTTGCGCGGCATCATGTCCCGCAGGTACAGCTTCGTCAGGTGCACCAGCGACTTGACATTCAACTGGATGATCGCCAGTTCTTTCTGCAGATCAGACTCGTTGGCAAACATGCCGTACTCGCCTACGCCCGCATTGTTGACCAGCACATCGACCTGCAACCCCTGCGCGGAGGTTTGCTCGTAAATTTCATCGGCGGCGTTGGGCTGCGTCAGGTCCTTGCTGATGACGGTGGTTTCGATGCCATACTGGCGCTCAAACTCCTCCGCGACCTGCTGGAGCGTGTCGCCGCTGCGGGCCACCAGGACCAGATTGTAGCCGTCTTTAGCAAAAAGATTCGCCAGTTCCCGGCCGATACCGCTCGATGCGCCGGTTACCAGCGCGGTTTTTCCTGTTTCGTTCATGGTGTTGATATTTAGATGGTTAATTTCTCAAACTGTTTTTTTCTCGCAGATTTACTCAGATTGTTAACGCAGATTTACTCAGATTTTTCAGCGAAAATCTGCGTTAACAATCTGCGTGAATCTGCGAGAAACTCACCCCTTAAACCGTCTCCAGCGAAGCCAGCAACACCTTATCCAGGTGAATAGGCAGGTCGTGAATCCGTTTGCCGATGGCGTGGTAGATGGCGTTGGCGATAGCCGCAGGCATAGCCACCAGCCCCACTTCGCCCACGCCTTTCGCGCCCAGCGGGTTGACCACCGTGTCCGTCTCCTCGACAAAAATCACGTCCATGTCCGGCACGTCGGCGCAGACCGGGATGTGGTATTCGGCCAGATTGTGGTTCATGAACCGCCCGAACCGGTGGTCCATCTTGCTGTCTTCCTGCAGCGCCGAACTGATGCCCCAGACCATCGCGCCAATAATCTGGCTGCGGGCCGTTTTGGGGTTCAGAATCTTGCCGGCGGCCACCGCACTCACCGCCCGCGTGACCTTGACCACCCCGAGTTCTTCGTCCACGGTCACTTCGACGAATGCCGCCGCGTGCACGTTGCGGGCGTATTTGTAATGTTCGAGCACGTTGGGCAGGGAAGTGGCCGTTTCCCGCACCGCCCGCCCGCCGTTCCGGGCCACAATCTCGCGCAGGGCGACAGCCACCGACGGGTCGCTGGTCAGCTGCATCTGCCCGTCCACAAACCGGACCTCCTCAAAACGGGCCCGGGCGAACGGCGACTCCGGCATCTTCCGGGCCATGCCGAACAGCGTTTTGCCCAGTTCTTCGCAGACTTTTTTCACCGCCGAGCCGACGGTCGATGCCGTCCAGGAACCACCCTGAATGGGTGCCAGCGGCATTTCGGTGTCGCCGAGCCGGAAAATGACGTCTTCCACCGGCATGCCGAGCGTGTCGGCCGCGATCTGGGTCATGATGGTGTACGTACCCGTCCCGATGTCGGCGGTGGCGCTGCTGACGCGCAGTTTTCCGTTGACGGTCAGCACGGCCTCCGCACGGGCGGGCACCTGGGCGGCGTCCCAGATTCCGGTTGCCATGCCCCAGCCGACCCATTCACGGCCGCGCTGCATCGAGCGGGGCTGCAGCGGGCGGTCGGCCCAGCCAAACCGTTCGGCACCCTGCCGGAAACATTCGCGCAGTTCTTTACTCGAAAACGGCTTTTTCTCGGTCGGGTCCGTTTCGGTGTAATTTTTCAACCGCAGCTCGACCGGGTCCATGCCGAGTTTGTACGAAAGCTCGTCGATGGCGCTTTCGATGGCGTGCATGCCCGTCACGCCGCCCGGGGCCCGCATGTCGAGCGGGGTAAACAGGTCGAGGGACTTGAGTTTGTACGAGAGCGTGACGTTGTCGGAGGCGTAGAGCTTGCCGGTCCAGTTGACGACCGTTTCGGTATAATCCTCAAACTGCGACGTTTCGGCGATGGCTTCGTGCTCGATGGCGGTCAGCGTGCCGTCGGGACTGGCCCCGAGCCGGACGGTCTGCACCGTTTGGGGGCGGTGGCCGAAGCTCCACATCTGCTGCCGCGTGAGCGACACCCGCACCGGGCGTTTCAGGTCCAGGGCGGCCATCACGGCCATAAACAGCTGGTATTGCGGCCGCAGACCCGAACCGAACGCCCCGCCCACGTACGGCGACACCACGCGGACCTTCTTCATCGGCAGGTTGAATGCCTGGGTCACGTAGAGGTGGCTGTTGGTGGCACCCTGGGTTTTGTCGTAAATGGTCAGTTTGCCGTTGCGGTGGTAGTCTACCGTCGACGAAAACATTTCCATCGGATTGTGGTGCTGCGGGCCGTGGACGTATTCCGCCTCCATTTTAACCGGAGCATTCAGATACGCTTCTTTCGAATTGCCCCAGGGTTTGGGCGGCATCGGTTTGAAGACGTTCATCAGACCCGATTCGGGTTTGCGGGCGGCCGGTAGGTTCGAGAGCAGATCCGTTTCGTGGGGTTCCTCTTCATAAGACACTTTCACGAGGGAAGCCGCGTACCGGGCAATTTCGAACGTTTCGGCCACTACCAGCGCCACCGGCTGGCCGTTGTAAAGGATTCGGTCGCCGTGCAGTGGCCGGAAAGGCGAGCCGGGCGGGGCGTCCTGGTCTTTGTAACTGAGGTCGAGCCGGGCCGTCCGGGGCCGGTTCTCGTGGGTAAATATTTTAATGACGCCGGGCAGCATGGCGGCGCTCGTATCAATGCCCGTGATGCGTCCTTTCGTGATTCCGCCCGAAACCACCACGCCGTAGGTCAGGCCCGGAAGGTTGAATTCGGCGGCATATTTCGCCTTGCCCGTTACTTTTTCCCGCCCGTCGACACGGTTTATGGGTTTTCCGATTGAGTTCATAAGGAGCTTGTTAATGACGAATGAACCGCGGCGGACCGCAATGAATGCTCCGCTTTTCTAACCTTGTTGGAGTCAGGCAGCGCCTTCATTGCGGTCCACCGCAGTTCATCATTCCTCATTCATTAGTCATTCATTAAAACCGCGTCTTCCAGCGCCCGCACAATCGCCCGGTGCGCCAGTTCGATTTTGAAGGTATTGGAACCGTGGCCCACGGCTCCTTCCAGCAGCGCATCGGCCACGGGTACGAAGTTTTCGCGAACGGCGGATTTGCCGATCAGCAGGTCTTCCGCTTCGGTTTTTCGCCAGGGTTTATGCGCCACGCCGCCCATCGCCAGCCGGGCATGGCGAACGATGTCGCCGTCCAGTTCCAACCCGACCGCTACCGACACGAGGGCGAAGGCATAGGAGGCCCGGTCGCGGACTTTCAGGTATTTGTGATGACCGGCAAAGCCGTTCGGCGGCAGGTCGATGGCCGTCACCAGCTCGCCGCGCTCCAGCGTGTGGTCGCGCCAGGGTTCGTCGCCGGGCAGCCGGTGGAGGTCGGCAATCGGAATGGATCGGTCGCCGGATGGGCCGCTGATCTGAATGACCGCTTCCAGGGCCGCCAGCGCCACGCACATATCGGACGGATGAGTGGCAATGCAGTGCTGGCTTTCGCCCAGAATGGCGTGAATCCGGTTGTAGCCGCCGATGGCTCCGCAGCCCGCCGCGCCGTTGGCCGTACACTGACGTTTGTTGCAGGGCGTTGCCGCGTCGTAGAAATAATAGCAGCGAGTGCGCTGAAACAGGTTGCCGCCGTTGGTCGCCATGTTGCGCAGCTGCGCCGAAGCGCCGGCCAGAATCGTTTTTGAAAGCAGCGGATAGCGTTCCGTCACCAGCGGGTGATACGCCGTGTCGGCATTGGTCGCCAGAGCCCCGAGCCGCAGCCCGCCCTCCGGCAGTTCTTCAATCGTGTTCAGCGGCAGGCGGTTGATGTCCACCAGACGGGAAGGCCGTTCGACATCCTCCTTCATCAGGTCGATGAGGTTGGTGCCTCCGGCAATGAAGCGGGAGTCCGGCCGGGCGAGTTCCAGTACGGCCTCTTCGGTATCGGAGGGCCGGGCGTAGGAGAAAGGGCGCATGAGTTTAGTGGTTGGGTTCGGTTGGCATGACAGCCATGATGGCCTCGACGATATTCGGATAAGCGCCGCAGCGGCAGAGGTTGCCGCTCATCAGTTCGCGCACCTCTTCTTTGGTATGGGCGTGCCCTTCGGACAGCAGCCCGACGGCCGAGCAGAGCTGGCCGGGTGTGCAGTAGCCGCACTGAAAGGCGTCGTGGTCGATAAAGGATTGCTGGAGCGGATGCAGGTCCTCGCCCTTCTGGGTGTCGGCCAGTCCTTCGATGGTCGTGATTTCGTGGTCCTCGTGCATGATGGCGAGGGTCAGGCAGGCGTTGATGCGTTTGCCATCGACGAGTACGGTACAGGCTCCGCACTGGCCGTGGTCGCAGCCTTTTTTGGTGCCCGTCAGGCTGGAGTATTCGCGGAGCGCGTCCAGCAGCGTCGTCCAGGGAGCCAGTTCGAGGCGGTACTCCTGCCGGTTGATCCGGAGCGTTACCGGCTGGGGAGAGGGAAGGGCCTCCGGGGCCTTGTCAACCGCCGGCAGGATTAGCGTAGTCTGCATAGTTTTTCAGGAAGCTGAGTATCTGGCAGAACCGCCGCGCCGGTCAGTTGTTCAGGAATAATTAGTAAAAGTCCTCATTTTACTAAAAGGATATTTCCGGATGAACCAGCGCCATCGGACCGAACCGGCGTCGGCAGAAGGTGCGCTGGATAAGGAAAAGCAGAATAATTTTCACTTTTTAAAACCAAAAAGTAACCGCCCGGTTCCAAAGGGGAGATACAACTCACTTTCTTTCACACAACTCAATCTGTTATGAAACAGCTTATCCGCACGACAAGACGGATGACGTCTCCTTTTTGTTCTTTTGTAACCCTTACTCTATCGGTTAAGAAATTTTCCGGATTTGGCCTGACCTTATTTCTGCTGGTGCTGATCGGCTGTCAGGATCACCCGGCACTCAACCCCCAAACGCCTTCACCCGGCCAGAATATCCGCCCGAAAAGTCCGAATCCCGACTGGGCTCCCAACATCGACCCGCCCATGTGGGCTGTTATTGAAGAACTCCTTCGGCTCAACCCGACTCCGCTCTGGCAACTGACGCCCCAGGAAGCCCGCCAGCGGCCAACGGTCAAAGACGCCGTCAACAACCTGCTGAGCCAGAACAACATTGCCCCGCCGCCCGTCAACGTGACGATTACCGAGCGCACCATTCCCGGTTGGAACGGCGCTCCGCTGCGGGCCAAAATCTACACGCCGAAAACCGGCAGCGGACCGTTCCCCGTCATCGTCTATTTCCACGGCGGCGGCTGGGTAATTGCCAATCCGGACGTGTACGAGGCCTCGACCATTGCACTTTCGCAAAACACGGGGGCGGTGGTTGTTTCGGTCGAATACCGGAAAGCACCCGAGTTCAAATTCCCGACGGCGCACGAGGATACCTACGCTTCGTATGTATGGGTCCGTAACAACGCCGCCTCGCTCAACGGCAACCCGGCCAAAATTGCGGTGGCGGGCGAAAGCGCGGGCGGCAACATGGCCGTCACGACCAGTCTGCTGTCGAAAGAGCGCGGTACGCCGCTGCCGGTGCACATTCTGTCGGTTTATCCGGTGGCCAACAACGACCTTAACACACCTTCGTACCAGCGTTTCGCCAATGCCAAACCGCTGGACAAGCCGCTGGTCGAATGGTTTGTCGATAAATATTTCAACAGTCCGGCTGATGGGGATACGAAGCTGATTTCGCTGGTCGATGTGGCCGACCTGAGTGGTCTGCCCCCGACGACGATCATCGCCGCCGAGATTGACCCGCTGCTGAGCGAAGGCAAGCAACTGGCCGACAAAATGCAGTCGCAGGGTGTGCCGGTGGCCTATCAGTACTACGAGGGCGTCACGCACGAGTTTTTCGGCACCTACGCCATCGTGCCGGATGCCGCCCGGGCGCAGGATTTCGCCGCCAGCCGCCTGAAGGAAGCCTTCCGTTAAATCGGGAGTCCCCGGTAAAAAAAGCCCACGGTTTCAACCGTGGGCTTTTTTTACCGGGGACTTTTTTACCACCGTTTCCGAACGCTGAAAAAACCACCCGCTGCCGCTGGGAACATGCCTTTGCCATCAACGGCCAGCGACGTGGTCAGCACGGTATTGGGCCAGCGGGAAAGCGGAATTTCGGCCCCCGCCAGCGCCGAAAACTGACCGATGGCCGCGGCGTACGGCACCGGAATTGTCCCGAAATTCTGGCTGTAGGAAGCCCGCAGGGTAAGGCCGACGCGGTTCTTCACCAGGCCCCGGGCCCCGGCGTACCACATCCGGACGCGGTTGTTCGGGAAGAAGCCGCCGCTTTGGGCCTGCACTTCGGGCCGGTAATTGGTGATAGGCGCCAGAAACGGCGTGCCGATGCTGCGGTTCCGGTACGACCACCCTTCCTTGTACTGCCCGTGGTTGAAATAATTGTCCGCTCCCTGATAGCTGGAGCCCGGAACGTAGAACGTGGAAGCCGTCTGGTCGACGGTCATCAGGTATTCGAGGGTCAGGCGCTCCAGCCGAAAGGCGGGCGAGCGGGTCAGGGGCGGCACATTGGCCCAGCTAAAGCCCCAGAGTCCGTCCGGGAAGTTCATGAACAGCAGGCTCGACACGTCTTCGTACGGATGCTGGTGGTAGAGCATGAGGTTGCCCTGCCGGGTGTTGAACTCCAGTCCAAAGTCGTAGCTGCCGAGGTGATTGCCGATTTTATAGCTGTCAAAGCTGATATAACCACGTTCGGCCCAGTTGCCGGGCACAATGGCCGAGATGATAAAGCCGTAGTCTTTCAGGGAAGAGGGCAGTTTGCCGTTAGCCGAAAGCCCGGCCGGTCCTTTCAGGTATTCGGCTTCGCCGCCCCACTGTACCTGGTGGTTGATGCCCGCGTGCACTTTCAGCCGCGACCGGGGCTTGCCGAATCGCAGGTACAGGTGTTTCTGGTGCAGATAAGCCCCCCGGATATACGGCACGTTGAACCAGGCGTGGCCGAAGGAGGCACTGACGGCCACAAACCGGCCCAGAAACGGCAGGGACGCATAGCCCCGGGTACCAATCTGAATTTTGGGAATCGGCAGTGCATTTCCGGAACCAATCAGAAACCCGGAGGTCAGGGTCGTATCGCCCAGCCCGATGACTTCCCGCCGCCGACCGCCGAACAGCTCGATCATCCCGTATTTGACTTTTACAAACGCCTCGGGCAGCAGAAGCCCATTTTCGCGTCCGGCATTGACGACCGGGTTGACCACAAATCCCCAGTCGAAGCGCCGGGCGGCGCGGGTCGTGTCCAGACGGCCGTATTCCCGCCGGAGGCTGGCCCGCAGCGTGACGATGGGCGATTCGAGAGGAACAATGCCGTACAGATTCGTTCGTAGCCAGAAAGGCGTCGCCCGGTCCGTCGAAACGAGGCCCCCGGCCTCTACTTCGCCTTGAACCGAACGGCCCGGAAATCCCGACTGGGCCAATCCGGGGCCGCAGCCAAGCAGGGAGAACAGAGCGGGCAGGAGGAGCCGGAACGCATTTCCCGTAAAAGTTACCTTCATGCGGTGTGATCAGGACAAAAAAATTCGCTTTGCCGAACAGGTTCATTCAGCAAAGCGAATTAAAGCCATTTGCCGGTCTGACCGACAGCGATGGGAATATGCTTGTGTTAAATATTATTTAGTGACCGAAACCCGGCCTTCCATCGAGTGATGGAGCAAGAGCGTATCGGCGGGCTGCTCTTTCAGCCGCGAATCTGCCTTGTCACCGATCGGGCCTTTGCCAATGGTGATGCCACCGTCCACCTCGTAGATGGCCCCGGTCACGTAAGAGGCTTCGTCGGAGGCCAGAAACAGGTACACGTTCGCCACTTCTTCGGGTGTTCCCAGACGGCCCAGCGGCGTGGCCTGGGTGTTCGTTTTTTCCATCTCCTTGTCCATGGGGCCGGTTTCGGCATGCGTCCAGGCGGTGTCGATGGGGCCGGGCGCGACGATGTTACACCGCACGCCGAACTGCGCCTGCTCGGCCGCGAGGCCCTTCGTGAACGCGTGGTTGAACGCCTTGGTGCCGCCGTAGGGCGCATTTTTGGGAATGCCCAGCAGGCCCGCTTCCGAGCCGGCGGTCACGATATTGCCTTTCGTTTTCTGCAACTCCGGCAGGGCCGCTTTCGACATCATGTAGGTCGTTTTGCAGTTATTCCGGAGCAGAAAGTCAAAGGATTCTTCGGTGAAGTCCGTCAGCGCGTTGGTTTCCGGGAAGACCCCGGCGTTGTTGATCAGCACGTCCAGTTTACCGTACGTGCTCACTGCGAGATCGACGCAGGAGCGCGCTACCACCTCCCGCGACAGGTCACCCTTGAACGCCGTCGCACTGCCGCCATGCTGGTGAATTTCGTTGACGACGGCATCCACCGGGTCGTCGGCCATGCCGGCCACGATGACTTTGGCCCCTTCCTGGGCGAATTTTTTGCAGATGGCTTCCCCGATGCCGGTGCCTCCGCCGGTCACAATGGCGACCTTTCCTTCCAAACGCTTTTTCACTTGTCTTTCGGTTAACGTTGAGAACTACCCACTCAGGTGGTTAACCAGCAAGACGAAGGATAGGTTATGCGGGGGTGTCAAAAAGAAGAAAATTACTTGATAGCCAGCACCTTAAATTCGGTGCGGCGGTTGCGCTGGTATTCGGCTTCGGTGCAGATGACGCCATCGACGCAATTATTCACGGGCATAGTTTCGCCGTACCCCGCCGCCACGAGCCGTTTCCGGCTGATGCCTTTGGACGCCAGGTAATTAACGACCGAGCTGGCCCGCTGGGCCGAGAGGTAGCGATTGTAGGTATTTTCGCCCCGGCTGTCGGTATGCGACCGGATTTCGACGCTCAGGGTCGGGTATTTCCGCATTGTCGCCACGAGCTTGTCCAGTTCGCGGGCGGCATCCGGGCGGATCGTCCACTGGTCGAGGTCGTAGTAAATGTTGTCGAGTTCGACGATATCACCGACGCGCAGCATTTTCAGATCGGCCGAAAGCACTTTGGGCGGCGTCCGTCTCGGCAGTTTCCGGATGCGGTTGGTATTGGTGCCGTACCGTTCCTTGGCCGCAATGAGCGTAAACTCGCAGTTTTCGGTCAGTTCAAATTCGTAGCGGCCATCCGCGCTGGTCACTACCTGCTGCACCATGCCGTCGCATTCGTTCTTCAGCCGGACCACCACGCCTTCGATGGGCTTGCGGTCCCGCTCGCTCATCACCACCCCGCGAATCCGGGATTTTTTCGGGTCCACCACGCCCCAGCCGTCGTTGCCGGAAGGAGCCGAGGCGCTGAGCTGGACGGTATCGGCCAGTTCTTTCGGCCGGAACAGCGCAATTTCGAGCCGGGAAGGCGAATCGTCGGTCATGCCCTGGGTCGAGAATCCGACGGTGCTGGTCATGAAGCCGTCTTTGGACGAACGCAGAATGAAATCCGAATTACCTTCCAGACAGAGCTGGGCCAGGCCGTTGGTTTTGGTCACCAGCGTCCGGGTGGGCTGCCCGTCGGTCCGCGACTGCACCTCCACCACGACGCTGTCGAGCGGCATGTTGCTTTCTTCGTCATACAGCCTCAGGGTCAGGTTCCGGCAGCCGTAGAGCGAGCTTTCCCGCACAAACCGGACAATATCGTCGCTGTCGTTGAAGCGGTTGGTGCTCAGAAAACCCGTCCGGCGAAATTCGTCCGTAATCAGGCCAAAATCGTCTTTGTCGGAGTTGACGGGCGCTTCGAGGTGTTCGATCTGAGTGGCCTGCGTGCCATTGGTCATGTAGGCGCAGTACACATCCAGCCCGCCGAGCCCGCCTTTCTGGCCGTCCGAGGAGAAGTACAGATTCCCCACCTCATCGACAAAGGGAAAAAGCTCGTTGCCTTTGGTATTGACCTGTCGGCCCAGGTTGACCGGTTTCGACCATTGTCCGTTCGTATACCGGGAAACGTACAGGTCGGTGCCGCCGAAGCCGCCGGGCATGTCCGAGGCAAAGAACAGCAGCTGGTCGTCTTTGCTGAGCGCCGGGTGGCCCACCGAGTATTCGTTGCTGTTGATGGGCAATTCCTGCACGTTTACCCAGGTGCCGTTCTGCTGTTCGGCCGTATAGAGCTTGAGGTTGGTGACGCCCTCGGCACTCTGCCGGACGCGGCCACCGTTGTAGTTATTCCGGGTGAAGATGATGCGGCTGCCGTCGCTGAAGAACGTCGCCGGACCTTCGTGGTAGCGCGTATTGATCTCTTTGTCGAAGCGCTGAACCGTCCCGGGTTTCTGGTACCCCAGTCCGCCGGTCACGTTATAACTGCCCGCATAATTCAGCGTTCGGGAGTCGTTGGCCGTGGCGCGGGTGTAATAGTCGCCGCCCAGAAGGGATTTTTCCTTTTTGGGAGCCGGCTGTGCGGGCGCTTTGGTCACGGTGCCGTCGGCCTTCACGATTTTGTCGATCCGCAGGTCCTGGCGGTTGGGCATGTAAAACAGGTCGAGGTAGCCGCCGCCCCCGCCGCTGCCCGACGTTTCGATGGCCGAGCCGCCTTTTTTTCCGGAAACAAACAGCAGTCCCTCCCGGAAGTACATCGGGCTGAATTCCGCGTTTTTGGTGTTCAGTTCGAGGATTTCGAGCCGGTATTTGGTCGGTATTTTCTTGGTGCCCGGCGCACCCTGGCCCACGCTGGCCGGGGCCATCGCGGCGGACTTGCGGGCTGTCTGCTGGCCCTTCAGCGTGTTGTATTTTTCAAACATCGCCTGCGATTCGCGGTACTTGCCGTTGCTGGCGAGCACCTGGGCAAAATGCAGGTAATTGATGCTCAGATCAGCGGGGAGCGGTCCGCTGCCGATCAGGTCGCGGTACGTATTTTCGGCCTTTTGCAGGTCGCCGGCCGCTTTGTAGGCAAAAGCCAGACTAGCCTGGGCGGCAATCCGCTGTTCGGGCTTCAGGACGGTATTGAAATCCGAAAGCAGCTGGGTATACAGTTCGATGGAACGGCCGTAGGCATGCAGCGTCAGTTGCCGGTCGGCCTCCTGCAGCAACGCCTGGGGCTGTGCCTGGCTGACCAGCGTCAGCAGCACCATCCAGCAAGCCAGTAACCACCGTTTCTTCCAGTTAAGCATATTTATTATTGGGGCCGATACCAACCAGACCAGTCTGCCACCATCCACGCGCTTCTGCCAGGAAAAAACGGAGCCTGGTCGCTGTTTATGATTTCGGTACCGGTTGAAAAGCCAAAAATCGTACAAAATAAGGTCAGTTAAGCAATTAATCCCGCACAAAACACCACGCTACCAGACAGGCGTTGGCCTGCTGCGGGGTGAATCTGTAATTACCTGCAAACACTCCTGTTAATTCATCGGGTAAGGGAGGCAGCACCCGGGTCGACTTGCATTTATCTGTATAATTGACTGACAGCAGTGACTGCAATTGGCCAGATGCACCCCGGTTTGTTACAAGCCGTTACGGTTTCACGCATCACAATTCATGCCAAGAGTCTTTTCTTTCCGTTAACGTTATCTCCGGACAAAATCTGCTGCCGTCGTGCTGAATAATGGCCTTTTCGTCCATTCGAAAAGGCCAGACACATGAAGGTTCTTTCACATAAATTGTGCCAACCTGAGGTTCGCTCCAGAAATTAATCAGCTTCCCGAGGAAGCGGTTCGCTGCTCCCGGTCTTTTAATTCCTGCAGAACGGCGGCGGTATCCTGCCCCCAGACCGGGGCCGCCCAGGCGGGGCGAACGGGCGTCCGGGAGAATTTCAGCGGAATGCCGATCTGCCTGAGCCGTCCCGCTATGGGGTGTTCCTGCTCGATAATCATCCCGCGGCTACGCAGATGGGGGTCTTTTTCCAGGTCCGGAAGGTCATAAACGGCCGTCATCGGAATGTCCTGCTCCGCGCCCAGTGCCGTCCAGTAATCGAGTGGTTTTGTACGGATCTCATCAGCGACCTCTTTCTGGGCCTGCTCCACCTGCTCCCGGTCGGTCAAAGCCGAAAAAGGCACCCAGTTCGGGCGACCGACGGCCGCGCAGAATCGCTGCCAGAATTTCGGCTCCAGCGTGCCGAGCGCGACGTATTTTCCATCGGCACAGGCATACACGCCGTAGTTGACCTGCCCGCCCGACAACGGCAGGGTTCCGCGCGGGGCGGCGGTTCCAGTCCCGGCGTACAGGGCGTAGCTGACCGACAAAAGCGGCATCACGGCGTCGGTCATGGACACATCCACGTGCTGCCCTTCGCCCGTGCGGTGGCGGGCCTGCAGGGCGGCCAGCGTAGCGATCACGGCCATGTACGACCCTCCGGCAATGTCGGCCAGCTGCACACCGGGAACCACCGGCGGGCCATCCGCTTCGCCCGTCAGGCCCAGCACCCCGGCCAGTCCGGCATAGTTGAGGTCGTGGCCCGCGCGGTGGGCGTAGGGGCCGGTCTGGCCGTAGCCGGTTACGGAAACGTAGATGATTCGGGGATTGACCTGCCGGGCCGCTTCGTAGCCGATGCCCAGGCCGTCGAGGTAGCCGGACCGAAACTGTTCGACTACCACGTCCGCCGTCGCCACCAGCCGGAGAAATGTTTTGCGCCCTTCTTCGTGCGTGTAATCCAGCAGCACACTCCGCTTGGACCGGTTGTAGCTCAGGTAATGGACCGATTCACCGTGAAGATGGGGCGGGAACGCCCGCACATAGTCCGGGACTTCGGGCGATTCGATTTTGAGGACTTCGGCACCCAGATCGGCCATGAGCATGGTTCCGAGCGGGCCGGGCAGCAGGCGGGTCAGGTCCAGAATGCGCAGGCCGACAAGCGGGCCGGTTTCCGGTTTACGGTCGTTCATGAGGGGGTGTTTTTCCCCAAAATAAAAGCCGCCCGGCAGATTGCCAAGCGGCCCGTTGTTGTTTACCGCCCCGGACTTAGAGGACCGTCACCTTGATGCGGTTGTAATAGAGCGTCGTCTGGCCTTCAAAGCCGGAATCCGTGCCGACAAACAGCCAGAGTTCGCCCTGGGCGTTGGTGGTCACGGCAAAACCCTGCTCGGAGTTTTTCCGCTGAATGAGCTTGTACGAGTAATCGCTACCCGGAATGCCTACGTTTCCGAGCAGCACGGCATCACGCCCGCCGACGGCCTGGTTTCCTTTGTCCAGGTTGAAATCGAAGAAAGTCCCTTTTTTCACCTTCGCCGGTTCGGTCGCCGAGGCTCCCGCTTTCAGGTACACGCTGCCGCCCGGAGAGCCCCCGATGCCGATGCCGTCTTCCGGATACTGGGAGGCAAGTTCCACCTCAAAAATCAGCCGGTAGGTGGTGTTCGGCTGCAGGCCGGTCACTTTGCGTTTGACGAACATAAACATGTCGTCGCTGCGGTTGTGGCCCGTAATCATCAGCGCTTTTTTGCTGCGGTCGAGCGGAGCGGGCAGAAAATCGTGCTTGAAGCTGAACTCCATGATATCTTTCTGCTGCTCGTCGTAGTCCGCAAAATCACCGCTCCAGCTTTCGGCGCTGTTGCGGAATTCAGAGTTTACCAGCGTTTTGCTGTCTACCGGATTCAACCCGTTCTGATCCGGATTGACTGAATCCGAATCAGACTGACAGGCGGTGTTCAGTCCTGCGCACAGCAGTGCCGCGACCAGCCACTTCATTTGTTTCATACCCTGTGGAATTGTTTGGTAAAAAATTAATAACGGTGTGGTAGCTACCGGTTCGATGACCCCGCTCCCGTCGGCAGGGTTGTAACCGGCCCTGAAATATATTTATTTTTTTACCATTTCACTAGGGGTCAGCGCCTTAGCTCCTTCCACCAATTGCAGGAATTCCCACCGGTCGCCTTCCGTCCGGCCGTCGAGGCTTTTTCGGGCCAGTTCGGCCAGCTGTTCATAGTCCGCTTTTCCCTTAAATTCTGAATTCCGAAGCAGCAGTCCAAAACCGGCCACGGCGGCCGCAAACCGGAAGTCGGCGGAAGCCTGGGACAGCTGTCCGGGCCGGTGCCGGATGACTTTTTCCAGTTGTCGGCTCCGGCGCTCGTCCGGGCGCTTGTACCGGATCTTCAGCGTCGCCTGCTCGCTGCTGCCCCGCCCCGACAGGTCCGTTCTGAGGTACTTCAGCGAGTCCGTGACAGGCAGGTACGCGCTTTCGGTGCCCGCCGGAATGAGTTCGTACAGGGCCGTGACCGAGTGGCCCGCGCCCATTTCGCCCGCGTCTTTCCGGTCGTCCCTGAAATCCTCATTCCGCAGCATCCGGTTTTCGTAGCCGATCAGGCGGTACGCCCGGACCTGCGCCGGGTTGAACTCCAGTTGCAGCTTTACGTCCTTCGCCACGGCGAACAGCGTCCCGCCGAACTCCTGCACGAAGACTTTGCGGGCCTCCTGCCAGGTGTCGATGTAGGCGTAGTTTCCGTTCCCCTTGTCGGCCAGCGTTTCGAGTTTGTTGTCCTTGTAATTGCCCATGCCGAAGCCGAGTACGCTCAGAAACACGCCCGTTTCGCGCTGCTCCTCCACCAGTCGCTGCAAGGCCGCGTCGCTCGACTCGCCCACGTTGAAATCGCCGTCCGTAGCCAGAATAACGCGGTTGTTGCCGTCCGTCCGGAAATGCTCCGCCGCGATTTTGTACGCCAGCCGCAGGCCCGCGCCGCCCGCCGTCGAGCCGCCTGCTTCGAGGGCGTCGATGGCCTGAACGATTCGCGTCCGCTCCGAGCCGGGGGTTGGGGGCAACACCAGTCCGGCGGCTCCGGCATAGGCCACCAGCGCCACGCGGTCCTCGGGTCGGAGCTGGCCGACCAGCAGTTTCAGGGCGGCCTTCACCAGCGGCAGTTTGTTCTCCTGGTTCATGGACCCGGACACATCCACCAGAAACACCAGGTTGGCGGGCGGCAGCTTATCGGCCGGAATACTCCGGGCCTGCAAACCGATCCGGAGCAACTGCAAACCCGGATTCCAGGGCGATTCAGCCAGTTCGGTATGGATGGCAACGGGGTCGTCGCCCGACGGTTGCGGATAGGAATAGGCAAAATAATTGATCAGTTCTTCGATCCGCACGGCGTCTTTCGGCGGAAAGTGGCCGCTGTTCAGGAAACGCCGGACGTTGGCGTAGGAGGCCCGGTCCACGTCGGCGGAGAAGGTGGTGACGGGCTGCTGCCGGGCGTCGTGGAAGGTATTTTCGTTGATGGCCGAGTAATCTTCCGTGTTTGGGCTGGGCGCCAACACAGTGACCGAGGCGGTCATCTGCCGTTTCTGAACCGAGTTGTAGCCGGTCACAATCACTTCCTGCAGGTTGTGCACCTCGGGCTGGAGCTGCACCTTCAGGACCGACTGGTTGCGGCCGACCGGCACCTCTTCCGTTTTGTATCCGAGGAACGAAAAAACCAGTGTCAACGCCGAATCGGGCACATTCTGGAGAACAAACCCGCCTTTTTCGTCGGTGGCGACGCCCCGGTTGGTGTTCTTCAGCGCAACGGTTACCCCGGCAATCGGCTGACCGGAAAAGTGGTCGGTCACAGTGCCCATGATGGTTCGCCGGGCCTTTGGTTGTGCGTTTACGTTCTGACCCGGAAGCAGAAAGACCGCAATCAGGCAGAGCATCGAAAAAAATTGCCGCATGGTCGTATGGAATTGAAGGGTTTTGTTTCTCTTAGAGATGCAGACCGGACGCGGATTCCACACAAGGGCTGTACGATTTTTCCGGAAAACGAGCATTGATGTTTCTAAAGCGATTTCGAAAACCTACCCCGACTACCGACGCGGATTACGTGTCGGCTTATCAGGCTACGGGCAATCTGGAATGGCTGGGTGAGCTTTATGAGCGGTACATGGAAATGGTGTACGCCCTGTGTTTCCGGTATCTGCGCGACGAAGACGAAAGCAAGGACGCGGTCATGGCCCTGTTCGAGCAGCTGATTACCGATGTTGGCCGTTACGAAATCCGGAACTTCAAAAGCTGGCTGCATACCACCGCCCGCAACTACTGCCTGATGCAACTGCGCCAGCGCCCCGTGACGGTAAACGGCCACGCTGTTGCCGACGACGAACTGGACGATCTGCCGGTCAGCCACACCTCCGACGACAGCGCCGCCGACCTGGAACAGCAGCTTTCGCACATGGATGAATGTCTGAAAACGCTGCCGCCCGAGCAGCGGGCCAGCGTGTCTCTGTTCTACCTCGACCAGAAAAGTTACGCCGACATTGCGGCCCAGACGGGCTACGATCTGAAGCAGGTGAAAAGTTACCTGCAAAACGGCCGGAGAAACCTTAAAATCTGTATTGAAAAGCGGAATGAGTAAGCAAGATCCCCATAACGAACCCGAACTGACGCCCGACGACCTGCGCCGTTACCGCGCCGGACTGCTCGACGCGGCGGAACGGCACCGGGTGGAACGGCTGCTGCTCCGCGAACCGCTTTACGACGAAGCGCTGGATGGTTTTGAGGCGCTGGCCCAAGCGGGCCGTCCGGTAAATCCGGCCTTGGCGGACCTGCGCCAGCGTCTTCACCGGCGAGTGGCCCAACCGACGAAGGAACGTCGGCTGCTGCCTGTCTGGTGGGCTATGGCGGCCTCCGTCTGTCTGCTGATCGGGGTTTACTTTTTCCTTTATCAGAAACCGGATGCTTCGCAGAACCAAGCCCGCCAGCACGAGCCGCGGCCCGAGCGGGCACCAGTTTCTCCGGCTCCGTCCGCCGGTCCACCGCCCGAAATAGCCCGACAGGCCGACCCGGACCAGCCGCGCGCCAAACGGAGCCGACAGCGTCCGGCCCGTTTCTCGGCCGAACGCATTGCCCGAAACGAAGCGCCGCCCGCCGGGTATCCGCGGGCCGATGCCGCGACTCCTTCGGCCGCTCCGACCCGGCCCGATAGCGGGATGCGGGATGCGGTAGTGATAGCTGATTCGCCCCAAAAAGAGGCCCGGTCGGCGGCTCCCAATGCGCTGATGCCGCAAAAAGCGCCGCTTGCCGCCCGCAAGCTCGCCCCTCCAGCTGCCGGGCGGGCGCTTCAGGGCCGGATCGTGGACGGTCAGACGGGTCAGCCGCTGGCGGGGGTTGTCGTGACGCTGCCCGATAAACGACGGGGAACCGTCACGGATGCAGACGGCCGTTTTCAGCTTCCTGACAGTCTCACCGCCGGGACGCAACTGACGGCGGGCATCCTCGGGTTCGAGACAAAATCGTTTACCCCGGCCGACTTGCGGGCGGGCGATGTAGCGTTGCAGCCGTCGGTTCAGTCGCTCAACGAAGTGGTGGTTACCGGCTACGGCACTCAGGCCCGAAAAGCCATTACGGGGGCTGTAACTCGTACAACGTCGCCAGCCAGCCAGCCTGAGGAGTTTCGCCAGTTTGTGCGGCAACATAAAAAAATGCCCGCTTCTGCGACGGAAGCGGGCATTTCGGGAACCGTCCGGCTGCGCTTTCGGGTGCGGAAAGACGGGCGTATCGGGCGCATCCGGGTAATCAGTGGGCTGGGCTACGGCTGCGACGAGGAAGCCGTTCGCCTGCTCCGCGAGGGACCTCGCTGGCAGCCTGCCAGCCGGAAAAGCAGGCCGGTGGCGGGCTGGGCCGAAGTCACGATTCCGTTTCCATAAGGTAATTTTCAGGAATAGGCCGGTCGGTATTCCACCGCATCGATGACCATTCTGGAAATAATTTCCCGCATAATTTCCGACGCTCCGCCGGCAATGGTGCCCACCCGGGCGTCGCGGTAGGCGCGGCAGATCGGGTAATCTTCGATGTAGCCGTAGCCGCCGAAATATTGCAAACACTTGTCGATGGTCCGCTTTTGCAGCTCGGAGGCGTGTAGCTTGGCCATCGAGCATTCCTTGACCACGGGCGCCCCCTGCGTAAAGAGCCAGCAGGTGTGGTAGACAAACTGCCGGGCGACCTCAATCTCGGTAGCCACGTCGGCGATAGTGTGCCGGACCGCCTGAAACTGGCCGATTTTTTTACCGAACGCCTGCCGCTCGTGCAGGTACTGCAACGTCCAGTCGAGGGCGAGCTGCGAACCGGAAACGGCCAGGACGGCGGCCACGAGCCGTTCGAGTTGCAGGCTTTCCATCAGGTAATAAAAGCCTCTGTTCTCCACCCCGATCAGGTTTTGGGCCGGAACGCGCACCTCGTCGAACCGGATTTCGGCGGTATCTGAGCTGTGCCAACCCATTTTGTTGAGCTTCGTGCGGGTGACGCCCGGACTGTCGAGGTCAACCACGAGCAGACTAACCCCAGCGGTGCCCAGTTCGGGGGCGGTTTTGACGGCCAGCGTGATGAAGTCGCCGTAGGTGCCGTTGCTGATGAAGGTTTTCGAACCGTTGATGAGGTAGTCTTCTTCGGCACCGGACGGCTGCCGCCGGGCCGTTGTCCGGATGGCCGACACGTCCGAGCCGGCATCGGGTTCGGTGATGCCGAGGGCGGCGACCTTCTCGCCGCGAATGGCCGGCACTAAGTACTTCTCCTTTAAAAATTCGCTTCCGGCCTTGGAAATGTGGTTGATAGCCATGTATTCGTGCACGCTGACGGCGGTCGTAAAGCCGCCCATGCCCGAGCGGGCCAGTTCTTCCAGGAATACGACCGAATACCAGAAATCCGCCTCGGCCCCACCGTATGTTTCGGGGAAAGGCAGGCCCAGATAGCCCAGTTCGCCCATGCGCCGAAAAACGCTGGCCGGAATCCGCCGCTCACTTTCCCATTGTTCGGTGTTGGGGATTACTTCGGTTTCTATAAATTGCCGCGCCGTTTGACGGAAAAGCTCATGTTCGTCGGAAAAGTACAGGGAAGGCCGTTTCATGTGTGGTTTTAGTCAAGATACCCTTGGCAAAATACCATAAACCGGTGATGAAACCAACAACCGAAGGCCGAAGCCAGTGCGGCGAAGAAGCCAAAAACGTATAGACAGGCGGGGACACCGCGGCGGTACGCTCGTTTGTAAAAACATTTGCAGAAGACCCGCGTTTTATCATGTGTTTACAAATTACCAATTAATTATACCTATCAAGCACCATGAAGAAAGGATTGATAACTACATTTTGTTTACTGGCGCTGACGGTTTCGTCGGTGGTAGCGCAACAGCGGTGGAGCGCCGGTCCGCGTTTGGGTCTGAATCTCTCTACGGCCGTTGGCGATATTGATAACACCAAGCTGAAGCCGGGTCTGGTGGCAGGCGGATTTGTGATGTATAGCAGCGTAAATCACTTCGCCGTTTCGCTCGACGCGCTTTATTCGCAGCGCGGTTTCCGTTATAAGCAAACGGACGCCCAAGGCGGCATCGACTACCGCCAGCGGGTCAACTACCTCGAACTGCCGTTGCTGTTCCGTTACTTCCTGAACCGGAGCGGCGATGTGCGTCCCAACATTTTCATCGGCCCCAACGTCGGTTTTCTGCTGGGGGCTAACCGGACCAACCCCGAAGCCAAAAACCGGGAGCTTTTCCGCAAAGCGGATTTCGGAGCCACGGCCGGCCTTGGCCTCAACTTCCGGGTCGGCCAGGCCCAGCGCCTGCACCTAGACGCCCGCTACACCTTCGGCCTCTCTGACATGACCCAGAACGTGCCCCTGATTCCGGACAACCGCCCCGACGGCGTAGTCCGCAACTCCACCATCAATCTCACGCTGGGCTACGGCATCGGCATCGGCCGAAACTATTAAAGGAATTAAGAATTAAGAGTTAAGAGTTAAAAGCGGTCCGCCGCCGCGGTAAGGCTCCGCCCGGTCATAACGTGACTAAGCGGAGCCTTACCGCGGCGGCGGACCTCTTTTAACTCTTAACTCTTAATTCTTAACTGAATAAAGGGCTTTTGCGGCGGCTTCGTATTTGTCGCCGGCGACCCATTGCGGGCGGGTCGGGCGGTTGGCAATCAGGCGGGCGGTGTAGGCGTAGGCCTGGCTGAATTTCTGGAGGTAGTTGAAATCAATCGTTTCCGGGTTGTCGGCGGCCTGGTGATAATACTTGCCCAGCGCCTCGTCGAATTTGGTGAATCCCGGTGAGAAGGTCGGGGCCGGAACACCTTTGGCGGCGAAGCTGACGTTGTCGGAGCGGTCGAACAGGTTCTGCTCCGGGGCGGGATCGCCGAACACTTTCAGGCCGAAAGCTTTGGCGGCCGTTTCGATCTCCGTCTTCGCGCCCGTCCGGTCGAGTCCGACCACCGAAATCAGGGAGGTGTCGTTGTAACCCGCCCCGTCGATGTTCAGGTTGAAAACCGTCTGGTTCAGCGGAATGAGCGGATGTTCGGCGTAATACTTACTGCCCAGCATGCCCAGTTCCTCGCCGTTCAGGGCCAGCACCAGAACCGACCGTTTGGGCGGATTCGCCTTCAGGGTCCGGGCGGCGGAAAGCAGGGCGGCTACGCCCATCGCGTTGTCGCGGGCTCCGTTGAAAATGCTGTCGGCCTCGGTATACGGCTGTCCGCCTTTTTTCCCCATGCCGACATGGTCGAAGTGTGCCGACAGCACGACGTATTCGTTCTTCAAAGCCGGGTCCGTTCCTTCAACGACACCGCCCACGTTGACCGAATAAATGACCTGCTGCGCCCGGCCGGAGGTCTGGAACGTCACCCGTTGGCTGCCGTCCTTGAACGCGGCCAGTTGATTTTTGCCGTTATCCGCCCACAGATGCGGCAGGGCAACCGGCATTTCCGGGCTGTTCATGACGGACAGTTGTTCTCCGGCCAGAAAGCGGGTCACCAGGTTCCACGGGTAAGTACCACCCACGTACAGTTCCAGCAGCCCGGCGGCGCCTTTTTCGGCGGCCAGTTTCCGTTTCTGGGTCGAAGCGGCCAGCAATCCGCTGTTCCCCTTCACATCCGGGCCTCCCACCTGCGCAACCACCAGTTTGCCCCGGACATCGCGACCGTTGTAGCCGTCGGCTCCTTCGGTGAGGCCGTAGCCGACGTAGACCGTTTCGGCGGTCAGGTTCGTGGCCGGACCCGCCATGACCATCATCTGGTTGCCCTGCCGCAGGGTGTCTTTTCCGGCAAGGAGCATCCCCGACGCGACGGATTTGGTCAGCAGGAACGGTATTTTCTGGTAAAAATCGGTTTGTCCGGCCGCGGGTTTCAGGCCCAGCGTGCGGTATTGCTCGGCAATGTAGCGGGCGGCGACCATGTTGCCCGGCTCGCCCGTGCGGCGGCCCTGCAACTCATCGGCGGCCAGAAAGCGGAGGTGTGTCTCGACCTCGCCCACGCTGATGGATTGTTCGGGCAGTGCCGCTGTTTTGGCCGGCTGGGCCTTTTTTTGCTGCGAAAAAGCCGGAAATACCGCCAGCAGCAGAGCGGCAAAGGTTACGTGCTTACGAAGTGTTTTCATGAAATAGGAAACTTGCAGTATGCAAAGCTGTCGAAAAAAGCGGAGGAACGATAACCGTTCGTCATTTTGCCCGGTGGCCGCCCCAAAAGCCCATACCAGACCCGTCGGCCGGACGTTTTACCACTGAGCTATTTTGCTTATTTTTCCGAAAAAGGGAATGTTCCCTGCTTAGTTGACTCCTTGCTTAAGACTCTTTGTAACGACATGCAGAAACCGCTGACGCTCCTTCTGGCCCTATTCCTGACCGCCCTGACCACGGCCAGCACCCCGGCCCAGACCGAAAAGCCGCCCAAAGGGGGCAAAATCAACTGGCTGACCATCGAACAGGCGTACGCGCTTTATCAGAAAACGCCCAAAAAATTTGTTATCGACGTGTATACCGACTGGTGCGGCTGGTGCAAAGTCATGGACCGCAATACGTTCCGGAATGCGGCCGTGGTGGACTACGTCAACCGGAATTACTACGCGGTGAAGCTGAACGCCGAGCAGCGGGAAGACATCAGGCTGGGCAAGGATACGTTCCGGTTTGTGGACCAGGGCAACGGCCGCGGCTACCACCAGCTGGCGGCAAGCCTGATGAACAACCAGCTTTCTTACCCCACGACCGTTTTTCTCGACGAAAAAATGGGCATGATTCAGCCCGTCGCCGGGTATCTGGAGCCTACGGCCTTCCACCAGATCATCACCTTCATTGGCGGCAACCACCACAAGGCCGAACCGTTTGAGCAGTTCAAGGCGGGGACGTACGTGAAGAGTTACGCGAAGAAATAAGCCGACTTACGCGGCCGTGCCCAGCGACCGCAGCATCTGGTAATGCGATTGCAGGGCCCGGCCGAAGGTCGGTTTGCGGTTGTACGGAATCCGGAATTCCTCGGCGGTCTGCCGCACAATTTTTGACAGACGGCGGTAGTGAATGTGCGAAATGGACGGGAACAGGTGGTGTTCGACCTGATAATCGAGTCCGCCGATGTACCACGACAACCACCGCGGGCAGCCGAAATTGGCCGTTGTTTCCAGTTGGTGAATCGCCCACGCGTTCGGAATGGAACCCTGCGCGTCGGGCATGGGCTGGTGCGCCCCTTCGACGATATGGGCCAGCTGAAAAACGATGCTCAGAATCAGTCCGGCGGTGAAATGCATCACGACAAAGCCCAGCAGCCACTGCCCGAAGGTCAGGCTCGTGAGCCAGAGCGGCAAAACGGCCACCAGCAGCACATACACCACCTTACTGCTGAACAGCACCAACAATTCGGCCCCGGTGAAGGGCTTGACCGGGCCTTTGCCCGCCAGCCGGTGGTATTTGATGGCTTGCCGGAAATCCTTGACGAAGAACGAAAACGTCATCAGGCCGTACAGGAAAAAAGCGTAGATGTGCTGAAAACGGTGATACCCCTTCCGTTTCTCGGTCGGACAAAGGCGCAGGAAATATTTCCCCGTAATGTCCTCGTCCATGTCGTGGATGTTGGTGTAGGTATGGTGAAGCGTGTTGTGCTGCACTTTCCAGTTCAGGACGTTGCCGCCCAGCAGGTAAAGACTTGCCCCCGACACGGCATTGATCCAGGGGGTGGAGGAAAACGAGCCGTGGTTGGCATCATGCATAACGGACATGCCTACGCCCGCCGTGGCCACGCCCAGCAGCACCGCTACGCCCAGCAGCGGCCATCCGGTCAGCAGATCACTCAGCACCAGCGCGTAGCAGCCCAGCAACAGGCCCAGCAGCACCACGCTCTTGCCCAGGATCGGCTTCCCCCCACATCGGGTTAGGTTTTGTTCCCGGAAATCGGCATCTACCCGTTCACGCAGCACCTGAAAAAAAACCGACTTGTCCTTGTTCACAAACTTTACCCTTGTGTGCATTGGCCTTATAAGAAAAAAGGGCTTTAAAAGCCCTTTGATGATTCGTAACGAATTCTGTATCTGACTTCCGGCCGTTTAGGCAAGTTGTACCTTTACAGCGTTCAGACCTTTACGGCCCTGTTCTACTTCGAACGTTACCTCATCGTTCTCGCGAACCTGATCGATCAGGCCGGAAGCGTGCACGAAGATGTCTTCTGCTGAGTCCGCAGATTTGATGAAACCAAATCCTTTGGTTTCATTGAAGAATTTAACAACTCCTTTTTTCATTACTTTTTTTATGTATTTCCGGAAGGTACGGCTTTACAGCATTAAGACCTAGCAATCAGGAATTTATTTAGTAAAAAAGATGAACAGGATGCCTGAAAGGCCGAAAAGGGCCGAAGCACCGCCAGCGAAAAACCAGCGAAGCCCCGACCCTTTCCGGTACGTAATAAATTGAAATTTAACTACTTACCAAACTCTGATCCGTTCTTCCTTCGACTTGTACATCTTGTCGCCGGGCTTCACGTCGAACGCTTTGTAAAAGGCGTCGATATTGGCCACGGGACCGTTGCAGCGGTAACGACCGGGCGAGTGCGGGTCCGTCAGAATCAACTGAGCGGCCGTCTCGGGCGTTACGTTTTCGCGCCAGATCTGCGCCCACGACAGGAAGAAACGCTGGTCCGGCGTGAAGCCGTCAATTTTCTCGCCCGACTGGCCCTGCTTGGTTTTCTTGAACGCATCGTAGGCAATGGCCAGCCCGCCGAGGTCGGCCAGGTTTTCGCCCAGCGTCAGCTTGCCGTTTACGGCCAGTGAATCCAGCACCTTGAAGCCGAAGAACTGCGCCACGACCTTGTCCGAACGCTGGCTGAACTGCGCGGCATCTTCGCGCGTCCACCAGTCGCGGAGGGTGCCGTCGGCGTCGTACTGGCGGCCCGAATCGTCAAATCCGTGGGTCATTTCGTGCCCGATTACCGCTCCGATACCGCCGTAGTTGATGGCATCGTCGGCGTCGGCGTCAAAGAACGGGAATTGCAGAATGCCCGCCGGGAAAGCGATTTCGTTGTTTACCGGGCTGTAGTAGGCGTTGATGGTCGGCGGCGTCATGCCCCAGCGGGTGCGGTCCACAGGTTTTCCGAGGCGCGTCACGTTGTAGTTGTAGGCCCACTGGCGGTTACGCTGAACGTTGCCGTAGAAATCGTCGCGGCGGATGACCACGCCGTCGTACGTTTCCCACTTGTCGGGGTAGCCGATTTTTCGTTTGAACGACACCAGTTTGTTGAGCGCGCGCTTTTTGGTTTCGGCGCTCATCCATTCCAGGCCGTTGATGTGTTCCTTGAAAGACGCTTCCAAGTTGTCTACCAGCGTCAGCATCCGCTGCTTGGCTTCGGGCTTGAAGTATTTTTCGACGTAAAGCTGCCCGAGCAGTTCACCCAGCTGGGCATCCACCAGCGAACTGATGCGCTGCCAGCGCGGAGTCTGCACTTTCTGGCCCGTCAGGACCTGATTGAAGGCGAAGCTCTGGGCCACGAACGGGCTGCTCAGGTAGGGAGCCGCATCGCTCAGGACGTTCCAGCGCATGTAGGTCTTCAGGTCTTCGGTCGGGGTGGCCGTCAGCAGGCTGTCCACCGAGCGCATGAAGCGCGGGTTTGCCACCAGCAAGGTGTCCTGTCCTTTGGCACCGAACTGGTCGAGCAGGCCGCTCCAGTTCAGGGTGGGGGTTGTTTTCGAGAAATCGGCAACCGTAAACTTGTTGTAGGTCCGCTGGGGGTCGCGCATTTCGACGCGGCTCAGTTGCGCCTGGGCGAGGGCCGTTTCCAGCCGGATTACCGTTTCGGCGCTCCGGGCGGCCTGTTCGGATGTTTCGCCGATGAGGCCAAACATCTTGGTCAGATGGTCGCGGTACGACTGCCGGATCTTCTGACTCCGGGCATCATTTTTCAGGTAATAATCGCGGTCGGGAAGCGAAGTGCCGCCCTGGCCGAGCTGCGGAACGTATTTGTTCGGGTTGCGGCGGTCCTGCGAGACGCCGAAGCCAAACAGCATGCCCTGGCCCAAAGTCCGCAGGCGAACCATTTCGTTGAGCGCTTCGGCATTGTTCTTCAGCGCGGCGATGCGGGTCAGTTCGTCTTTGATGGGGGTGTAGCCCAGTTTCTCCACCGCCAGGCTGTCCATGCCCGAGGCGTAGAAATCGCCGACCATCTGGCGAACGCGGCCTTTGTTGGCCTCCGACGGCTTGCCGGCTTCTTCCAGCAGCAGCCGGATGCGCCGCGAGCTTTCCTCGCGAAGTTCGTTGAAGCTGCCCCAGCGGGTTTTCGAGGCCGGAACCGGGTTGTTTCTGATCCAGTTTCCGTTGGCATACTGGTAGAAGTCATCGCCCGGCTTCACCTTGTTGTCCATGTTCTGGGCGTCGATGAACTTCTTTTTGGGCGCTTTGGTCTTGGGCGGCGTACCGGCCAGCAAACCGAGCGACAGGGCCGCCAGCGGCAGCACCAATCCGAATCGTCTCATACGGATGTTGATGAGGTTAGGTTAATCGTCAAACAAAAAGGGTTACAAATTTAACCTTTTTCGGAATAATCATTGGCCTTTCTGCCAAAAAGCAGAAACAGCGCACCTGAAAAGGTGCGCTGCCCTGGCCCTGTCGGTGGTCTCGGACTCCGACAGCGGCTGTAAAAACCTTTTGTGAGCCGCTGTTGGGGTCCGAGACCACCGACAGGGCAGGTATTTTAGCGGATGGCAAAAGAGCCTTCGCCGATCCGGAAACCTTCTGCGTACAGTTCTACCGTGTATTTGCCGGGCTTGTAAGCCTGACCGCGGGTGTACGTGAAGTCTACGTTCTGGTTGTTGTTCGTATAAGGCACGGTCTGCTTGGCCGTGTACATCATTTCCTGACCGTTGAAGTCAAAGCGGCCGGAGCCGGTCCCTTCGTCCGAGATGACGGCACCACTGGGGTCGAGCACGCGGATGTACACTTCTTTCTCTTCCTGACGGGTCAGGGGATTGTCGAGCAGGGTGTATTGCAGGCGGATTTTGTCTACCCGGCGGGCTTTTACTTCGTCAGAAGAAGCGTCGCGGGCTTTGCCTTTCGAGTTCAGGGCGAACACCCGGACGTTCTGGGCACGCAGCGCCGAGGCACGCGTCACCTTCTCGCTCAGGTCGGTGTTCACCGCCGAAATCCGCTGCACCGAATCGGTCAGCGTCTGGCGCTCCGTCTTCAAACCGCTGTTTTCGTCGTTGAGCGTCTGGTTGGTTGTCACCAGCACCTGGTTTTCATCGCGAAGCTGGGCGATCAGGGTGTCTTTTTCGGCCAGGAAGGCTTCATACTGGCGGATTTTTGCTTCGTATTTGGAAATCGAAATCCGCTGTCCGCGCCGCAGGGCCGCCCGATCCTGCTCCAGTTGGCCGCGTACCCGTTCCAGTTCTGTTACATCCCCACCGAGCTTCTTTACCTCTGCAATTTTCGCATCGAGGGCCGTTGAAATGGAATCCAGCTTGATGCGGGTAGTCGACAGTTCTTCAGCGCGGGCCGCAATCGTTGATTCCTGATTCTTATTGACGTCTTTCTGCTCGAATAAAAGGTAGCTGGATACCCCGGCCAGAATAGTCATGATCACCAGGGCAGCAATAAGAGCCCCATTCGCTTTCGGCTGTTTGTTCTCCATAGTTGACAGATAACTAGTTAAATGAAATAGATTGGTTGGTTAGGTAAAGTAGAAGGTCATCGGCAGCTTCAACGGTTAAATGGTGTTTTCCGGCGAGTGAACAAAAGCATTCCCCGCTTTTTGCAACACATATCACCAAAACGGGATTATTTTCTATTTAGTATATATGACAAGAAAATTTTATTCACCCCGCCCGGTGGTTTCTGCTGATACTCAGGCCTCCTTCTGCATGAACTGCAGGCCGCTACCGAATGTTACCATTCTGTACCGTTATCCGATGTATGCCTGAACTACCCGAAGTAGAAACCTACCGCCGCTACCTCGAAGCCTCCTCGCTCCACCAGCCGATCGAGGACCTCAGCGTGGAAGACTACAAACTGCTGACCACCGATTTCAACACGCTTTACGAAACCCTGATGGGGCGGTCGCTGACCGGCACCCGCCGGGTGGGCAAGAATTTGTTCGTCTTTACCGACGATCCCGCCGTGACCCTGCGCCTGCATTTCGGCATGACCGGCGACCTGGCGTATTACCACGCCAGCCTCGACCGTCCGCGGCATGCCCGCATCGTGTTTCACTTCGCCAGCGGCTTCAATCTGGGATTTATCTGTCCCCGAAAGTTCGAGCGCGTTGGGCTGGTAGACGACGTAGATACGTATTTGTTGCGAAAAAAGATTGGTCCCGACGCCCTTAGCATCCCGCTTTCCGAGCTAACGGCCCGGATTCTGTCCCGCCGCACCGCCATCAAGCCCGTGCTGATGGACCAGCGCACGGTGGCCGGTCTGGGCAACTGGATTGTCGATGAAGTGCTTTTTCAGGCCCGCATCCACCCCGAGCAGCGGGCCGATACCCTGAGCGGCGACCAGCTGGCCGCCCTGCACGACGCCATCCGGCTGGTTCTCGAAACGGCCATCCGGCACGAAGCCCAGTACCGCGACTTTCCGCCCGATTTTCTGATTCATGTCCGGCAGTGGGACGACTACCCCTACGATGACGTGGAAGCTTACCAGTTCTGCCCGCGCTGCCGGACCCGGATCGAAAAAACAGAGGTCGGCGGCCGGACGACGTATTTCTGCCCGGCGGAGCAAAGGAAATGATTGAAGGTTGAATGATTGAAGGTTGAATGACTGAATAGCTCCGCAGATTGGAACCCAGCTAAGCTATTCAGTCATTCAAAATTCAATCATTCAGTCATTTCACAATTTGCCACACGCCATACACACTCACGCCCAGGATGGAGGCGACGCTGGCCCAGAACCAGAGGTCATAGCCGCGGGCAGGGATCAGCGTTTGTGGTAACTGCCGGTACCGGAAATCAATGGCTACGCCCGCCACCAGCAGCAGCAGGACCGACGTGGCCGCTCCGCCGAGCAGAATCATCAGCACGGGCAGTTGAATAAACAGGTACAGCAGGCACCAAACCGCCGGAAAAGCCCACGCCAGCACGGCCAGCACGCGGCTTCGGTCGGGTCCGGTTTCGTAGCGCACCCAGCCCAGTTGGCCGAAGGCATCGCCAAAAATACGCGCCCAGCTCGCCGTAGCGGTAAACAGGGTGGAGTAAAGCACAAAAAAGGCTCCGATCAGGAAAATGACCTTCGCGCCCGGTCCCAGCGTCACGGTAAACAGCCGCGACAGCGTTTCGACCATCGCGAAGCCTTCCGGAATTTCGCCCTGCTGGCGCAGCAGCGACGCGCCCAGCAGATAAAAGGCCGCCGTGACAATCGTATAAATCGCCATGCTGACCAGGGCGTCCAGCGTCATGACCCGAATCCAGCCGCGGGCGCGTTCGGCCCAGGCGGGCGTTCCGTCGTTGGGGCCGGTATAGGCCGCGTAGCCTTTTTCGACGCACCAGTAATTGTAGTACATGATTTCGTCGCCGCCGACGCCGGTAATGCCAAAGGCTCCCAGCGCCACGCCTACCGTTTCCGGCGGCAGCGAAAAAGTGAGCCCTTCGGCCAGTTGACTTCCGGTGATGGCGTAGGGAGTGGTTTGCAGGAGGAAAAGCGAGACCAGAATAAGGCCGGTAAAGGCAATGATCATCACCAGTGAGCCTTTTTCGACCCAGCCGTAATGGCCCCGGTAGATCAGCAGGGAGGTAACGAGCGCCGAGGCAACCGCCCAGAGGCCCGCACTGACGGCCGGAAAGGCAATGTGGAGTACCAGCGCCACGCCCCCGACAATGCCCCCGACCTGCAGCAGCTTGAAACCCTGCAACGACAGCCAGAGCCAGATACTCCAGTGCGCCCGCCCCAGCCGACGACCCGGCAGGCGGTTGAGGGTCTGCATGGTGGTGCGGCCGGTGTAGATGGCGTTTTTTCCGAACTCAACCTGCAGGGCCACTTTGACAAAACAACTGACCAGAATGACCCAGAACGTCGTGAAGCCCGCTTTGGCTCCGAGCGCGGTGGTCGCGATCAGCTCACCGGAGCCGACAATGGCCGCCGACAGGATAAAGCCCGGTCCCAGGTGGCCCAGCCGCCCGGTCAGCGTCAGGGGCGCGGCCTTCACCAGGGAGGGCTGACTAGTAAGGGTGGCGGAGGGTGAGTCGGGCGAGGGCGTTTCCATGCGTGCAGGGTAGGGTTCTGATTATCACCCGGAAAAGTAAACGCGCCGCCAAAACTACCGCAGGCCGGTAAACGCAAAAAAGGGAGGCCGTCGGGCCTCCCTTGCATAACGGGTAAATCAGTCAGCTAAACGCGTAACGGCTCGTCAGTCCCGCCAGACTCTCCGACCTCTGGCTGATGTTGTAAAGCTTTTTCAGCCAGAAACCATGTTCAATCAGGAAATCCAGGTTGAATTTCTGCACCATCCGATGTTCGGGCAGGTTGGGCGATTCTGCATGCATCATCGAGTAGTTCGGGAAGTACGATTGCACTTCGTCCGGACCGATGCTGAACGGCGGGGTGGCCATGATGGGCGCATATTCCAGGGTGTTCAGGAAATACAGCGCGCCCGGCTCCGTCAGTTCTTCCATTTTGGCCAGATACCGCATCCGCATGTCCAGCGGCAGGGCTACCAGCGACGCCCGGTCGTAGACGATATCCAGCGGACCGAGGTCTTTTGTGGTCAGTTCGAATAAATCCTGGCAGAACAGAACGAGGTTGCCCGCTTCATACCGCTTGCCGTGCCGCCGGTAGGAAATTCCGTTTTCTTCAAAAAACTGCACCACCGCTTTCTCCGCCAGTTCTACCCCGACGACCCGGTCGGCGTAACGGCTGAAATACAGCATGTCGATGGTTTTTCCGCAGAGCGGCACGAAAACGGTTTTACCCGCCAGCACATCCGGCGTCAGGTGTTTGAGCACGTACGGGTGCACATCTTTCCGGTGAAAACTGGTGTAGACCCCGCCCAGGTCCCAGGATTTGATCCAAAACTGCTTTTCCATTAGTCGTTGTTGTTGTAGAATGGTGTGGATTCTGTCGGATGACGGGGGCAAAGGTACGTCCGTTGTTTCCGGTCGGGGTAGCGCAGAATTCCCCGTTTGTGAAATCAGGTAGTTTCCCGCATTTTTGCGTACTGACCGGCGGCCCGGACGGCCTTTGTTCGCCATCGCTGGAACAAATCTGTCTTATTTGGAGCCGTCCTGCCAACAAAAACCAACCGGATCGACAGAAATCAGCGGGCAACCGTCACAAAAGGAAGTCGAAACGTTTCTAACCTTTCCTGCCCGGACGGGTTATTTCTGCGCATCCAATTGCTGATTGATACTGTATGACCCAGCTCGAAAACGACTTTCTCCGCGTAACCATCCGCCCGAAAGGCGCTGAACTTACCTCTCTTTTCAACAAAAAAACCGGCATTGAACACCTCTGGCAGGCCGACCCCGCCGTATGGCCCTGGCACGCGCCCAACCTGTTTCCGGTGATCGGCGGCTGTCTGGACAACGAAATCCGGGTGGCCGACGAACGGTTTCCGATGGGCCGTCACGGCTTTGCCCGGCAATCCGAGTTTACGCTCGAAGAAGCGCTGCCCGAAAAAGCCCGGTTCTCGCTTCACAGCAGCGCCCAGACGGAAGCATCCTACCCGTTCCGCTTTTGTTTTCAGATCATTTACCGGCTTGACAACGCCACGCTAACGGTCATCTATAAAGTCACGAACGAGGACAACCAGCCCATTTACTTTTCGGTCGGGGCGCACCCGGCTTTTGCCGTGCCGTTCACGCCGGGCGAATCCTACGAAGATTACATGCTGGAATTCCAGAAGGAAGAAAATTACGATCGTCATCTGCTGTCGGACGAAGGCTTTTTTACGGGCCAGACCGAGCCGGTGCTGGCCGTCGGCAACCAGTTGCCGCTGACCCGTGACCTGTTCGACAAAGACGCGCTGGTGTTCAAAACGCTGGACTCCCGCCGCCTCACGCTCCGCAGCCGCCACCACGACCATGCCGTGACGGTCACGTATCCGGCCTTTCCGTACGTCGGGATCTGGGCCAAGCCCGGAGCCGATTTCGTCTGCATCGAACCGTGGCTGGGCTGCGCCGATACCGAAGGCCGCAAGGTGGACATTTCGCAGAAAGAAGGCATCCAGACCGTCGAAGCCGGCAGCGAATTCGAAGCAGGGTTTACGATCGGGGTGCAGTGAGTGTTTTCGGTTTTGTGTTTTCCGTTGCTCCGCGCGGAAGGGGTTATCCTAAAACGGACCTTCAGTAAACCGAAAACGCAAAACAGAAAACGGAAAACTAATTTCTGCTCAGGTACGAGAACAACCGCTTGAGGCGGACGTCTTCGGTCGGAAAGTTCCATTCAATGGCCCGCATCAGGGAGCGGAGGGGGCGTAGTTCGGCGAGGTTGCCGGGTGGTTTGATGGCCGGGCTGTAGAGTCCCTGCGACAGCAGCGTCAGCAGTTTGAGTTTGTCCTGAACGACCAGCTCAGACACGGGCAGTTCCCGACCGTAGTAGGTTTTCAGCCGCCACTGGTTGGCCGCGTCCCGGCGCAGCGATTCCATGAAGTCGCACAGCGCTTCGTCGGAGCCGTAATCGGTTAATTCGAGGAGACCATCTTCCGTAAACTGGTCGGCAAGCAGGAGGTGCGTTAGCCCCGTGGCGTTCAGAACCCGGGTTAGATTGGCTTCAATTCGGGCTTCAAGGCCGTAGAGCTGTCTCCAGTAGTTGTCCTGCATCGCCATAGTGCGTCACGGTCGAAGATGTGGATAATACCGTGTAAGTTAAGGACTTGTCCCAGATAAACCACATTTCCCATAGAATTATTAGCAAGCGGACAGAAATGGCGTTTCGGACGGGCGAAGCTGTTAAAACGACGAAGTTCCCGCCCGGCTGGCTTTCCGCTGAGCGGAGCCTTTTGCCGGGCGGGAACTTCGTTGGGCAACTTCTGAATAAAACTTACTGAACCGGTACAAACGAGCTGCGCGCGCCACCGGAGTTGAACAGCGCCCGGCTGCGGGCTTTCTGTCCGTTGGTGAACATGTACATGCAGGCGTCGTCGGTGTAGTCCATGTAGTTCATCGTCATGAGCGTGTTGCCGCACTTGACGGTCGGGAAGGCCGGGCAGCCGTAGTTCGGCGCGTCGGAATCCGGCGTGTCGGAAACATAATCGTCGATGCCGCAGCCGCCGTCACCCCAGATGTGGCGCAGGTTCAGCCAGTGCCCCACTTCGTGCGTGGCGGTACGGCCTTTGTTGAACGGAGCGGCCACGTAGCCGGTGGTTCCAAAATACTGCGGCGAGATCACGACGCCATCCGTGGACAGGTTGCCGCCGGGGAACTGGGCGTAGCCGAGGATACCGCCGCCGATGTTGCACACCCAGATGTTGAGGTTGCGGGCCGGGTCGGTCGGTTCGATGCCGCCGTTGCGGGATTTTTTCATCGCATCGCGCGTGCCCCACGACGTTTTGGTGGAAGCTTTCCGAACCACTTTGCTCAGCGTAAACTGCACGTCGAAGCCTGAGCCGTTGATGGCGGCGGCGAAGGCCGAGGGGGTCTGGCCGCGGTCGGCGTTGGTAGCGTTGAAGTCCGCGTTCAGCACGTTCATCTGGGAGGCAATCTGAGCGTCGCTGATGTTTTCCTGCGGCTTGGCACTGTTATAAATAATGTTGATGACAACCGGAATGGTGACCGTGCCGGTATAAGCCGCGGCGGCGCTGATCCGACCGTTTTTGCTGGCGAACTTATCCGCATGCTTGTCAATTTCCTTTAATTTTTCGGCCAGCTCGGGGTCTTCCTGAAGCTTTTCGGCCAGTACTTCCATCGTGGCGCAGGAACGGTCTTTCTTGTGATCGTCGTCCTCGTCCCCTATCCGGGCGGCGCTGTGGATATGGCCGTCGGCCACGGACTCTTCAATCGACGGTTCGAAGCAGGACGAAGCGCCGTAAGCTAATCCAAAAAATGCAGCAAGCGTGAAAATTTTCTTCATACGATGAAGTTGATTTGGGTTAAGAATCGGTTAAGATTTTCAAGGTAAAAAAAAGGTTTACACAATATCACCTAATAAGGTTACATATGAAATAAAATTTTTAAAATTTAATTCTTTTGGGAAAATTATTTTGCCAAATCAGGTATCGACTTCATCACCGGTATAAATCTGCACCCTGCGCCGAATTTTAAACAGGCCATCGCCCTTGGTTTCCGGCGTTTCGTCTCCCAGCAGCACGCCCCAGGCTTCCAGCCCCTCCACCCGGTCGAAGATGACCTTCAGAATGGCAATCACCGGAATGGACAGAAACATGCCGGACACGCCCGCCAGAACGCCCCCGATCAGGACGCCGACGATGGACACCAGCGCGTTGATCCGGACTTTGGAGGCGACAATCAGCGGAACCAGGATGTTGTTGTCGATAAACTGCACGAACAGAAACACCGCCACCACGCCCAGCAGGACCTCGATCTGCGGGTGGTTCACCATCGTCAGCGCCACGGCCAGTACGGTAGCCACCAGCCCGCCTATGTACGGGATCAGGTTCAGAATGGCGGCCATGATGCCCAGCAGCACCGCGTACTGCACACCCAGCACCACCAGCCCGACGATGTTCAGCGCCGCCACACTGGCCGTTTCGAGCAGCAGCCCGACCACATAGCTCTGGATAACGGCTTTGATTTCCCCCAGAATCTCGCGCACCCGGCCGGTGAACTGTTCCGGGAAAAGCAGCTGGCAGAAGTGCAGCAGCATGGTCCGGTAGTACATCAGCAGAAAAATGTAGATCGGAATCAGCGTGATCGTGCCCAGCGGGCCGGTGATGAGCCCCAGCGTGTTGACGCCGTTCAGCGAATCGGTCGTCTGGTCTTTCACCTGTTCGATGTACTGTTCCTGCTGGCGGTAGCTGACCTTATACTCCCGCCGGACCCAGCGGCGGACGGTCCGGTAGACATCGTCAATGTTGCGTTCGAGTTTGGGCCAGTCGTCCATGAAATTGGCGATCTGAACCGAGAGCAGCGTGCCGATGCCCGCCACCACCAGCACGGCCAGAAACAGGGCCAGACTGATGGCCACTACCTTGTGCATGCCCAGTTTCAGCAGGCGCTTTTCCAGCGGCCGGAGCAGCACGGCCAGCAGGACCGAATGCGCCAGCGGCACCAGGATGTCCTGACCCAGGTAAATGGCCACGGTGATGATACCCAGCGCCAGCAGCGAATGGGAAAGGCGATGGTAAAACGGTTGGGGATTCATGCTATCTGCGTTTAAGGTTCAACGTTTAAGGTTTAAGGTGGTCCGCCGCGGCGGTGGCTCTGCTCATTCCGCTTCTCTGATGGCGAAGCAGCCTTAAACTCTGAACTTTCAGCCTTAAACTTTCAACTTTTAACGAATAAACATTCCACCGCGCCGGATGTTGATAGAAGGTATTTTATGATCACTCAACGAAGAAAAAAGCGATGAATCTGAGCAACAGATACCTGGCTCCCGGCGGGGCTGCCAGCGGCGGCGAACACGGCAAAGGCCATGCCGGTACCGAGAACGACGACGAACGGAACGTGCCCGAAGACGGCCCGAGCGGCGAGAACACCGTCAACGACGGCGAACGCGGCGGCGGCCTCTGGACCAGCGGCGGTCAGGTCTCCTCCGGCACTCCTTACAACGACGACTACGGCACACCAGAACCCAACCGCAAAGCCGAGTCAGAGGAAGGGAATTAATTTTTGGGTTTAGAGTTTAAGGTTTATGGTTTAGAGTTTATGGTTGCTCCGCCAGTTCAGGCGTCATAGCCTAGCGGAGCAACTATAAACCATAAACTCTAAACCATAAACTCTAAACTAATTGATATGAAAATTGAAATCTGGTCCGACGTAGTTTGTCCGTTCTGTTACATTGGCAAGCGGCATTTCGAACAGGCATTATCCACCTTTTCAGGGAAAGACCGGCTCGAAATTCAGTGGAAAAGCTTTGAACTGGACCCGCATGCCAGGCCCGAACCGGGCGTTTCGCTGACCGAAACACTGGCGCATAAATACGGACAGAGCGTGGAATGGGCCGAGCAGATGCAGCAGCGCGTGGCCGCCACCGCCAGCGCGGCCGGTCTGAATTTCCGCCTCGACAGGGCCATGCCCGCCAATACCTTCCACGCACACCGCCTCATTCACTTCGCCGAGCAGAGAGGCAAACAGGCCGAAGCCGAAGAACGGCTGTTCAAAGCTTATTTTGAAGAAGGCGCCGTGGTGGACAACCCGGAAACGCTCATCCGTCTGGCCGCCGAGATCGGGCTGAATGCCGACGAGGTGGAGAACCTGCTGGCCAGTGATGAATTTGGTCCGGAAGTCCGCTACGACGAGCAGGAAGCCCAGGCGCTCGGCGTCCGGGGAGTCCCGTTCTTCGTCATCGACCGCAAATACGCCATCTCCGGCGCCCAGCCGGTGGAAGTCTTCCAGCAGACGCTGGAAAAAGCCTGGACGGAGACGCTAAATGTTGAATGATTGAATGATTGAATGACTGATTAGCTCCGCCTCAATTTGAGACTTGCGGAGCTAATCAGTCATTCAATCATTCAATCATTCAGTCATTCCATCAACCCATCAGCAACGACTCCGCGCCGTCGATCCAGATGGGGGTGCCGGTGATGTGGCTGGATTTATCGGAGGCCAGGAACAGCACCAGTTCGGCGACCTGCTCGCTGCGGCCCGGCTGGCCGTCCGTCAGCGGGATTTTGCCTTCCGGAAATTCTACCGGCTCCTCAGTTTCCTCGATTTTTCGCTTGGTCGTATTTTCGTCGATGTTCGTTTCAATGGCGCCCGGGCAGATGACGTTCACCCGAATCCGGTGCTTGGCCAGTTCCAGGGCGGCCATCTGCGTGAAGGCAACCTGCCCGGCTTTAGTGCAGGAATAAGCCGTCGCGCCGGTATTGCTGAAAATCCGGGTGCCGTTGACCGACGATGTAATGATGATCGACCCGCCCTGCCGCTTCAACAGCGGAATGGCGTACTTGACCGTCAGGAAAGTGCCCCGGAGGTTGATGTTCATGGTTTTGTCCCATTCCTCGGGTTGCAGGTCTTCGATGGGCGCCCAGACGCCGTTGATGCCCGCGTTGGCAAAAACAATGTCCAGCCGCCCCCACTGCTGTTCCACTTTCTGAATCGCCTGCTGCATCTCTTCCGGACTCGAAATATCCGCTTTCAGCGTCATAGCGTCGCCGCCCTCCTGTTTGATGCGATCGACCACTTCCTGCAGTTCGCTTTCCGTGCGGCCCAGCGCCCCGATTCTGGCGCCCTGTTTCGCCAGCAGCAGCGCCGCCGCTTCGCCGATCCCCGAGCCGGCTCCGGTGATCAGGGCGACTTTTCCCGTAAGTTCCTGTGTCATAACGTTCTGTTTACGTGCGTTTCACGAACTCATAACGCCGGGCGACGGGGATGTTCCGGCTATACTTATCAACCGGATTCGGTGGGGCGGCCTGCCGGTTCAGTATACGTCCAAAAACATTTACTTTTACGGGCATGCTTTCAAACACAGACCTTTCATGAAACGCCTCACCTTCCTGTCTTTCTTTTCTCTTTGTTTTTGCTTCCAGCTTGCCGTCGCCCAGTCCTCCCGCGAAATTCTGTACGTCGGGACTTACTCCGTGCGGGGCAGCGAAGGCATCTACACGTTCGCCTTCGACCGGAAGTCCGGCACGCTACAGCCGCTGGCGACCACTTCCAACGATAAAAGCCCTTCGTTTCTGGCCATTCATCCCAACGGCCGGTTTCTGTATTCCGTCAACGAAGGGGCCGAAAAAGCGGGCGGGGTCAGCGCCTACGCCATCGAACCGGGAACGGGCAAGCTGACTTTTCTGAATCAGGAATCCTCGCAGGGCAGCGGTCCCTGCCACATCAGCATCGACCAGACGGGCCGGATGGCGTTTGTCTCCAACTACGGCGGCGGCACGTTTACGGTCCTGCCCATCGGCGCGGACGGAAAACTCGGCAGCCCGGTCGAGAACATCCGCTATACGGGCAGCGGCCCCAACGCCCAGCGTCAGGACAAGCCGCATATCCACTCGGCCACCGTTTCGCCCGACAATCGCTTCGTCTACGTAGCCGATCTCGGCACGGATAAGCTGTACACCTACGAAATTGACGCCAAAGCGCAGAAAATCAAACCCGCCGCTACGCCGTTTGTCAGCATCACCCCCGGCGGCGGACCGCGCCATTTCGCTATTCACCCGAACGGCAAAAATGCGTATCTGGTCGCCGAAATGGGTTCCGCGACGGTCGCCTTCAACCGGGACCCCAAAACCGGGGCGCTGACCATTCTTCAGGAAAGCGTCAAGACCCTGCCCGCTGAATTCACGGGCAACAACACCAGCGCCGACATCCACACCGACCCGGCGGGCCGCTTTCTTTACCAGTCCAACCGGGGCCACAATGCCCTGGCCATCATGTCCATTGCAGGAGACGGTAAACTGACGCTGGTTGGGCATCAGCCGGTGGGCGAAGTGCCGCGCAACTTCATGGTCGATCCGAAAGGCGATTTTGTGCTGGCGGCGAACCAGAACAGCGACTCCATCCTCATCTTCAAACGGGATAAGGCGACGGGCAAGCTGTCGCAGGTCGGCGAGCCCGTCAAGGTTCCGTCCCCGGTCTGCCTCAAACTGATGACGCTCAAATAACCGGACCGAACGCAGAAGCGCCCCCTTCTGCGTTTCTTTTTTTCAAGAAAATGAATTTTTATTCACCAAACTCTTGCAACTGAATTTTTATTCACCTTACTTTGTGCGGTCTTAGAAGAACAGACATGCGACAGAAGGACGAAGCGAAAGAGCAGCAAATACTGGAAGCGGCCCTCCAGCTCATCACCCGAACGGGTCTGGCCGGACTGAAAATGTCGGACCTGGCCAAAGAGGCGGGCGTAGCTACCGGAACCGTGTACATTTATTTTACCGATAAACCGGCGCTGATTCAGCGGCTGTACACCTACCTGGTTCAGAAAAGTCTCGGCGACCTGGAAGCGGGCATCCGGGAGACCGATCCGGTGCGGGTAAAAATTCAGAAATTATCGCTTAATTACCTGAAAGAAAGCATCGAACACCCGGAATACGCCGCCTTTTTCGAGCAGTATTACCGCTCCCCGTATTTTGTCGAAACGGCAGAATCGCAATCGGTTGAGAACGGGCTGATGCAGCCGATTCTGAATCTGGTTGTCGAAGGCCAGCAGCAGACGATCATCAAAGAAGCCAACCCGGAACTGCTCGTTACGCTGGTCTGCGGAATGCTCAACGAACTGGCCAAGCAGGTCTATTACACCGGCCAGCCGCTCAGCCCGCAGGATTGGGAGACGACCTTCTCGGTTATCTGGGACGGCGTAAAACGGTAAGTTTCCGAAGACGTGTTCAGGCAATGCGTCTTTTCCTTCGTCTTTAAAATGAATATTTTTTCACCCAATAAAAACAACCCTCATGAATAAGACAGTTCTCATCACCGGGAGTTCTTCGGGCATTGGCAAAGCCGCCGCCCGTTATTTTGCCGAAAAAGGCTGGAACGTGGCGGCCACCATGCGTACGCCGTCCAAAGAAACCGAATTGGCCGGCCTGCCGAATGTGCGCCTCTTTCGTCTGGATGTGATGGACGCCGACAGCATCCGCCAGGCCATTACCGACGCCCGGACCGCCTTCGGAGGCATCGACGTGATCGTCAACAACGCGGGCTACGGAGCCGTGGGCGTTTTTGAAGCGGCCACGCCGGAGCAGATTCAGCGGCAGTTCGACACCAACGTGTTCGGCGTCATGAATGTCATCCGCGAAATCCTGCCTTATTTCCGCGAAAAGCGCGACGGAACCATCATCAACGTCACGTCGATGGGCGGCCTGATTACCTTCCCGATCTACAGCGTCTATCACGGGACCAAGTGGGCGGTGGAGGGCTTCAGCGAGGCGCTGTCGTTTGAACTGCGGCCGTTCAACATTCGGGTCAAAAACATCGAACCGGGGGCAATCAAGACGGATTTTTACGAGCGGTCGATGGACCTCTTCCGCAAGGACGGCCTGACCGACTACGACGAATACATCCGGGTGACGTACGCCAACTCCCAGAAAGCCGGAGCCGACGCGCCGGGACCGGAGGTGGTGGCGAAGAAGATTTTTCAGGCGGCCAACGACCGGTCATTCCGGCTGCGTTATCCGGCGGGCGGGCAGTCGCCGATGCTGTTGGCGCTGCGCCGGATGGTGCCGCTGTCGTGGTTTCACGGCATTGTCCGGAGCGTGGTGGAAAAAGGGTTTCGGCCGGCCGTGTGAGTCCGGTTTGGTTTCTCGCGGATTTACGCAGATTTTTAAGCGCAGATTTTTCGGTGTTCCCTTCTGGACGGAAATCTAGCCTAATCCGCAAGAATTAACCTAAACCTATGCTCGACCTTGGCTTCGTCAGCGCCATTATGGCGGACGCTGACCTGAAAACCACCTTAGAATTTGCCGGACAGAACGGCTTCAAATGCGTTGAAATCATGTGCTGGCCGCAGGGCAACGCCGACGCCCGCCGCTACGCCGGAGTGACGCACATCGCCGTCGAAAACCTGAACGACGAACAGATCACCGACATTCAAACCCTGACGCGGCAGACCGGCGTTTACCTTTCCGGCCTCGGTTATTATCCCAACCCGCTCGACCCCGACCCGGAGAAGGCGGAGTTCTACATTGAGCACATCAAGAAAGTGATCCGGGCGGCGGCGCGGCTGGGCATTCCGGTGGTGAACACCTTCATTGGGCGGCATCCGCAGAAGACCGTGGCCGAGAACCTCGACCTCTTTGTGCACGCCTGGACGCCCATCATGCGCGTGGCCGAGGAGTGCAACGTCAAGATCGGCATTGAAAACTGTCCGATGCTGTTCACGCAGGACGAGTGGCCGGGCGGCAAAAACCTCGCCACGACGCCCGCCATCTGGGACCAGATGTTCACACGGATTCCGTCGCCGCTGCTGGGCCTGAACTACGACCCGTCGCACCTGGTCTGGCAGATGATGGACGAGGTAGCTCCCATCTACCAGTACCGCGACCGCCTGCACCACATTCACCTGAAAGACGTGAAAGTCTACCGCGACAAACTGAACCGGGTCGGCATCATGGCGTATCCGCTGGAGTACCACAGTCCGAAGCTGCCCGGCCTCGGCGACGTCAACTGGCGCGGCTTCTTTGCCGCCCTGACCGACGTGCGCTACCGCGGCCCGGTCTGCATCGAGGTCGAAGACAAAGCCTATGAAGGTTCACCGGAGGATGTGCGCACGGCCATTCTGACCAGCCGGAATTACCTGCGGCAGTTTCTGGGTTGAGGAATTCGTGGTGGCACGGCGGCACGTCGTGCCACTTCGCAACTAAACATTTTGTGCCTTAACCGGAGTGTAACTGGCCGACCCGTCGTTTTTCCAAACAGCTATCCACATCCATCATGAAAAACCTCGCTACACTCCTGTTTTCCCTCCTGACTCTCGCCGTATGCCATGCCAAAGAACCGACCCGACCCGCGGCGGAAGCGACGGTGATTGTTTACCGTCCCAGTCAGTTTATGATGTGCGCCCGGGCCTGGCACATTTCGATCAACGGCAAGAAGGCCGCTAAACTCTGGAATCGACAGACGCTGGTATTGACCGTACCCGCCGGAACGGTTTCGCTCGAATCGGCCCTTTCCGGCCTGACGATTGCGCCCCGCCGCCGCGACCGCCTCAACCTGAATGTGCAGCCCGGCCGGACGTATTACGTGCAAGCCGACGTTCGAACCGGCGTCCTCAGGGGCTATCTCGGTCTGGCAGAAGTAACCGAAGCCTCGGCCCGGAAGCATGCAAAGGCGGTGGAGATAAAGTGAATAGATGGGGGCTTTCCAACTCCATCAGAAATTTTCTAATAAGTCTCCGCCAAACAACACCCCTATCATCCGCTCAAATTCTGTCTGCCACGGCGCTTCAATCGTCACGGCCTCTCCGGTCGACGGGTGGGTGAAGGCGAGCGTCCGGGCGTGGAGCAGCATCGTGTTCATTTCAAATTTTTCCAGAAACAGCCGGTTCTGCTTGTTGCAGCCGTGCGGACGGTCGCCGATGATCGGGTAAAAAACGTGCGCCATGTGCTTGCGGAGCTGGTGCATCCGGCCCGTCGTGGGCGTCAGCTCGACCAGCGAATAGCGCGAAGTCGCGTGTTTGCCGAACGGTAGCGGGATTTCGGTGCGTTGCAGGGTTTTCAACTGCGTAAAAGCGTCCTGCACCACCCCGTCGTCGCGGCGAAGTGGGTAGTCGATGTCTAGCGTGTCCGGCGTGTGGCCGCGGACAATCGCCAGGTACGTTTTCTGTACACCGCTTTCCATAAACAGGGTCTGCATGGCCGCGTTCAGGTCTTCGGTCAGGGCAAAGAGCAGCACGCCGCCGGTTTTGCGGTCGAGGCGGTGCACGGGATACACGCGCTGGCCAAGCTGGTCGCGCAGGAGCTGAACGGCAAATTCGCTGGCGTCGCTGGCGATGGGCGAACGATGCACCAGCAAGCCATGCGGTTTGTTGACCGCCACCAGATCGGCGGACTGGTAAAGAATCGGGAGCGTTTTGATAAGCGGACGAATTGTAGGGCTGTCCCGACTGCGGGCTGCGGCACCCCTTGTTTTTTACAAAGATAAGCGGAAAGGAACGGTGATGGTGCTGCGGTAAGAGCGGGGCACTACTTCGGGCCGTGCCATTGCGATGCGCCCGTTATTCGCCCATGTCTACCACCAGCTTTCCTTTCACCCGGCCGCTTTCGCTGTATTCGTGCGCTTCGGCAATCTGGTCCAGCGTATAGGTCCGGTCGATAACGGCTTTCAGGCGGCCTTCCGCGGCATGCTGCAGCAGCCAGGCCATGTCTTCGCGCCGGAAGGCAAAAGCAACCACTTTGGCTTTCTGCTCGGCAAAAGTAGAAAGAACCGTTTCGGCGATCTGTTTAGGGGAAGGCAGCGTCGATACGTAGACGCCATCTTTGGAGAGCACGTCCCGGCATTCGGAGAGAGAACGTTTGCCGACGGCGTCGAAAACGATCCGGTACCGGCGAAACTGCTCTGGTTCTTTCGTAAAATCCGTTGTCTTGTAATCAATGACCCGGTCGGCGCCCAGACTCTGCACCAGTTCCGCATTGGCCGCGCTGCAAACGGCTGTCATGTGCCCGTGCAGGATTTTGCCAATCTGCACGCCCGCCACGCCCACGCCGCCCGAAGCGCCGTTGATCACCACGTGTTCGCCGGGCCGCAGATGGCCCTGGTCCCGGAGTGCAATGAGCGAGGTGAGGCCGCCGACCACCAGCGCCGCCCCATCCCGAAAATCAACCGCGTCGGGCAGGTGGGCGACGTTCTTTTCGTGCGTGCTGACCCGTTCGGCGTAGCCGCCGCCCACCGGTCCGAGGGAGGCCACCACCCGGTCGCCGGGGCTAAAATCGGTGACCAGTTCGCCGACCGCTTCGACCACGCCCGCACACTCGGCCCCGAGCACTTTGGGAAATTTGCCCATGAGTCGGCCGAAACTGCCGTCGCGGACTTTTGTGTCGAGGGGATTGATGCCCGTGGCCCGCACCCGGATGAGGACATCGTGGCTTTCGGCCCGCGGCTCGGGCAGGTCCGTGAGGCGCAGTACGCTTCGGTCACCGTGTTCGTAAATGGCAACAGCTTTCATAAATGGGTATGGCATTTTGTTAGAATACCCTGAAAGTCAGGCGAATGTTTACCAAAAAGTGGTGGCACGACATTGAGTCGTGCCACCACCGGCTAGTATCAGAAAATACTCACCGAAGCACCGCTTCGGTGTCCATCAGTACGGCTGGGCGGGACGGGATTCTTCCTGCGCCTGCTGTACGCCTTCGTGGGCCGAGGTGGACCCGATGGGACCGCTGCCGTTTTGGTTGCGGGAAGCTTCCAGTCCCTCGCGCACCCGGCGGCCGTAATCTTCATCACAGTTCGTGAAAAGCTCCACCATTTTGTCCTGAATGCGGCGGTCCACCGGAGCCAGCGTGTTGACCAGGTTAAAGATCAGGTCTTCGCGCTCCCAGTCCTCAAACATCCGGTAGCGTTCGCCCGCCTGCTTGAAGTCGTTGGTCCGGTCAATTTTCTGCCGCACCAGATTGCCCTGCGCATACGGCGTATGGTCGGGGCCATTCTTCGGCGCTTCCTTCAGGCCGTCGATCAGCGACGGTTCGTAGTTGATGTGCGGGTTGGCTCCGGGCGGAATGTCGGTCTGGTACTGCATCTGGCCGCCCTGCTGGTTGGTCGCCACGTGCGTTTTCGGCGCGTTGATCGGCAATTGCAGGTAGTTGGACCCAACGCGGTAGCGCTGCGTATCCGAGTACGAGAACGTCCGGCCCTGCAACATCTTGTCGTCCGAAAAGTCCAGCCCGTCTACCAGCACGCCCGTCCCGAAAGCGACCTGTTCCACCTCGTTGAAATAATTCTCCGGATTGCGGTTCAGCGTCATCTTGCCGACGGGCAGGAACGGAAACTGGTCCTGCGGCCAGAGCTTGGTATCATCCAGCGGATCGAAATCCAGTTCCGGGTGTTCGTCGTCGCTCATAATCTGCACACACAGTTCCCATTCGGGATAATCGCCGCGTTTGATGGCTTCAAACAGGTCCTGCGTGGCGTGGTTGAAGTTTTTCCCCTGAATTTCCTCCGCCTGCAACTGCGTCAGGTTACGAATGCCCTGTTTGAGCGGCTCCCAGTGGTATTTGACCAGCACGCCCTCGCCTTTATCGTTGTACCATTTGTAGGTATTCACGCCCGAACCCTGCATCTGCCGGTAGTTGGCCGGAATGCCCCAGGGCGAGAACAGGAACGTGATCATGTGCATGGCCTCGGGCGTATTGCAGATGAAATCGAAAATGCGCTGCCCGTCCTGGATGTTGGTGACCGGGTCCGGTTTGAAGGCGTGCACCAGATCCGGAAACTTCATCGCATCCCGGATAAAAAAGACCTTCAGGTTGTTGCCGACCAGGTCCCAGTTGCCTTCTTCGGTATAAAATTTCACCGCAAAACCCCGCGGGTCGCGCAGCGTTTCGGGCGAATGCCCGCCGTGGATGACCGACGAAAACCGGACAAAAACCGGCGTTTGCTTTCCCTGCTGCTGAAAAAGTTTGGCACGCGTGTATTTGGACACCGGCTCGCCGCCTACCGTCCCGTAGGCTTCAAAAACCCCGTGTGCGCCCGCTCCGCGCGCGTGTACGACGCGCTCCGGAATGCGTTCGCGGTCGAAATGGCTGATTTTTTCGAGAAATGGGTAGTTCTCAAGCGTGGTTGGCCCCCGGTTACCGACCGTCCGGACATTCTGGTTGTCATAAACCGGATGCCCCTGCCGGGTAGTCAGGGTGTTTTGGCCGCTGTTCTGCTGCGGCTGGCCCTCCTGATGGCCGTTTCCGTTGCGGTTGCCGTTCTGGTTTTCCATAGACGTGAGTGCGGATGGTTACGAGCCTCTTAAACGACCTCTCTCACAAATGGTTCACCAGATTTATCCTTTGGCTTTGGTAGATTTCCTGTTAATCCGTCACACCCGTCAGCCCGCTCTTTCCCAACCGACGCACCAGCAGCGGCAGCACAAACGTCATCAGCAGAATCGCGCCGGTCAGCACCCAGGTAGATGAAAAGTCCGTCACGTCCTCCGAACGGATCACATTATTCGTCAACTGGTAAACGATGTTGTTGCCCCAGTGCAGCCCGAACGTCAGCCAGAGCGAGCGCGTCAGGACCAGCGGCAGGGCCAGGCTCACGCCCATGACGGCCAAAAACACCCAGGTAGTCGGGCCGTTCTGCAGCCGGTAGGCATGGTTGAGCACAAAAAGACCGGTAGAAAGCAGCACGAACGTCCGGGCGCTCAGGCGATGCGCCCCGTGGGCAAAGAGGTAGCCGCGCGTCAGGACATCTTCGGCCAGCGAAGGCAGCAGCGTACCGATGCTAAAAATCAGCAATCCGGTTGCCAGCTGCTCGGGCGGCGGCACCTGCGTCACACGCGTCAGGCCGAGAGCACAGCTCAGGCCGAACGCCAGGGCCGTTACCGAAGCTTGTACCAGCAGCCCGGTCAGTAATTGCGCACGACTGCCGGACTTCCAGTGCAGACCCGCCGCCTGAAGCCCATCCCGGCCCTGTTTGCGAAGGACAACGTGGACCAGCAGCAGAAAGAGCGCCATCAGACCCAGAAACATACCGTCGCTGCCGGTACGGTTGCGGATAAACTCCGGCAATTGGTAACAGGCACTCAGAAACAGGTAAACAACAATCAGCCGGGCGCTTTTCATGGGCTTCAGAAGCATGGAGGAAAGAGACGCCGCAAAGGTAACGGCCCCGCCGGAATCCCTTTCCCCAGGCTTGACCAGACCGCCGGAAAAGCCGACAAACCGGCGAAATCAGAAGACCGGACCCGGAACCGTTGACAACACCATTCGGTCCAGCGCCCGGAAGTAGTTTTCGAAGCTTTCCGGATGTGTGAACAGGAACAGGAACGGCTCGATCAGCTCCAGTTCCATGAGCACAAACCGACCGTTGATCAGCGTGCCGTCAACCCGGGCGTAGAGGCAGCCTTTTGCAAACTGCTCCACGTAGGCGCTGGCCTGCGCGAGCAGGTCGGCGGCCGGAACCTGCGGGTGAATCGTGCCGCCGAGGTAGTGCTGCACCCGGAAGTCGCCGGGTTTGGCTTTTTTCAGGACGCAGTGGCTGAATTGCCCGCCGAAAAACAGCAGCGACCATTCGCCTTCGGTCCGGATTTCTTCGATGAACGGCTGCGCCATAAACGCCTCCTGCTTCAGCAGTTCTTCCACCCGCGGGCTGGATTCGGCCACCTGTTCGCGGGTCAGGGCGAAGGTGTTTTTGGACCCGCCGCTCACGCAGGGCTTGACGATGAGCCTGTCGGTGCCGAACTGGTCGAAGCAGGCCGTCAGGTCCGGGCGGGTGTCTTTTTCGAGAAACAGGGTCGGCGTAACCGGCAGGCCGGCGGCGGCAATGTCGGCCAGGTAATGCTTGTCGCTGTTCCAGCGGACCACCTCGACGGGGTTCAGCAGCCGGACGCCCGCCGCCCGAATAGTGTCGAGCCAGGCGTAGAACGACCCGATTTTATCAAAATAATCCCAGGGTGATTTCAGCAGGGCCAGGTCGTAGGCTTCCCACCGGACGGCGGGGTCGGTCCATACTTCCTTGTGCACCGAGAGTCCTTTACTAGACAGGAACCGCAAAAGGTCCCCTTCTTCGTCGCCTCCCACGGGGGCGGTGTATTTTCCTTCGTCTTCGTAGGTGATGTAGGCAATCTTCATGTATCAATCCTTCAAAGGAGCAAAATTACCGCGTTTTTGCTCGCTAAATAATTTTCCTGCCTTCCATACGTCAGAAAAAGACTTGTTCACGTTTAGCAACGTATGGAAGAAATTCTACCTGTCCTTTTGTCTGGAATTGCCGGAACTGCCCTCATGACGCTGTTCATGTACGGGCTCGCCTTTGTGCTGGGCGGGCGACAGACGAAAGTGACGAAGATACTGGGCACCATGATCGCCAACCAGACCGGCCCCAACGGCGGCCTGTCTGAACGCCGCCCGGCGATCATTACCGGCATTATCGCTCACTATGCCGTCGGACTGGCTTTTGCCTCCGTGTATCACTGGATCTGGCAGACCGGCATCGGCCAGCCTACGTTTCGGGACGGACTGTGGCTGAGTGCGGCCAGTGCGGGGGCAGCCATCATTCTCTGGCGCTTGTTCTTTGCCGTTCACCCGCGTCCGCCGATTGTCAACCTGCGCACGTTTCTGCCGTCCATCGGCCTCGCCCACGTCGTCTTCACGTTCGGGGCGATTGCGGTGTACCGGTTGTTTCTGTGACGCGGCCGGCGCTAGGTGTTTTCCGACGTAGCCTTCGAAGACAGGTATTCGCGGTTCATCCGGACGATGTTGTCGATGGAAATCGAGGCCGGGCATTCTACGGCGCAGGCACCGGTAAACGAGCAGGCACCGAAGCCCTCCACGTCCATCTGGGCCACCATGCGCGCCACCCGTTCCTGCCGTTCGGCCTGGCCCTGGGGCAGCAGCGCAAACTTAGAAACCTGTGAGGCCGTAAACAGCATGGCCGAGGCATTCTTGCAGGCCGCCACGCAGGCGCCGCAGGCAATGCAGGCCGCCGCGTCCATTGCCTTTTCCTGCACATCGCGGGGAATGGGAATTTCGTTGGCGTCGGGAGCCGAGCCGGTGTTGACCGAAATATACCCCCCGGCCTGCACGATCCGGTCGAAGGCCGTGCGGTCGGTCATCAGGTCCTTGATGATGGGAAACGCCCGCGAGCGCCAGGGTTCCACGACGATTGTTTCGCCGTCCGTAAAGCTCCGCATGTGCAGCAGGCAGGTGGCGGCCCCAGTCTGCGGGCCGTGCGGACGGCCGTTGATGTACATCGAGCACTGTCCGCAGATGCCTTCCCGGCAGTCGTGATCGAAAGCAACGGGGCTTTCGCCTTTTTTGACCAGATCGGCGTTCAGAATGTCGAACATTTCGAGAAAAGAAGTGTCCGGTGAAATATCCTTCAGTTTGTATTCCACCAGCTTACCCGGTGCATTGGGGCCTTTTTGCCGCCAAACCTTCAGCGTAATATTCATAACGGAGTGCGTTGGATAGGCCCCTAACTTGCAGAAGCGGCAAAGGGTTGGAGAAAAATAGCCAAAGGCCCGGAAAAACAAAGGCCCTCTCCGCGGAGAGGGCCTTTGTTCTGAACAAGGTTGTTTACGGGTATTGGTCCCACCAGGCCGCCCTGGGCAGCGGTTCGTCCAGGCGCACCACTTCGCCGATCTGCGGCGTCGTCAGCGGAAGGCCCAGTTCGGCGGCTTTTTTCGTCAGGCGGCGAATCGGGTCGCGCCATTCGTGCAGGGCCAGGTTGAATTTGCCCCAGTGAATGGGCAGCACGACGGCCGCCCGGACGTCTTTTCCGGCCTGGGCCGTTTCTTCGGGCATGGAGTGAATGCTGTGCCAGGCCTCGTTGTAGGCCCCGTTTTCGAGCATGGCCAGATCGAACGGGCCGTATTTGTCGCCGATGGCCTTGAAGTTGGGCGAATAACCGGAGTCGGCTCCGTAGAACACGCGTTTGCCGCCGCCCAGCAGCACCCAGGAACTCCATAGCGTCGCATCCCGGCTAAAACCACGACCTGAGAAATGCCGCGCCGGCGTGCAGACCAGCGTCAGCTCGTCCAGTTGGGTGGTTTCCCACCAGTCCAGTTCGGTAATCTGCCCGGCCGGAATGCCCCAGGCTTCGAGGTGCGCCCCGACGCCCAGCGGTACAAAAAAGCGTTTGACGCGCCCTTTGAGCCCTAAAACGGTCGGGTAGTCGAGGTGGTCGTAATGGTCGTGGGAAAAAATGACGGCATCGACGGGCGGAAGTCCGGCCACGTCCATATACCGGTCGTAGCGGAAGCGTTTCGGCCCCAGAAACGAGACGGCCGAGGCCCGTTCGCCGAAAACGGGATCGGTCAGGATGGTTTTGCCGCCCACCCGAATCAGCAGCGACGAATGGCCGAACCAGCTTACGGCGACTTCATCGGCGGACCCGGTACGCACCAGCCGCCCGGCATCGAACGGCACGGTTTTGATGACTTCATCCGGTTCGCTCCCCTTGACTCCGCGCAGGATGAGCCAGCCGATGCGGGCCATTTTGGCGACGGACATGTCCATGAGGGTTTCGGTGGTGTTCCGGAACGTCCCGTCCTTGAAATTGGGCGAGTTTTGTATCCGCTGCAGCCGGGCCCCGGTAGCCTTGCCGCCCATCTGCGGAGCCACGTTCATAAAAATGCCAACCGCCAGGCCCATCAGGCCAAGGGTTATGAGCAGTACAAGTCCCATCATTTTCAGGAATTTCTTCATAGATATGACGGAGGAACAGCGCGCTATCGGTGTGAGTTCCGAAGACCAGTCGCGAACGGATTTACCAGACGTTCCCGGAGGGTTTTGTACGGGTCTGATCAGGATGTTAATCCGGTTTTAATTTGGGGCTTGCACTTACGCAGTAACTTCATGCACTTATTCCAAGTTTTGTGGTTTGGCCAGGATTCACGTTGATTCCCAATGGCCCCGTGCATGCGATGAAAACCGCCCCGATTCCGGAGAATGAAGAAGTGCGCCTGCAGGCCCTTCAGGATTACGCCATTCTGGATACCCTTCCGGAGGACGATTACGATGCTATTACCCGACTGGCTTCTGTCATCTGCGATACGCCCGTTTCGCTCATCAGCCTCGTCGACCGCGACCGTCAGTGGTTCAAATCCGCACACGGGCTTGAGATCCGCGAACTGCCGCGGGACGTGGCTTTCTGCGCCCACGCGATTCTGGAACCCGACCACCTCTTCGAAATTCCGGATGCCCGGCAGGACGATCGTTTTTTTGATAATCCGCTAACGACCGGCCCCCTGCAGGTCGAGTTTTACGCCGGGGCACCGCTGCTCGATTCGGCTGGCAACGCGCTGGGCAGCCTCTGCGTGATCGACCATTATCCCCGCAAACTGACCACTACCCAGCAGCAGGCCCTCCGGGACCTGGCTCATCAGGTGTCGCAGTTGCTGGAGCTTCGCAAACGCAACCACGAACTGGCCGAAAGCCAGATTCGGCTTCAGGAGGCGGAACAGGAACTGCAAAAGGCGCTGGTGCTGGAGCGAAAGGCCAACGAGCTGAAGTCGCGGTTTGTCAGTCTGGTGTCGCACGAATTCCGGACGCCGCTGTCGATCATCCTTTCGGGCATTGAACTCATCGAAATGATCAGCCAGAAGGTGACCGACCCGGCACTTGCCCAGCGGCTGCTCGAAAACATTGAACCGATCCGGGTGGAAATTCTCCGGCTGAAGCACCTCATCAACATGGCCGTTCAGCAGGAAAATTACCAGTCGAACCGCATGCAGTTCGTGCTCGAACCCTGCGATCTGGTTTCGTTCTGCCAGCGGCTGATCGAACGCCGCCGCCACCAGGACCCGGACTACGCCCGCCTCGACTTCCGGCCCGAAACCGACGAGGCCATCATTCACGCGGACCTGATGCTCCTCGAACACGTGCTCGAAAACCTGCTCAGCAACGGCCTCAAATATTCGGTTGATTCTCTGAAACCCGTGGAAGTGCGGCTCTGGGAGGCCGACGGGCGGGTCCATGTTTCCGTCAAGGATTACGGCATCGGCATTCCGGAGGAAGACATGGAGCGGCTGGGAGAGGGATTTTTTCGGGCTTCCAATACAGAAGGTATCTCCGGTACGGGGCTGGGACTGGCTTTGGCCCGTCAGTTCACGGAATTGCAGGGCGGGCACTTAACCATCGAAAGTCAACTGGGCGAATACACGCTTTGTCAGCTGAGCTTTCCGCTTTTAGAGAACTGATCTTCCTGATTAATCTTCTTACAAAATGAACTGGGTGAACCCTGGCAGGGTCTGCGACCGCTGCCAGGGTTCACCCAGTTCGGAACTACTGTTCGTCCGCGCTCGGCCCGTAGCTTCCCGGAATCGGAATGTCCAGCAGCCGGAGGAAAACGCCCAGCTGCGCCCGGTGGTGGATGATCTGGCTGAAAGCATGGCGAATGGTTTCGGCCTTGGTCGAGGTGCTGAAGATCTGGTCGCCCTGCCGCAGTGTCCAGGGCAGTTCCAGTTGTTCTTCCGCTACCGTGCGCAGGGCTTCCCGACCCTCGTCCAGCGCCTGTTCAAAATAGGCCAGCAGTTCCGCGCGGTTGTTGATCGGTACCGGCTTGTATTCGTAGACAGCAAAATCCAGCTCCTCGGTATTGATTGCCAGCGGAACCCAGGTGGGCAGTTCGGCGATGTGCGTAGCCAGTTGCCGGATGGTCATGCTTTTGGGATGCGGCTGCCAGTCGAATTTGTCATCCGGCACGCGTTCCAGCATTTTGCGGGTGGTCTCGGCTTCGAGCTCCAGTTCTTTCTGCCACATGGGAATCAGGGCTACCGGGGTTTGAACAGGTGTCATCGTATTTATCTTGTTTTGGTTGAACCATACAAAGATCACCCGCGCCGGTGACAGCCTTATGTCAGTAGCCTTCCAAAACCCTGTCAGCGGTCGCAGGCCCTGACAGGGTGTGAGTTAGGGAAGCCGTTGCCTCACCTACGGCGTTTTCTCCCAAACACCCCGCTCAAGCGTTTCGTTACCCTTTAACACTTCCTGTCAACTGTCATGAAACCCATGCCCCGCATCGGCCTGACCGAGAGCCTGTCCGCTTTTTTGTCAGACGGATACCGATTTATCCAGAAATGCTGTCGGATTTACGAAACGGATATTTTCGGGATCAATCTGCCGGGAAAGCCGGTCTTCTGCATTCACGGTCGGGAGGCGGCTCGGTTGTTCTACGACCCGTCGAAATTCATCCGGCATGGGGCCGTCCCGGCGCCGATTCAAAAAACGCTGACCGGCGAAAAGGCCATTCACACCCTCGACAACGGCCAGCATCGCCACCGCAAGGATATGTTTCGCTCGCTGCTGATGGCGCCCGACCGGATTCAGACACTGATGGAAGCCATGCGGCAGGAATGGATTCGGGCGCGCGAACGCTGGAGCCGGATGCCGCGCGTGGTGTTGTTCGAAGAAAGCCAGACCCTGCTGACGCTGGCCGCCTGCCGCTGGGCCGGAATCCCGTTGACCGACGAAGAAGCGCCCCAGCGGGCCCGCGATATGTGGAGCATGGTCGATGGCTTCGGCAGCCTGGGCGTGCGCAACTGGAAAGGCCGGGCCGCCCGGCAACGCACCGAGCGGTGGATTGGCGCGCTGATCGAACAGGTACGCGCCGGCACCCTGCCGGTGGAAGAAGGCACGCCGCTGGCCGTACTGGCCCGATTTACCGAACCCGACGCGTCCGGCAGCCCGCAGGTGCTCGACCCCAAAATGGCAGCGGTAGAACTCCTGAACGCCACGCGTCCGATTGTCGCTATTTCGACCTATATTGTCTTTGCGGCCCACGCCCTGCACCGCTACCGGGGCTTCCGGCAGCAGCTCCGGACGGCGGGAACCGAAGCCGACATCGAACGTTTCGTGCAGGAAGTCCGCCGGTATTATCCGTTTGCCCCCTTTATGGGCGCCCGTGTCCGCGACGATTTCGACTGGCAGGGGCACCGTTTTCCGAAAGGCACGCTGGTTCTGCTGGACATTTTCGGCACCAACCGCGATGCCCGCCTCTGGCAGCGGCCGGAAGAGTTCTGGCCCGAGCGGTTCCGGAACTGGGACGGCGACCCGTTCCGCCTTATCCCGCAGGGCGGCGGGCCTTACGAGAACGGCCACCGCTGCCCCGGCGAATGGATCACCATCGAGGCGCTGAAAGTGGCGGTGGGTTTTCTGACCCAGTCGATGACCTTCGACGTGCCGAAGCAGGACATGGATTACCCCATCACCCGCCTGCCGACGTTTCCCAAAAGCGGTTTTGTCATGATCAATGTCCGGCAGGCCCTGACGCCGGTTACGACCGGGCCGCCGGTATCGACCGGGCCGCCAGTTGTTCCAGCCGCCGGATAGACTGCACCATCGACCGGACGGTGTGGTAGTTGATTTTCCACGAATGGCTCATGTGCGTCCAGATGGGTTCGCCCTGGCGCGTCATCAGCGGCCACCACTCGCCCACAGGGCGGTTGATCATTTTGTCGAAAACGAAGCGATGCACCCGGTCGTAGGCATGCATGTATTTTTCGTCGCCGAACAGCCGGTAGCCGTCCAGAAAGCCGATGAGGGCTTCGGCCTGCTGCCAGAACTCTTTTTCCCGGTCGTAGACGGTTCCGGCATGGGAACCTTCGACAAAAACGCCGCCGTATTCTTCATCAATGCCAAAATCGGCGGCGTGCTCCAGCGGTTTGCGCAGGGCCTCGCGGTAATCGTCCAGCGGCATCCCGAGCGTTTCGAGCGCGTGCAGCAGCAGCCAGGCAAATTCGGTATTGTGGCCGTAGCTGGTGTTGTCTTCCGCTTCGCGCTTGACGCCGTCTTCCGTGAACCGGTCCCAGCCCCAGATGACATCGAATTTGATCTGCGGAGCCACCCGCCAGTCGGCCCAGAACTGCGGAATGCCGGTTCCGTACTCCGGATGCAACACTTTGTTCAGCAAAATGCCGATGACCTCCTGTAGTTTTCGGCGGTGCAGCGGCAGTCGGCTGGCCTCGTAAAGGGTGGTGTACGCCTCCATCAGGTGCATGTGCACATCCAGCGTTTTGCGGTCGCCGCCCGCCGGGCCGGGGCCTTTCAGCGTCCAGTCGCGCCAGAACATTTCGAAGTAGCCGCCGTACTGCGTATCCGCCGCGTGTTTCTGCAACAGGTCGAACGTCCGGGAAGCGTATTCCAGTCCGCGGGGGTCGCCGGTGGCGAGGGTGTACTCGCTCAGGCTGTAGATGGCGAAGCTCTGTCCGTAGACGATTTTCTGGTCGTTGACTACCTCCCCGCGGCGGTTGGTCATCCAGTAAAACCCGCCATGTTCTTCATCCCACATCCGGCTCAGCAAATAATCCGCGCCGTGGCGGGCAAATTCGGCCAGCTCGCCGTCGCCATACCCCGCCCGGTGAGCCGAAGCGAACGTGTACAGGCAGCGCGTCTGGGCAATCAGCGACTTCTCATCTTCGCCCGAATCGTTGCCATTTTTATCAAAATGCGTAATAAAACCGCCGTTGACCATGTCCCGGCAGCGGGCCGTCCAGAACGGCAGAAGCTCCCGCGTGAGGTGGTGGCGGGCTTCGGTGAGGTGGGTCATACTTTTTGATTGTGAATTAGTGAATTGGCGAATAGCGAATTGGCGAATAGTGAGTGGGTACGTATTCACAACTCTAGGAATTGCGGGGCAGGCGAGCGAAGCTATTCGCCAATTCGCCATTCGCTAACTCGCTAATTTCCTCCCGGTTTGCCGTTCCGGTCTGGCCGAGCTTCTGCACGGTTACGGCGGCGGCGAGGTTGGCGAGGGCGATGGCTTCCGGCGGGCGGGCTCCGGCTCCCCGGCAGGCCGCGTAGGCCGCCACGACGGTATCCCCGGCCCCGACGGTGTCCAGCGGACCGGCGAGCGGCAACCCGGCGACGCTTGCCGATTCGGCTGTGTCCACGTACAGAATGCCCGCGGCTCCGCGCGTCAGGATGACGGGCGCAGACAGGCGACCGGCGAGCTGACGGCTGTGCTGACGACACCAGTCCTCGTCCTCTTCCGACGCCTCCGGAACGTTCAGCATCCGGGCGAGCTCCGCCGTATTGACCTTCAGCGGAATCTGGCGCAGGTGCTGCCCCACGTGCCGCATATCCGCCACGTACTGGCAATTCGGGTGGTTCAGCAGCAACTCGTTCAGCCGGACCGTCCGGGCGGCGTCCAGAAGCGGGGCCGGAAACTGCTGGTTCAGAATCAGCACATCGAGCGTGGGCAAAGCCCGTTCGAGTTCGGCCAGAAGCTGCCCGAAAACGGCCTCCGACAAGGCGTTTTGCGTTCCGAAATCGAGGCGGTTCCCTTCCCGGCCTTCCCGCATCGGCTTGGTGTAGACGCAGGTGTCCCAGCCCGTTTCGACGGTCAGCAGGCCGCTTGTATCGACGTTGACCCGCTGCAGCAGGTGACGCAGTTCGCGCCCGAAGGCATCCGGGCCCACGGCCCCGAACGCCCGAATCGCGCCGACGCCCAGCGCGGCCAGGTTCTGCACCACGTTTCCGGCGCCGCCCGGCGAAGTCTGCATTCGCCCGCCCCAATGCACCGGCAGGCCCGTTTCGAGGGAGTTTTCGCCCGTTTCGGTCTGGAGCGTGTAGTAACAGTCCACCGCAAAATCCCCGATCACGGCGGCGCGCAGCGTTCGAAACCGGTCAAAAAGCGTCGGCAAATCGAAATCCGTCATTTATTTGGACTGAAAAACGAAGAGGTCCTTAAACTGCCAGTTGCCGTCCTGCTGCCGACCGAGCGCAATGACGAGCTGGTTGGGCGAACGACGCTCGTACAGCACCCGCAGCGGGTCGCCGCCCTGTTTTTCGTAAATCGCCCGGTTTTTGGACGCTTCCAGAAAAACGTACCGATCGGACTTGTCCTTTTCCTCCACGCCGATCAGGCCGGGCTTGAAGTGCTTCACCATTACCACCGGACCCGTGGCGGTCTGTTCAAACGCAAACACTTCGTACAGGGTCACTTTTCCGTCTTTCATCATCCGGATCATGCCCATAATGTTGTCGCCGCTGGGGTCGGTCCAGGCCGCTTCGATGGGGCCGCCGTTGTGGGTTCCCTGCCAGTGTCCGGCGATGAACTGCATGTCGGCCAGTGTGCCGGTCCGGGAGGCGGTCTGGGCGACAACGGACGCGAGAAGTCCGCCGCTGAGCAGGGCGGTCAAGAGGTATTTTTTCATGAAAAACGGGGTTTGAGAAATGGGAAAAACCGCAGGCAGGCTAAGGTGGTGCGCCGCCCGGTTTGTCCGCTGTGTCATTAATCCCAAAACCGTTTTTGCCGCCCGATTTACTTAAAAATTGCCTCGTCTTCTGATGAAGTCAAAAATCCATTCCGACGGCGCGGAGTGATTTCCGGGCACAAAAAAGAGGCTTCCGGATTACAGAAGCCTCTTTTTTACTATTCAGCAGTGCTTAATCTTCGTCCTGCAAAACGCCCATGAGCCCGTTCTGGTAATCAAAAATGGCCTGGCGGATTTCTTCCTGCGTGTTCATCACAAACGGCCCGTAGGAGGCGACCGGCTCGTTCAGCGGCGGGGCAGAGCCGAGCAGAATGCGGGCATCGGTCCGCGCTTCCACGCTCAGTTCGTCGCCTTCCGGGGCAAAAACGACCAGCGCCCGGCCCGTTACCTCCTGTCCGTTGACGACAATCGTCCCGTTTAACAGGTAAAAAAGTACGGCGCGATCCGCAGCAATCCGGCGGGTAAACGCCCCGCCCGCCTGCAGGCGCACGTTTGCCAGTTCGACATCGTACACCGGCCTGACCGGCCCCTGCACGCCCTCCCACTCGCCGGACGTAACGGCAACGGTCACCCGGCCGCCGTCGAGCGAGGCGGTGGGAATGTCCGCTTCCTGCAGGCCGACATAATGCGGCGCGATCATTTTCGAACGGGCGGGCAAATTGGTCCAGAGCTGGATGAGTTCGACCGGGCCGCCGCGCTGGCGAAATTCGGCCGACGAGCTTTCGGAATGCACCAGCCCGCGGCCGGTGGTCATCCACTGCACGCCGCCGCGCCCGATGGTGCTGGCAAAACCGTTGCTGTCGCGGTGCCGGACGTCGCCTTCGTAAATGAACGTTACCGTTTCGAAACCCCGGTGCGGGTGCGGTCCGAACGGCAGGCCGCTGTTGTGCGACGGAAAGGTTTGCGGACCGTGGTGGTGCAGCAGCAGAAACGGGTCGAGGGCATCCAGACCCGGCGCGGGCAGCGGCTGGTGCATGGTCAGCACTCCCATCGACTGCGCGCGGGGCCGGATCAGCGTGCGGATTAAACGTTGAGGCATAGTTAGTTGATTAGTCATTAGCGGTACGGCCCAGGTCGCCCTGCAGAGCTTCGATGGCTCCGGCCAGGTACACCAGCGGTGCGTTCCAGTTGATGGCAATTTCGTTGGACGCGTACGAACAGGCGTCATCCGTAAAGCATTCGTCGGCCGCCGTGGAAGTATAGGTCGTGCATTTGTCCTGCCGCCCCGGATTGGGTCCTCCGGACAGCAGCCCCGGCACCGGCTCCGCAATGCCGTCGGCTTCGGAAGGCCGGTGGTGAATGTGCATCGGCGTTTTGTGCCCCAGGCCCGTCACGAACGAATATCCCGTCGCGTTGCGGCCCAGCAGGTAATCCAGGTTCGTCAGAGCGCCGCGCAGATAGCGGGGGTCGCGGGTCAGCCGGTACGCCTGAATGAGCGCAATGCCCTGATTGGCGGCCACGGCGCTGCTTCCCCAGATAAAATCCCGGGCGGTCCGGCCCATGACCGTGGCGTAAGGCCGCTGGTCGAAACCGCTCATGAGCGTATCCGACAGGGCCACCACGCGCTTCTGCCAGTCCGGCAGCTGGTTCTGAAACTGGGCCGGAAGCTTTTTGCCGAGCCGCAGCAGCGTGTAGTACCCCAGCGCCCGTACCTGGTTCCAGGAGGGCAGCGAAACGGAGCCTTCGGTCAGTTTGGCGGCGGTCAGGTACTCCGGTTTGCCGGTGGTGGCAAAGAGTTCGGCACCGGCCCAGGCCCACTCGTCGCTGAGGTTGTTGTCGCCGTACGCGCCCGTCGTGACGTCGGGGTCAAACTGTTTGTTCATTTCCTCCTGCCGGTACAGAACGGCCGGGTTTTTCTGCGCCCATTCCCAGGCCCGGAGCGCCGCCCGCTGGCAGGAGTCTGCCAGCCCGGGCAAGGGCCGGTTGTAGGCCCGGTACACGCGGCTGGCCTGCGCCATGACGGCGGCAAAATCCAGGGCGGCGGCGGTGCTTTTCTGCACCACATAGCGCGGGGTGTTGGCTACTTTGTGCGGCATTTCCATGCCGTCGAATTTGGCGTTGGTCAGCTTATGGTACACGCCGCCGTCGGTGGGGTCCTGCATCGTCAGCATCCAGCGGAGGTTGTAGAGCGATTCGTCCAGCAGGTCGGGCACGGCGTTGCCGCTTTCCGGAATGCCGACCGAAAGCTTCTGGCTGTAGGCCGGAAAATCTTCGTGCAGCGACAGCAGCGTGGCGACCGTAATGCCCGAATTGACGATGTATTTGTTGTAATCGCCCGCATCGTACCAGCCCAGCGGCGAGGAAAGCACCGTTCCGGCCGGGCGGCTGGCCGAAGCGGCTGACGGGTGTACCAGCACCTTCGTATCCGGGTGGCCGGCCGGGCGCGCCCACTTCCCGGCATATTTTTCGTCCAGCGGCATCGACAGGCGCTGGAAATAAAAGCCTTTCAGGGACGCTTTGGCCACCGGTTCGTTGACGTTGTTCCGGATTTCGAACGGGTACGAAACGCCCACGCCCGGCACCACAAGCACGTATTTTCCCGGCTTGCGAACGGCTGAAAAATCGGCCAGACGCGTCTTTTTACCGGAATATGGGCTGGTGCGCGGAGCCGAAAGCTGCCCCCGGAAAACGGTATCTTTCCCCGAAACGACCGCAAAGGCCGTCGGCGCGTCGGCGGCCACCGCGGCGGTTTTTGGAGCCTGCGGATAAAAGCCAAGCTGGTTGAGGCGAATGGCCTCCGGGCCGGTCTGGGCCAGAACCGTGCTTACTCCGGCCAGCAGAAGGGCGCTGGAGGTTACTAGTTTGTTCAGCATATTTGGTTTAGAAAAGCCTGAGGGGGTCGCGCAGATTGGCACTGGTGCTTTCTGCGTCGCAACGGCGAACCGTCAATCTGCGCGAACCCCACCCGTTCAAAGTTACAGATTTAACCGCTCCGCCGCTACGGGTTCGTTCCAGAACAGCCCCGCCTGCCGGCTGAAATCTTCCGGAGAGTCGGTGGTCAGAAACCGGCGCGAGCCTCCCTTGGAGCACTGCTCCGCCATCTCCGGATGCCGGTCCAGGTAATCGGCCAGGCTGTCGGCCACAATCTCGCCCTGACTCAGGATGGTCATTCCGTCGGGGGCAAATTCCCTGATTTTGGGCAGCAGCAGCGGGTAATGGGTACAGGCCAGCAGCAGCGTGTCGATGTCCGGCGACTGGTCCAGCAGGTTTTTCAGGTGCTTCCGGACGAAATAATCCGCGCCGGGGTCGAGGTGCTCGCCGTTCTCGACCAGCGGCACCCACATCGGACAGGCCTCCTGATACACCGCCAGCGCCGGAAAAAACTTTTCGATTTCGACCCGGTAAGACTCCGATGTGACCGTCCCGCGCGTCGCCAGAATGCCCACGTGGCCGGAGGCGGTAAACCGGCCAATCACTTCGGTGGTCGGGCGGATCACCCCCAGCACGCGGCGCTCCGGGGCCAGCGTCGGCAGGTCGAGTTGCTGGATGTTGCGCAGGGCTTTGGCCGAAGCGGTGTTGCAGGCCAGAATCACCAGTCGGCAGCCCATCCGGAACAGGTGCTGCACGCATTCGAGGGTATAGTGGTACACCGTATCGAACGAACGGGTGCCGTAGGGCGTCCGGGCGTTGTCGCCGAGGTAAACGTAATCGTACTGCGGCAGTTTCCGAACGATGCTTTGCAGGACGGTCAGTCCGCCGTAGCCGGAATCGAAAACGCCAATGGGTTGTGGAGCGGGCATTCAAAAAAGTTATTTCACAAAGTTTAGCAAAGGATCGCAAAGAACCGCAAAGAAATCATTGATGAACTTTGATTCTCTTTGATAAACTTTGCAAAACAACCCCTCTTCTATCCACCGGATGCGCTACTTCCGCTTCATTGTTAAATTGCTGCTGGGTCTTGTCCTTCTACTGCTGCTGCTGATCGCCGCCAGCGTGGTGCCCATCGACGAGACGCCGTACCGGCAGACCGACTTTTACCGGCAGACCAAAGCCCGCCTCGCCGCCCTGCCCCTTCCGCCCAAACCCACCGCCCCGCTGCAGGCTGGCTGGGCCAAAGTCAACATCACACCGGCCTATACGACGCCGACCGGCGGTTACGGTGTCCGCCGCGGCAAACACTGGACCACCGTCCACGATTCGGTGTTCGTCCGGACGATGGTCTTCAGCAACGGCAGCAACACCGTCGCCGTCCTGGCGCTGGATTTGCTCATTACGCCGCCGACCGTCGCCGCTCAGCTCAAAAAACGACTGCCCGAAGTGGGCCTGACCTGGGACAATGTGTATTCCGGAGCCATTCACTCGCACAACAGCGTCGGCGGCTGGGCTCCCGGACTGGTGGGCGAACTGATTGCGGGCGATTTTGACGAAAAACTGGTCGGCAGGCTCACCGACGCCATTCTGCAATCCATCCGGCTGGCGAAGCAGCGCATGGACCCGGTCACGGTCGGTTACGACGAAGTGGACGGCACGCCGTTTATTCACAACCGCCGCGACGACAGCGGCCCGGTCGATGGTCCTATCCGGACGCTGAAATTCCGGAAAGCATCCGGCGAAACGGCTTATCTGTGTACGTTTTCGGGCCACGCCACCATCTACCGGGCTGTGGAAGGAGCCGGGCACCTGAGCCGCGACTATCCCGGTGCGCTGGTCGACCGGATCGAGCGGGCCACGGGCGGCTTTGCGGCTTTCATGGCCGGGGCCGTGGGCACCACCTCGCCGCGGGTGGAAGGCGACTCCGACGGCCGCAAGCCCGTCGCCCGTTATGCCGATTCGCTGGCGCGCCGCCTGCTGCCCCGGCTGTCCGCCATCCAGACCCGCCCCGACAGTGCGCTGGCCTTGCTGACGCTGCCCCTGTCGCTGCGCGAGCCCCACGCCCGCATTGCCGACGGCTGGCGACTCCGGCCGGGCCTTTTTCTTTCGTTTTATGGCGATTACCCGTCCGAGTTGAAAGCCCTGCGCCTCGGTCCCGCCCTACTGCTGGGTACTCCCTGCGACTTCTCAGGCGAGCTGGTTCCGGACGTACTTCCGGCGGCGCAGCAGCGCGGCCTGCATCTGATGGTTACGAGCTTCGACGGCGGGTACGTGGGCTACATCACGCCGGACCGATATTACCACGAAAAGCACTACGAAACCCGGGACATGAACTGGTTCGGGCCGGGCAACGGGGCGTATTTTACAGAAATGATGCGGGGTCTGGCGGGGAAGCTTTGACGTTGGAAATTTGTAATTGAGTGAATGAGCGATTGAGTGCAGAATTACCAGATCACTCAACCGCTCATTCACTCAATCACTCATTCCATCCCCTTAACAGTCTCCGTCGTCACCGTGGTTTTGGCGGCTTCTTTCTGTTTGGCTTCTTCCTTGGCCCGCTTGCGGAAGAAACCGCGCAGGAGGAAGTTGTGCTGCAGGGCCTCCATGTTTTCGTCCAGCTTCTGCGTGCTGCTTTCGAGGTTGCGGATGGTCGCTTTCAGGTCGCGGTTGACGGTCTCGTCGTTGAGCAGCAGCCCCACGGCGTTATCGCGGCTGTTGAGGCGGTCGGTGGCTTTGGTGATGTTGCCGGTAATCTCGGTCGCCGCCGCGGACGCCTGCCGCAGCCGGGCCGACGAGGTGCGCAGATCGTTGAAAATAACCGTATCCGACACCAGATCGTAGGCCAGCGTGCCTTTGCGGTTCAGCTTGGAGGTGTACTGGTTCAGCGAGCCGGAGAGGCGGTTGGCGTTTTCGGAGGCGGACTGCAGACTCGTCAGCGCCGCCCGGAACTGCACCGCCAGCCCGTCGTCGGTCAGAACGGCCCCGGCCATGCCTTTGCCCTTTGAGATTTTATCGACGATGTTCTTCACGTCGGTCGTCACTTTGAGCAGATTCTGGTTGTTGGCCTGAAGCGTCTCCATGATTTCATCCGAACTGAGGGCTTCGTTGGCCTGGAGGCGGTCGCCGTCCTCAACGGGTTCGGTCCGGGGAGAGCCGCCCACGATCTGCACGATCTTGTTGCCGATCAGTCCGTCGGTGCTCAGGCTGGCTTTGGCGTCCTTGCGGATGTACTGCCGGGAGCTTTCCTCGATGTTCATCATGATTTCGACCTGCGACGTGCCGTAGAACCGGATTTTGCGCACGGTGCCAATTTTTACGCCGGAAAACCAGACGTTGTTGCCCACCTGAAGGCCGCCTACGTCATCAAAAACGGAAAACACGTGAACGGTCTTGACAAACCGCTTCTGCTGGCCGCCCAGCACCACAATTCCCGTAACCAGTATAGCAATGCCGACCGCGATAAAGATGCCGACGGTAATGGCGCGTTTGTTATCTCCTGAATTCATATGCGTAACCCGGAATGGTATTCCGGAGGGTTAGTTTTTCAATTTGTAACCCGGAATGCCATTCCGGGACGTTTTCGACTTATTGCCCGGAATATCATTCCGGGTTACATCACAAAGTTGTATTCATAAAACTGTTTCACCCGCTCGTCTTCCGGGTCGTTGAACACCTCCTCGAACGTGCCCTGCCGCGCAAACTGCCCGTCGAGGAGCATGGCGATGCGGTCGCCGACGCTTTTGGCGCAGGTCAGGTCGTGGGTGATGATGATCGACGACGTCCGGTACCGTTCCTGCACCTCGTTGATGAGTCCGTTGATGTCTTCCGACGTGATGGGGTCGAGGCCGGCGGTGGGCTCATCGTACAGCATGATTTCCGGTCGCAGAATGAGCGTCCGGGCAATGCCGATGCGTTTGCGCTGCCCGCCGGAGAGTTCGGACGGCATCTGGTTGATCGTCTGCGAAAGCCCCACGCCGTCCAGCGCCTCTTCCACCGCCCGGTTGATTTCGGTCCGGCTGAGGTTCCGGACGTTGCGGATGAGCGGAAATTCAAGGTTTTCGCGCACCGTCATGCTGTCGTACAGGGCGCTGTTCTGGAACGAGAACCCGACTTTCAGCCGCAGCTGGTCCAGTTCGCGGGGCGACATGGCGGTGACTTCCTCGCCCAGCACCTTCACCGAACCGGCGTCCGGTTTCAGCAGTCCGACCAGAATTTTTATCAAAACCGACTTTCCGGTTCCGGAGCGGCCCAGCACGACGAGGTTTTCGCCCTGAAACAGGTCCAGATCGACGCCCCGCAGCACGTGCAGATCGCCAAACGAAATCCGGACGCCGCGCAGGCTGATGACGGTTTCGTCCCGATTGATAGGGGTGGATTTCTGCATCATCTTACATGGCCCGGATAGCGTTCACAATCTGCATAATCATAATTTCTTCGATGAAAATAAGAAACATCGCCGTCACCACTGCCGAGTTGGCCGCCCGGCCCACGCCTTCGGTTCCCTTTGAAGAATAATAGCCTTTGTAACTGCCGACCATGCCGATGGTGAAACCGAAAATGGTGGCTTTGATCACCGACGAATTCACGTCCAGGAACGAAATCGCGTCGAAAAATTCCTCCACGAAACTGATAAAGCTGGTGCCTTCGTTCTGGTTGATGTTCAGAAAAGCGCCCAGCAGACCCACGCCGACAAAGTACATGGCCAGCGTCGGAATCATGAACGTGGTGGCCAGTACGCGGCTGGCGACCAGAAACTTGAACGGATTGGTGGCCGAAACCTCCATCGCGTCGATCTGTTCCGTCACGCGCATGGAGCCGAGTTCCGCCCCGATGTTGGAGCCCACCCGCCCGGCGCAGATCAGGGCCGTCACCAGCGGCGCCAGCGCCCGCACGAGCGCAATCGAAATCAGCGACGGCAGCCAGGAAGTAGCCCCGAATTCGGCCAGCGACGGCCGCGACTGGTTCGTGAACACGATGCCGGTGATAAAACCCGTCAGCGTAATCAGCGGCAGCGACCGGACGCCCACCTCGTAGCACTGCCGCACGATCTCGCGGCCTTCGTAGGGCGGCATCAGGACTTCCCGGAAAAACCGGGCAATGAAGGTGCCTACGTTGTATAAATTGAGAAAAACACGGTCCATTCGCCGGGTCACGACGGGCCGGGGAGCGGATTCCGGTTTGGAAAGTTGTGAATTCATCATGCAGTTCTCCGATCATCATCCGGCTGCCCAGGCGGCTCCGGCTTACGTTTGTATGGTAAAACCCGCAGAAGCGGCAGTAGTTTGAATTCGTTACGGAGAGGGCCGGAGCCAGCGCGCCGAACGGCTTCTTTCCCGCAGTTGATGGGAGAAAACTGTCCGCCCCAACGGCTACCTTGCCTGCCGGTAAGTCTTTGTAAGCCCGACCCTTGCCCCATGCGATACGCCCTGCTTCTTGCCCTCACAACTTACTGCTTTTTCGCTCACGGTCAACCAGACGCAGGCCCTTCGCTGGCCTGGAAATTCCGGACGGGCGGCCCCGTCATCGGCTCTCCGGCCGTATCCGGTGAACGGGCCTTTGTCGGCAGCCTCGACAGCACACTTTACGCGCTGGACCTGACAACCGGGCAGGTCCGCTGGGCGCGGCGGCTGGGCGGCGTGATCCGGTCAACGGCCTGCCTGCACGACGGGCGGGTGTACGTCACGGCCGGGGATGCGGTGCTGTACGCCCTCGACGCCGCTTCCGGGCAGATTCGCTGGCGTTTCCGGACGCTGGGCGGCATTCTGGGCGAGCGGAAATACGATTTTGCGGACTACTACCATTCTTCGCCGGTCGTCAGCGGCAATTGGGTCTGTTTCGGAGCGGGCGACGGACGCGTTTATGCCGTCAGCGCCGACACCGGGCAATTGCAGTGGAGCTTTCAGACGGGCGACATTGTTCACACCACGCCCGCGCTGGCGGGCGACCGGCTTTTTATCGGTTCGCTGGACGGACATCTCTACGCCCTCGACGTGCGGACGGGTTCGCTGCGGTGGAAATTCAAGTCGGTCGGGCACCGCTATTTTCCCAAAGGCGAAATGCAGGGGTCTCCCGTCGTCGGCAACGGGCTGGTGTACATCGGCAGCCGGGATTACAACCTGTACGCCCTCGATGCCTCGCACGGCTACGACCACTGGACCAAATCGTTTCCGCTGGGCTGGGCAACGGCCCTGAGCGTCCGCGATTCGGTGCTGTACGTGGGCACGTCGGACGACAAACTCATCGCCGCCGTAGACGGCCGGACGGGTCGGGAACTCTGGCGGACGGATGCGGGATTCAACATTTTCGGCGGGGCGGCGTTTTCGGACGACCGGTTGTACGTGGGCACGCTGATGGGCAAAATTCTTGGTCTCGACCGCCGGACCGGAGCCGTTCGCTGGACACGGACCACGGTGGGGTACGAACAGCACAAATCCCGGTATTTCGGCGCCGACGACCGGTTTCGGCCGGACATTCAAACCCTCATCCGCGTTCCCGAGGACTTTCTGAACCTGTATCACCGGGTTGGGGCCATCTTTTCCGCGCCGACCCTTGCCGGGGCGCGCCTGCTGGCGGGCAGCGCGGACGGGTACATTTACTGCTGGCAGCTTTGACCTCCGGCCCTGCTCGCGGCTGCGGAAGGTCACCGGGCTGTTTAGTCCCGCCGGGTGGTGTCTTTCTCGATGGTTACGCCTACGCCGAACGCATTCGGGTCACTGGGCGGCACGGTCCGGAGGCGGCGACGGACGCGCCGGTTGCGGGCGGGCGCCGGTGTCTCGACCGGGTTTGGCGACAGTTGCGGAGCCGAAGAAGGCGTCGTCGGCGGACTGGTCACCGGCACGTCGCTCCGGGCGGGCGGGGTGACGGCTGGCTCGGCCGGACGCCGCAGAATCGTCGTATCTTTTTGTCCGAAACCGACCGTAGCCGTCAGACCGAGCAGCAGGCAACACAAAATCATGCGCATACACAAACCGGTTTGGTAAGAAAAAGGCGACGCCAGGGTGCATCGCCTTTCCTCAACCCGGGGCAGCGCCAAACTGTTTAGGCTTCGGCCACGCTTTCTGCGGCAACCCGGGGACCCTGTGACCCGCCCCCCGACCGGAAAGCCAGCCGAATCAGCCCGTACCCGATTAGTGCCAGCACTCCGGCCGCGGCGGCCCACTTCACCGCCGACGCCACCGTACAGACCGACGCCACCGTGGAAGAGGAGGCTGGATACGCCCGCAGCAGGTACACGATGCAGGCATTTTCGGCCAGATCGGCTACCAGTCCTACCAGCGGCAGCAGGTTGACAAGCGGGAAAGGCGCGTACGGCCGGTTGCGGAACAGCAGCGCCAGCGCCAGGCAGAACAGAAACGTATAGGCCAGCGGGTAGGCAAGGTCAAACGTCGCGATACCCTCCGCGTACACGGCGCGGCCCGCGTCGCCGTACCCTTCGACCATCCGCTGAATCAGGGCGGGGTCAAATTTAAACATCAGAACATCAATCGGCTCGACGGGGTGGCCCGCGGCCGTGTTCATGCGTTCGGCCAGCAGGGGCATCAGGTAGGCCATGAAAAAGAGCGCCAGCGCCAGGGCGGGCAGCAGGGTTTTCGCGGAGGCAATCCGGTCCAACCAGCGGGATAAGGTTCTTAGCATCGAAAAGACGGATTTTGGACAGAGTCGGTAAAGTAACAAATTTTGATTTATCGCTTTCTGTAAAATCGAAACCCTGCTTTTCCTATGCTCCTGACCCGTAGAACCTTCCTTCAGCAACTCGGCCTTGGTACGACCGGAATTGCTCTGATCAGCGCTTTACCCGAATCAGCACTCGCCCATCCGTTCAAGACCGTTCAATTGCCCCGAAGCCTTCCTGAAGCGCAGGGCGTGGCCTCATCCGGCATTCTGAATTTTATCAACGCCGTCGAAGCGGGCAAGCTCAACGTCCACAGCCTTATGGTGCTCCGGCGCGGACAGGTGCTCGCCGAAGGCTGGTGGGCTCCCTATGCGCCCAACCTGAAACACACGCTGTATTCGCTCAGCAAAAGCTTTGCCTCCACGGCCATCGGGCTGGCGGTGGCCGAAGGGCGGCTGACGGTCAACGATAAGGTCGTCTCTCTTTTTCCCGATAAAGTCCCGGCGACCATTAGTCCCAACCTGGCCGCCATGCGCGTGAAAGACCTGCTGACCATGTCGACGGGCCACGATAAAGACTCGACACCCGCCCTGCGGTCCGGAGACAGCAATGACTGGGTCAAGGCCTTTCTGGCGCAACCCGTGGAGCACGAACCGGGTACGTTTTTCGTCTACAACAGCGGCGCTACGTACATGCTGTCGGCCATTATCCAGAAACTGACCGGACAAACGCTCCTCGACTACCTCAAACCCCGCCTTTTTGCCCCGCTCGGCATAGAAGGGGCCGACTGGGAAGTCAACGAGCAGGGCGTCAACACGGGCGGCTGGGGCCTGCGTGTGCGGACCGAAGACATCGCCAAATTCGGGCAGTTGTATTTGCAGAAAGGCATGTGGAACGGCAAACGCATCCTGCCCGAAAGCTGGGTGGCCGACGCGACCCGCTCGCACATCATGTCGAAAGGCGGCGCACGTCCGGCCGAGAAGAACGACTGGCTGCAGGGCTACGGCTACCAGTTCTGGCGCTGCCGCAACGGGGCCTACCGCGGCGATGGGGCCAACGGCCAGTACTGCATCGTACTGCCCGAACAGGAAATGGTCGTTGCCATCACGAGCGAAACGGGCGACATGCAGGCGATCATGGACCAGGTCTGGGACCACATCCTGCCCGCCGTGCAGGCGGACAAGCTTCCCGCCAACGCCTCGGCCCAAGGCCAGCTGAAGCAAAAACTGACGTCGCTGGCCCTGCCGATGCTGGCCGGTCAAACCACTTCGCCGCTGGTCGGTCGGGTGAGCGGCAAGCCGTTCGAGATGGCCGAGAACCCGATGAAGATCAAAACGGTTTCGCTCCAATTCCGCCCCGAAGCCTGTGTCGTGACCCTGCGGGACGATAAAGGCGAACACCGGATCAACTGCGGCCTCAACCGCTGGACCGAAGGCCGGACCGACCTTTCGACCCTGCCCATCAAACTGGTGCCGACGCCCGTACCGGGTGAAAAGGAAACCAGACTGGCCGCTTCCGGTGTCTGGACGGACGACAACACGTTTACGATGCAGTGGCGATTTATCGAAACGGCCCACTACGACCTCGTAACCTGCCGGTTTACGGAAGCAGGGCTTCAGATGGAATTCCGGAAAAGCCTGTCCGTGCTGAATCCGGCCAACAAAGACCCGCGCCCGGTGCTGGAGGGGAAACTACTGGCGGCCGTTTCGGAGAAAAGATAGGTCGGAGGCACCTTTCGGCCCGTTCCCGCTGTTCTGAAAGGAAAGAAGGCCCGCTTTGCGGCGGGCCGCTCAACCTGAATGACTATGCGGTTAAGTGTCTTAGATCAATCGCCCATCCGCAAAGGCAGCCACGCGGCCGAAGCCTTGCAGGAAACGGTTCAGCTGGCCAGACTCGCCGACGAACTGGGCTACACCCGTTTCTGGGTATCCGAACACCATAATACCACGGCCCTGGCCGGCACCTCGCCCGAAGTGCTGATTGCGCACCTGGCGGGCCAGACGCAGACCATCCGGTTCGGTTCGGGCGGGGTCATGCTGCCCCATTACAGCGCGCTGAAAGTGGCCGAAAACTTCCGGGTGCTCGAAAGCCTTTTTCCGGGCCGGATCGACCTCGGTGTCGGGCGTGCTCCCGGCGGTGACCGGGTTACGGCCAGCGTGCTGAATCCGTCGAACACCTTCAGCGAGCAGGATTTCGTCGATCAGCTGTTCGATCTGCAAAACTACCTGAACGACCGCTACGCGCCGGGCAGCGTGCAGGAAAAGGTGCGGGCGATGCCGATGGCCCCTTCGGTCCCCGAGCAGTGGATTCTGAGTTCCAGCGGCCATAGCGCGGCGCTGGCGGCCCATTTCGGGATGGGCTTTTCCTTCGCGCACTTCATCAATCCGCACGGTGGTCCGGAAGCGGTGCAGTACTACCGCGACCATTTCCAGCCCTCCGAAAATCTGGAGGAGCCGCAGGCCAATGTGGCCGTGTTTGTTTTCAGCTCGGAAGATCCGGAAACCGTGCGGCAGCAGCAGGCCATCACCGACCACCGCTTTCTGCAACTGGAAACCCGCGGCCGCATCGAAGCGGTCGAGTACGAAGACATCCGGGACATCGTCTATTCGCCGGCCGAGCAGGGCCGGATTCTGCACAACCGGCAGCGCATGGTCTTCGGCAGTCCGGAGGAGGTAAAAGCGCAGTTGGAGCGCCTGGCTGACCGTTACGGCGTCGACGAAATCATCCTCGCCAACATCGCTTCAAATCTGGAGGAACGGCTGGAGTCGTATCGGCTGCTGGCCGAAGCGTTTGCGCTGCGGAGCGCCGTTGCCGGGTGAGAGGAGAACCCTTCCGGCAGGGCCGATTTGCGGCGGCCGGTTTCAGCCGTTATGTACGTTGCATCAGATAGAAAATCGAAAGGAATGATTTTTCTGTCATGAGAGCAGACTATTCTCCGATCGGTCGCTAATCAAACAAAAATATATCTAGTGAAACAATAGGATAAATAGTGCCGGTTTTGTATTTTTAGTCGACAAAACAACGATATACTAACGAACGGCCTTCGGGCGCTATTTATCCTAAAAACATGATCGAAACGACATTTGCTCTCGACGTTTTGACTCAGCCGATCCAGCCAGATGAGATGGAATGGCGGGTCCAGCAGCAGACTAAAACGGGCAAGCTGATCATTGTCCCGTACATCACCAACCGCTGTGTGATGGAGCGCTTCGACCGGCAGTTTGGCTGGAATGGCTGGCAGAACGACATCACCGAAATTCAGGACGGTTTCCTCTGCCGCATCACGGCAACCCTGCCCGACGGCACGTCGGTGACCAAGACCGACGGCGCCAACCGGACGGATATCGAACCCATCAAAGGCGGCATTTCCGACGCCATGAAGCGCTGCGCCGTGCAGTTCGGACTGGGTCGTGATCTATACACCTATCCCCGGGTTTTTGTCGAAACGGCCGATAAGTACATTCCCGACTGGGCGCACCAGCAGCTCGACGCCCTGGTTCGCAAGATCAACGACGGGACCTACAAAGGAGGCGATATTGTGACGCTGAAGGCGTCTTACCGATAAGAAAAACGGCTGAGCAATCTCAGCCGTTTTTCATTTACCCTAATCGTGGCTTCTGACCGCCACCCGGTACAGCAGCAGCGCGAGCCCTACAAAGGCCGCCGCTCCCAGCAGCATGTAGCCCCCTTCGCCCAGAGCACCGGCCAGCGCCGGTTCAACGGACAGGCTCGTGAGCGTGTTGTAAACCGAATCGTTGACCGACAGCAGCGCGACCAGAACTCCCGCCAGCGCGCCGCCCGCCACCAGACCCGTCGAGAACAGGTTGCCCCGACCCAGGTCCGCATCTTCTTCCACAACTCCCTTCCGCTTCGCGTTCCAGTCTACCAGCGCCTTCACGCAGCCTCCGGCAAAGATGGGCAGCGTCGTGGACAGCGGCAGGTACAGCCCCACGGCAAACGCCAGCGCGCTCACGCCGCAAAGTTCGAAGACAAACGCCGTAAACGCCCCGACGAGCACAAACTGCCAGTCGAGGTTGAAGGACAGCAGGCCCTTGATGAGCGTCGCCATGAGCGTTCCCTGCGGCGCCGGAAATTTGTCGGAGCCAATGGCGTGAGTGATGCCCTGCGCCACCAGGTCAGGCGTCGGCGTGTCGAGCAGTTTGACGGTCGCGCCGATCACCAGCGATGACACAATAACCCCGATGAACAGGGCCATCTGCTGGTATTTGGGCGTTGCCCCGACCAGATAACCCGTTTTGAGGTCCTGCGAAGTCGCTCCGGCCGTCGCCGCCGCGATGCAGATCATGCCGCCGACGACGAGGACGGCCGGTTCGTAAATCCGCCCGGTCAGTCCGAAGGCGATGAAGACCAGGGACGTGCCCATGATGGTTGCGATGGTCATGCCCGAAACCGGCGACGAACTGGAGCCGATCAGGCCGACGATCCGGCTCGCCACGGTCACGAAGAAAAACCCGAACACGATCACCAGTACGCCGATCAGCAGCTTGGTCAGCAGGGAATCGCCGGGTATTTGTGGTAAAACGAGCATCAGAATCACCAGCGCGAGGCTTCCGAAAATGACCAGTTTGATCGAAAGGTCCTGCTCGGTGCGCAGGCGGCTGTCGGTCGTGGTGGCCCGACTCGCACCTGACCCGCCGAAGCTTTGCCGGAACGAAGAAACGATGGTCGGGATGGTCTTGATGAGCGTCATAAAGCCGCCCGCCGTCACGGCTCCGGCCCCGATCTGCCGGATGTAAGCCCGGTAAATGGCGGCGGCCGTGTCGCTGAAGGTATGCGTGGCCGGGTCCCAGCCGCCGGGCCCGCCGGCCGTCGTGACGCTGGTGAGGTAGCCGAGTTTGACGAGTTGCGCCGCAATGGTATCGCCCGGCACCAGCGTCGCCAGCAGCGGGATCAGGCCCAGCCAGGCCAGAATGCCGCCCCCGACGAGTACGGCCGAAATCCGGAAGCCGACGATGTAGCCCACCCCCAGGTATTCGGGCGTAATCTCCCCGGCGACCTGCGCCGAAGGAAAATAGCGGTTGGTTTGTCGGGTAGCCCAGACCGGCACTTCGGCGATGACGTGCAGCACCTTTTGCAGCAAGGCGTAGAGCAGCGCGGCCCCGAGTCCCTGGTAAGCCGTTTTGGCGAAGTCACCGCCGCGTTCGCCCGCGATCAGCACCGAGCCGCAGGCGGTGCCTTCCGGGTAGGGCAGTTTGCCGTGTTCTTCCACGATGAGCGCCCGCCGCAGGGGAATCATCATCAGCGTTCCGAGCAAGCCGCCGAGAATGGCCAGCGTCAGGATGGTCCAGTAGTTGAAGAAATCCGCCCCGACGCCTTCGGTCAGAAACAGAAAACCCGGCAGCGTGAAGACCACGCCGGACGCGATGCTCTCGCCTGCCGAGCCAGTGGTCTGGATGATGTTGTTTTCAAGGATGGTCGTGTTCAGGAATCGCCGCCCGAGCGAAATCGCCAGGACGGCGATGGGGATGGAGGCGGACACCGACAGTCCGGCCTTCAGGGACAGGTAGACCGTGGCGGCACCGAAGAGCACCCCGAACACGGCTCCGGTGATGACGGCTTTGAGGGTGAATTCGGCGGGCGATTCGGCGGGGGGAATGTAGGGTTTGTGTTCGGTAGCGGTTTTTGTTTCCATGTCTTGACCTCGGATTGCGCGGGTTAAGGGATTTGGGTTGGGATGCAGTTGACCAAAAATCACAATTAATCGCAGAATCCACGTAATCCGGGCCCATAAATTTGACATTTTGGGAAATAGCCTTAATATTTGCGTACCCTTCAAGCGGAAGTAGCTCAGTTGGTAGAGCGGCAGCTTCCCAAGCTGCAGGTCGCGAGTTCGAGACTCGTCTTCCGCTCCGTTACAAACGTAAAGCGCCGCCCGGGAATCTCCCGGGCGGCGCTTTGGGTAATGGCTCTATCGGTTGCGTTTTAATTCTGGACCGGGCTCCTCATCGCATCCTTGTAGCGGTAAAACAGCGCTTCCATTTCCTTTAGCTGGGACGGCTTGGTCAGGAACAGGTTGGCACCCAGCTCGTACGACCGGGCTTCGTCCCTTTTGTCCGACGAGGTGGTGAAAATTACCACCGGAATTGCTCTCCACAAACGATGCTGCTTGAGCCGAACCAGCACCTCGAAACCGCTCAGAATCGGCATGTTCAGGTCCAGCAGAATCAGGCGGGGATAGTCCGCCGGATCGCAGACTTCCAGCCGCTGCAACATTTTGTCTCCACGATAAATGCAGTCAACGTCTACGCAGGGAGCCAGATTGCTCATGACTTTGCTCGTCAGAAAGCAATCATCCTCATCATCGTCTACCAGAAAAATTTTGTACGGCTGTTTCAATAAGTCCACTTGAGTAAATTCTATATCAGGTCTACAAATTTACTGGGTTAGATATTAAAACTGCGTTAATGTTTAATCCGGACGCGGCCAGTGCCCCTTTTTTTTGGCAAATTTTTTCTGCGTCCTGATTTACAGGCACATCCTTCCCCAACGGCGCGGTGGGGTTTTCGGGGATTTTTCACAATTTTTTCACAAAAATCACAAAGCCCACAAGGAACCGGCGCTACTTTCGGTAAATTTCCGGAATGAAACCACCTATGACCTTGACGAAACCCCGCCTGAGCTTCTGGCAGATCATTAACATGAACGTGGGGTTTTTCGGCATCCAGTACAGCTTCGGCCTGCAGCAGAGCGCCGTAAACCCCATCTACGACTTTCTGGGCGCCAGCCCGGACGAGATTCCGCTGCTCAACCTGGCCGGGCCGCTCACCGGGCTTATCATCCAGCCGATCATCGGGGCGTTGAGCGACAAAACGTGGACGCCGGGCCTGGGCCGTCGGAAGCCTTATTTTCTGGTGGGCGCCATTCTGTGCAGTCTGGCGCTGCTGCTGTTTCCCTTCAGTTCGGCGCTCTGGATGGCCGCTGGTCTGCTCTGGATTCTGGACGCGGGCAACAATACCGCGATGGAACCGTACCGCGCCTTTGTCGCCGACAAGCTCGATACTTCGCAGCAGGCCGTTGGTTTTCAGGCGCAAAGCTTTTTTACCGGCTTCGGGCAGACGCTGGCCAACTTCTCCCTCGCTCTTTTTCCGGCCCTGTTCGTCGGGTATTCGGGTAAGCTGCCCAACTGGGTGTTTGCCTCTTTCTTTCTGGGTGCATTCTGCTCCATTGCTTCCGTGTTGTGGAGCATGAAAACCACGTCCGAAATTCCGCCTACGGAAGGGGAAATTGGGGAAATCCGCCGCAAAAACGAAGGCATGCCGCCGCTGGTGGTGCAGTTTTTTCTGTCCATCGTCACCACCCTCGTCGCGTATGTCGCCATCGCCCTGCTGCTGATTCCGGCGCTTTTTGTCCGCGGGCTGTTCCCGGCACTGATTCGGCGCATCGAAGCCAACCGGACCGCCCGGCTGCTGTTTGCCCAGAACATCGAAATCATCGAAGCCATCACCGAAATGCCCCGGGTGATGTGGCAGCTGGCGCTGGTCTACCTGTTTCAATGGTACGCGCTGTTTTGTTACTGGCAGAACAGCTCCAAAAGCATCGCGCTTTCGGTCTTTAACGCCACGCCGGACAACAAGGATCTCTACGAAAAAGCGGTCAGTCTGGCCGGGTCGGTCAACGGCTGGTACAACATCGTGACGTTTCTGTCGGCCTTCGCGCTGGTCGGTTTCGCCCGGAAGATTGGGGCCAAATGGGTGCATTTTGCCTGCCTGCTGCTGGCGGCCGTGGGCTTCATCGCCTTTCCGTTTATCCGGCAGACGCCGCTTCTGTTTGTGGCCATCACCGGGTTCGGCATCGGCTGGGCAAGCATGATGGGTATTCCGTATCTGATGGTAGTCAGCCACATTCCGAAGGCGCGCTACGGCGTGTACATGGGCGTGATCAACATGATGATTGTGATTCCGATGTTTCTGCAAACCATCACCTTCGGGTATGTACTCAAGTATTTGCTGAACAACCACGCGGGTTACGCGATTCTGTTCGCGGGAATTCTGCTGCTGCTGGCGGCCTTTTTTACCCTGTTTATCAAAACCGAAAAACAAACCGAACTGACGGCCGTTCCGGTCGGCGGCGGACATTAATTTTTTCACGAACGGCAAAGGAGCGAACCCGGTTTGCCCCGGCATTTTGTGCCTTTTCCGGGTTATCTTTGCGACTTTGCGCTGACTTATGACGGACTTTACGACACGTTACGAAGCCCTTTCCTCCGAAATTACCCGCCTTTACGACCAGCTCTACGGCCAGCATCCCCGGCGCGACGAATGCCTGGCGGACCTGTACGCCACGCTAAAACGGGCTTTTGAAAACCGCCCCGAAGCCCTCCGCCGACGGGACGGGGAAAAGGCGGCGCAGGAATCGGACCGGTGGTTTACCAGCAACCAGCTCGCCGGCATGAGCTTGTACGTGGACCGCTTCTGCGAAAATTTGCCCGCCCTGCCCGCCCGACTGGCTTACCTTCAGGACCTGGGCGTGAATCTGCTGCACCTGATGCCCCTGTTTGAAAGTCCGGCCGGGGAAAGCGACGGCGGCTATGCCGTTTCGGATTTCCGGAAAGTTGACCCCCGGTTCGGTACGCTCGACGACCTGAAAAGCGTCCAGTCAGCCTTGCAGGAGCAGGATATGTACCTGATGCTGGATATCGTCCTGAACCATACCTCGCACCGCCACGCCTGGGCCGAAAAAGCCAGGCAGGGCGACCCGGTCTATCAGGACTATTTCTATTTTTTCCCCGACCGCACCCTGCCGGACCAGTTTGAAGCCAGCATGCCGGAGATTTTTCCGGAAAGTGCGCCGGGCAGCTTTTCGTACGTGCCGGAATGCGGAAAATGGGTGATGACCGTCTTTCACAATTACCAGTGGGACCTCAATTACGCCAATCCGCGGGTGTTTGTCGAAATGCTGGACACGATCTTTTTTTACGCCAATCTGGGCGTGGACGTGCTGCGCATCGATGCCCCGGCCTTCATCTGGAAACAAGTGGGCACTTCCTGCCAGAACCTGCCCGAAGCGCACCAGTTGCTGCGGCTGATCCGCCAGTGCGTGGCCGTCGCCACCCCTGGCATGGCCCTGCTCGGCGAAGCCATTGTGGCCCCGGCCGAAATCATGAAATATTTTGGCGAAGGCCCGTATGCTGCCCGCGAGTGCGATTTTGCCTACAACGCGACCCAGATGGCCCTCCAGTGGGATGCGCTGGCCACGGGCAAAACGCAGGTCATGCTGGCCGCCCAGCCGGAATTACAGCGCAAGCCCCGGGGTACCTCCTGGATTACCTACACCCGCTGCCACGACGATATCGGGCTAGGTTACGACGACGCCATGATCCGTCAGGCCGGTTTTGAGCCGTATCCGCACCGGCGGTTTCTGATGAACTATTACTCGGGGCAGTTTCCCGGCAGTCCGGCCAGCGGGGCCCTGTTTTCGGTCAACGACAAAACCGGCGACGCCCGAATCAGCGGGTCGCTGGCTTCTCTCTGCGGACTGGAAAAGGCCCTGGCGCAAGGCAACGGGCAGCAGATTGAGCTGGCAATCCGTAAAATTCTGCTGATGCAGGCGCAGAGCATCTTTGCCGGGGGGCTGCCTATGCTGTTCTACGGCGATGAAGCGGGCTACACCAACGACTACAGCTACCTCGGCGATCCCGGAAAAAATTACGACAACCGCTGGATGCACCGGCCCGTGATCGACTGGGAGAAAAACCAGCGGGTCTACCAGCCGGATACGATTGAAAACCGGGTCTTTGCGGGCACCCAGAAGCTGCTGGCGCTGCGCAAAAAACTGGATGTGGTCACCGACCGGAGCAACCAGGTCTGGCTGTCTCCGCACAACAGCCACGTTACCGGTTATCTGCGCGAGTGGGAAGGGCAGCGGCTCTACTGCGTCTTCAACTATTCCGATCAGGCGGCTTATCTGACCTGGTACGCTTACAAGGAGCACGGCTTTACACCGGCGCGGCTGGTGGACCACTGGCAAGGCACCACCCTTACGGTCGGGCTGGATCACGAATACCACGTCATCGAGCCATATGGATTTTGTATTTTGGAGGTGAGCGAAACCCGGAACTAGCTTCGGTTTCGGGTCCGGCGGTGGAGAAAACTTCGGGGGATTTTTGAAAAAGGTGTTTGCCTGCGTCCGGTTCCCGGCGACTAAGCAGGGCTGGGCGGAGGTCCGGACTGTTGCCAGAGGCGTTTTTACCCTTTAATCCTGCGAAACCATGAATGATCTCATCTACACCCTGCTCCTGTGGGTATTGATTTTCGGCCTCACGGCTGGTTTTGTGACCGGCATTGTTGTGGATACTTACTTTCGCCAGCGGGCGGATGCTTTGCTGAAAATGAAAAAAGTGCTGACCCCGCTGCGAGGTTCAGCACCACTGTGAAGTTCCGTCCGGTCAGGCAAATCCGGCTTACGCGGCCCGGCCTGCGCGGCCCGGCCTACGCGGCGCGACTCAGCTTTTGACCACTTCCACGGCGTTCCGGCGGGCCCTGGCCGGCTGACGAACCTGCTGACGGCGGTCCAGCTCCTGCTGAAACGCCTGCTGCCACTCGGGCTGGCTTTGTTCTTCCATGCGCAGCCGGTGCTCCCGGCTGGTGCGGGCGGCATCTTCCGCGGACCGGCGCTCCGATGCGCTCTGCTGACTTAGCAGCGGGATGCCGATAAAGGCCAAAAGGCCTAAAACAATAAAAATAACGCTAAGTACGATCATGAGTTGTTACGGTGGGCACGCCTTCATATGAAGCGGCCTTGAAAGATACACACAAAAATAGGGCCGGATCGGGTGCCGCTTTCCGGAAAATCATAAAAAATCCCGGCTACGCTCGTAACCGGGATTTTTTATGATTTATCAGGGAGCATCAACTGCCCAGTGCCGCCTGGCGAACCTGTTCGGACAGGGGCGTGTAGTGCACTTCGCAGGGGTAGCCAAACAGGCAGTTATCCTTGATTTGCCGGGCTACTTCTTCGGGAACCATTGTTTCCCAGCCTTCTTCCCCCGCCTTGACCATCTGCAGTACGCGGTCGGTGGAAATGTGGAGGTTCGCTTCGTTGTAATCCGTGATGTCCTCAATCTTGTCGTTGGCCAGCAGATACTGATACAGCGGTTCGAGATGCGGCGGTACCTGGAACGTGCCGCAGTGGTAGATGCCGCCTTCCTGCCCCAGCGTCGGATAGACAAAGAGCTTCACTTTCCGGCTGAAAAGCGTCGCAAAGGACTCCAGAATGCCGCCCGGCAGGCTTTTGTAATGTTCCTCCTCGAAGATGTATTCCAGATTCGGAATGCCCAGAATCAGGCCGATCTTCATCCGGGTCATGCGGGAGAGGTACGACACCAGCCTGAAATATTCCAGAAAATTGGAGATCATCACCGTCTGGCCCAGCTTGCAGAGAATATCGACCCGGTCGAGGAAGTCCTTCTCGTCGATGCGGTGGTCGTGCGCGGCCAGGTTGTGCAGGGTCAGTTCGGCGATAGTCACCACGCGGCCGGGTTCCACGTCCGGCTCTTCCAGAAACTGCTTCGTGCCGTTGTCGAGCATGTCCAGGTGAACGTTCGTAACGGGCCGGAGCCGTCCCCGCAGCAGCAGGATGTTCTTTTTGTAAAGCGCCTCCGACGGCTGCAGCACGTCGCCGTCCGGTCCGAACAGGGCCGCGTTGGTGAAGCCGTTCTTCACCAGGTGCATGCTCATCAGCCGGTTGTCCACCCCGGCAAAGTCGGGGCCGCTGAACCGGACCATGTCGATCTCGATCCGTTCGGGGGAGAGGTCGTCCATCAGCGACAGCAGCAGCGTTTCGGGCGTTTTGGCGTAATAGAAGCAGCCGTAAATCAGGTTGACGCCGATCACGCCGAGCGCCTGCTGCTGGAGCACGTTTTCGTTGTCGAGCATCTTCACGTGTACAATCACGTCATTATACGGGCTGCGCGGCGTCAGCTGGAAGCGCAGGCCAATCCAGCCGTGGCCTTCGTTGGTTTTCTGGTAGTTGAGCGCCACCACGGTATTGGCGAAGGCAAAGAACGTCGTGTTTTCGCCCCGTTTTTCGTCCAGACGCTTTTCGAGCAGGCTGTACTCCTTGCTCAGCATTTTTTTCAGGCGCGATTCCACCACGTAACGGCCGCTTTCTTCCGGCCCGTAAATGGCGTCGCTGAAGGTCATATCGTAGGCCGACATCGTTTTGGCAATCGTGCCGGAAGCGCCGCCTGCTTTGAAAAACATCGCCGCCGTTTCCTGCCCCGCCCCGATTTCGGCAAAGGAGCCGTAAATCCGCCGGTCGAGGTTGATCCGCAGCGCTTTCTGTTTCGTACCTATCGTTTTATCGTACATACTTGTCTCAGGAAAGAAGGTCGGTATCGCGGGGTCAGGCGGCAGGACCGAGGTGGAGCGGGCCTTGCCTGGCTCGGCGACACAACTCTGTGAACTCTTTATGCCGTAAATTTACACACTCCGCCGAACGGACATCACAGAATGCTTACTAATCCAACGTCAAACGACCACCTTTTTGTCTACGGAACGCTCCTCCGGGATTCTGCGCACCCGATGGCGGCCTTTTTGCGCCAGCACAGTACGCCGGTCGGGCCGGGCTGGTTTCCCGGCCGTCTGTACAACCTGGGCTGGTATCCCGGTGCGCATTACGAACCGCAATCCGAAGGAAAAGTTTACGGCGACATCGTTAAACTGACGGAAAGTCAGATAGTTCTGGCCGAACTCGACCGCTACGAAGGACTGGACGAAACGCCGCCCGAATACAGCCGGGTCCTTGTTCCGGTCCAGACCGGGTCCGGGGCGCTGGTCTGCTGGACCTATCTGTACCGGGGTCCGGTATCGGCCGGGCAGCTGATTCCTTCGGGAAAATACAGCCTTTAACGAAAAAACCGCTCAAACTGAGCGGTTTTTCGCAAATCCAACAACTAAATTCTTTTGTAATCAAGAAGTTCGCTGTTTATAGTTTAGAGTTTATGACTTATAGATAACGCACTGAAGAACAGACCATTGCGGATTTTAACTGTAAACGATAAACCCTAAACTTTAAACTATTTATTTCAGTTTCGGAGCGGCTTCGAACATGTTGCTGCCACCCGCCTTGCGTTCGATGGACGACCCAACTTCCGGCAGTACCGTTTCGTTGCGGGCGGCGCGGCGGGCCGAGCGGTTGCCCGTGATCTGGAACAGCGCCTCGTTCAGCAGGGCTTCGTTCACGTCGCCGAGCGGCTTCGTGCGCGACTCTACCGTTTCGGCCACCTCAAAGGCGGGCTTGAACCCGGCCGAGTACTCGGACGTACCCTCGCTGTTGAACGATTTGAAGACAATCGGCTGGATGCCCCACTTGATCTTGCCCTTGTCGTCCGTAAGCGTGATCGAACCCACGTTCTTACCCGTCGTCGTGCCTCCGATGGTCACGACCGGCATGAACGGCTTCAGACCGTTGATGATCAATTCACTGGCAGAAGCGGTGCGGCCGGTTGTCAGCACAAACACGCGCTGGAGGTTGCCGCCGATGTTGTTGGCCTTATTGGAGAAGCGCGTAATCAAATCGCCTGTCTGGCCGGCGGCCTGCACTTCCTTCATAATGTCTTTATTGTACTCCATCCGGTAATACACCTTCGAATTATCGACTCCCTTTCCGACCAGGCTGGCAATATTGACCGAAGAGGAAACGTAACCGCCCGGATTGTACCGGAAATCAAGAATCAGTTCGTTGACGCCCTGCGCCTTGAACTTGCTGAAAATCTGGTCGATGCGACGATCATACTCGGGCGTAGACGAGCCGTTGGGACCCGGAATAAACTGGTTGTAGACCAGATAACCGATCGTTTTGCCGTTGCGGACGTAAATCGAATCCAGATAAACCGGGTTTTCCTGAATCGTGGAAGCCGTCACCGAACGCGTTTCGTCCGTATCCACCAGCGTCCGGTTTTCCAGCTTAGCCAGTCCGTAGGTAAACGCGGTAGGCGAGAAAAGCAGGTTCTGGTAGTTGTTGACGGTCAGTTTCTGCCCGTTGACTTTGTAGATAATGTCGCCGCGCTTGACGCCCGCCGCCGCGCCCGGAGAGCCCGGCTGAACGTACAGCACCTGAGCAATCACGTCGTCGGAGCCGGAGGCGCGCCGCAGGAGCGTAAACTCCACGCCGGTCGATTTCACTTCTCCGCTCAGGCTGGCTTTCAGTTCGTCGGCGCTTTCCTGAATCCAGGAAAAACGGTCGCCGTCGGGCCGGGCCACGGCATCGTATTTATAGAGCAGAGAGCTGAAAAAGTCAGCGGGTTTGAGGGCTTTATTGGGATTAGCCGGGAGCTTATCATTCCAATAATAATATTTTTTCATTTCCGACAAAACCCAGTCGTTGACCGTCTGGTCCTCGGTAGAGGTAACGGGCTGCGTCGGAGCAATGGTTTCGTCCTTTTTGCAGGAAGTCATCCAGAGACCGGCGATGGCTGCCAATACCCAGGTGTTCCGGCGTACATTCATGGAAACTTGCATAGGTGTTTGTTGATTTTTACAGGCTGTTGTAAAAACGTTGATTAAAGGCAAATAGTCTAAGCAGTTGATTCTTAAAGAGCAATAAATGCACCACTCTTCAACGGTGTACGGCGGAACGGAATCCAATCTCAGGGCACTGCAACCAGCATCAGCGTCTGTAGATAGTAAACGCAATTCTGACCGGGAAAAATCCATTTCTCACCCTACATTAACCAGATTTTAATACAAAAAAAGCTGAGCAATCCAGCAGGCCGAAAGCCTCCGAAATGCTCAGCTTTTTTGAATGACTGAATGATCGAATGACTGAATGATTGAATAGCTTCGCAGTGCTGGAATTAGCGAATCAAATCAGTCATTCAGTCACTCAATCATTCAGTCATTCAAAATTCAGTCATTCAAAATTCAGTCATTCAAAATTCAGTCATTCAAAATTCAGTCATTCAAAATTCAGTCATTCCATCATTTCCTCTGCGCTGTCGCGCCGCTGCTCCAGTTGACGTTGAACGCGCCGCTGCTGATGACCATTTCTTCTTTGGTTTCGGTGCGGCGGGTGTTTTCGTGGTCGTGCGGCCCGGATTTGGTCAGCATCCCGCCGCCGGCGGCCGTGATGGCTTTTTCTTCCAGGTTCCGGCGGAGGCCGAAGCCCGTTACGGTGTCCAGCGCGCGTTTTTTGTAGGTGACGACTTTCAGCGTGGCTTCAAACGTGCCTTCGATGCTGGTGTCGGTCACTTTGGTGATGGTGATGGTGCCTTTCAGGGATTCGCCGTCGCGGAAGGCGTGGCCGAGGCCTTTGGTTTCTTCCGAATAATCAACGAGCGCCCAGACGACCCCGCCGTTTTTGTAGTTGGCCTTGTTTTCCCAGTACTTTTCGTCCTCGCTCACGATCTGGTAGGTGCCCGGCGTCAGTTTGTCGGTAAAAATGAACCGAATCCAGGTTTCCACATCCGGATTGACCGCCATCCCGGCGATGGCCAGGTACTTGACGCCCGTAAACGGCAGGTTGAGCCGCTGGGCTTTGGCCTTCCATTCTTTGCCGTCGATTTTGGCGGAAACCGTGTTGTCAGAGGTTTGTGCGGCGGCCCAGAGGCTCGTCAGCAGCAGGGTAAGGGTAAAGAGCTTTTTCATGGCGTATGGATGTTTTTCGTGGTCAGTAATGTGTTGCTTGCCGCCCGATCTGCCACAGCCCGTCCGGAAGCGCCTTACAAACGTAGACACGTCCGCTCCCGAAACCTTGGGCATCTTGCATCGCCTGCGTATTTTGCCGGTTGAACCCGCATTTTTGCTTCATGAACCTGTTTCGCGCCTTCGGCTGTCTCAGCTTTTTTCTGCTCTTTTCTTCTGCCCCCCTCCTCGCCCAGTGGCAGCCGCAGCAGAGCGGCACCACGGCCAGCTTCCGCGCCGTCAGCGCCGCCAGCCGGAATGTAGTCTGGGTCGGCGGCACCCGGGGTACGTTTGTCCGCACGACCGACGGCGGCCAGACCTGGCAGGCCGGACGGGTACCGGGCGCCGATTCGCTGGATTTCCGGGATGTCTACGCCGTGAATGCCAATATGGCCTACCTGATGAGCGCCGGTCCCGCCGAACGCGGCCAGGCCCGGATTTACAAAACCACCGACGGCGGCCAGACCTGGAACCTAATGTACGAAACCCGGCAGAAAGGTGTCTTCTTCGACTCGATGGATTTTTACAACCGCCGCGAGGGGATGCTTTTCAGCGACCCCATCGACGGCAAATGGGTCGTTCTGCGGACCACCAACGGCGGGCAGACCTGGAAGCCCATTCGCCCGGACCGGCTGCCGCCTGTCAAACCCGGCGAAGCAGCCTTTGCCGCCAGCGGCAGCAGTCTGATCTTTCACGGCATGGATTCGCAACATTCCCACACCCGTTTCGCCCGCATTGCCTCCGGCGGGGCCGATACCGCTCGGGTGTTTTACACACAAAACAACATTCTGCGGCGCTGGAAAGTCAGCAACACCCCCATTCCGGCCGGGCCGACAGCGGGTATTTTTGGCCTTTGGTTCGACCGGATGGGTCGGCGGGGCATGGCCGTCGGCGGCGATTACAAGGCCGAGAAAGCCAGCAGTCAGAACGTGGCCGTCACGCGCAATGGCGGCCGGACCTGGGAGGCCGCCACGCCTACCAACCCCCCGGGCCTGAAAGAAGGCATCGGCAACATTCGCGGGCGGCGGCTCGTGCTGGTCGGCCCGTCGGGAAGCTGTTACACCGACGACTGGGGGAAAACCTGGACCAAAATCGACGACTCGGCCTACCACGCCATTTCCTGCACTGGAGGGCAGTGCTGGGCGGTCGGCGCCGGGGGAAAGATTGGCTTTCTCCGTCAATAACGCCTAACTTGGTTTGCTAATTTCCCACACCATGATCCGGATCAAGAACTGCGAACACCTGGCGGCCATCACGGAAGTCCGCCCGGCCAAAGCCTATCAATGCGAAGAGTGCCTGAAAACGGGCAGTGAATGGGTCCACCTGCGCACCTGCCAGACCTGCGGCGTCACGCTCTGCTGCGATTCCTCGCCCAACCGCCACGCAACCCGGCATTTCCACGAGACCGGCCACCCGGTCATCGCCTCCGCCGAACCGGGCGAACAATGGCTCTGGTGCTTCATAGACGAGCAAGTCACACCCTTTGGGAGTTAAGAATTAAGAGTTATGAGTTAAAAATTGACGCAGCGAAGCTGACTGCGTGGCGGGCCGCTTTTAATTCATAACTCTTAATTCTTAACTCCCAAAGGGGCAACTTTTTCCGTAATTTTGACTGTTATTCTCAGAAGAGAGTGTGCTAACGAGCTGTTGATGACCAACTATATTTCCACCCTGAACGACCCGCAGCGGGAGGCCGTGCTGCACGGCAACGGGCCGTTGATGATTATTGCCGGAGCCGGCTCGGGGAAGACCCGCGTGCTGACGTTCCGGATTGCCCACCTGATTCACCAGGGCGTCGATCCGTTCCGGATTCTGGCGCTGACGTTTACCAACAAGGCGGCGGGCGAGATGCGCCACCGGATTGAGAGCGTGATCGGCAACGAAGCCCGCAACATCTGGATGGGCACGTTCCACTCGGTGTTTGCCAAAATTCTGCGCATCGAGGCGAAGTCTCTCGGCTATACGAGCAATTTTTCGATTTACGATACCGACGATTCGAAGTCGCTGCTGCGGAGCATCATCAAGGAATTCGGACTCGACGACAAGCTGTACAAGGCCAACGTGGTCTTCAACCGCATTTCGGGTGCCAAAAACCGCCTCGTCGGGCCGGACGATTACATCAGCAATCCGCTGATTCAGGCCGACGACGCGGCGGCGCGCATCCCGGAGGTCGGGCGGATTTACAAAGCCTACGCACGGCGCTGCTTCGGGGCCAACGCGATGGACTTCGACGACCTGCTGTTCAACACCAACGTCCTGTTCCGCGACCACCTCGACATCCTGCACAAGTACCAGCACAAGTTTCAGTACGTGCTCGTGGACGAGTTTCAGGATACCAACGTTTCGCAGTACCTGATTACCCGCAAGCTGTCGGCGGTCCACCAGAATATCTGCGTCGTGGGCGACGATGCGCAGAGTATCTACGCCTTCCGCGGGGCCAACATCGAGAACATTCTGAATTTCGAAAAGGACTTTCCGGACGTCCGGACGATCAAGCTGGAGCAGAATTACCGCTCGACGAAGACCATCGTGGAAGCGGCCAACTCCATCATCGCCCGCAACCGCGCCCAGCTGAAGAAGAACGTCTTCACGGACAACGAGGACGGTACGCTCATCGATGTCCTCAAGGCGGCGTCGGACAACGAGGAAGGCCGTCTGGTCGCCTCGGCCATTTTCGACCAGAAGGTCAACGAAGGGCTGAGTAACAACGATTTCGTGATTCTGTACCGGACCAACGCCCAGTCGCGGGCCTTTGAAGAAGCCCTGCGGAAGATGAGCATCAAGTACCGCATTGTGGGCGGCCTGTCGTTCTACCAGCGCAAGGAAATCAAGGACCTGCTGGCGTACCTCCGTTTTACGGTCAACCAGAACGACGAAGAGGCGTTCAAGCGCATCATCAACCTGCCCAAACGCGGCATCGGCGACACCACGGTGGCGAAAATTTCGGTCATTGCGGCCGAAAACAGCGAACCGATCTGGGAAGTTGTGGCCGACATCAACAAGTTCGTGGCCGGCCGGGCGGCGGTGGCGATTGAAGGCTTTGCCGATCTGATCAAAAGCTACCGGCTGCTGCTGGACAAAAAAGACGCCTACGAGGTGGCCGCGCATATCGCCAAAACCTCCGGGCTGCTGAAGGAACTGTACGACGACAAAACCGTCGAGGGGCTGGCCCGGTACGAGAACGTCCAGGAATTGCTGAACGCCATCAAGGAATTTGTCGATAACCCCGACAACGACGACAAGAGCCTCAGCGCCTTCCTCCAGGCCGTTTCGCTGCTGACCTCCGCCGACGAGAAGGAGGACGACGACGATAACGATAAGGTGACCCTGATGACCATCCACGCCGCCAAGGGGCTGGAGTTTCGGAACGTGTTCATCGTCGGGCTGGAAGAAGATTTGTTTCCCTCGCAGATGATGCTCGAAAGCCGGGCCGATCTGGAAGAAGAGCGGCGGCTGTTTTACGTGGCCATCACCCGCGCCGAGAAAAAGCTGACGCTTTCGTATGCCGAATCGCGCTACCACTACGGCCGCCTGAAAACCTGCGAACCCAGCCGGTTCCTGCTCGAAGTGAACACCGACTACCTGAAAATGGCCAAACGCCCCCGCTCCGAAGCCGAGCCGAACGGGCGCTCCGAACGCGATACGCCTTCGGGCGGTTCGATGGCCTTTGTCCGGAGCCTGGCCCAGAAAACGGCCCGCCAGCAGCCCCAGATGAACGTGGCCCACACGCCCTCGGCGGATTTTGCGCCCAGCGACACCGCGGCCCTGGCCGTCGGCATGAAGGTCGAGCACGCCAAATTCGGCTTCGGCACCGTCAAGGCGCTGGACATCAACGGCACCGAACGAAAAGCCGTCATTGCCTTCGACAAAGCCGGCGAAAAGACGCTGCTGCTGAGCTTTGCGAAATTGAGAATTGTATAAGCACGGAAAGAATGAACACTGAACCGCGGCAGCGGACTGTAATGAATGATGAAGGCTTGGTAAGCGAAAGTTCTGGCCCTGCGAAGCCTTCATTGCGGTCCACCGCGGTTCATTATTCATTCTTTTCCCCGTCATAACCGCCTGCGTTTCATAATTTCTTAAAAAATGCTCCGTTTCTTTTCCGAAGACATCAAATTTTCTCTCCCTGAAAAGCCCCAGACCCGTACCTGGCTCAAAGAGCTGGCGGCGCAGGAAGGCTTCAAAATCGGGGAGCTCAACTACATTTTCTGCTCCGACGACTACCTGTTGCAGGTCAACCGCGACCACCTCGACCACGACTATTACACGGACATCATCACCTTCGATAACTCGGAGGACGAGGACCGGCTGGAAGGCGACATTTTCATCAGCGTGGACCGGGTGCGCGACAACGCCCAAACCCTGAACGTGCCCGAAGAACAGGAACTGCGGCGCGTGCTGGCCCACGGCCTCCTGCACCTGAGCGGCTACGGCGACAAGACCGAGACCGAAGCGACCGAAATGCGCCGGAAGGAAGAAGAGGCGCTGGCAGCCTGGTCGGCCTATCAGATAAAAAAGGCTTGATTCCCTGCCCCAAAATCCCGTATTTGCCGCGCAACAATCAATCCTATCCGCTTCTTATCGCGTATGCAGTTTACGGAACAAGACGAGTCCCAGATTCTGGCACAGGGCGCTTCCCTCGCGCTTGTTGAAGAACAGATACAAAATTTTGTCAACGGTTTTCCCTTCCTGAACGTCATCAAGGCCGCTACGGTCGGCGACGGTATCATCCGGGTGGAAGAATCCCAGGCCGGCGAGCTGGTGAGCCGCTTCGACCGGCAGGCCGACAGCCTCTCGCTGCTCAAGTTCGTGCCCGCTTCGGGGGCCGCTACGCGGATGTTCAAGTCCCTGTTTGCGGCGCTGGAAGGCAAGAACGACAAGTCGGTGGATGAGTTTTTCGCCCGGCTGAAAGACTTTGCCTTCTACGATGCCCTCGGCCAGCCCGAGAATCTGGACCGGCAGTCCGTCCTCTCCATTCTCCTGACCGACGAAGGGCTGGATTACGGCAACCTGCCCAAGGGACTTCTGCTGTTTCACCAGTACCCCGACGGGCCGCGCACGCCGGTAGAAGAGCATCTGGTGGAAGGAGCGGCCTATGCCAATTCCGACGGGCTCGTCCGGATTCACTTCACCGTTTCGCCCGAACACCGCGACCGCTTCGAGGAGCTGATTCAGCGGGTGCTGCCGACGTATGAGGAAAAACTCGGGGCCCGCTTCGAGATCACCTTTTCGGAGCAGAAAAAGGCGACCGATACGATCTCGGTCAATCCGGACAATTCTCCGTTCCGCAACGGCGACGGGTCGCTGCTGTTCCGTCCGGCGGGCCACGGGGCGCTGATCGAAAACCTCAACGACATCGACGCCGATGTGGTGTTCATCAAAAACATCGACAACGTGGTGCCCGACCGGCTGAAGGAGCCGACCGTTACCTACAAAAAAGTGATTGGGGCCGTGCTGCTCGACGTGCAGCAGCAGCTTTTCCGGTTCCAGCAGCTGCTCGACAGCCCGGACGTGAGCGAAGGTTATCTGACGGAAATTGACGAATTTCTGAAAACAACGCTCTGCACCCTTCCGCCGAACGGCTTCGAAAGCCTGTCCCAAGAAGACAAAATAACCTACTACCGCCGCAAGCTCGACCGGCCGGTGCGCGTCTGCGGTATGGTGCAGAACGTGGGCGAACCCGGCGGCGGGCCGTTCTGGGCGCAGAATGCCGACGGTTCGGTGTCCCTGCAAATCGTGGAATCGGCGCAGATCGACCTCGGCGATGCCGGTCAGAAGCAGATTTTCGACACGGCTACGCACTTCAATCCGGTGGATCTGGTGTGTTCGATGAAGAATCGGAATGGGGAGAAGTACAACCTCGTCTCGTACCGCGACCCCAAAACGGGCTTTATCACGGCCAAATCAAAAGACGGAAAGGAACTGAAAGCGCAGGAATTGCCTGGCCTCTGGAACGGCGCCATGGCCGACTGGAACACGCTCTTCGTGGAAGTCCCGCTGATCACGTTCAACCCGGTAAAGACGGTGAACGATTTGCTGCGGAAGGAGCATCAGTAGTCGTTTAAAAGTTTAGAGTTTATAGTTTAGGGTTTATAGCTGCTCCGCAAGGCTTAGAAATGGCGAAGCAACTATAAACCCTAAACTATAAACTTTAAACTTTATACCGTTACCGCCGAATCCGTCGGGGCGGTGTTCTCCACCGGGGCTTCGGTTTTGGGGATAAAGGTCTTCAGCGTTGTGTTTTCGTAGACGGCGAGGTTGGCGTCGCGCACCTGTTCCATGATGGGGCGGATGGCGCAGGTCAGCTCGTCGGTGCAGTCGTCGCAGCGGACGTAGAAATGCTTGGACACGCAGGGCGTCGGGGCGATGGGGCCGTCGATGACCCGCAGCACCTGCGCCAAGTTGACGCGCTCGGGGTCTACGCGCAGCAGGTAGCCGCCGCCCTTGCCCTTCTGGCTCTGGAGAATACCGTGGTTACGCAATTCGAGCAGAATTGCCTCCAGAAACTTCTTCGGAATATTTTCTTTCGCCGAAATATAAGAAATCAGAACCGGGCCTTTCCCGAACTCTTCGGTCAGAACCTTCAGTGCTTTAATGGCGTACTTTGCTTTCTTGGAAATCATCCGCGTTACGGTGTTTAAAAAAATATACGGTAAGACTGATTCAAGGTTTCAGGTTCTTAATCCACTCCTTTACCAGTTCCACACTTTCCTCATGGACTAATTGGCGGGATAATTCCGGCATCCGGATGCCCGGGTCGACCGATTCGAGCCGATACACCAGGATGGATTTTTCGGGATGCCCCGCCACAATATCAAATTGCCGTCCGCCCGAACCGCGTCCGGCGGCAACCGGTGTCTTGTTGATACCCAGCAGCGTAGGGTCATTCTGCCGAATCCGCAAATCCAGTCCCGACGTGCGGGCCGGCCCCTGCGGACTGTGGCAATGCGCACAGTTAATATCCAGCCATGCTCTCGCCCTTTCTGCTACTGTACCCGTCGCAGGATCATTCCAAATTGCCAATTTAGGCACTTCTGCCAACTCAGGCAACTTTTGCAGCCATTTTAAGCGGCTCCAGCGGCTCAATTGGTTTTCGGACCCGTCCGAGTAAGTAAAAATACCGTTCAACTGACGAGCCGACGGGCCAATCGGCACCATTTTATTACCGGAAACGTGGCAGCCTTTGCATTGGTTCATGTTCGGAACCGTGTACATCAGTTTGCGCCGCGTGCCGCTTCCATCCGTCCAGCCCACTTCTTTCCGGTCGCCGGCCACTTCGAGCACGGCGTCGGTCTGCTCGTCGTTCCAGACGTACGGATACGCCTTCCAGCCCTGCGATTCGTGAACCAGCAGGCGGGTTTCCAGCAGCCGCCGTCCTTTGGCCGGGTCGCGGGCATCGTTCGGGTAATAAAACGTTTTCGCCAGCACCGTTCCGACCGGGAATCCGAGCACGCTGTCCGGGTTGTAGGCCACGGTCTCGCCTTCCGGCATGCGGACAAAACGCAGCTTTTCGGCATAATCGCTGAACAGCGGCGTATTCAGCCCGTACGGCAGAACGCCTTCCGCCGGCTTCTGGTCCGCCAGTCGCCCGGCAAAAAGACCGTACGCCGATAATGTTTCAAAAGGCGGCGGCTGGGGCTTTTTACTTTCCAGTGACATCGCACCCAGGCCGGGCACCGCCAGCGCCAGCATCCACAGCAGTCGTTTCATGGCTCGCGGCGGACTACCGTTTCCTGCAGGGGCGTATGCGTACAATCGTACGGGCCCACGTCCCGCGACAGGTTCCGGAAGTTATTCCCGGCGTCCAGATTCACAAACGTAGCGTTGCGGTTGTTGCGGATGCAGATGCGCGCGTCCGGACGGATCTGGCCGCTCGCGCTTCGTACCTTCGGATCCACGATTCCGTCGTACACAATGTCCGGCACCCTCTTCCCAAAACGCAGCTTCAGCCGGAACAACTGACCGATTCGCCCTTTTCCCACAAACCGCACCGGGTCCCGTTCGTAGAGGTTATCGTGAACGGAAATCGCTGTGGGATACGGGTAATAGGCCGAATCCTTCAAAGGATTTTCGGTCATATAATAGCTTACAATACTCGTGCCGATGCTGTTGTTTTTCCGGATTTCATTGCCAAAAATTTCAACCTGGTTGGTGGCCAGAACCATTACGCCCGTCCCGGCGGGCACTTTGGCGACGATATTTCCCTTCGGCGCGAAGTTCGGATAATTGTTGTTCGTAATCCGGTTATTGAAAACCCGCACGTTTCCGCCCCGCTTCTGCACCAGGTCGGGCAGGTCGAAAATGAGGATACCGCCGGTGTTGTCGTAGGCGTCGTTGTCATACACATCGGCCATCAGTGAGTTTTCAATCTCGATGCCCGCCACGTTGTGCGTCGCCCGGCACTTCCGGACGATGATGTTCTTCGACTGCCCGACGTAAATTCCGGCATCCGAAGCGCCCATGGCGGTGCAGTTTTCGATGAGGACGTTCTGACACTGGACCGGATACAGCCCGTAGGAGCCGTTGTCCGGCCCCGGCAGGCCCGTCCATTCGACCGTGACGTTGCGGAAGGTGATGCCGTTGACGTTCATGGTCTTGATGCAGTCGCCTTTGGTATCCTGAATCGTCAGGTCCTCGATGGTGATGTTCTCCGAATTATCGACGCGGATGCCCTCGGCCCCTTCGGTCTGGCCTTTGAAGTTCAGGATGGTTTTCTGCTGCCCTTTTCCGCGGATGGTCACGCGCTTTTTCCCGTCCATCGACAGGCTGCCCGTAAACCGGAATGTGCCCTCGTCGAGGGTAATCACTTCGCCGTCTTCGGCCATAATCAGGGCTTTCTGAAACCGTTTCTGGGCGTCGCCCTGGGCGTGGGCCGTCGCCAGCAGACAACAGAAGAGGAGCGTAAAAAAGATGGATTTCATGGTTTTGGACCGGTGGCAAACCGGCGTTACCGACGTTTCATTTCCCGTTCGAGACTTTGTTTATACGGATGAAAATCGACCTGCAGCGTGTGGCGCGGTGAGTGCTTGTACCGCCGCAGGTTCCGTTGCTTTTCGGCTTCGAGCGATTGCAGCATGGCCTGTCGGTCGGGCAGGCGGCATTCGCCCGTAATCAGCCGGGCAATCCAGCGGGCCTGCGCCTCCGCCAGCGGCATGATGGCCCCCAGCGGCTGGACCAGCCCCAGAAAAAACAGGCCCGGATAGTCCGGATGCACGACGCGGCGGTAAAGCTGCAGGTCGTTCGAGTTTTCGACGTTAAAAAAGCCGTTTCCAAAAAACGGAAACGAGACCTTGTACCCCGTCGCGTAGATGACCATATCGAACGCTTCGGTGGTATGGTCTTCAAAAGTTACGTTTTTTCCCTTAAACTCGCGGACATTCGGTTTGAAACCAATCAGTCCGCGGCCCGCCAGATTCAGCAGATCCTGCGAAATGGTCGGGTGCTCGCTCAGAAGCGGCCGTTTGGGCACCGGCACGCCGTAGGCCGACTGCCGCCCGCGGGCCAGCCAGAGCGACATGCCCAGCAAACCCCGCTGCAGCGGCAGGGGCAGCTTCGCCGTCAGCGGGTTGGCCAGCGAATCAAAAGGCATGCCCATCAGCCAGTTCGGGACGATGTAGGCGCCGCTGCGGGTCGAAATGACCACGCGGCCCGAATACAGCCGGGCGGCCTCGCAGGCGATATCGACGGCCGAATTGCCGATGCCGACGATCAGCAGGTTTTTGCCCCGAATCTGCTCCGGCACCTTGTAGTCGTGCGAGTGGAGCGTTTCGCCCGTAAACGTACCCGGAAATGGCGGGTCCGGGTAGCGGGGATTCCAGTGGTGGCCGTTGGCGACGATGACGTACTTGTAATCGCGTTCGAGGCCCGTGTCGGTCGTGACCCGGTATCCGCAACCGTCCGCACTCCGGCGAACGTCCGTGACCGCCGTGCGGAACGTGATGTGCTCGTAAAGGCCGAAGTGCCGGGCGTAGGATTCAAAATAGTGCAGAATCTGACGGTGGTGCGGAAACATCGGGTAATCGCGCGGCATCGGGAAGTCGCTGTAAGCCATCACGTCCCGGTTGGTGTTGATGTGCAGCGAACGGTAGGCCGACGACAGGCCGTTGTCGTTGTCGTAGCGCCAGTTTCCACCGATGTCCGACCCTTTCTCAAAGCAGTCGAACGCAATCCCGTGCTGTCTGAGGGTCTTGGCCGCTGTCACTCCCGACGAGCCGGCACCGATAATGCAGACGGTTGGAGTCAGATGGGTAGTCATGTCGATAGGATGCTCCGATAATTGTACTAAAGTGAGGAAAAATTTAACGGATTTCCGAAAATAATCGGGCAATGTTTTATGCTTGTATTTTAATACGCTGATCTACATAACACTAACCGATTTACTCATGATGTACATCTGCCTCCTGACAGGATGCGCCAACGGGATTGGACTGTATCTGACGGATGTGCTCCTGCGGAAAGGCCATTGCGTGGTGGCCACCGATATTGATGAAACCCAGCTCCGCCGGGCGGCGGCCGAGCGCGGCTGGCCTCCGGACCGGCACCGCCTGCTGAAACTCGATGTGACCTGTGCCTCCGACTGGCAGCAGGCGCTCGACGAAGTGATGAGTTCGTGGGGGCGCCTTGATATTGGAATGAACATCGCGGGCGTCATCCGCCCCGGCTACGTGGCCAAATTTCCGCCGGAAGACATTGATTTCATGGTAGACATCAACCTGAAAGGGGTCATGCTCGGGACCCGGCTGATGGCCGAAGCCATGATTCCGCAGCGCTTCGGCCAGATTGTCAACATCGCCTCGCTGGCCGGCGTGGCCCCGATCGAAGGGCTGGCGGTTTATTCGGCCACCAAGGCCGCCGTCCGGTTTTTCTCGCTGGCGGCAGCATCGGAGCTGAACCGCCACCGGGTGGGCGTGTCCGTCGTCTGTTCGGACGTGGTCGATACCAACATGTTCCGGCAGCAGCTCCCGCACGAAGCGGCGGCGCTGACGTTTTCGGGCGACCGGATTTTGACCGTGGAAGAAGTGTGCCAGACGATTCTCCGGGAGGCGCTGGAACGAAAAAGGGCCGAGATTCTGATTCCGCCGGGAAGAGGCTGGCTGGCGAAACTGGGCAATTTGTTTCCGGAAACGGCCCGGCACCTGACCGAACGGCTCAGGAAGCGGGGAAACGAGAAGCGAATGTCTTTGAACCGGGATTCGGGGGATTAACGGATTTACCAGGATGCGTCGCCGTTTTGGAATCACAGTAAATCCATTAATCCGTGTAATCCCGGTCTAAAAGAAAAACCGGGAGTAAAACCCCCGGCTTTTCGTGCGACACCAATATGAAATTAAAAAGAGCTTAGTTATAGTCAGTGTTCTGCGGATCGAAGTTGGTCCAGCCCTGCGCCCAGTTGGTGGCGCCGAAGGCCCCGCGGAAGGCACCCGTCGTGAAGAACGCGTCCAGCTTCGTCGACGTGACGGCTCCCTGCAACAGAGGCGAACCGGTGCCCGGCAGTAAGGTCGGCGTAGTCAGGTTGAACGTAGCGGCGGGCAGCAGCAGCGTGGCGGCGTCGGTTACGACGTTGTTGTTACGGGCGGCTTCCGAGAAATACGCCAGAGCCTGTTCGTTGGTGATGGCACCCGCGCCCCGCACCGGAATCGACGTGGTGGAACCGGAGATGCCGACGTTCGCCATCGTAATGCCGCGGAGGTCGAGGCGACCCGCCGTGGCGTTGGCCAGCGTACCGGTAGCCGTGCCATCGAGGCGCAGCCCTTCCGGGAAACCGACAAATACCGAGTTGTAGATGCTGATGGCCGTGTTGCGACGCAGGTGCATGGCCGACTGGTAGCCGCCGCTGCCCTGGGCCGTAGCCGTCGAAGGCGTGGTTCCCGGCGCGAAGGCAAACGCACTCACGTTGGCGAAGACCGGAGCCGTCAGCGGCAGGCCGTTGTTGGCGGCCGTAGCCGGTTCGCCCGGGTTGAAGTTGTCGGATTCAAAAATGTTGGAGCCGGACTGGTCAGCAAAGGCCGGGTCGCGCAGGGCCAGCGCATACTGCACTTTACCCACATAACCGAAGTCCGTATCGAAGTCGTCGTCAAAGGTGCGCAGGGCCACCAGGTTCTTGGCGTTTACCGTACCACCGAACCACTCATACGCATCGTCACCGCTGTAGGAAACCTGCACGTTTTCAATCGTCGTGCCTGAGCCGACCCCGTACAGCGTCAGACCGTTGATTTCCGAGTTCGTGGCCGTTGACAGGGCAATACCCGGGAACTCGATGCGAACGTAGCGCAGCGTACCTGAATTGTCGGCCGCTTCGTTGTCCGTGCCGAACGTACCGGCGATACCCCCTTCGAACGTGCGGGAAGCCGCCTGGTTGTGCGGTGCTTTACCGATGATGACGATACCACCCCAGTCGCCGTAGTTCCGCTGTCCGCGGGCCTTGTTCGACGTAAAGACGATCGGCTCCTGGGCCGTACCATCCGCCACGATACGGGCACCTTTTTCGATGATCAGCGTACCGCCGCGCTGGTTGCCCGACGGGTCCTGCTCGCGGGTTCCGCCCTTGATGATGGTTCCCGGCTGAATCGTCAGCACGGCACCACTCTTGACGTATACAAAGCCGCGGATGACGTAAATCGTCCCTTTGGACCAGGTGGTGTTCTGCGTAATATCACCCTGCACTTCCTGTACCGGACGGGCGCTGATAGAGAAAGCAGTTGCACTCTGCACCGTAGCGCCACCGGAAGTTACTGAAATCGGGCCGTTCTGGGCACCAGCCGGAACTGTCACGACCAGCTGGGTAGCCGTGGCCGACTGAACTGCCGCCCGGACATTGCCGCTGAACGTAACGGTATTGCTTTCCGGGGTCGTGCTGAATTGGGTCCCTGTAATGGTGACGGTGCTGCCAACCGGAGCAGACGTCGGCGACACATTCGTGATGCTCAACACCGGGTCGGGTGTACTGTCATTCTCACAAGCCGTCAGACCGGCAAACAGGCTGAGTGCTATCAGCAGAGAGAGCGGCCAGTTTGCCAAACGGCAGGATTTCAGAAATTGCATAAACTATAGATAGGTTGGTTGTTAATTACCCCTTCAGACCCTTACGGAATCAGCGTCCGGCGACCGAACGTGTAGACCCCGGTGAGGGTGAAGTAACTGCCCCGGCGGAACTTCCGGATGTCCTGATCCGCACCGGCCGACCGTGAGGTCACGTCGCTGCCGATTCGGGCGTCCCGGCTGAAGTCCTGCGCAAAGCGCACCGGCTGGTTCAGAATGTCCTGAATACCCAGGCGTACTTCAAACTGTTTGTTGAATGTCCTGCTGATGTTCAGATCGACCACGTGGCGCGGCATCTCGTACACGGTCGGGCTTTCGACGTTACCCACGGCGAAAATCCGCTGGCCGAAGACGTTGTACAGCACGTTCCACTGCAGGCCGCTGGTCGGGTGCGCGTAGTACACCCCGGCATTGATCAGGTAAGGCGACTGGCCCGCGAGCGGACGCTTGGTATCGGTAACGCCCGTCAGGTCAAAGCGCTGGATGGTGCCGCTTAGGTCCGGAGCAGTTACAAACGAGCCCAGATTGATCTGGCTGCGGATGATCGAGGCGTTCCCCACCAGCGTGATGTTCTGCAGGAAGGCGCTGGCCGAATTGGCAAACCCTTTGCGAATCTCCAGTTCCAGACCGTAGTTCCGGGCCGAGTTGGCGTTCGTGAACGTATACGAAAGGCCGTTTACGCTCGGCAGCAGGAAGGTCTCGATCGGGTTCCGGAAATATTTGTAGAAAGCCGTCACCGAAATCAGTTCGTTCGGGGTCGGGTACAGTTCCCACTTGGCGTCGATGTTCTGAATGTTGGCGGTCTTCAGCTCGGGGTTGCCCTGCACGTCCGACTGCGTGTTGAAATCGTAGAACGCAAACGGAGCCAGCTCGCGGAACTCCGGCCGGTTGACCGTCGAGGAGAACGCCAGACGGACGTTCTGCTGTTCGTTCAGCTTGTAGGTAAAGTTCAGCGAAGGCAGCGGGCTGAAGATCGGATTGTCCACCCGTTGTTCACGGACGTTTACCGGCGTGGTGTACAGGTTCTGGTCGTTGTATTCGCCCCGGAAACCCAGCGTCAGGTTGGCGCGCGGTCCGAAATTGACATCGCCGCTGACGTAAGCCGCCGCGTAATCCTGGCTGGCTTCGTAGGAGTCGATGCCTTTGGTACCGTCCTGCAGCGAGAGCGCGCCCGGCTGGCCCGTCAGGTTGCGGGGATTGAATACGCTGCCAATCTCCTGACCGATGATGCTCGTGGCGTTGCCAATAGTCTGGTAGCCGTAGAAGCGGGCGCCGAAGTCACGGTTTTTGCGTTCGGCGTAGATACCGGCCCGCAGGCGGTTCGGCTCGCGGTCGGCGGGGTTGCCAAACGAATGTTCGAGGTTACCGGAAAACGTCAGGGTGCGCTCGTCCAGTTTCGAATAGAAACGGCCTACGTCGATCGGGTTCGGCTGCTGAGGCACCGTAATCTGGTAAGCCGCTTCCTGGCCATCCGGGCCCATCGCCCCTGTCGCGCGCTGGTAGCGAACCCGCTTCCAGTCCGGCTCCCAGCGGCCGGTGTACCCGTAACCCGCTACCCAGTTTACCCGGGTCAGGTCGGAGAGGGTGTGCTCGCCGGCAAGCTGCGTCGTCACGATGCTGCGGTTTTCGAAGCGCTGCGAATACGCCCGGACGTCGAAGCCGTCCACCACGCGCTGGCCCACCCGGTTGATGGTTTCCGTAGAGCTCAGCTGGTTGAACAGCGTTTTCCATTCCAGATTGAAGGCCGGAGAGATGCGGGCCGACCAGTTGTGCAGGATACCCAGACGGGTGTTGCGATTGTAACTGGCGTCCTGATAGGTTTCAAACTGGTCGTTGGCCGTGGCCCCGTTCTGGTAGATATTCAAGGCTACGTCGGCGTACTGGTGCGACATCGCGTAGTTGACGCTCGTGAGGTTGCTCAGCCGGACGTTGCCAATATCAAACCGGCGGCCGGTGTTCAGCGCAAAGCGAATGTCCGGCGAAACCGTGACGTTCTGGAGGCCCCAGGTGTTGGGCAGCAGGCGGGCATAGGCGGCGCGCTGCAGCGGGTTCTGGGCGTTGAAGGCGTTGGAGGAAGTCGGAAAGCTGTTCGGCACCTGCTGGTCGGCACCCCAGAGGCCCAGCCAGTTGGCGCCGCTGCGCTCGTGCGTCTGCACGTTCTGGAAAGTGGTATTCTGGCGGTAACCCAGCGTCAGACCCACGTCCAGGAAGTTCTGTTCGGGGCGGCGCTTCGTGTAAATCTTGATGACGCCACCGGCAAAATCGCCCGGCAGTTCGGCCGAACCGGATTTGTAGACGATCATCCGGTCAATAATGTTGCTCGGCACCAGGTCGAACGAGAACGAGCGCGTATCCACTTCCGTAGACGGCGTAATCACGTCGTTGATCAGCACTGAGTTGTAACGGGCCGAAAGGCCGCGGATCAGGACAAAGCGGTTATCGACGATGCTCACGCCCGGCACGCGGCGGATGGCGGCGGCGGCGTCGCGGTCCTGCGATTTCTGGATCTGCTGGGCCGAGATACCCACCGCAATGGGCTTCATCTGCTTGATTTCGGTGATAACGGCGATTTCGGTGTTGGTCGTGCGGCTGGCCTTCACGACTACTTCCTGAAGGTTCTGGCCGCCTTCTTCTTCGAGTTCGGTTTCAACAACCGTCGTGTTCCCCGACTCGACCCGGACACCCGGAATTTCTTTGGTTTTGTAGGAAACGTAAGAGAGGATAAGCTTGTGCGTACCGGCCGGGACATTGGCAATGACGAAGGCTCCTTCAACGTCGGCGGCGGCTCCGAGGGTGAGTCCGTCGATGCGGACCGTGGCCCCGATCAGGGCTTCCTTGGTTTTAGCGTCTTTGAGTGTGCCCCGGATGGTTCCGTTCTGGGCGAAGGCGGTGGTGATACCGACCAGGATAAGTGCAAGTAGCTTTACGACAGTTTTCATATTGGTTGTTGAAACACGTCGCAAAACTACTTGACCAATGTTACGTCAGTGTTATGGCAGTATTATGGCACCGTTATATTTGAAAATGAAAAATACCTGAAAATGAGCACTTTAATATTTTTTTAATATTCGTTCGATAACAATCAGAACCGGGCGGCCAACATTTTACGCCTGTTTTCCACCCGCCGAAGCGCCGGTCTTCTAGTCAATCGTGCCGTTCGTCAGCAGATTCTTCTGCGTTTCTGCATCGTACCAGAATCCGTTCACAAAAACGTACCGAATGCGGTTGCCCCGCTTGAGCAGGAAGGTGGCGCCCTGTCCGATCTGGGCCGGGCGGGAGGCTACCGTGCCCGGCTGAAGAAACTGCACCGGAGGCACTACGGCCGGTGTTTTCGTCGGTTTGGTCAGCCGGAACGAGGTCACTCCTTCCCGGTAAAGCGAATCCAGGTTCAGTTTCCGGACCAGCGCCAGCGAGTCCAGCGGCGTCCGGTGGACATGGCCGGGCACCAGCGTCAGGCCGTTGCCGTCGATTTCTTCGATGCCGAAAAACGTAGACAGGTCGCCGAGGTCTTCCACCACGCTGCGGTACTGAAAGGCAGTTGCTCCAGCAACGTTTACCTCGTTGCGGTTGATGCCCACGTCCATTTTGTACGGCTTCCCGTTGCGCATCACCTGCACGCCGCGAATCAGGACGTCGAACAGGTAGCGCTCGTTTTCCGGAATCCGGGTGTAGTCCGCCCGGCTTTCCAGTTTATAGCCGTCGGTCGAAATGGATTCCAGCGCCGTCAGGATGGCGACATAGTTCAGCTTGCGGATGTACTGCTTTTCGGGATCATTCGGGTAGCCGCCGGATTCGATGAGGATCAGCGTCGTGCCCCATTTCTGAATATTGTCGCCAAACGCCCGCGGCTCGAACTCATCCGAATACCGCCCCACACCGCCCGGAATGAAGCGCTGTAATACCCGGTTCATGCCGATGATGAGCTGCATGGACCGTTCCCGAACCGGATTCACGTTGCGGGCTTCGTCGTAGGCCGTCGCCAGAAACGAGATCGTCGCCTGTCTGGGCGTGTGTCCGACGCTGTAGCGGGTACTCTGGTCGTGGAGGTTGAAGCCAAAGTCCGGCTTTAGCGTCTGCTGGAGGTTTTTCAGAATGCGCGACTCCGGCGACTGGAGCCGCAGGGCATCCCGGTTCATGTCGATGTCGAGGGCGTTGCGGCGCTGGTAGCGTTCGGCCCCGTCGGGGTTGAGCATGGGGACGAAGTACAGCGTTGTTTCGCGCAGCAGTTGTTCGCGCAGCCCGTCAAACTCGTCGGTCTGACGCAGCCAGTTGAACAGATCGAACAGGGCCATCGTGGCGGTCGGCTCGTCACCGTGCATCTGCGACCAAAGCAGCACTTTCCGGGGTCCGCTCCCGACTTTAATCAACTGAATTGGCCGTTTTTCGACGGATTCGCCCACCTGCGTTATTTCAAACCGGCTGTCGGCTTTCAGGCTGTCGATCAGGGGCAGGATGTCTTTCTGTTTGAACCGGCGGAACGAAAGGCTGGCTTCGCGGTACTGGTCGTGGGTCTCGAAGAGGCGTTGAGCGGTATCCTGAGCAAGGGCTGTATTCATCAAAAACAAAATAATTAACGCGACGGGAATCAGTCGATACGGTTTCATGAACGGAGGCAAAGTTCGGAAAGAAATCATAGAATGCTCCTTAATTTATGCAGCCCGGCGGCAAAACCCAGCCACGAGACCAGCAGACACAAAACGACGTTGAGGAGTATATTCAGTATAGCCGACAAAATCCGTCCCTGCTGCAGCAGAGCCAGCGTATCGGTGCTGAAGGTCGAAAAGGTGCTCAGGCCGCCGCAAAAGCCCACGCCCACCAGCAGCCGGACGGTTTCGCCGCCCTGCCGCCCCGCCATCCAGCCCGCCACCAGCCCCAGCACCAGACTGGCCACCACGTTGACCAGCAGCGTACCCGCCGGAAACGACGGCCCCAGCCACGGCTGAACATACCGGCTGACGGCGTACCGGGTCACGCTGCCCAGGCCACCGCCCAGAAAAACCAGAAAAAAAGAATTTTGTGCCATAGAATCAGCGGGTTGTATGGCTTCTCGCAGATTTCGGACGCAGACTTGCGGTTCGCCACTGCGACGCTGGGTTTTCTGCGTACATCTGCGTCCGAAATCAGCGTCGCAGCGGCGAACCGCAAATCTGCGAGAAACAACCTCCTGCAAAGATGTCAAACATTCCTGCTTGTTCGACTCCGTTCGTTATTGCGGTTAAAAAATCTCTTATTTTAGCCCAATGACATCTTCTGAGCCCAAATCATCCTCTGCCCTTCTTAAACTTCTCGGCGTCGGCTTCGGCATCGCCGTCACCATCGGCGGCACCATCGGCACCGGCATCCTGCGCCGCCCCGGCACCATTGCTCAGGAACTGGGCGACCCCTGGCTGATTCTGCTGGTGTGGGTGCTGGTCGGACTTTTTGCGTTGCTGGGCTCGCTGTCGGTCATTGAGTTAGGCACCATGCTGCCCAAAGCCGGGGCCTGGTACGTGTTTGCGCGGCGGGCTTTCGGCGACTTTGCCGGGTTTCTGATCGGCATTGCCAGCTGGTTCGGAAGCGTGTCGGCCATGGCCTTTGGGGCTTCCGTCATGGGTGAGTACCTAGCATTGATTTTCCCGGTATTGTCCGGCTACGTCCGGCTCATCGGGGTGGGCATTCTGGTCGCCTTTGTCGCGTTTCACTGGCTGGGTGTACGGCTGGCGAGCCAGGCGCAGGAGGTGATGAGTTTTCTGAAGGCCGTCGGGCTGCTGGCGTTCGTGCTGGTCTGTTTTGCCTACGAACCGGACGTGCCGCTCGATTTTTCGGAAGCCAATAAAATTCCCGTGCAGGGGTCGCTCATTGTGGCGCTGCTGGCGGCTTTGCAGTCTGTTTTCTACACCTACGACGGCTGGCATACGGCCGCTTACTTCACGGAAGAAGACGTAAATCCGAACAAGAACCTGCCCCGCTCGATGATGGGCGGCGTGCTGCTCATTATTGCCATTTACCTGCTGGTCAATCTGGCGCTTTTTCACGTCCTGCCGATCAACGAACTGGCGGCTTCCAAACTGCCCGCCGCCGACGCCATCCAGCGGATTTACGGTCCGGCCAGCGCCCGCGCCGTGACGGGCCTCCTGCTGATTTCCATCCTCGGCATCATCAACGCCCAGATCATGTTCAACCCGCGCGTGCTGTTCGCCATCAGCCGCGACGGGCTTTTCTCCCGGCGATTTGCCACGGTCAACGCCGGAGGAACGCCCGGGGCGGCCATGCTGCTGACGGCCGGGCTGTCGTGCGTGATGATCCTGACGGGTTCCTACGGCCGGTTTTCCGACATCGCTTCGTTTTTCTTTGTCCTCTGCTACTTTTCGGGCTTCGCATCGCTGATTCGTCTGCGGCAGACGGAGCCCAACCTGCCCCGACCGTTCCGGGCGTGGGGCTATCCGGTGGTGACCTGGGTGCTGCTGCTGGCTTCGCTGGCCTTTCTGGTCGGCGTCATCATCGGCGACCAGACCAGCAGCCTGTATGCGGTGGTCTTTCTGGCGCTGAGCTATCCGGCGTATCGTCTGGTAAAACGCTGGAATGCCTAGGGCAATTCTTACCGTTCGTTAAATTCTTTGTCGCTTTTTGCTCAAATAAGGCCACTGAGAGCCATCCCGAAATCCGTATTCCTCTTCACAAAAAATAATCTTCATATTTTAATTAATTTTGTAGAGGACGTTTGTCTGTTTACCTGCCGCATTCTTATGAGATACCTCTACCTGCTGGTCTGCGTACTGACCGGTTTTTCTGCCCTTCAGGCGCAGAAAGTGGACCTGGACGAATTTTCCTTTCACGCGTCCTATGTGCAGCTTCCCCGCAACCCGCTTCCGGCCGAACTGACGACTTACTCCACAGAATTTACGTCGGTGGGCGTGAACGTCCGGGCGCTGGGCTACAACATGGCGGATTTGCAGAACAGCTATTTCAACATCAGCGGCTTTCGGAAGGTAGCCCGCGGCGGCCATTTTACCATTAAGATTCAGATCGACAATCCGCAATTCGGCGATCTGAAGGAAGCGCCCAAAACGGAAACTTCGAAGGGCAAAGACGGCAAGGAAGTTAAAACGACCACCTACGCCTACAGCTACACCTACTACGTGCCCATGCGGTACGTCATCACCGATTATCAGCAAAACATCCTGGAAGAAGGCGCCGTGGCCGACGGAAGCCAGCAGCAGGGCAGCTTCACGAGTTATTTTGCTACCCAGGCGCAACTGGCCGAGTACTGGAAGAACAACCGCAACTCCGTGCTGCTCGAACGCTGGCAGAGCTTCACGTCCCAGGCTTTGCAGAACTTCAGCAACCGGCTCAACGACAACTTCGGCTACGTGACCAAAAACAAGGTTCCCGGCACTCTCTGGGTACTCAACTCGTCGAAACACCCGGAATTTGAAGCCTACCAGAAGCAGTACAAACTCATCAGGGACGCCTTCGACGGCATGACCCCGGCCAAAGGACTTGACCCCGCCCTGCTCCAGCCCGCCTTGGACTACCTTGAATCCCTGCCCAAAAAATACCCGGCCGACGAGAAAGCCGACAAGAAACTGCGCTACTCAGCTTACTACAACCTCGGCACGATTTATTACTGGCTCGATGAATTCGATAAATCGGCGGCCTACGCCGATGCCCTCATCAAAAACGACTACGACCGGCGCGACGGCGAAGTGATGAAAAACGCGGCCCTGAGCGCCAAAGCCCGGATGACGGCCAACCGCCTGAGCAGCCGGCACTTCGTCCGCGACCTGAGCAAGGCCGAACCGCCCGCGCTGGCTCCGCCGCCGGTGGAAGTGCTGGCCGCCGCCCAGACCGCTGAACCCGTCAAAACAGAGCAGGAAAAAGCCTCCGAGTCGCTGTACAAGCTTCAGGGAGGCCTTGACCAACTGAAAGAGTTGGTTGCCAGGATGGAAGCCCGTGAGAAAGCGATCAGGGAAGAAATCAAACATACCGACGGGCTCATTGTCAAGTACCCGACCGACGCGAAACTGTACATCACCCGCGGGCGGCTCAAGCGCAATGTTTATGACTGGCCGGGTTCCGTAGCGGACTTTGAAAAAGGCGTTTCGCTGAAACCAAAAGAGGCAATTTATCACTACGAACTCGGCTTCACGGCAGTAGCGACGGGCGAATACGACCGGGGCGTTAAAGCCCTCGACGCGGCCATCGCGCTGAATCCGAAGTATACAGAAGCGTATTATCAGAAAGGACTGGCCCTCTCGCGCGCCAATCGGCCGGTCGAAGCCATTCCTGTCTTTGACAAGGCCATTGCCCTGCGACCGACGTACGCCGAAGCCCTCACCGAACGGGGCGTTTGCCGGGAGTATCTGCTGAAACATGCCGATGCCATTCAGGACTTCGACAAAGCCATTGCGGCCAACCCGAAATATGCCTACGCCTACAATTGCCGTGGCACGTCCAACTTCGGTCTGGGTAAATACCCCGAAGCGCTGACGGACCTGAACAAGGCCATTGAACTCGAAAAGTACACGCCCAACGCCTACGCCAACCGCGCCATAGCGTACCTGAAGATGGGCCGTCTGGAGGAAGCCTCTAAAGACGCTGAAGACGTCGTGGCCAAAAACAAGAACTTCGCCAACGGATACCTGGCGCGGGCGCTCGTCCGGGTGCAGCAGAAAAACTTCCAGGGTGCTATCGAGGACGCCCGGCAGGCCCTGACGCTGAACCACCCCCGCCCGTACCGGGTGCATACCGCGCTGGCCGATGCGCTGGCGGGCCTGGGGCTGCGCGACGAAGCCATTAAGAAATACGACGAAGCCCTTTCGCTGATGCCTGGCTACGCGGAAGCCGTGACCGGCAAGGCGCAGGCCCAGCAACTGAGCAGCAAATTTTAACCGTACCCACCGTGACGTTTATGCTGAAAAAAGGACTTCTGGCCCTGCTGTGCCTGAGTTTTCTGATTGCTTCCTGTCGGCGCGTGCCGGCGGGCGCCAACGTGGTGCTGACGGGCGAACCCGCCGCCGGACTAGTTTCTGTGGAAGCCACCGGGCAGGGCGGCAATTTTCCAGAAATGGAACAGAATGCCCTGCGCAAAACTTTCGAAACGATTCTGTTTGTGGGACTTCCCTCCGCCGCCACGACCGCCTATCGCCAGCCCATGACCGACGCCCGGCAATTCAGCGCGGCGGACCTCGACCAGTTTTTCCGGCAGGAGCAGCACCGCCCCTTTGTCGTCCAGAGTCGGCGCTTTACGGGTCGCCGCCGCACCGCCGCCGGAGGCCGCAGCCTGCGTTTTGCCTTTACCATCAACCACGAAGCCCTGCGCCGCCACCTGGAGCAGCGGGGCCTGATCCGGCCGTTTGGCTATTGATCGCAATGCGTCCGACACTTTTTCTTTTCGCCCTCGGCAGCGCCCTGACGTTGTCCCTGACGGCTTCCGGCCAGCGCCGGGCCGCCAAAGCGCCGGACCCAGCTACCCTGCCGCCGACCCCGGCGGTCGCTCCGGCCGATACGTCCCGAAACCAGCTTGCCACCCGCCCGACCATCATGGTGTTTCCCTTTTTCCGGGAAGGCCAGAACCTGCGTCAGGTCGTGGAAGACGATGCCAACAACCGCGTCGTGATGGCCAAAGTCAAAGAGGCGTTCGACAAGCGGGGGTATTCTACGCTGGATTACCTTTCCAAAGTCCGGAACCTGAACGTCAGCGACGTGCTGACCGGCGACACCAAAAGCGACCTCAAATCGCAGCTGATTCAGTCGTCGGGGGCGGATATCTGCGTGGAGGTGGAATACCGGTACACCGAAAGTCCGACGGGTAACGAAGTGAGCGTGGTGCTGAATGCCTACGAATCCAGCACGTCTTCCTCGCTTTCCAACAAGGTCGGCAGCAGCGGCAAATTCTATTCGCAGGACGTTGCCAAACTCACCAGCCGGGCCGCTGATCCGATTCTGGACGATTTTCTGAACGTGATGCAGCAGAAGTTTACCGACATCGTGCAGAACGGCCGCTACCTGAGCCTGGAAGTAGGTCTGGCTGAAGGCAGCGACCTGACCATGAACACCGAAGTCGGGGCGGACGGGCTCGCGCTGTCGGATGCCCTCGAAGTCTGGATCGGCGAGCATACCAAAAGCTACCACATTCTCGGCGTCAGTGCGCTCAAAACCACCTTCGACGTGCTGCGGGTGCCGCGCCTCGACCCGCAGGGCCGCCCGCTGACGACCACCCGGTACGCGCTGGACATCCTCCGGTTCTGCAACAGCCTTTACACCACCAAAAAGCCCGACCGCAAGCTGAAAACCAGCCGCCTCGTCAAGGGCAATACCATCTTCATTACCTTACAATAAAGCCATGCGTACTTATTTCGGGCTGTTCCTTCTGTTTCTCCTCCCGCTGACCGGCTTCGGTCAGGAACGGGACGTTATCGGTATTTCTCCGTTCAGTTATGCGTCGTATATCGAGGCCAAATACGTGGGCGAGATTACGGAGGCCGTTTCCAACGAATTTGTCAAAGCCAAACGCTTCACCATCGTTGACCGTACCAAACTCGCCGCGGTGACTAGCGAACGGGAACTTCAGAAAAGCGAAGAGTTCATCGACAGCCGCGTCATTGCCCAGGGCAAAAGCATCGGTGCCCGCTACATCGTGACGGGTCATCTGGCATCCATCGGCACCAGCAATTACTTTTCGGCTGAACTGAAACGGTATATTTATTCGGCTAAAATCGCTTTTTCGCTCAAAATCATTGATGTAGAAACCGGCGAAGTGGTCCATGCCGAAACGTTTGGCAAAGGCACTGCCGCCGGCAGTACGGGCGGCGGATTCTTCTCGGCCACCCGCTGCGACCAGCCCGGCTCGGGGTCATCCACCGAACAGGCCATCCGCGACGCCATCGCCAACATTGGCTGCGCCGTGGACCGCTGGATTAAAGTGGCGTTTCCGGTGATGGTCAGCATCGTGGAAGTGCAGGAAATGCACAAGCGGAAAGGCGCGCAGACGGTCCTGCTGGCGGCGGGGAAGATGTACGGCCTGAGCCGGTACAAAAAATTAAAAGTGATTGAACTCGTGAAAGTTACCGTCGACGGCAAGGAACTCACCCGGCAGAAGGAAGTGGGCATTCTGTCGGTGCAGAAGGTGGAAGACGATAATTTCTCGATCTGCGACGTCATCGACGGCGGCGAGACTATTGCCGAAAAACTGGGCCAGAAAACGCCGTTAAAAGTTGTCATTCAATAAGCCATGAACCGCATCCGCCTTTTTCTGCTGGCTCTTTATGCTTTCGTAAGCGCCCCCCTGCTGGCCCAGACAACCGGGCCGGGGCTGTTCGGCAAACTGAATCTGGTGCTGGTCATGCCGCCCTATTCGGCGGACCTGAATGAGGTCCAGTTGGATAAACTGCAAACCGTCCTGACTGACCTGCTGACTCAAAACGGGCTGGCGTCGTACCGGATGCAAAGCAATCTGGTGCTGTACCCGAGCCTGCGGATCGTCAACGAGCAGACGCTGAACCCCGGCGTTCAGACGCTGAAACTGGTAGAAGCGGAACTGAGCCTGACCATCCGGCAGGCCGATAACGGGGTTATTTTCTCGACCGTCACCAAACGCCTGCGCGGCAGCGGACGCAGCCGCGACCTCGCCATGAACGGGCTGCTGAACGAGGTATCCGCCTCGGACCCGGCACTCACGGAGTTTATGGAGAAAGGAAAAGCGAAGGCGCTGGCGTACTACCGCCAGAATTGCCCGGCGATTCTGAATCAGGCGACGCAGTTGAGCCGCCGCAACCAGTTTGCCGAAGCGCTGGGCCTGCTGCTGAGTATTCCTAAAGAAACGGACTGCTTTTCGGAAGCCGAACGGAAGACCGGCCAAGTATTTGCTTTGTATCAAAAACAGGCCTGCCAGCGCCTGCTGACCGAAGCCCGCGCCCGGGTGGCGGCCCGCGACTTCGACACGGGGCTGGCGCTGATCGCCCAGATCGACCCGGCCTCTCCCTGCGCCGGCGAGGCAAAAAAGGTCATCGAACAGGCGGGCCGGGAAGTGAGCGGCGACAACCAGCAGCGCTGGAATCTGTTGAAAGTAGCGTTCACCGATTACCGCGAACTGGAGCGCTACCGTCTCACGCTGGTCAGTGAATTTCTGACGGCTTATTATCTGTCGCGGCCGCTCTACCCATACGAGAGTCTGGCCCGCTAGCCTTTACAGACCGTAGACGTAACTTTCTACAAAGAGAATCCCGAAAGCGCCCAGGCTGACCAGCAACCCCCAGTTGATGATTCGCCTGGGTAAATCTTTGGTATCCGTCTGGTTCTGGTAAGCGCCGATGAGGTGTTCGGCCAGATCGGCCACGGCGAAATTAGAGGCAAACTGAAGCAGGTGCCAGGCATAATCAAAGCCGTCGATGCAGCGCGCCCAGACAAGCGGCTGAGCAATGACATAAACCAGCACGACCCACTCCTTCAACCCAAAGTCATCCAGATTGAACTGGAACCGACGCACAAGACTGGTAAAAAATTGCTTCAACATGGTGTACGGTGAGTTTCCTACTACAAAGTTGCACGTTTGTAGGAAAACTTACCGCCTGCTCCCGATTAAAAAAGCGTTAAGAACGAAGGACTTACCGAATTTTATGGCTGGCCACGACCCGCCGGGGCGGTTCCCCTAGTACCGCTGGTGAAGCTCCGTCAGGAACGCTTCGGTGCGCTTCCGCATCTCGGAAACGGTCGCCGTAAAGTTGTTGTGCATCATGCTGAACAGCATCAGCTTTCCTTTCCGGGTGATCAGATAGCCGCTGAGGTTGTACACGCCGCTCATGGACCCCGATTTGGCATAAATAAACGGTTTGTCGGCCTTGTACCCGCTGCGCAGGTTGCCCGTTCGGCCTCCCGCTGATAGAATGTTGAAAAGACGGTCCTGCGGCACGGTCCGGTAGATTTTCTGCAGCAGCACCACAATCGACCGCGGCGTAAAGAGATTGTACCGCGACAGTCCCGAGCCATCGACCCAGACCGGCCGGTCGGGCAGGTCTTTCAGGTGATTTTTGACAATGAACCGGATGCTCGCCTTCGTGTTTAGGGTGTCGCGGCCGTTGGCGGCCAGCAGCACGAGGTGTTCCGCCAGCAGGTTGTCGCTCACCAGCATCATGCGTTTGTAAAGCGAATCGGCGGGAATGCTGTAGAAGGTCCGGGCCGCCCGGTTCAGCGGAAGATTTGCCACCCCGACGGGCCGGTTCAGCGTATCGGCCAGCAGTTGGGCGGCCAGCTCCGGCGACCAGCGGAAGGGTACGTCCCTCACCCCCGGCTTCAGTACGGCTCCCTGCCGGAACCGGTTGCCGAACTCATCCCGCTGGATACCGGTACTCCGGGGGTCGCCCGCCACCAGACTATCCCGGAAAAGCGCCGGAGAGGCGTTCACCCGCGTCACCCGGTCCGCCACGGAAAACCGGACCACGTTCCCGAAAATCGGAAAGGGCGTCACTTCGGCCGAATAATCATCATTGTAATCATCCCAGGCCCAGCCGGAGCCGAAACGCGGGCCGCTGTAATTGGCCGCCGACAGAAAAATCCGTTCGGGCCGGTTCCGCAGAAACGCCAGGGCGGCCGTGTCGGTCAGGTCGGGGTTCAGAAAAGCAGCGTTGCCTGTTCCCCAGATAATAAGCGAATCGCCCCGCTGCTGGTAACGCAGGGCCGGAACCGAGTCTTTGAGCGACACCAGTCCGGCGTAAAGACTGAACAGTTTGGTGTTGGAAGCGGGCGTGAAATACTTGTCGGCGTTGTGCTGCACGACGGTTTGCTGCTTTTCCCAGTCGTAGAGCGCAAACCCGGTGAAGTGGTCGGTGTACAGCGGGTTTCGGGCCAGGTCGCGTTTGACGGGACGGTAAGCGGCGCAGCCGGTCAGAAAGGCAAAAAGGAAGAGGTACAAGACGGTTCTCATGCCCGAAAATAACGGTTTTACGACAGGAACGCATAAAAAAAGCCCCGTTCGCACCGAACGGGGCCTGGCTGTCGGTCCGGTTGGTTATTTGAATACTTTATCCGGGTTGATGTAGCCGGCTTTGTCTTCAAACCAGTCCTGGTTCTGCGCGCCTTTGCTCGCCACCCAGGTATTGAATTTATTGAACGCTTTGTTGATGGCAACGGTCTCAACCGGATAGCGGAACTGGTTCGGAATCTCCAGTGCCCACGGGAAGTTCTGGGCCGTTTTGTAGTAGCGATTTTCTGAGGGTTTCGTGGCGTCAGCGCCGGTGCCGAAGAGCGTCGCGTCGGCCAGGGCCGTCGGCAGGTAATTCGGCAGGTGGACTTCCTTCTTCCGGTTGCTGTTGACGAACAGGAACGGGTTGAGCCTGTCCTGCGTAAGCTTGGCCGGGTCCTGCGGCGTCGCGAACGTCACGAGCAGTTCCAGTTCGCCCGGAGCGGCCACGGGCGTCGCCTTCACCGTGTTGAACATGGAGCCTTGGGCGCGTTTGATGAGCGATTCCGGCGAATCGTAGGCAATGATCACCGCTTTGGACTGCCCGGCCTCCGTTTTGTTGGCGTTCAGCGTGACCATGCCTTTGGTCAGCACCGAACCCGTTACGCTGGCGACATCCGCGCTGCTGACGCCGTCGAGCTGGAAGCCGAAGCCGTTGTCGAACGACGCCCCGATGGCGCTGATGGTCAGGTTTTGTTTGAGGTCCACCACTTTGTTATCGGCGTTCAGCACGCGGGTGACCCGGAAGTTGACGACCAGGTCGTTGAAGTCGTAATCACCCTGCAGCGGCCACATGTCTTCAAAAGCGTAGGTCGATGTGCCGGAAGCCGACGGGTAGAAGGTCCGGAAAGCCCGTTTGGCATCGTCCGGGAAATCGTCCAGCGAATCGGGTACGCCGTCCTTATCGCGGTCGGCTACCGGTGCCTGCCCGAAGCCTTCGGGGTTGCAGGCCGAGGTCGCGATGTAGTTGCTGCAACTCAGGAAAGTCGGCGCAATCGAGGCGTTGTTGGTTTCCACGCCGTTCAGGTCGCAGAGGTTGATGTTACCGGAAATCACCGCCCCGCCGTTGATGGTCGTGTTGCCCGCTACTTTCACCGTCGATTTGGCCGCGCCTTCGCCGGAGATGGTACCATTTTCCATCAAATCGTGCGTGCTCAGCAGCGCCCCGTCGTACTGCCGCAGGAAGGTTCCGCCGTTGACCGTGGTCGTGGTCGTCACTTTCACGTATGAGCGGTTGTGCAGGTTGCTGTTGATGGTCAGCTGGTTGGCGAAAAGGCTGCAGGTGTTGACGTTCATCGAGCCGCCGTTGGCCTGATAATGGCCTGAAACGACGATCGTTTTGTTGTTGGTCAGGCTGCGGTTATTGTTCAGGTTGCCGCTGACGGTGAGGGTGCCGTTGTTGGTCAGGGCGTTGGAACTGTTGTTGTTGATGTTCAGATCGCCCTTGACGGTCATCGTGCCGTTGTTTTCCACCGAACCGCCGAACGAAACGCCGTTGGGGAACTCCAGCTTTGACGAATAGTTATACAGCGTCGTGGCGGCGTTGTTCATGTTAAAGTTGGAAGCCGTTACGTCCGCGCTTTCGAGAATGTAAATGGCCGAACCGGGGTTGTTCATCGTCACGCCCGTGATGGTTGCCTTGCCGCAGATACGGACCGTACCGCCGTTCATGTTGATGCTGCCGTTGAACGTTCCCGACAGGGCGACCACGTCCCCGGGGTTGACATCGACCGAGCCGTTGAAGTTGGCAAGAGGCCGGTTGACGCCCGTGGAGCAGTCCGGACCGGTCGCTGCCAGCCGGGCTCCCGAACGGGTCACGCCGAAGTCAGCCGTCATTTTTTCCGATACCGGCACCTTCAGAACTTCGGCGACGCCGTAGGCGCTGATCTTTTGAATGTACAAAAACTGGAGTGGCGCCGGAGTCCGCAGAGCGAGCTTTATCTGCTGGTTAGCGTCGGTCAGACCGGCCGTCATGAGGCTGGCTGGCGACGGGACATCGTTGTAGACGTTGATGCGAAAACGCTCACCCGGCGCACCGGCATTGCTCACTTTCACGCTCAGTTCGATGTCCCGTGTCGACTGGTAATTGAATGAAAAGTCGGTGGCAGGCAGTTCCGCAGAAGCACTCTCTGTCGGCTCAATGGTCGTATCGGCACAGCCAAACATGGTGGTAACCAGCCCCGTTACCAATAGGTTACGCAGAAAAGAATTCATAGGAAAGTAGGACAGATAATGGCGGGGCCGGAGGCGAGTTACGGTAAGTAGCTTACAGAACCGGCTGCCTGTTAACTATTCATTTACGGGCTTTTGACTGTCCTACCCAAAACGCGTCACAATAAAAAAACGAATTAGCCAGACAAAACGGCAAAACCTGCTGTTTTACTGGACTAATTCGCTCCTTTTCTTTAAAATATCCTATTATTCTCGTTTCAATTTCAGGGCTACCGAGTTCAGGCAGTAGCGCAGACCCGTCGGCGGGGGGCCGTCGGGGAAGACGTGGCCGAGGTGCGCGTCACAGACGGCGCAGAGCACTTCGGTGCGGATCATGCCGTAGGCGTAATCCTGCTCTTCGTGGATGAGTTCGGGATTCAGCGGCTCGGTAAAACTGGGCCAGCCGGTGCCGGATTCGAATTTCTTCTTCGACTCAAAGAGGTCGGTGCCGCAGCAGACGCACTGGTAGATGCCGGGTTCGTGGCTTTCGCAGTATTCGCCGGTGAAGGCGCGCTCGGTTCCCTTCTGGCGGGTCACGTAATATTGTTCGGGCGTCAGGATGCGGCGCCATTCTTCGTCGGTTTTCTGAACTTTCGTGATCATGGGGTTGGTTTCTCGCAGATGTTCGCAGATTGAGAACGCAGATTGACGCGGATAGGTTTTGGGCGACATCGGCGGCACGGCGGCGAACCGTTTCTCGGCAGGAAACTCTTTCGTCAGCCGGTAGTCCTTATCTTTACAACAGAATACCACCTGACCGATGACGATTCATCAAATCCTTAAGCAAGTCTGGAACTACGACGCCTTCCGCCCCGTGCAGGAAGACGTGATCAATAACGTGCTGCAGGGCCGCGATACGCTCGTGCTGATGCCGACCGGCGGGGGCAAATCGCTTTGTTTTCAGGTTCCGGCGCTGGCGATGGGCGGCGTCTGCATCGTGGTGACGCCCCTGATTGCGCTGATGAAAGACCAGGTCGAACAGCTGCGGCGGCGGGGTATTTCGGCGGTGGCCGTGTATTCGGGCATGCACTACCGGGAAATCGACACGGCGCTGGATAACTGCGTCTACGGCAACATCCGGTTCCTGTACGTCTCGCCCGAACGCCTGCGGACCGAAATCCTCATCGAACGCGTCAAGCAGATGAAGGTGAGCCTGCTCGCCGTTGACGAAGCGCACTGTATATCGGCCTGGGGATACGATTTTCGGCCGCCTTATCTTCAGATTGCGGAATTCCGGAAACTGGTGCCGGGCGTTCCGGTCATTGCCCTGACGGCCACCGCGACCCCGGACGTGCAGGTGGATATTGTCGAAAAACTCGAAATGCAGAATCCGGGGGTGTTCCAGACGACCTTCGCCCGGCCGAACCTTTCGTACTCCGCCATTCTGGAAGAAAATAAGGCCGCCCGGCTGCTGAAAATCCTCAACGGCGTGCCCGGAACGGCGATTGTCTACGTCCGGAACCGCCGACAGACGCAGGACGTGGCCGAATGGCTCCACCACCAGGGCATCCGCGCCGATTACTACCATGCCGGGCTCAACACCAAACAGCGCTCCGAAAAACAGGATAACTGGCTGCACGACCGTCGGCGGGTGATGGTGGCGACCAACGCCTTCGGGATGGGAATCGACAAACCGGACGTGCGGGTGGTGGTGCACCTCGACGTGCCGGACAACCTCGAAGCCTATTACCAGGAAGCCGGGCGGGCGGGCCGCGACGGCCATAAATCGTACGCCGTGCTGCTCTACAATCAGAAAGACCTGACCGACATCGAGCAGCGGGTCATCCAGCAGTTTCCGCCGGTCGAGGCGCTGAAGCGGACTTACCAGGCGCTGGCCAACCAGGCGAATCTGGCCATCGGCAGCGGGGAGTTCACGAGCATTGATTTCGACCTGAACGCGTTTTGCCAGACCTTCCAGCTGCCCGTTTCGGAAACGCACTTTGCCATCCGCCAGCTTCAGCTGACGGGCTTCGTTGAACTGAGCGAAGCGTTCTACAATCCGTCCAAAGTGATGCTTTCGCTCGATAACCGGGCCATTTACGAATTTCAGGTACTAAATCCGACCTTTGACCCGTTCATCAAGTTGCTGCTGCGGATGTACGGCGGCGAGTTGTTCACGCGGTTCATGACCATTTCGGAAGCGTCCATTGCCAAAGCGGCGCTGCGTCCGGAAACCGACGTGGTGGCCGTGCTCGACCAGTTGCAGCAGCGCGGCGTGCTGGTGTACGACAAACAGAAAGACAAACCGCAGCTGACGTTCCTGACGCCCCGGTTTGATGCCCGGCAGCTGCCTATCAACGTCCTGGAATACGAGGAAAGCAGGCAGCGCAGCGTCGGAAAAGTGCAGGCGATGCTGGCCTACGTACAGAATCCGGTTCAGTGCCGGACGCGGCTGTTTCAGGCCTATTTCGGCGAAGAACCGGGCGAAGCCTGCGGCATCTGCGATACCTGTTTACAGAATAAATCGGGCAAAACGCCCAATGTGGAAGGCATTCGGCAACGGATTCAGCACCTGCTGGCCGGGCAGGAGGCGGGCCTTTCGCCGCGTCACCTCGCCGACCGCCTGAACCTGCCGGACGAACACGTGGCCGCCGTCGTCCGTGAACTGCTGGCCGTTAAGGTCCTGCATTACGACGAGGCGGGGAATTTGCATGCGACGGAATGAAAACTAACTTTTATGCGCCATTCACACCTGATTTGCTTTCTCTTCCTCTTTTTTTCGCCTTTGCTGAAAGCCCAGCCGCTGCCCGGCCTGTCGTCGAGCAATTACGGCGGGCTGTACCGCGTCCTCCAGAATCCATCCGCGGCGGCCGGTTCGCGGTACCGGTACCACCTCATTCCGGCGGCGGGTATCTCGACCGTTAATCCGACCCTGTTTCGGTATTTCAACAGCAACGACTATTTCGGCCAGTTGCGTCTTCCGTACAGCGACCAGCTGGCGCGGGACCTGCGCGGCATCGGTTCGGTGACGAATGCGCCCGCCACCAACGGCTGGTCCGAGCTGATCGGGCCGTCGGTGCTGGTCAGTCTAGGGCGGGCCCACGCCATCGCGGTGCATACCCGCATCCGGAGCTACCTGACGGGCTCCTCCCTGCCCGAGCCGCTGACCAACGCCTACCGACGCGGCCTTTACAGCCGGGTGCTCCAACCGGCGGAAGGGTCGTTTGATTTTAATCTGGCGAATGAGAGTTATGCCGAGGCAGGCCTGACCTACGGGTTGCAGGTCTTCAATGGGGAACTGCACCGGCTGCGCATCGGCGGAACCCTTCGCCGGATTGTGGCGGCCCAGCGACGGACGCTGACGGCCGCGGGACAGTACGCCATCCAAACCAATGCGGGCACGAACGAAAAGACGCTTTCGATCCAGAATGCAGCGTTTATGAGCCAGTCCTCGGTGCCGCGACAGGGCTTCCGCCTGTCGGGCGACGACCTCGGTACGGGCTGGGCCTACGACCTGGGGGCGACTTATGAAATCGGCTACCAGACCTCGGACCGTCGGAACCGCTCGGCCGCCGGGCTGGACGATCTGCGTCCGGCTTACATCCTGCGTCTGTCGGCGGCGCTGCTCAACAATGGCCAGATTGATTACCGGTCCGGCACGTCCCAGAGCGGGAGTTTCTCACAGGATTTCAATCAGGACGAATTGGACCGCTTCGGAAACGCGCCGCTGGAGTATCTGGCCTCGCGCAGCAACAGCACCGGCCAGTATCTCGCTGAGACCGTGAATCTGCCGCGCACGATGCATCTGGAAGCCGACCTGCGGCTTTCCCCGGCGTTTTACGTCAACGCCCTGCGGGTGCAGAACCTTGGCGGGCGCGAGGTTTACCCCAGCCAGTTGATTATCACCCCGCGTTTTGAAGACGAAGATTCGGAAATAGCCCTGCCCGTTTCCTTTATCGGGCCGGACAACCGGGTAGCCGTGGGCCTCTCCGCCCGGCTCGGACCGATTGCCGTGGGCATGAGCGATCTCAATCACTTCTTCAACCGCAGCGCCGAAAACCGCAGCACCGTTTTCTGGCTCGGCATTTCGGCCTGGAAACTACAATCAGTTAAAAATTAAGAGTTAAGAGTTAAAAGTAGGCTCCGCTTAGTCAGGTTATGACCAAGCGGAGCCTACTTTTAACTCTTAACTCTTAATTCTTAACTCCTTTGACAACGGTCGTGAAGTCCCGGGACTTGAGGGAAGCGCCGCCGATGAGGCCGCCGTCCACGTCGGGGCAGGCGAAGAGTTCTTCGGCGTTCTGGGCGTTGGCGCTGCCGCCGTACAGAATCGTCGTGTTGTCGGCTACTTCGGGGCCGTATTTTGCGGCGATATGCTGGCGCAGGGCCGCATGCATCTCCTGGGCCTGGGCGGCCGAAGCGGTCAGTCCGGTGCCGATGGCCCAGATGGGTTCGTAGGCGATCACGATTTTGCCGAACTCCTCCGGCGAGAGGTGGAACAGGCTATCGGTCAGCTGGCTGGCGACAAAGCCGACAAAATCGCCGCTCTGGCGGAGGTCGAGCGATTCGCCGCAGCAGAAGATCGGCGTCAGGTTATTGGCCAGCGCGATGTTGACCTTCTCGGCCAGCTGCTCATTGGTTTCGTTGAAATACTGACGGCGCTCGCTGTGGCCGAGAATGACGTACTGCACGCCAATCGACTTCAGCATCGGGGCGGAAACCTCGCCGGTGTAGGCACCGGAGGCTTTTTCGTGGCAGTTCTGGGCACCCAGCGCCACGCGGCCGGTCAGGTACTGCCGAAGGGTGGTCAGGTAGACAGACGGCACGCAGAGTACCACCTGCACATCGCCCGTCACCTCATCGCCAATCATGTTTACGACCTCGGAGGTCAGGGCTACGGCCTCTTCCGCCGTTTTGTTCATTTTCCAGTTACCGGCAACAATCTTTTTTCGCATAACTTTTGTTTACTTACTGAACTTTTACTCAAGTGAAAAGCCTTCTGAAATTTGGTGTAAACCAGGTTTTTTCAGAAAGTTGACGCGCGAAATTAGCAGTTTTCCCCGTGCCGCCCATCAACCGGTGCAACCCTTTGCATACTATTGTGTTTTTACCGTTAAAAATTGTATATTTTCACATGGTTTGACTCTTTACTGCCATGAAACGGCTCCTCTTAGTACTAGTCTGGATTACCGGCTGGCTCACTGGCTACGCCGGTGACGATAAAAAGGAGCAGGATCGATATGGGTTCTACCTCACGCAGAACCGCAAAATCACCCGTATTCCCTTCCAGCTCCACTCCAACCTGATTATCGTTCCCGTTTTTATCAACAATTCGGACACGCTGCATTTTATTCTGGACACGGGCGTCAGCTCGACCATCATTACCGATCCGGAGGCGGTCCGGAAAATGTCGCTGAAATACACCCGCAAAGTGAAGCTCTCCGGCGCGGGCGAAGGCGGGCAGCTTCAGGCCTCCGTTGCCATCGACAACGTGATCAACATGGGAGCCATGCGCGGGGCTCATCAGAACATTGTCGTGCTGGACCAGGATATTCTGAAACTGTCGGAATATGTCGGTATTCCGGTTCACGGCATTTTCGGCTTTGAGGTCTTCAACAACTTTGTGGTCACTATCGACTTCATGCGGAAGGAGCTCATCCTGAAACAGCCGACCACGTACCGGTACCGGCGTTCGCACGGCATCCGGTACCCGATCATGATTCAGGACACCAAGCCATATACGGACGTTCTGGCGCTGGTCGACAACGGCAAAACCATGCCGATCCGGGTGGTGATCGACACCGGCGCGGGCCACGCGCTGCTCATTAACCGGCGGGGTACCGGCGACGACATCCGCCTGCCCGACAAGGTCATCCGGGCGCAGCTGGGCCGGGGGCTGAGCGGCGTCATCAACGGCAATCTGGGCCGGATACAGAAAATCAAGTTCGGGAACTACGAAATGGAAAACGTGGTGGCGTCGTTTCCGGACAGCGTGGCGTTCGGCATGAAGATTCAGGCCGGCAACACCGAGCGGAACGGGAATATCGGCTGCGAGATTCTCCGCCGTTTCCGCGTGACGCTGAACTATGCCGATAAATACTTAGTGCTGAAGCCGGTGAAGCGGATGCTCAAGGAGTCGTTTGAACACGACATGAGCGGCATGGAACTGAAGGCCCGGGGCACCGACCTGCGCAACTACGTGGTCGAACGGATCATCGACGATTCCCCCGCCGCCCAGGCCGGACTGGAAGAAGGCGACGAGCTTTTGTTTATCAACAACGCCCCGGCCGGGCAACTGAATATCAGCGAGATCTACAAAATCATGCAGAAAGGAGAAGGCAAGGCCGTTGGGCTGATCGTCCGCCGAAGCGGCCGGGTCTTCTTTACCGAGATTGTTCTCAAACGAATGATTTAGGCTTTTTGTCTTCCGCTTACAGCCGTTCGTGCACCGCTTCTGACGCCGGTGCGCGAACGGTTTTTTTACGTTAAATAAAATCTCGGCGGCCCTAACGTACACATATGAAAATGTTTTTGAATGGCATTGATTTTGTCTTACATTTATATCTCTCCCGCTCAGCCCGCTCATCATCACGTAACTGTACTTAACAGACCATAAAATGAACCGCAAAGTTGACGTTTCCCTTTCTTTTTTTGGGAAACCGTATCAGACCATCGTCACCCTTCACAGCCTGTTTCAGCACAGTCGACAGCATATCGACAAGGTCTACCTGAGTATCGAACGGCAGCAGCCTCACGAAGACTGGGACGGCATTTATAAAGTGGTGGACTTCTTTCGGGAGAAAAACATTCGCTTCAAACTCTTTCAGCCCCGGTATTTTCTTAACCCGAACGTCAACGACTACGAGCGGACACGCTCCGACAAAGAGTACCGCCAGAGCATCATGTTCCAGCACTCGCTGGAAGACAGCGACAAAAAGTACGTGTGTGTGCTGCACAACGACCTGCTTTTTCACGGCGACATGATCGGGGCCATGCTCGAAAAGCTGAAGCAGTCGCCCGAAGAACTGGCGGGCATCGGTTCGATTGGGCAGTGCTGGAGTTGCCCGGCCTCCTGGGCCAAGGTCTGCACGCCTTCTACCTTCGAACAGTATAAACCCAGCCCCAACGCCGCCATCGAACTGCACGAAGCCTTCGACACGCCGCGCCAGGAGCGGGATATCGACGTCATCAAAGCCGGGCGGGTCCACCCCCTGCCCGAATGCCGCCTGAACGAATACTGCTGCCTGATCAACGTTCCCCTTTACCGGCAGAACACGCTTCCCGCCGGCGACATTGGCTGCTACGGCGGCGGCTGGGACGGCGTTGACCTGGGCACGGTCTGGTCGCACGACATGTACAACCGGGGCTACCGGTTTCAGCACGTTCCGCTGGAGGACTACGTGCGTCACGCTCCGTTCGACGACTCAGGCAGCGGAACTTTATCGTACACGCGCAATGAGCAGTACTGGAAGGCCGAAGCGAACGCCAGAGCCTACATCGAAAAGTACCTGGGAAAAGTTGAACTGAGTCCGTCCTCACAGGTTCGCGTGAGCGTTAACCGGCTCAAAAGGCGGCTGAAACCGATGATTCTCCAGGCGCTGGGCGTTATCAAACCGGCCTCAAAACCCAAACCGGCGGTCAAAGTACCCGAACTGAAGGAATAAGACCGGGGCGGCTTCGACCGATCCCGCCTGAAACAACAAAAGCCGCTTCCGAAAGGAAGCGGCTTTTTCGTTGAAATCTTTAACGGAGGGCAACTTAGAAAGACAGCGTGCCTTTTTCGTAAGCCTTGCGGAGGGTAGCTTCCACGCCGTTCTTGTTGATCGTACGCATAGCGGAGGTAGACACCTTCAGGGTGATCCACTCGCCCGACGACTCCAGGAAGAACCGCTTCTTCTGCAGATTCGGATAGAACTTGCGCTTGGTTTTATTGTTAGCGTGAGAAACGTTATTACCTACCCGCGTCCGTTTTCCAGTGATTTGACAAACTCGTGCCATGACTAAACTCGGTTTCTGAATGAGCGTGCAAAGTTCTTAAATAGTTGGTAACAATGCAACTAACCGCGCGGAAATTCTGAATTATTAATGCGGCGTCCGGCAGGATATTCCGGCTTAAAGCCGTGTTTGGAAGCGGCAAAGGCTTCTTCAGTCTTTCTCAATCATGCTTTATAACTTCTTTTTGAAGCCGTACGGACAGTGCAGGCAGCCGTTTTTGCAGCAGTAGCCGCGTTTGAGGTGGTAAGCAGCCGTCAGCACCACGTAGCCTTCCTCACTGATGTAATAGTCCTCATCTTCGAGGCCCGGGACCTTTCGTTTCTTACGGCGGAATTCAAGCATGATTTGGGCGACTGTTTAACTATTTGTACTTTTGAGCCTAACCTTCCGTTGAGTCTGCAGGTTTGGACTTACCTTGAAAAATAATCATCAACCTGCTAAAAATCAACCCCTTCCTTACCGGAATCCGTTATTTTTATGGAAAGTTTAACCTCACTTACGGCTACCCAGCGGGCTATCCAACTCGAAGAGCAATACGGTGCCCACAACTACCATCCGATTCCTGTGGTGCTCGAACGCGGGCAGGGCATTTTTGTCTGGGATGTGGAAGGACGGCAATATTACGACTTTTTATCGGCCTACAGTGCCGTCAGCCAGGGCCACTGCCATCCGCGCATCGTGGACGCCATGATCCGGCAGGCCCAGCGCCTGACGCTCACCTCCCGGGCCTTTCATACCGATATTCTGGGCCAGTGCGAAAAATACCTCTGTGAGTACTTCGGCTTCGACAAGGTGCTGATGATGAACTCCGGCGCAGAAGGCGGCGAAACGGCCCTGAAACTAACGCGCAAATGGGCTTACAAGGTGAAAGGCATTGCGCAGGACGCGGCTAAGACCGTCTACGCCACTGGCAACTTCTGGGGCCGGACGATGGCCGCCATCTCCTCCTCGACCGATCCCTCCTCAACCAGCGACTACGGTCCGCTGCTGCCGGGCTATCAGCTGGTGCCTTACAATGACCTTTCCGCGCTGGAAGAAGCGTTCAAAGCCGATCCGGACATTGCCGGGTTTATGGTGGAGCCCATCCAGGGCGAAGCGGGCGTAGTCGTGCCGGATGCGGGCTACCTCCGCGGCGTTCGGGAGCTTTGTACCCGGTACAACGTGCTGTTCATTGCCGACGAGGTGCAGACGGGCATCGGCCGGACGGGCCGCCGGCTGGCCTGTGACCACGAGGCCGTCAAGCCGGACATTCTGGTCCTCGGCAAAGCGCTTTCGGGCGGTACGATGCCGGTGTCGGCCGTGCTGGCCAGCGACGAAATCATGCTTACTATCCGCCCCGGCGAACACGGCTCGACCTACGGCGGCAATCCGCTGGCCTGCGCCGTCACGATGGCGGCCCTGCAGGTGGTGGAAGACGAGGGACTGGCCGAAAACGCCGAAGTCATGGGCCAACTTTTCCGCGACCGCATGAACGCCCTGATCGACAAAACCCCTCTGGTAAAGCTGGTGCGCGGCAAAGGTCTGCTGAACGCCATCGTGATCGAAAACCTGCCGCAGTACGGCTCCGAAACCGCCTGGGCACTGTGCATGCAGCTGAAAGAGGCCGGCCTGCTCTGCAAACCCACGCATGGCGACAAAATCCGCTTCGCCCCGCCGCTGGTGATTACGGAAGAACAGATGCACCAGGCATGCGACATTATCGAGAAAACGGTTCTGAACCTGAATTCAGCCGATTAAAGGATTCACTATGAATGCTTCGCAGCCTTAGAACTTCTTAGGTGGAGCCTAAATTTAAGGAGTCAGTGATTGACCGCAGGCTGATTCAGGCGAAGCATCACAGTTAATCCATAAATCAGCGAAATCCAGGTTCAGACATTCCATTCGTCCGCCCCTGACGCCGTTAAACGGCCGGGGGCTTTTTTCATTATATTTTTTGAAAGAATTTTTCGGGCTGCATGCAACAGGTACTAATTAACCGGTGTCATTACCATGAATTTAAGCCGACCCGATTCCTCAGCCCGCTTGGAAACAAAAGTTTACATTGACCGCCATGTCGAACTGGTAGAACGTTGCAAACAGGGTGACCGGAAAGCGCAGTACGAGTTGTATAAGCACTATTCTAAAGCCATGTTTAACGTATGTCTGCGCATTCTGAACCACGTGGGTGAGGCAGAAGACGTGCTGCAGGAGGCGTTTATTGACGCTTTTGGCAACCTGCATACATTTCGTTCACAATCGACATTCGGGGCGTGGCTGAAACAGATCGTCGTCAACCGGTCCATCAACCACCTGCGCAGCCGCCGGGTGCAATGGGTGGACATCGACTCGTACCGGCTGGGCGAGGACGACGGCCCGGACGTGGCGGATTCGGAACCGTTTGACGAAGAAGGCATCCAGCTCGAAGTGGACCGCGTGCGCCGGGCCATGCAGAGCCTGCCAGAAGGATACCGGGTGGTGTTATCGCTGTACCTGTTCGAGGGCTACGATCATGAGGAAATCGGGGCTGTCCTCGGCATCAGCGAGACCACCTCCCGGACTCAGTACATGCGGGCAAAAAAGCGGCTTTTGGAATTATTGAAATAAAAAGGAATAGTGAATGGGCGAATAGCGGACAGGCTCCGCAGTTTCTGCCTCCCAGCAAAGCAGCGCCTGTTCGCTATTCGCCCATTCACTATTGCCATTGAACGAATTATGAAAAGCAAATTGGAACGCTTCGTCCGGGACAACCGGGAAGATTTCGACACGTTTGAGCCCCGTGCCGACCTGTGGGATTCCATCGCGCAGGAACTGGGACACCAGCCCGAGCGGCGCTGGGCCGGTTCGGTATGGGTGAACAACACGTTCGGCAACCGCCGGCGGATGTGGCAGATTGCGGCATCGGTGTCGGTGATTGTCGGACTGGCGGGCGGTTTCCTGTACTTTAACAACCAGTACGGGGTTACCCGGCAGCCCGATGTGGTGGCCGCGGCTCCAGCCCATGCCAGAGAGTTTGTTCAGTATACCCGGCTGATTGACGAAAAACGGGCTGAACTCAAAACCCTGACCGCCAGCAACCCAGTGCTCTATCAGGAGTTCTCCACCGAGCTGAACCAGCTGGAAGCCAGTTACAAAAACCTGAGAAAAGAATTGCCCGAGAATCCCAATCAGGAAGTGCTGATTCAGGCGATGGTGCAGAACCTGCAACTCCAGATCGACCTGCTCAACCAGCAGCTGATGATCATTCAACGAATTAAACAACAAAACAATGAACCGAAAACGGATCAACTTATATAATGTCCTTTTGCTTTCCCTCCTGTCGATGACCTGGGCAACGGCAAAAGACCCCGAAGTGCTGGCCGAACGCCGGAAATCAGTTGTCAAGGTTTACGACGTCAACGCCCGCAACGAACTGCATATCGAAAATCAGTTCGGACACGTGAAGGTCAACCTCTGGGACCGCAACGAAATCCGGGTGGACATCTCCATTCTGGCCAACGCCACCAGCGACGACCGGGCGCAGCAGTACCTCGACGGCGTCGAAATCATTGAGCGCCGCCAGGGCGACCAGATCTTTCTTCGGACGTCTATCGATAAAACCAACTTCAACGGCAACAGCTGGTCCACCAACGTCTGGCGGAAAGACGGCAAAAAAGAAGAAAATAAAAACGGCATTCAGATCGACTACACGATTTCCATGCCGAAAAACAACGCCCTGTCCGTCAAAAACCAGTTTGGCAACACCAGCATTCCCAGCTTCCACGCGCCGCTGACGGTCGTCAACAAGTTCGGCAACTTTTACGCCACCGACCTGAAAGGAGACAAAGTGGACATCGACGTGCAGTTTGGAGCCGGCGAAATCCGGGAAATGGACAACGGAAAGCTGGATTTTCAGTATTCGAAACTGGTGCTCGACAAAGCCAACGTCATCATTCTGAACAACAAATTCGGGAAGATGCAGATTGGCGAAGTGAATAAAATTGACGCTAACATCGGTTACTCGGGTGCCCGAATCGGTACCTTACGGGAAACCTGTAAAGTCAAACTAGAGTTCTCGGGTGGCTTCCGGATCGAGCAACTGCCCCGCTCCGCCGAGATGGTGGATATCCTGGCTAACTACTCGTCGGTGGTTCTACCGGTCGCCGAAAACGTAAATAGTAACTTCGACGTAACGGTGCAATACGGCAACTTTCGCTATCCGTCCGACAACAGCCGTATCATCCTGAAAACGCAGCCCAACACCGATGAGTCCGGCCAGCGACACTACCACTACCGGACCACTAAGCAGTACACCGGCCAGATCGGTAAAGGCGCCGGCCCCAAAGTGCGGATCGTCTCGAAGTTTGGAGACGTGAAGTTTCAGTGAAATGAGTAAAGGAATGAATAATGAAGGCTCCGCCTCAATCCAAATCGGATAAAGAGGCGGAGCCTTCATTATTCATTCCCTTCCTTCGTCAACTCCCTGACAACTTCCTCCAGCTCCGGAAATTCATTCAGCATCGTCGTCCGGTCGGCCATTTCGAAATCGGCGAAATCGAAGCCGGGGGCGACGGTGCAGCCCACTAGTGAATAGTCGGTTCCCTCGGCCGGTCTGGAGCCGAACCAGCATCCGGCAGGCACCACGGCCTGAAACACCTCGCCAGCCTCCGGATTGCTCCCCAGCCGAATAATTTCCAGCGTTCCTTCAGGCGTAATCACGTACACGTTCAGCGGGCCACCGGCGTAAAAATGCCAGACTTCGTCCGCCTGGATGCGGTGCAGGGCCGAAACATGGTGACTCTCCAGCAGAAAATAAATGGCCGTGCTAAAACGGCGCGGGCCGGAAAAACGGGTCGGCAGTGCTTCGTGCGGAATGGTTTCCTCGGCGCGGTAAGTTTCCGTAAAATAGCCACCCTCGGGATGCGGCTGCATGTTGTACTTTTCGACCCAGTAAGAGGCTGGCAGCATGGTTCAATGAGTGATTGAGTGGATTTTGATTGAGTGATTTGTGAATGAGCGATTGAGTGGATTTTTGATTGAGTGAATTGCGAATGAGTGATTGAGTAAACGGCTACGACAGGTGAATGCTAGCTCTTTCACTCAACCGCTCAATCACTCATTCACTCAATCAATTATCTTCCGTTCGGAAATAGGCTACTTCGGTTTTCACCGACCCCAGCAGTTCCTGCGTTCGCTCGGGGCGGGCATCGGTGACGAAAATCTGACCAAAGGCCCCCTGCTCCATCAGTTCGATAAGCTTGGCGATGCGGCGGTCGTCGAGTTTATCAAAAATATCGTCCAGCAGCAGGATGGGCTTGATGCCTTTCTCGGCGTACAGTTGCTCAAACTGGGCCATCTTCAGGGCGATAACAAACGTTTTCTGCTGGCCCTGCGAGCCAAATTTCTTGAGCGCCACGCCATTGGCCTCGAACACGTAATCGTCTTTGTGTACCCCTTTCGTCGTGCGCTGTAGCTGAATGTCCTTGTGGCGGCTCCGGCGAAACTCCTGGGCAAACTCCTCGTTGGCCACCTCCGATTCATAAATGATGTCCACGGCTTCCCGGGCGTCGCTCAGGTAGGCGTAATGTTTCTGGACAATGGGCAGAAAATCGGCGATAAAGGTTTTGCGGCGCTGGTGGATGCGTTCGGCCAGTTGGAGCAGCGGTTCGTTGTACGTTTCGAGCAGGTCCTCGTCGTGGTAGCGCTGTTCGGCAAAGATCTTCAGCAGGCCGTTCCGCTGCTTCAGCACGTGCTGATACGTCAGGTAGTCGCGGAGGTAATCGTTGTCGAGCTGCGAGAGTACGCCGTCGAAAAAGTGGCGGCGGTCTTCGCTGTGTTCGCGCACCAGGTCCGTATCGTTGGGCGCCAGCAGCACCACCGGGAAGCGGCCGATGTGTTCGCTGATGCGTTCGTAAGGCTTTTTGTCCGACAGCACGGCCTTGCGCTGGCCGCGCTGGAGGCTGATGGTAATCTGCGTAGCCCGGTCGTCGTGGCGAAACGTACCGTCGACAATGAAAAAATCCGCTTCGTGTTCAATGCTCAGGGCATCCTGGTTGTGAAACGCACTTTTGGTCAGCGACAGAAAATAAATGGCGTCCAGCAGGTTGGTTTTGCCGCTGCCATTGGGCCCGATGATGCAGTTCAATTGCGGACTAAAGCGAAAACTAGCGTCCTCATAATTCTTGAAGCTGGTCAGGGCCATTTTTTCCAAATGCATCGGTATGGTTGTTAACAACGAAATCAGTAATTTCGCGGCGGCGTCCGGGCGTGTGCTTAGTGGCAACAAAGATAAAGACCCTTTCGTTGTAACAAGCTTTGGATTCGTTCGTCCCGGCACGTGAACGATTTCCGTTTCCGTCGGTTATCTTATTCTACGTTCACCAAAGAACATGGCAGTAAAAGAAAAATCAAAGCGGGGTGCCGAGGCGGAACAAACGCCGGCCGCCGCCAAAGCGACCCATCCGAAAGAGCGTTACCTGTACTGGTACGAGTCGATGCTGCTGCAACGCAAGTTTGAGGAAAAAGCCGGTCAGCTGTACGGGCAGCAGAAGATTCGTGGTTTCTGCCACCTATACATCGGTCAGGAAGCCTGCTCGTCAGGTGCCTACACGGCGCTGACCAAAGACGATAAATGGATTACGGCCTACCGCGACCACGGCATTCCGCTGGCGCTGGGCTCGGACCCGAAGGCCGTGATGGCCGAACTGTTTGCCAAGCAGACGGGCTCGTCGAAAGGCAAGGGCGGTTCCATGCACATATTCGACAAATCCGTCAACTTCGTAGGGGGCCACGGAATCGTTGGGGCCCAGATTCCCCTCGGTGCCGGGATTGCTTTCGCGGAGAAATACAACAAAACCCAGAACCTCTGCATCTGTTTCTTCGGAGACGGAGCCGTGCGTCAGGGTGCCCTGCACGAAGCCTTCAACATGGCCATGACCTGGAAACTGCCGGTTATTTTCGTGGTGGAGAACAACGGCTACGCCATGGGAACGTCCGTGGCCCGTACGTCGAACGTAACGGAGTTGTACACCATCGGCGAAGCGTACGACATGCCTTCTGAGCCGGTTGACGCCATGGACGTCGAAACGGTGCACGAAGCCGTCGGCCGTGCCGCCGCCCGTGCCCGCGCCGGAGAAGGCCCGACCTTCCTCGAATTCCGGACGTACCGCTACCGGGGCCACTCGATGTCGGACCCGCAGAAGTACCGCACCAAAGAGGAGGTTGAGCAGTACAAGCAGCGTGACCCGGTCGAACTCATCAAAGCCCGCATTCTGGAGCGCAACATCGCGACCGAAGAAGAACTGGCCGAAATCGACCGCAAGATCAAAGCCCAGGTAGACGAATCGGTGAAGTTCGCCGAAGAATCGCCCCTGCCGCCGGCCGAAGAAGCGTTCAAGGACGTTTACATGGAAGATTATCCGTTCCTGATGGAATAAATGGGATTTTGGTTTAGAGAAAAGACAGGGGAGTTTAGACAATAGACAAGGGACAAAGAAACTCCAGTCAGAAAGAGAGTGAGTGCAATTCCGGCTTCCGGTCCTGCCTCACTCTCTTTTCTTTTCTCCGGTCCCCCTTTCCTTGTCTCTTGTTTCTTTCCTCTTATCCCCTCTCATCTCTTTTCTCTCATCTCTTGTCTCTTGTCTCTCGTCTAATACTCAAAACTTTGTCCGGCTTTTTCTTTTTACTATGCAATAATCTTGTAATTTTGCACCTCAAATTTGTCAGTTTACATGAGTAAGCAAAACACAGGCTCTAAGCTGGAGTTTCTGGAAGATCCGGACGCATTGGCGGATCAGTTGGGCAAAGCCGAATTTTTCTTTGAAAAGAACCGGAATGTCGTTCTGGGCATCGTCGGGGCCATTGTGCTGGCGATTGTTGGCTATTTCGGCTATCGCTATTACCTGAGCAGCCAGAATGAGGAAGCCCAGGCGGTTATGTATCCGTCTGTCCACGAATGGGAAGCGGATTCTGTGAAGAAAGCCCTGAGCGGCAACGGAGCGAATCCGGGTCTGCTGGCCGTGGCTGACGATTACAGCGCGACCAAGGCGGGGAAACTGGCCAGCTTTTATGCCGGAGTAGCTCTGCTGAAACAGGGTAAATTCGATGAGGCTATCGAGAAGCTGAAAAACTTCAGCTCAGACGACCTGCTGGTGCAGGCGCGCGCCTACTCGCTCATCGGAGATGCGTACTCTGAGAAAAAAGCCTACGGCGAAGCCATTGATTACTACAAAAAAGCCGCTGATTATCAGCCGAATAAGTTCTTTACACCGGGTTATCTGATGAAACTGGCTGTTGCGTACGAGCAGAACAAGCAGACCAGCGAAGCCATCGAGACCTACAACCAGCTGCTGGAGAAGTACCCGACTTCGGCCGAAGCGGTGACCGCCAAGAAATATAAATCCATGCTCGAAAGCATGGCCGGCGAGTCGTAACCGTATCGAAGCAGCAAGCAACATACGAAGGACAAAGCCGGCGGGCTTTGTCCTTTTTTTATGATCAGCTTTTGAATGGTTCAACGGGTATAGGCTAAACGGTCAAACTTACGGACCGAAACGTATGAGGCAACGCTGACCATTTAGCCGCTCAACCATTCGACCATAAAAAAACAACCATGGCAACCGAACTCAAAAACCTTAGCGAATTTTCTACCGAAAACCTGCCGGACATCAGCCACCGGCGCTTCGCCCTCGTCGTGGCGGAATGGAATGCCGAAGTGACCGAAGCCCTGGCCAGAGGGGCCTACGATACGCTTATCCAGTACGGCGCCAAACCCGGCAACATCCTCCGGGGCAACGTCCCGGGCAGTTTTGAACTGACGCTGGCTTCGCAGTGGTTTGCCCAGCGGGACGACATCGACGCCGTTATTGCCATCGGCTGTGTCATCCAGGGCGAAACCAAGCACAACGACTACATCAACCACGCCGTGGCCCAGGGCCTGACCAACGTGGGGCTGAAGACCGCCAAGCCCGTCATTTTCGGCGTCCTCACCCCCAACAACCAGCAGCAGGCCCTCGACCGCGCCGGCGGCAAACACGGCAACAAAGGCGACGAAGCCGCCATGACCGCGATCAAAATGCTCGGACTGCAGAAGTTCGTGTACAGTAAATATTGATTGAGCGAATGAGTGATTGAGTGGCGTGTATCGTCACAACTCACTCATTCACTCAATCACTCAACAGAGTTATCGTCAACAAACCGCCCATTCACAATTCACTAATTCACTATTGTAAACAATGCAAGTCTGGAAATTTGGCGGAACCTCGGTGGGTAAGCCTGAGCGGATGCACTCAATTCGCAACCTGATTACCGGAGACAACGGACAGAAAATGGTCGTGCTGTCTGCCCTGTCGGGAACAACCAACGCCCTGCTGTCTATCGCCGAGTCGCTGAAGGCCGGTCAGGACGACGAGGCGACCGAGAAAATCGAACACCTGAAGGCCCATTACGATTCGTTCATTCGCGAGCTTTACAAATCGTCAGCCGGACTGAGCCGCGGGCAGCAGATCATCGAGAACGAATTCTCGTTCATCCGTTCGCTGGTCCGCATTAAACCGTTTACACTCAAACACGAAAAGGAACTGGTAGCTGAGGGCGAATTGCTGAGCACGCAGATGTTTCAGGCTTACCTCGATGAACAGGGTGTTTCGTCGCTGCTGCTGCCCGCGCTGGAGTTTATGCGGATCGACACGGACGGCGAGCCGGAGCTGGATTATATCGAACGGAAACTGCGCGAAATGCTGCGGCCGCACCTCGACAAGCACATCATCGTGACCCAGGGCTTTATCTGCCGCAACCCGCGCGGAGAAGTCGATAACCTCAAGCGTGGTGGTTCTGACTACACGGCCTCGCTCATCGGCGGCGCCATCCGGGCTGAAGAAATCCAGATCTGGACGGACATCGACGGTATGCACAACAACGACCCGCGCATCGTGAAAAACACGTTCCCGATTCGGGAGCTGACCTTCGAGGAAGCGGCTGAACTGGCGTATTTCGGGGCCAAAATCCTGCACCCGTCGACCATCACGCCCGCCCGCAAATACGGCGTGCCCGTCCGGCTGAAAAATACGATGGACCCTTCGGCACCGGGAACGCTGATTGCCGACAAGACCTCCGACCAGGTGTTCAAAGCCGTAGCGGCCAAGGACGGCATCACGGCGCTCTACATTCACTCGCTGCGGATGCTGAATGCGTACGGCTTCCTGCGCCGGATTTTCGAAATTTTCGAGAAATACAAAACGCCGGTCGATATGCTGGCCACCTCGGAGGTGTCGGTTTCGGTTACGATCGACGACCTGTCGAACCTGAAAGACATTCAGGCGGAACTGGGCCAGTTCTGCGACCTCGAAGAGCCGGATTACGACCAGACGATTATCTGCGTGGTGGGCAACTTCAGCGCCGACATGCCGGGCATTGCCGCCCAGGTGCTGAATGCGCTGAAGGATATTCCGGTCCGGATGATCTCCTACGGCGGAACCGAGCACAATATCTCGCTGCTGCTGCACTCCCGTTACAAAGCCGAAGCGCTGAATGCGCTGAACACGGGGCTGTTCAGTCTGTAAAATAATTATGAGTTAAGAGTTGTGAATTAAGAGTTAGTCCAAGCAAATCTTACCGCTAACTTTGAATTCATAACTCCTGACTCCTGGTTCATAATTTTGCGAAACTACATGGCCACTACCAAGTGGCTTTTTAACTACGCTATGCTACAACTATCCTTCATCCGCGATAACAGAGACCTCACCCTGGCGGGCCTTCGAAAGAGAAACTTCGCCAATGCCGAAACGGCCGTTGATCAGGTGCTGAACCTTGACCAGCAGCGCCGCGAAACGCAGAAAGAACTCGACAACGTCCTGGCCCGCGCCAACGCCAAAGCCAAAGAAATCGGGGCGCTGATGAAAAACGGCCAGAAGGAAGCCGCCGAAACGGCCAAAGCCGAAACCGCCGACCTGAAAGTCGTTTCCAAAGGACTGGAAGACGACCTGAAAGCGCTTGAAAAACAGGTACAGGAGGTGCTGGTGACGCTGCCCAACCTGCCCCACAGCAGCGTACCGGAAGGCCGCTCGGCCGAAGACAACGAGGTGGTGCTCGAAAACGGAGCCATCCCGACCCTGCCGGAAGGAGCCCAGCCGCACTGGGAATTGATCAAAAAGCTGGACATCATCGACTTCGAACTCGGCGTCAAGATTACCGGCGCGGGTTTCCCGGTTTACAAAGGCAAAGGCGCCCGGCTGCAACGGGCACTGATCAACTTTTTTCTGGACAACGCTCTCGAAGCCGGATACTTCGAGATTCAGCCGCCCATTGTCATCAACGAAGAGTCGGGTTTCGGAACGGGGCAATTGCCGGACAAGGAAGGACAGATGTACTACGCCAAAGAGGACAACCTGTACCTGATTCCGACGGCAGAAGTGCCCATCACGAACCTGTACCGCGATGTGATTCTGGCCGAAAGCGACCTGCCCGTAAAGAACGTCGGCTACACGCCCTGCTTCCGGCGCGAAGCGGGCTCGTGGGGTGCGCACGTCCGCGGCCTCAACCGGCTGCACCAGTTCGACAAGGTGGAGATCGTGCAGATTCGCAAGCCGGAGGAATCGTACGCGGCGCTGGAGGAAATGAGCCGGTACGTGCAGGGATTGCTGCAAAAGCTCGAACTGCCCTACCGCGTCCTGCGGCTTTGCGGCGGCGACATGGGCTTTACGTCGGCCCTGACGTACGATATGGAAGTCTGGTCGGCAGCCCAGCAGCGCTGGCTGGAAGTGAGTTCGGTGTCCAACTTCGAAACCTATCAGGCCAACCGCCTGAAACTGCGGTACAAAGCCGAAGGAAGGACCCAGCTTCTGCACACGCTCAACGGCTCGGCGCTCGCGCTGCCGCGCATCGTGGCGTCGATCCTCGAAAACAACCAGCAGCCCGACGGCAGCATCCGCATTCCGGCGGTGCTGGTGCCGTACTGCGGTTTTGACAAAATCGGATAAAACAAACCTCCCCGGTCGGCCGACCGGGGAGGTTTTGTTATTGAATCGCGAAGTTAATAGGCAGACTGTATTTGACTCTGACCGGCCGTCCACGCCGAAAACCGGGCTTCCACTTGCCGTTCATGGCCTTCACCACCCGGACGGCTTCTTCATCCAGCACCGGGTGAGCGCCTCTGAGCACTTCATAATCACAGAGCGACCCGTCGGTGCAGACCACAAAACTGACAAACACCCGTCCCCCCGTCCGACTCCGCGCCAGTTCGACGGGATAACGGATTGTCTGGGACATAAACTGGTACATGGCCTGTTGGCCTCCCTGAAATTCGGGCTGCTGCTCAGGCTCATTGTACACCAGAGAATCTCCGTTAGCGCCATAGGAAACGCCGCTGAGAAAACGGCCATTGTCCCAGGCTTCCCGGTAAAACGGCTTTCCGCCCGCAGTGAAACCAGCCCAGACACTGTCACGCAATCCCTCGGCGACGTGCCCGGTCTCAGTAATCCAGCCGAGTTCGCCCAGCCTGCCGGTCAACTGACAAGCCCCGTTTCCGTCTTTGACCACCTGTTTGCCCGTTTCTTCCCACAGATTCAGGAGCACAAACGACGGCTTCGGGTGAAAACTGCGCAGGGCCACCTGCCGGAGCTGGCCGTTTGGATACCAAAGCCATTCGCGGGTAGCGCCCTGTTCCAGCTGGTCTTCGGCCTTCCGCACCATTCCATTTGGATAAAAGTACAGGGCGGTACCGGCCGCTTTTCCATCGACATAGCTTTCCTCCGAGTACAACTGGCCGCTTTCGTAAAAAGTATACACTTTTCCCTGAAGCTGGTTTCCCGTGTTCAGCATGCTCAGCCGCTGAACACGACTCGAATCGGGCATAACCGGGTCTTCGTAATTGTACCGGATGTAGTCTTTGCGGCTCAGCACAAACCGCTCATTGGCAGTCTTCCACGAGCCGCCTTTCTTTCGGGTAAACACCGGATTGCCGGTCGGGTAGCCCAGCGAGTCAACGGGAATGAACAGGCGTAGCTGGGCGGTGGCTTCGTCCGATACCTGCTGTCCTTCGGCATCGTAGTACGTTGTCATCCCTTCCGGCGTGCAGTCCGAGCGAGTGGGCGCAAAACGGACGCCGTACGTGAATTCCATCGGCACGGGCTTCCCATCCTTCTGGGCCGGCTCCCATGCGTTGAACAGACTGAGTAAACGCACGGCTTCACGGTCGCAGGCCGGCTGTAGTCCCCGCGCGACCCGCACGTTGGTCATCTTGCCATCGATGCCGACAATTCCCGTCACAAAAACACTGCCTTTGACCTTGGCCACTTCGGCGCTGTAGGGCATGCGGCGGTTGATGTCGATAAATCGCTCCAGCAGCGCCAAACCGCCTTTAGGCTCGGCGGGCGTCTGCACTTCGAATGGCTTGAACGCTTCCTGAGCAAAAACATTGAGCTGGAAAAGAAGTAAGAGAAAAGTAAGGCAGGGTTTCATGAATCAAAAAGTTGCTGTCCGGAAAATACGACAAAAGCGCTTTCTGATGCCGAATCACCCGCACCTTTTCGTGAACGGCAATGGCCTTTTCATCTACCCGAATGGGCTGTTAAAGTATGTTAATTCCGTTGGGCAAAAGTTCTTTCTGCCTAGCTTGGCCGCATGGATGTCCGTCAACTTCGCGCCATCGGGTTCTTTTACCGGCAACTTTGTCCGGTAACGCTCCCGGTTTCCATCCTGCTCTGGTCACTTGGCCGCTCACGGGTCGAGAGTCCGGACAGTTACCAGTTCTTCCTGACGGCTTTCGTCTGGCTCCGGATACTGCTCCAGCTGATCATTTATTACCTGCACCGGCTGCTGAACGGCAATCACCTGACTTTTTATCAGAACCTTGGTCTCTCGGAGGGAAAACTTTACCTGAGCGCCTCCCTCACCGATGCGCTGGTCTGCCTGCTGCTCATCCATTTCACTGGCTACTGATGAGGAAAAATATCCTGGAAGCGGACAGCATCTGGCTCGAATACGGAGGGCGGAAGATTTTGCAGAATATCTATGTACGCCTCGAAACAGGTGCGATCACCGGTTTGCTGGGTCGGAATGGGGCGGGGAAGTCCTGCCTGATGCAGGTCATGTTCGGGTCGCGGAGCGCCGAAAACCGATCGGTCCGGCTTAATGGTCAGTACCTGAAGAAGGCCTATCCGCATTCCGGGCTGGTGGCTTACCTGCCCCAGAAGCATTTCGTTCCGGCGGGCATGACGGTCCGGCAGGCGTTTTCGCTCTATGCCGCTTCTTTCGAATCCCTGGAGCTGTTTTTCCCGGACATTCTTCCCACCACCAGCCAAACCTTCGGTCGGTTGTCGGGCGGCCAGCGGCGGCTGTGGGAGACCCTGCTTATTCTGGCCAGTCCCTGCCGGTTCGTGCTGCTCGACGAGCCTTTTTCCAACCTGTCGCCCGTGCTGGTCGAACGGCTGAGGGCGTTTCTCCTGTCGGTTAAAACGGAAAAAGGCATTCTGCTATCGGATCATTACTACCGGGATGTGCTGGCCCTGAGCGATCAGCTTTACCTCCTGACCGGCGGGCGGACCGTTGCCATTCAGGAACCGGACCGCCAACTGGTCGATTTTGGCTATCTGCGAGACTGATTTTAGAATTTCAAGCCCACCTCCAGCGCCACCACCCGGTTGTACGAGACCAGATTGCGGCCGCGGGCTACGTCGGTCAGGCCGCGCTGGTAGCTGACGCCCATGATGATGGCCTGCGAGCCGTTGAGCCGGTACTGTACCCCCGCGCCCAGCAGCAGCCCAATGTCGCCCCGGCTGTACTGGCGGCGGCCTCCGTTCTGCTCGGCGACCTGATAAAGGCGGTTCAAAGCGATATTCTGCGGTTTTTCGGCCAGTTTAATGTCCAGCACGCCGCCCGTCTGCACGTAGAGGCGCAGGTCCGGAAACAGGTTGTTGGCGTACATTTTCACCGAAGCCGGAATCTGCAGGTACTGGAGGTTATACACCGACTCCTTCGGAGAAGCGCCCGGAATCCAGCGCCCCGTTCCGTAACTGCCCGGAATCTGGTAGGCCGAGCGTTTGATGGTGTACCAGAGCCCGGAACTGAAGGCGTAGCGGTCCTTAAAGAAGAAATAATCCAGCGTCGGGCCGACGCTCATCCGGACGCCAGCCCCGTTGGGCGCGAAGCCGGTGTAATCGCCCGTGCCTTCGGCCGTATTCAGCATCAGGGACGGCGCCACGCGGATGCTCATCTCCACGAGTTTGGTCGGGCGGGCATAGTCCGGCCCTTCTTCTTCCTCAATCCGTCGGAAAACGCGGTCCGCTGTACGGTTTCGGGGCGTTTCCACGTTGGAACGACGACGGGAAGACGTTTCCGGGCGCGTTTCCGGCTGGGCAACCGGCGGGCTCGAACGGCGTTTCTGTACCGTTACCTGAGCCATTGTCTCCATCCCGACGAGCAAACCAAGAATCAGGCTTAGGGCTGCAACTTTTTTCATAAATTTGTATGTTTCAAAGAGAACCCCTACTGCTGCGAATGAAGGTTCTGCACGTCGTTTTTCTGTTGGTAAGTTTACTGATTCTCAATGCCTGTTCCAACGAACAGCCTCCCGTGTTTATTCAACGTGCGGATGCAGAACTGTTTCAGGTCAAATCCCGCGAGCAGGTCCGCCAGTGGCTGATTAGACACCAGAACGCCGCCAGGGTTTATTTCAACGTAGAAAATCCCGTGGCGGATACCGCGCTGGTGAACGAACTAACCAGAAGGGTAAACGACAAGGAGTTGAACCTATTGTACCAGCAGACTAACGAGGCCTTTGGGACGCTGGGAGATCTGGCCGGGCCGCTTTCCGAAGCGTTCGGCAACATCCAAAAAGAATTCCCGTCGTTCAGGCCGCCGCGGGTGGTGGGCATGGTGACCGGCTTTATGGGGCCGGACCTGGTGGTTTCGGACAGCCTGGTGGTCATCGGCCTCGACTGGTTTGCCGGTCCGCAGGCCAAATACCGGCCCGACGTGCCGAACTACATCCTCCGGCGGTATCAGAAAGAATACATCGTCCCGGCCATAGTGCTGGCGCTTTCCAAACCGTTCAATGCCGAGAACCGGACTGATCAAACCTTACTGGCCGACATGGTGTATTACGGAAAAGGCTTTGTTTTTACGAAAACCATGCTTCCCGAAACGCCTGATAGTCTTCTGCTTGGCTATACCGACCGGCAACTGACCAGCACCTACGCTGCGCAGGATCTGGTCTGGGCACATTTTTTGGACAATCAGTTGCTGTACCAGACCAACCCCCGCGTGAAAGAGCGTTACCTGACCGAGCGCCCGTTTACGGCAGAAGTGGGACCGAAAGCTCCCGGCGCCATTGGCCGGTGGCTGGGCTGGCGGATTGTGGGCAAGTATAACGACGAAAAAAAGCCGGAAATCCGGGCGTTAATGAACAATACCAATGCCCGCCAAATCTTTGAAGAATCGGGGTATCGCGGGCAGGGGGAGGAGTAAACTAATAAATACCAGAGTCGCTGGGCGGTTCGCTGCGTGGCGATTTGCCGAAAAAGTACTTAATAGCAATAGAATGGCAAAACGAGGGAGGGGCGAGGAAGTCGCCCCGGAGGATAAAAAGAAAGTAAATAGAGATAGCCTGCGGCGGGCGCTGGGCATCTTTTCGTTTGTGCGGCCTTACCGGGGTTATTTTGCCATCGGTTTCCTGTTTCTGATTTTTTCGACCGGCACCACGCTGAGCTTTGGCAAGCTCATTGGGCTGGTCACGAGTGTTATTAACGGACAGTCTTCTCTGAGCCTCAACCAGGTCACCCTTCTGTTTGTCGGCATTCTGGTGATTCAGGCCATTTTTTCCTTTTTCCGGATTTATTTCTTTGCGCAGGTCAGCGAACGGGCCATGGCCGACGTGCGGAAGGCCGTTTACAGCAAAATCATTACGCTGCCCGTCACTTTCTTCGAGAAACACCGCGTTGGCGAGCTGACCAGCCGCATTGCGTCGGACGTGTCGCAGTTGCAGGACGTGCTGAGCATCACCCTGGCCGAACTCTTCCGGCAGGTGGCGACGCTGGTCGTCGGGACGGCCATCATTTTCTACCTTTCCTGGAAACTGACCCTGTTCATGCTCGCCACGGTGCCGCTGCTGGTCATTGCGGCGCTGGTCTTCGGTCGGTACATCCGCAAAATGTCGCGGCAGGTGCAGGACGAACTGGCCACGGCGAACGTCATTGTGGAAGAAACCCTGCAGGCGTCGAACGTCGTGAAGGCTTTTACGGCCGAACGTTTTGAAATCAACCGCTACACCACGGCCATGCAGAAGGTCGTCGGCATTGCGCTGCAGGCGGTCCGTTACCGGGGCGCCTTTGTTTCGTTCATCATTTTCGCCCTGTTTGGCGGCATTGTCGGCATCATGTGGTACGGCGGCAACCTTGTCATTTCGGGCGAAATGCCGCTTTCGGGCCTGATCGAGTTTATTTTCTATACCGGTTTCATCGGCGGTTCGGTGGGCGGCATGGGCGACCTGTACGCGCAGGTGCAGCGGACCATCGGGGCTTCCGAGCGGATTCTGGAGATTCTGGATGAACCCGAAGAAGTGGATGTGAAAGGCGCTCCGGTGCAACTTCCGGCGGTTAACGGCCACATTGCTTTCCGCGACGTGCAGTTTTCGTACCCGGCCCGTCCGGACGTGCCCGTACTGCGCGGCATTTCGCTCGACGTGGACGCCGGGCGGAAAATTGCGCTGGTCGGCCAGAGCGGTGCCGGTAAATCGACCATCGTGCAGCTCCTGCTCCGGTATTACCAGCCCAACAGCGGCTCGATTACGGTCGACGGCAAAGCCATCCGGGAGTATAACATTACGCACCTGCGGCAGAACATCGCCGTCGTGCCGCAGGAAGTGATGCTCTTTGGCGGTACGATTCTGGAAAACATCGCCTACGGGAAGCCCGGCGCGACCGAAGCGGAAATCGTGGAAGCCGCCCGGAAAGCGAACGCCCTGGAGTTCATCGAATCGTTTCCGGAGAAACTTCAGACCCTCGTGGGAGAACGCGGCGTGAAACTTTCGGGCGGACAGCGCCAGCGAATCGCCATTGCCCGCGCCATTCTGAAAGACCCCGCCATTCTGATTCTGGACGAAGCGACAAGCTCGCTCGACGCCGAGTCCGAGCGGCTGGTGCAGGATGCGCTGGACATTCTGATGCAGGACCGCACGACCATCATCATCGCACACCGCCTCGCGACCATCCGCAAGGTGGACACGATCTACGTCATTCGGGACGGACAAATCGCCGAAGCGGGCACCCACGACGAACTCAGCCTGCTTGAGGACGGTTTGTACGCGAATTTGGTTAAATTACAGTTCGAACAGCAGTCGGTAAGCCAGTAAGGAGGCAAGTGCTCAAGGCGGTAAGTGGCGGTCTTGAGCACTTACCGCCTTAAGCACTTACCCCTTATCCCCTTAAGCACTCTATTTATGAATTCTTCCGTCAAACAAACCCTGGACGATTTCCAGCTCCGGCACACGGGTTGCCGGGAGGAAGTGCTGGATACGTTTTTTGAATCGGGCTATGCGCTGGCGCATCACGATATAGAAGACCGGCTGAAAGACAATTTCGACCGGGTAACGATTTACCGGACGCTGAAAACATTCGTGGACAAAGGCATTCTGCACAAGGTGCTCGACGACGAAGGGGGTCTGAAATACGCCCTTTGCAAGGAAAGCTGCGCCCATGCCGAACACAACCACGACCACGTTCATTTCAAATGCGAAGCGTGCGGCCAGACGTCCTGTCTGGAAAGCGTGCTGATTCCGGCCATCGACCTGCCGAACGGGTATCAGCGCAAGGAAACCAACCTGCTCATTCAGGGCGTTTGTCCGCAGTGTAAGGAATAGTCCGGATGCAGGAAACCTTCGCCCACCGCCAGCAGGAGTTCACCCAGAAGCAAAGCGAGGCCCAGAGCCGGTACAACCGGTTTGCCATCCTCCGCCTGGGCTGGTTTCTGCTCGCGGCGCTTGCCGTTTATCTTCTTTTTAAACAGAACGAGACGAATATCGGGCTGGGCGTTGGCGTCGCCGGCCTCATCGGCTTTCTGGTTTTGCTGAAAATGCACCAGCGGATCGGCCGCGAACGGGACCGCTTTCGCTGGCTGGCTCACCTCAACGCAGACGAAGCGGCCCGGCTCGAACGCCGCTTCTCCCGCCCCGAAACCGGACAGGAATTTGTTGAGCCCGAACACCCCTACGCCGCCGACCTCGACGTTTTCGGCAACCACTCGCTCTTCCGCCTTCTGAACCGAACCCATACCCACGAAGGCCACCGCAAGCTGGCGGCTTACCTGCTTTATGCCGCTCCTGAGGCCGAAATCGTGCTCCGGCAGGCCGCCGCAACCGAACTACGCCCTCAGCTCGACTGGCGACAGGATTTTGAAGCCCTTGCCTACCTGAGTCCCGCCGTCGGGCAGTCCACCAAGACGCTGAAAATCTGGGCTAAAACCCCGACCGAGGAGCCGGTTCCTGCTTATCTGAGTCTGCTCCGCTGGCTCTTGCCCTCGCTCACGCTGGTGTTGATCGGCATCTGGCTGAACGGCCAGATGCCCGGCTGGGGCGTCACCACGGCGCTGCTCATCCACGCCTTTGTGCTAAGCCAGGTGGCGAAGCAGGCTAAAGAAATCAGTGAACAGACGTACGAAATCAGCCAGTCGCTCCGGACGTACCGGGATTTGCTGAAACACCTTGCGGCCCTGCCCGTCGAAGCGGCGATTCTGCGGCGGCTGCACCGGCGGCTCGAAACGGACAAAACCACGGCGGCCGACGCCATCGGGCAGCTCGGTCGGCTGGTAGAAAACCTGAACTTCCGGCGCAATCCATATTTTTTCCTGTTTGTCGGTCTGATCTCGCTTTGGGACCTTCATTACCTGTCGGCCCTGGAACGCTGGAAGCGGCGGTTTGGCCCCCATCTGGCCGACTGGCTCGACGTGGTGGCGGAGTGGGAGGCCCTTAACAGTCTGGCCGGATTTGCCTATGCACATCCGGCTTACGCCACGCCGACCGTGCAGGAAGACGGCCTCCGTCTGGCCTTCACGCAGGCCCGCCATCCCCTGCTGCGACCCGACCGCGGCGTTCCGAACTCTCTGCAGCTGGAAGGCAATGGCCGGACCATTCTGATTACCGGCTCGAATATGTCCGGCAAAAGCACCTTTCTGCGTACCGTCGCCACGAATACCGTGCTGGCGCTTTGCGGGGCCGTGGTCGCAGCCGAACGCTTTGCCTGCTCGCCCGTACAACTCTTCACCAGCATGCGCACGCAGGACTCGCTGGAAGAAAGTACGTCGTCTTTTTACGCCGAACTCAAACGCCTGAAAGCGCTCATTGAACGGACCCGGCAGACAAGCGGGATTCCGGTGCTGTATTTTCTGGACGAAATCCTGAAGGGCACCAATTCGGCCGACCGGCACCGGGGCGCGCGGGCGCTCATCATGCAGTTACATGGCACCACGGCGTCCGGGTTTGTCTCCACGCACGACGTCGAATTGGGCGATCTGGCAGAAACCCACCCGTTTATCGAAAATTACAGCTTTCACTCGGACGTGGTGGACGGCCAGCTTCACTTCGACTACACGCTGCAGCCGGGGGTATGCCGGAGCTTTAACGCCACGCAGCTCATGCGCTCCATTGGCATTGAAATGGGACCGGAAACGTAGGTTTGGCGGGTTAATCTTTGCAAAAACTTGCTTCAATCGCGTCTTTTAATGAGAATTGCGATAGTTTAGTACCCATTGTGCGAAAGTTTGTGTCGAAGAAATCCGCTCCTCAACCGCTCGTTGCCACCGCAGCCAATACAAGTTTGCTGACGGTGACCGAACTGATTGCTGCTTTTGAAGACTGGCTGCCCAGGCCGGGCAACTACCCCCGCATCGCCCGTCGTTATGTAGACTATTGCCTGGAGCATCGTCTTCGTCCCGACCGCGATACGCTGGCTATCTATTCGGCCGGAAAACCGGGCAATCTGGTTTCGCCCCTCCGCAAGTTTCTGCTTTTTTATCAGATGCAGGGCCAGCCGGAACTGATTCCGGACCCGAACGCCTCCAAAGCCGTCGCTCCGGTTGCGCTGAACCTCATCAACAAATACATCGAAGAAGCCACGCACCTGCAGGGAACGAACTCCAAAGTCAATTACATCAAGTCGCTCAAAGCGTTTTTCCGCTACCTGCAGCGGGAACAGGCGGCCGGCCGGAAAGCCCTTTTTTCGGGCGAATCGGTCAGCCGGTACATGGTGTTTCTGCAGGATTCCGGAAAATCGGCCTATACCGTGAACCTGTATCTTTCCACGGTCAAACAACTGGCCGACTGGGTGATTCGGAACCGGGACGCGCTGAAACTGAAGGACGAAAACGTGGCGGATTTGCAGGCTATTCAACAGCTCCGCAGCCTTCCGGTTCCCCGGAAACCTAAACAGGAGCTGGTGGAAGCCTAATGACCGCCCGTTACGGCACCCGGGCGAACCGGTAGGTTTTGAAATCAATAAAGTCGTTGACGGAAACTGTAATCGCTTTCACCTCATTGCCCGTCACCTCGAACGGCAGTTCCTTCACGCCCATGACGGGGTCGGAGTAAGTACACAGAAACGTATTGTCTTTCAAATGCTCCAGGCGCCCGACCACCTGCGGGTGATGCGTCAGATACATATTGAGCCGACCCTTCTCCTCCCGGATGGTCAGGTTGCCGTAGAAATCATTGCGGAAAGCCCCGGTGAACGCTTTCAGGGGCAGTGTCGGGCCGGAGCTGCGGCGGGCTTGGGCCCGTTTTTCGCGCAGCTCGGCCAGCGCTTTTTCTTCCGAAGCCCGCCCGCTTTGCCAGGCAATCTGGCTATAATTGCGGTATGGCAGGCCCATGTAGGCGTCAATGACCTGTCGGCAGAGCATTTCGTACAGGCTGTTGTGGTCGGTGTTCGTCAGCACGACGACGCCCAGATTCAGTTCCGGAACAAGATACGTATTGGTGACGCAGCCGTTGGAGCCGCCGCTGTGGTGGATGAGCTTTTTGCCGTTGTAGTCATTCATGAACCAGCCCAGGCCGTAGGTCTGAAAATGCGAACTCGGAAACAGCCGTGACTGAATGTCGCCCACGACCGTATTCGACGAGCGGGTTTTCTGAATCACCGAAAAAGGCACGACCCGCCGACCGGCAAACCGCCCGCTGTCGAGCTGCATCAGGACCCAGTTGGCCAGGTCTTTCACACTCGAATTGATCGAGCCCGCCGGACCGATGTTGTCCGTGTTGGCATACTCGATGGCGACCAGTTTGCCGTCGGACAGGGTATGTGGCCGGTACCGGTTCGACTCGGCCCGGAGCGCCGCCGTGGTGGTGGACGTCCGGGTCATTTGCAGCGGCCGGAAAAAATGGGTTTGCAGGTAGGCGTCCCAACTCGTGTCCGTCACGACGGGGATGACTTCGCCCGCCGTCAGAAAACAGGAATTGCAGTACCCGTATTTGGCCCGTAGACTGTAGGTCGGCTGCAGACGTCCCATTCGGGCGATGATGTCCCTGCGCGACAGATTGCTGTTCCAGTTCAGGAAATCGCCCTGAAACGTCTCGAACCCGCTCCGGTGGCTCAGCATATCCCGGATGGAGGCCTCCCCCGCCGCCAGCGGGTTCAGCAGTTTGAAGTCTTTCAGGTATTGGGTCACTTTATCGTCCAGCGACAACCGTTTCTGCGACTCCAGCAGGGCCAGAGCCGTGCCCGTGAACGCCTTGGTATTCGAAGCAATCTGAAACAGGGTATTTTCGTCCACCTTCTCCTGCGGTCGGGTGATGTCCCGGACGCCATACCCTTTCAGCACCACCACTTTTCCGTCCTTGACGACCGCCACCGCCACGCCCGGTACGCCCTGGCGCTGCATTTCGCGGGTGATGTAGGCATCCAGACTATCGGAGATGAACGTGTTTTGGGCGAACCCGTTGAAACTGAACAGAAACAGGCAAAAAGCGGCAATACGGCGCATACGGCTGGGTTAGTTGGTAGGTTTATCCGGTACGGGGGCGGAGGCGTGAAATTCGTCATAAATCCGGTGCATGTACTGGTCGAGCAGTTCCAGCACCCGGTCCCGGTCCGGCGATTTGACGATAAGTCCGACGTGGTATTCTTTATTGATGCGCCATTCGATTTCGTTGTCCGAAAAAACGGACAGGTCCGGCCACTGCTGGCGGGCCAGCGAGACAATCAGCCCGGCATAGGCTTTCTGGTCCGGCGGCACCACGTAGGGCAGATTCAGCGCCATCGCCGTTTCGAGCCGGGCCCATTCCCGCCACAGACTGATGCCCGAGGAGGCTTCCACCATCTCCGCGATGTGCGCGCCGCCGACGCGGGACGAAGTTTCCAGAAAATAATACTGCCCGTCGTCGTGACAGTGGATGTATTCCGAATGCGAGGCGCTGAACTGCAATCCAAACGCATCCAGCACGGCTTCGTTGAGCTTTTTTAACGCCGCGGTTTCGGGGTCGTCGAAGGGCAGAACAGCCGTCCGGAACACTCCGCCGCCATGCGCCACCTCCATCGGCGTCGCCAGGTACTGGCTGACGCGCGCAAAGACGGGTTTCTTTTCCACCGACAGCGCATCGACGTGAAAGACCCGCCCCGGCTTGAACTGTTCGATCAGAAACTGGTGCCGGCTGTCGCCCAGCCCGTGAATCACCTCCCAGGCTTCATCCAGTGAATGAACCTTCTTGATTCCGGTGGTGGACGCCTCCGACCGGGGCTTGATGAGCCAGGGTCCGTGGGTGGCGTTCAGAAAGTCCGTAATGCTCTGGTCGTGGAACAGGCTGCTGAAGGCCGGACAGCGAATGCCCGCGGCAGTAGCCCGGGTCCGCATGGCCAGTTTGTCCCGAAAGTACCGCGCCGTTGTCTGTCCCATGCCCGGCAGCCGGAAGGTTTCCCGGAGCAGCGCCGCTTTTTCGACATCAAAATCATCCAGGGCCACCACCCGGTCAATCTTTCTCGAACGCAGAAGGTGAGCAAATCCAACCACCATCCGGTCCAGATTTTCGCTTGTATTGGCTTCGGAAGGGAGGTAAAACACTTCGTCAATCGCCTCGAACGGCCACGGGCTATTCGCCAGTTTTTCGACCGTAAGCAGGTAAACCGTATTGCCGAGCTCCTTGCAGGCCCGCAGAAATGCCTCGCCTTTGAAGTAGGTAGATACGCATAGAAAAGAAAGCTGACTCATGGATGTGGGCTAGGAGTTGGTTGTCTGGAAAGATAAAAACAATTTTTTAAACGACGCGCTCGATTATTTCTCACAGATTTGCGCTGATTTTAGCAGAAAATCGAAAGATTTCATTGCTGCGCTAATCTGCGTCTTATAATCCGCGAAAATCTGCGAGAAACCAGCTTACCATGAACGTAGCCAATCTGAAACTCATCGCCTTCGACGCCGACGACACGCTCTGGGTCAACGAGCCCAATTACATCAACGTCGAAAAGCGCATTCATGCCATCCTGGCCGCCCATACGGATGCCGAAACGATTTCCCGGCACTTCTACCATGCCCAGATCAGAAACCTCAGGATTTTTGGGTACGGTGCCAAAGGTTACATGCTGTCGATGATCGAAACGGCCATCGAGCTAACCGGCGGCGAAGTGACGGGCCACGAAATTCAGCAGATTATTGATACCGGCAAGGAACTCATCCACTACCCGATTGAACTGCTGCCGGGCGTTCGGGAGACGCTCGAAACCCTGCACGGCCATTACGAACTGATGGTGCTGACCAAAGGCGATTTGTTCGATCAGGAAAGCAAAATTGCCCGCTCCGGGCTGGGCCCTTTTTTTTCGCACGTGGAAATCGTGAGCGAAAAAAACGAGCCGACCTACCAGCGGCTTTTAAGCCGTTATGCCATCCGCCCCGAGGAGTTTCTGATGATCGGAAATTCGCTAAAATCGGACGTTCTGCCGGTTATTCACATTGGCGGCCAGGCCGTTCATATTCCGTACGAGATCACCTGGGGCCACGAGCAGGTGAGCGACGAGCAGCTGCTGGGAAAGAATTTTCTGAACCTGTCGGCCATGACGGAGTTGTTATCCTATTTCGGACACATTTCGACAACCGCGATTCAAAAACCGGATTCACACCATGCAGACCTTCGCAACGCTGGCTGATTTGACGGAACACAAAGGCCGGGAACTGGGCACCAGCGACTGGCTCACCATCACCCAGGAAATGATCAATCAATTTGCCGAGGCAACCGGCGACCGCCAGTGGATTCATACCGACCCCGAACGGGCCGCCCGCGAGTCGCCCTTCAAGGCGCCCATTGCGCACGGCTTTCTGACCCTTTCGCTGGCTCCTAAGCTATTGAATGAAATTTTCCGGGTCGATTCGGTGAGGATGGCCGTCAATTACGGGACGAATAAAGTTCGCTTTACCAACCCCGTTCCCGCGGGCAGCCGGCTGCGGATGAAAGCCTGGCTGCACCATGTCGAACCGCAGCACCCCGGAACGGCGGACAGCGACGAAGGCTCCAACGGTGTCCGGGCCATTACCGAGTGCGTCTTCGAGGTAGACGGGCAGGATAAGCCCGCCTGCGTAGCGGAGCTGGTGAGCCTCCTGTTTGAGTAGCCCGGCCAGAATCGGAATCAAGCCATTCAAAAAGGCACCTGAAGGCGCTAATCGGGGCAAAAACATCATAATTAATCCTTTAATCTGTGTAATCCAGGTTCAGACGTACCTTTGCACTATGGAAATTACATCCTTTGAGGATTTCAAGCTGAACCGGCAGTTGCTGAATGCGGTCGGGGAAACGGGTTACGAACACCCGACGCCCATTCAGCAGAAAGCCATTCCGCTGGTGATGGCCGGGCACGATCTGCTCGGCATTGCCCAGACCGGCACGGGCAAAACGGCGGCCTACCTACTGCCGCTGCTGATGAAAATCAAATACGCGCAGGGTCAGCATCCCCGCGCGCTCATTCTGGCCCCCACACGCGAACTCGTGATGCAGATCGCCGCCGCCGTGGCCGAACTGGGCAAATACACGGATATTCGGCACGTCGCCCTGTACGGCGGCCTGGGGCCCAAAACCCAGATTGAAGCCATTCAGCAGGGCGTAGACCTCGTTGTGTCGACGCCGGGCCGCTTTCTGGACCTTTACCTGAAGGGCGAGCTGGTGACCAAACAGCTCACGACGATGGTGCTCGACGAGGCCGACAAGATGATGGACATGGGCTTTATGCCGCAGATTCGCCGGATTCTGGAGGTGATCCCCCTGAAACGGCAAAATCTGCTGTTTTCGGCCACCTTCCCGGCCAAAGTGGAGGAGCTTTCCCACGAGTTTCTGGAGTTTCCGACCCGGGTGGAAGTCACGCCCCAGGCTTCGACGGCCGATATGGTCAGTCAGAAAATCTACGAGGTTCCGAACCTGAAAACCAAGATCAACCTGCTGGCGGGCCTGCTGTCCGATGCCGGGACGTTCAACCGGGTAATCGTTTTTGTGCGGTCCAAAGAAACGGCCGAAAACGTCTTTAAATTTCTGGAACGAAAGGTAGTAGAGGAGGGGCAGATTCGGGTGCTGCACGCCAACAAAGGGCAAAATGTCCGGATCAACTCCATGGAAGCGTTTCGGGAAGGCAACGTGCGCGTTCTGGTCGCCACGGATGTCGTCGCCCGGGGAATCGACGTCGAGCTGGTCAGCCACGTGATCAACTTCGATGTGCCGCTCATCTACGAAGATTACGTCCACCGCATCGGCCGGACGGGACGGGCCAACCGCACCGGCGAAGCGATTACCTTCGTAACGATGGCCGAAGAGTACCATATCAAAAAGATTGAGGGCATCATCAAGCAGACCATCCCGCGGGAACCGCTGCCCGCCGACCTGGAGGTGACCGAAACGCCGTTTGACGAAAGCCAGGCCATGCTTCGGGAAGTCGACAGCCAGCGCAAGAAAGAAGACCCGACGTTCAAAGGGGCTTTCCACGAGAAGAAAAACGTTCCGCCGGCGAAGAAGCCGGGTGCCAAAGGCAAGCCGCGGACGGGCGGGGCTCCGTCCGGACGTTCGGGCGCGCGCTCGGGCAGCCGGAGTACCGGGCGAAAATCATCCGGGACCAGAGGCCGAAAGTAACGTTTTGTAACGGAAGATGTACTAATTTGGCGGCCCTGTGCGTTCTTAATCAGTCTGTCTGCACAGCGGACAAAGAACCGGTCTATGAACAAGCGAGACGCTGTAAAGTGGTTGAGTATTTTATTGGTCTGGCTGCCGCTGCTCGCCTCAGCACAGCCAGTAAATATGCTGACTTCAGCCCGGCCCGTTGATACGGGTGGTGTCCGGCCCGTGCGGGAATCCATTCCTGAAATGGCCGCGCCAGCGAAGACGTTTGAAGAACTACGGATGCTCCCGCTCTTCGGCGAAGGACCCAAATCTCCCGACCATATCGAATGGGAAATCCGCTTTCTGAGCGATTGTGACCAGAATTTTAGCAGCCGCGAGGAAGCCAGCCAGTTCTTTGCCGCCCGGGGCTGGGACTATCTGGCGGAGGGCAAGCTCGATACGGCCACCTATCGATTCAACCTGGCCTACATCCTCAACCCCCGGAATGCGGATTCATTCTGGGGCCTGGGAGTGGTCACCTACCAGCGCGGCCAGTTGCCGGAAGCTATTCATTTGCTGAAAAAAGGCATTGACGTGGTTGATACCAACGCCGTCCTGATTACCGACCTGGCTACGGTTCAGCTAAAGCTGTTCGAAGAAAAGCAGGAAAAGGACCTGCTGAACGAGGCTATCTCCTGGCTCGATCGCTCGGCCAGCCTCGACCCCAGTTACGCCAATACGTTCAGTTACCTGTCCTGGGCACACTACCTTCAGTCTGATTATTCCAAGGCCTGGGCGAGCCTTCACCGTGCGCGTGCGCTGGACCTCTCCTCCATCGATGTCACCTATCTGCGCCAGCTGATCGAGAAAATGCCTGATCCTCAGGACTTTTTCAAATAGTCTCATCGTTTAATAAATCGGCACAAAAAAATTATAAATTTTCTTTGAAGTGTCGAAAACAAGCGCGTTGTTTACAGCCCGATAGTGCTTCACGAAGTTGTGGAATCTCAAATTAGCTTGTAAAATAAAAATGCGTGCATCCTCCAGTCAGTTGTCTGAATTATCCCTGGAGCGCTGTTGATTCAACGGCGGTTTTTGTTTATTAAACGGTAGATGTACATACGTGCCTGTGCACTACTTTTGCTTCAAGAGTTTTATCACCGTAACGATTTATATGGCTCTAGTTTTCAGCCGACCGCCTGCAATGGAATATGCAATTGCAGATTAGCTGGAGATTATCATCCCCCCAGGAACCTTGACTTATTCCGAGTCAGTTTCCGCTGATCTGGTTCTTTGATCGGCGCTGTTACAACGTAAGTTTAAAGTGTAGAATACCCGCAGTATTGAACTGTTAGTGGAGCTTGTGACAAGTGATCGCAGTTTGGTTGAGGAGTATGAATGGTTCAGGAAGAAAACGTAAATTATTCTTGCCTGAAACGCTTTGGTGCCTGTCGGCATCCTCAAGGTTATGAAATTTTTGCTTATACATTTTTCTCTGTCCAATTAAACTATTTACTTATGAAAAGACTATTCCTTACAGGAGCAGTCCTGTTGGCGATTACTGCCACCACTTATGCCCAAACCAACACGGCAACCATCTCCCAGTCCGGAACGGGCCACGCGGTAGACGTGTTGCAGACCGGAAGCGACCAGCTGGTTACGATCGACCAGTCAGGGTCGGACAACAGCGCTACCACGGAGCAGATCAGCGTTTTTGGCCAGGAAATTGCGATCACCCAGTCTGGTTCGGACAACGACGCGTTTGCTTATCAGAACGAACAGGCTGGTCCGAGCAACCTGATTACCATCACCCAGAGCGGCTCCGAGAACTTTGCGTTTGCGGATCAATCTGACTTCTTCACGATTGGGTCAACGGCTACCATTACCCAAACCGGTACGAGCGACGAGGCCTATATCGACCAGGCCGGAGCCGTTGGTGTAGTGGACGGAGCCATCGGCAGCGAAGCCACCATCACGCAGAATGGCGTAGGCAATGGCAACTACGCGGAGATCAATCAGTACCTGAGCAGCGGCGATGAAGCCGTGATCGACCAGGTCGGTGAAGACAACTTTGCGTACATCAATCAGACGGGTGCAGACAACTACGCGGAGATCCTCCAGAACAGCGTTTTCGGTCCGCAGGTAGCCACCATCAATCAGGATGGCATCGACAACTACGCGCAGATTAAGCAGCAAGACAACGCCGGTCCGGATAACTACGCTACCATCAATCAGATGGGCGACGGCAACCAGGCGTACATCGACCAGTCGGACTTCTTCACCATCAACGCAACTGCTACCATCACTCAGGATGGCAACGACAACTTCGGCCTGATCTGGCAGTACGGCGCCATCGACAGTGAAGCGACGATCACGCAGACCGGCAACAACAACACGGCGGGCGTAGGTCAATACGATGGTTTTGACAACTTCGTCAGCATCACCCAGACGGGTAACAACAACTTCACGGGTGTAGAACAGACGGGCTCCGGCAACAGCGCGACCATCGTACAGGAAGGTGATTTCCACAATGCGGTTAGCGGCCTGCCCCTTCTCGTTCCGAACATTCAGCAGTACGGCAATGACAATACGCTGATGTTGACCCAGACGGGCACGGCGGGTCTGGTGGTTGTTGACCAGATCGGCAATAACAACTCGGCTACGATCATGCAGAACAACAATCCCTAATTCATAAGGGATAAGGGTTAAGGAGCCGATTCGGCTCCTTAACCCTTACTTTTGCTTTTTCTTTTTTATTTTATACTTCTCTGTTCAACCTTAATTTTCTACCTCAATGAAGAAGGTACTTTTAACGGGTGCTCTTTTCCTGGCAATGGCTACGGCCTACGCTCAAACCAACACTGCGGTCATCTCACAAACCGGCGAAGGCAACACGGTTGCCGTAGGCCAGGACGGCAACGACCAGTTTGTTGACATTCTGCAGGACGGCGACGACAACACGGCTATTACCGAGCAGACCAGCACGTTCTCCCAGGAGATCATTATTACGCAGTACGGCACCAGCAACGAAGCGACTGCCCTGCAGAACGAACAGGCCGGCCCCGGCAACCTGATCGACATCCTTCAGGACGGAACCGGTAACTCGGCCATCGTCGACCAGTCGGACTTCTTCACTATCGCCGCCACGACCATTGTTACGCAGACCGGAACGGGCAACTCGGCTGATGTAAACCAGCGCGGTACGATTGGAAGCACCACAGACGGCGCCGTCCTGAGCGTGGTGGAAATCGAGCAAAATGGTACGGATGCAGGTTTCACCTCGGCTGGCAACGCTGCCTTTGTCACTCAGACGAACAGCTTCAATGACCTGACCCAGATCTTCCAGAACGGCGATGGCAACGTGGCCGAAGTAGAGCAGACGGGCGAAATCAACTGGGCTTACATCTCTCAGAACAGCGTTTTCGGTCCGCAGTACGCTGGTGTCTTCCAGGATGGTGTTGACAACTGGGCGTTCATCTTCCAGGAAGCCGACGCAGGTCCGAACAACTTCGCCGCTATTGGTCAGCAAGGCGAAACCAACACCGCCGTTATCGACCAGTCAGACTTCCTGACGATTGGGGCAACGGCTCTGGTTTCTCAGCTTGGCGATGTTAACTTTGCCGAAGTTTATCAGTTCGGCGCTATCGGCTCCGTAGCTCTGGTTGAACAAACCGGCGATTTCAACTACGCAGGCGTTCTTCAGCAGGATGACCTCGCCAGCTACGCTGAGATCAGCCAGACGGGCGACCTGAACGCTACGGCTCTGCTCCAGACAGGCGGTCTGAACGAAGGCTATATCACGCAGGACGGCGATGAAAACGTCACCACCGGCGTTACCAACAGCTTCGTTCTGCAGGATGGTTTCTTCAACTTCCTGAATGTAACGCAAACCGGCGTTGCAGGTCTGGTTCAACTGGATCAGGTTGGCGACTTCAACACGGCGATTGTTAATCAGAATAACGTTCCCTAGTAGGAACTGGCCAGGGTCCGGGCAGCGAATGTTGCCCGGATTCTTCCATTTCTGCCATTTCGAACAGTGCCGCCCTTGGAAACAAGTGTTTAGTTCAGCCAGTAAACAGAGGCGCAAGCCCAAACCGGTATACTTCATTCTCACATCTCTGTCCAAAAACGTAATAGTAACGTGAAAAAAGTACTCCTTACCGGAATTACACTGTTTTCAATGGCGGCTTCTTTTGCCCAAACCAATACGGCTACCCTGCATCAGGCCGGAGACGACAACCGGAGCAATGTCAACCAGTACAATGCTGGTAACGTGGCAACGCAGATGCAGGTCGGCGGCAATAACTACACCAATATCCTGCAGGCCGGATTTTACAACGCTACCTATCTTTCTCAGGTCGGCTTTGATAATAGTATTGATATTGTTCAGGACGCTTTCGGCGGAAGCATCGCGGACGTCGCTCAGAACGGAGACCGCAACCGCGCCTTTGTCTGGCAATCCGGTTCTGTTGGTTACAGCCGGACTGAAATCGACCAGTACGGCAGCGACAATAATGCAAACGTCAGCCAGTCGGGTGTTATCAACGGAAACAACAGCACCATTACCCAATATGGGGCGAATACCGCCATTCTTCAGCAGAGCGGCCTTTTCGGAGTCAACGATGCTACCATCCTGCAAAGCGGTGGGGGCAACCTGGCCGTTTTGACCCAGCTGGCGGTTTTTGGAACCAACGAAGCGTTCATCAGTCAGAATGGCGGCGGCAATGTCATCAACCTGCTGCAGACTTCTATTCTGGACAACACCTCCGTGGTTATCACCCAGAACGGGGATGCAAACAATGCCTCCGTCACCCAGAACGAAACCCTGGACAACTCCCTTGAGGTTCAGCAGAATGGGTTTGCCAACATGGCCGCCATCACCCAGACCAATGCCGACAATGCGCTTACCTTGGTTCAGAATGGCAACGGCAACGACATAACGGTCGGTCAGAATGGCGGGGTCAACATGACGATCGAAATGAACGGAATGGGCGTTCCCATCATCGTTACGCAAACCGGTACTCCTTAATCGCTCCAGCACATAGCCGGATGCCGCGTCACACGCCCCATCCGCTAAGCTACTTAAATGCCCTTCCCGCCTTGCTGGAGTGACTGATTGCTCTATATCCGTCTATACTTCTCTGTTCAAAACCTCTTTTTATGAAAAAACTAATATTCACCGGGGCGGCTCTCCTTATGATGGTGACCGCTTACGCTCAAACGAACACGACCGTGGTCAACCAGACCGGTAGTGACCATACTGTCAACGTAAGTCAGGAAGGCGACGAAAACCTGATCGAAATAATCCAAAGCAGTACTAACAACACCGCTAATGTCACCCAGACCGCCGCGACTGCGTTCGGAACGGTGCTGATTGACCAGTCCGGCAGTGACAATACCGCCACCGTGACGCAGGATATTTCCCTGCTCAACCTGGCCTCCATCACCCAGTCGGGAGACGGCAACAACCTTGAAATCGTCCAGTCTACCTTCAGCGCCGCAAATCAGCTGTACATCGATCAGGCGGGTAATGACAACGATATCGACCTGTCGCAGTCCGGCTTCAGCATCCTGAACGTGGCGGATATCTCTCAATCGGGAGACCGCAACTACGCCAGCATCACGCAGGATGGCTTCAGCGCCTTCAACACGGCGGTTGTTGATCAGTCCGGGGATGATAACGACGCCTACGTCACGCAGGACTTCCTGAGCGGCGCCAACCTCGCGACCATCTCGCAATCCGGCGACGGCAATACCGGCACCATCACCCAACTGTTCCTCTCCGGCCTGAACGAAGCCGAAATCGACCAGAGCGGCGACGACGGTACGGCGACGATCGAGCAGCTTCTGGGCCTGGGCAACTTTGCGCTCATCGACCAGGCGGGCACCGGCAACGACGCGTACATCGGTCAGGCCGGATTTGGTAACCTGGCTTACATTGAGCAGGGAGCCTTGTCTGGCGACAATACCGCCATCATTATCCAGGAAGGTACCGACAACGAAGCAGTTATTTCTCAAACCCTGTTCAGCGCCGGTAACACCGCAGCCATCGTTCAGGGCGGTACCGACAACGCGGCTTTGATTGTGCAGAGCGGCCTGACCATTGGAAATACTGCCAGCATAATCCAGGAAGGAGATAACAACTCCGCCTCTATTTCGCAGTCTCTGCTGAGCGCCTTCAACCTGGCAGGAATTGAGCAGACCGGCAACAGCAATACGGCTACCATCAGCCAGGATCTGCTGAGCGGCATCAACGGAGCTATTGTTGTGCAGGATGGTGATGAGAACCTGGCTTCTATCACCCAAACGCTGCTTTCCGGCGGCAGCGAAGCGGTAATTACCCAGACTGGCGACGCCCATGAGGCCTCTGTGCTGCAAACGGTTGGCTTACTGAATCTGGCAACCGTTGATCAAACGGGCGTTGGCGGTTTTGTCGACGTTGCCCAGGTGGGTTCACTCAACACTGCTACCGTCATGCAGAATAATTTACCCTGATCGGTACAACTCAATCCCTATACCCGGCGCCCGAATCGGAAGGCGCCGGGTTTTATTTTTCTACTGCATGTTCCTACGTTAAATAAATGGTCAACTAAAAATTAGGGAGAACGTAGGTCAACTTGTTAATATATCCCTTATTTTAACAGCAAATTGGCTTACAATAATGCAATTATCCGGATCAGTCTGGTTGACTGATGAAGTCTTTTCTCTTTACGTCCTTTTCTACACCGTTAAATGATGGCCTGTATGAGCCGTTTACGCATAATCCTTGGGCTTTTTTTCATCTGCCTTTTCGGATCAATTCAGGCGCAGGACCTCACTACACTAAGTGATGAGGAGATGAACGGCACGCTCAAGGAAGGGACTCTGGTGGAAGACGGAAACTCCAGCCTCATTCTGGATAATACCCGAACCAAGATCGGGCGGGATTTTTACGAAACCTTCTACCGGCAATGGTCAGCCACCTCGGTTCCGGTAGCCACTGAGCTTCCGGGTGATTCGATAGAAACCGGCGCCCGAAGACCGGACGTGTTCAACCAGGAAGAATTTCTAATTACCATCGAGGAAGTTCCGACGCCCAACGTGGGAACCACCATTGTCACCATCACTATAAATGACCAGCTGCTCTGGCAGCAGTTTTTGCAGGCGCGCCTGGATATTATCGAAGCCCTGGCGACCAACGCCGTCGAGGTAGTCACGCAATATGTAGCGAACTATCAGGAAATTCAGGCCCAGATGAATAGTGCGGACCAGTCAGGAACCGGAATATTTTAGCTCTTCATGTTTAGATTACGGATTACACACTGTTAGGATTATGAGAAAACGATTACTCTTTTGTGCGCTTGTACTGCTCGCGGGCTTTTCTTCCCGTGCCCAACAACTGGTTTACCGGCCCCTGAACCCGGCTTTTGGCGGCAATACCTTTAACTATCAGTGGATGCTCAGCGGGGCAACAGCTCAGGACACCTATAAAGACCCGGCCAGTCAGACCACCGGTCAGGGCGGTTCTTTGGGTCGCCAGTCAACGACTCCTCTGGAAGATTTCTCGACAAACCTGCAGCGTCAGATTCTGAACCGGATCAGCCGGGACCTCCTCGACAGCCAGTTTGGTGAAAATGGCCTACAGGAAGGCACCTTTCAGTATGGAGACCTTCAGGTTACCGTTTCCAATGCGGCAGAAGGGGTTCTCATTCGAATTGTGGACGGCAGCGGCGGCGAAACAACCATCACCGTACCTTATTTCTGACAGGCGATCAGTCTCCGGATTGACTACTTAACTTGCTTCGATTACCTAAAATGATTCAATATTTTCAAAGAGCCGCAGCAGTGCTGGGGGTGGTCGCTGCCGCCGTTCTGCTGGAGGGTTGCGCTGCCTATTTTAACCAGCCCACCCGGCCCCAGCCCGCCCGCCTTGGTGAAGAAACGGCCGTTACCAGCGAATTGCGCAAACTCCCGCTTCCCCGGGAGAAAGTGGTCGCCGCCGTTTACAAGTTCCGTGACCAGACAGGCCAGTATCGTCCTTCGGAAACGGGCGCCAACTGGTCTACCGCCGTCACGCAGGGGGCCACTAATATCCTGCTGAAAGCCTTGGAGGAAAGCGGCTGGTTTGTTCCCATCGAACGCGAAAACGTCAGTAACCTGCTGAACGAACGGAAGATCGTCCGGTCCAGCATGGCTCAGTATAAAAACGAAGCCGAACTGCTTCCCCCGCTGCTGTTTGCCGGTATTATTCTCGAAGGCGGCATTGTCTCCTACGACGCCAATATCATTACGGGCGGAGCGGGCCTGCGCTACTTCGGCACGGGCGCGTCTGCCCAGTATCGGCAGGACCGCGTAACGGTCTACCTCCGGGCGGTAGCCACCAAATCCGGAAAAATTCTAAAAACGGTTTATACCTCCAAAACACTCTTCTCGCAGACGGTAGGTGCCAACGTCTTCCGATTTGTGCGCTTCAAACGCCTGCTGGAAGCGGAAACCGGATACTCTACCACTGAACCGTCGCAAATGGCGGTAACGGAAGCCATCGAGAAAGCCGTCCATTCCCTGATCCTCGAAGGCATCCGCGACAACCTGTGGACAGTGGATGAAAAGCAGGCGAAAGCCGCTCAGGAAGCGCTGGCGGAATTCGATACGGAGAAATCCGTCATGAGCGAAACCGATATCTACGGTGGCCGCGACGTGGTCGATCCCTCCCGCATTACGCTCCAACCCTACGTGTCGGCTCTGCGCTACCAGGGCGACTATCTCACCCAGGGTAACCAGACGGGGTATGGCCTGACCGGCGAACTTTACGTCACGCCCTCATTTGGTCTGCAGGTCAATGCCGGACTAGGCTCGATGGGAAGTGAGGGGCGCTTTCGGCAGTCCATCTCCACGCTGGAAGCAAACCTGATTTACCGGCCGCAGGCTTTCCGGCGCGTTACGCCGCTGTTCTACGCCGGGGCGGGGGTCGTGAGTATGCGCGGCGAACGGCCCATCAGTTTCCTCGGGGAACGATTCTGGAAAGTCAGCGGCGGAGTTGGTGCCGAATACTCGCTCAATAACGTCATCGGGCTCCGCGCCACGGCCGAATTCCATCAGCCGCTGACGGACAAGCTGGACGGACGCGTAATCGGCCGGTATTACGATTATTACTGGCGCGGCTCGCTGGGCGCTTCGCTCTACATAAGTCGGTCCGGACGCCGGGCTTCCAGTCTGAAAAAGGCGAAGTAATCTACCAACGAGTCAGTCTTTCTTTTACCATTACTTATTCGAATTAATGAAACCCTTCTTTACTTATTTTCTTCTGTTGGCGGCGGTGCTGACGGGATTGTGGGGATGTAACGAGGATTTTTCCGTTGAACCGGTAATCTACAGTGCCGTTCGGGGAAAAGTTCAGTTTGATCAGACCCGCCTGCCGGCCAAAGGTGTTAGCGTGCGTTTAAGCCCTACCGGACGCACCGTGGAAACAGACAGTACCGGTACTTTCCGTTTCGATACCATTGCGGCCGGACGGTATACGGTTCAGGCCAGCCTGCCGGGTTACAGCACCGAGTTTATTACGGTGGAGGTCGAAGCCGAGCGCGTCGCGGTCATCACGCTCAATCTGAAGACCGACCGCAGCCAGAACCGGCCACCCAACGCGCCGACGCTTGTGGCTCCTGCGCTGGGTTCAGATACATCAGGCACCAAGGTCAAGCTAAAGTGGAAAGCCACGGACCCTAACCGGGATACCCTGACGTATACCATAAACCTAATTCGTGAAGGGGATACTCAGCCTACATCCTATACTACGGCTGCCGATTCGCTGGAAGTAACGGGTCTGCGGTACGCAACCACTTACTACTGGCAGGTGCTGGCAAACGACGGCACCAACGACCCCACCAGCAGCCCGCTCTGGTCGTTCCGCACCCGGGCTTTCCCGGACCTGCAGTACGTTTTTGCCCGCCGGGTGAACGGTCAATTCCAGATTTTTGCCTCGAATGCCGGCACCGATAACATCCAGCTTACCGATGTGGGCGGAAACTGGCGACCCATCGTCAGTCCGAACGGTGAACGGATTGCCTTTATTTCCAACCGGGAAGGCGACCCGCATATTTACGTCATGAACCGGGACGGCAGCAATGCCCGCCGCATCACCGGCACGCCGATTACCAGCGTCGCCCCAACCACGGAGCTTTCGTTCTGCTGGTCGCCGGACGGCACGCAAATCCTCTACCCGAGCAATAACCGGCTTTATATCGTTAGCGCAACCGGAACGTTTGGCGAGGGCTTCCGGACGGTCGTGACCGCTCCGGACGGACGCTTCTTCGCCGGTTGCGACTGGACCGAGCAGGGCAACCGGATTGTCGCCCGGGTGATAACCGCCGATTTCTACGACAACGAAATCTGGTTGTACACGCCGGAAGGTGCCGGGTATAACCAGCGGCCGCTTTTCGGCAGAAGACCGGGCGGACGGATTAGCAACCCCGTGTTCTCGCTGAATGGACGGACCGTTATGTTTTCGTACGATACAGAAAACCTCCAAACCAGCCAGCCTCTTGGTCTCCAGGAAAACGCCAGCATTTTTCTTTTTGACATCAATTCCAGTTCGTTGCTTAACGTCTCAAATCCGCAGCAGGGCGGTGGTGGCGGCGGTCAAGGCGGTGGCAAACCAAAAGGTTTCAATGATCTGGAGCCTCGCTTCTCCCCGAACGGTGCCCGCATCATCTTCACTTACATCAGCGCTACTGGAACGGGTGCACGGACGATTTGGGCTATGGATGTCACCGGTCAGAACCGGACGCAGTTGATTGCAGACGGCGAAAATCCGGATTGGCGGTAACAGAGCCATTCATACAAAAAGGCCGACGCCCAGCTTGGGTGTCGGCCTTTTTCTTTGCAACCAATCAGGACAATTCCTTCAGTCGGGCAATCAGGCTCTCGTTGTAGCGCCGGGCAACCGGCACCTGGGCCTGCCCGTCGAGCAGATGCAGTTTGTAGCCCTGGGCGTTGCCCGTCACTTTTTCGACCAGTTCCAGATTCACCAGGTAAGAACGGTGGCAGCGCACAATATCCGGCTCGTTGATTTGCCCCTCCAGACGGCTCAGGCTGCTCCGGAGTAAGGTTTTTGCCAGTTTATCTTCCTTCAGATAAACCACCGTCGAATAGTTGTCGCTCGATTCAATGTACAGCAGACAGGCGGGAGGCAGGCTAAGGGTGTCCTTTCCGTTCTCCGCGGTCAGCGTCAGCGGCCGGGTCTGCTGCTCGGCGACCGGGTGCACCGCGTGAACAGGCACCGTGGCCGCTTCGCCCGCATACCGTTTGAGCCGAATGATGTAGTTGGCAATCACGCTGGCACCGGTGGGAAAGACACCGATCAGGTAGGTGACCAGTATGGTTCCCAGCCAGCCGAAGGGATGGGTATATTTGCCGATCAGCCAGTTCAGATAAAGCTGGTTGGCGAGCGCAATGAGCATGATGTTGGTTGTCACCCAGAAGATTTCCCGGCCGACCGTCCAGCGCTCCTCCCGAAACTGCGCGGGCCATATCCAGGCCGGGACAAAATAGCTTCCGGCCGTCATAACCGCCGTAATGACACCAAAACCCAGAATCTTGGCTGCTTTATAATCGGTTCGCCAGAGCTGTAGCCCGAAAGGCTGAAAAATGAGGAGAAACAGGCCGACAAACAAACCGATTAATGCCGTCCTGCGCAGTCGGACCCAGGGGTTTTCTTCAAGCGGATACGGCTGGTTCAGTAATTGGAACATGGCTCAGAAAAGACGCCAGCTTGCAATCTGATCAACAAAAAGTGAGATAACCGGCGGGTAGACCACCACCATGAAAGCGACACCGAACAAAGCTCCGTACAGGTGGGCGTCGTGGTTGATGTACCCCATGTTGGTCCGCGAACCGTAAAACGAATATGCCATGTAGATGGCCGCGAAGATAAAGCCGGGAATACAAATCGCCAGAAAAACGCAGATGGGGTTCAGCGGCTGAAACAGAATGGCCGAGAATAGCAGAGCCGACACGCCGCCCGAAGCCCCCAGCGAATTGTAGGAAGAGTGGTTGCGGTGCCGGAACAGCGAAGGCAGATTGGCCACCACAATCGACAGCAGGTAAAAGCCCAGCAGCCAGATTGGCCCCGACGTGCCGAAGAGCGCGTTGAAAATCATTTCAATCAGCCGACCGAAGAAATAAAGGCTGATCATATTGAAAATCAGGTGCCCCATGTCGGCATGGACAAACCCCGACGTGATGAGCCGGTACCACTGTCCACGGAAAACCCGCGGAGGATTGAGGACCATCGTGTCCAGAAAGGACTGATTACTGAAACCGTATACACTAACCAGTACGGTAATGACGATGATAGCGAGGGTGATGCTCATGGTTGATTAACTTTCCCGTCCGATCAGTTGCTCGGCAAAATCCAGTAAGAGGGCTTTGCGGGCCGGGTCTACGGCGATCTGCTCCAGATTCTGAAAGCCTTTGGCGAAATAATTATTGATGCGCTGTTCGGTCAGCTGCCGGATACCCAGCTGGTCGTAAATCCGGGTGACGGCCTGCACTTTTTCGGCCTTGTCAAACTCGGTACGGGCAATCCAGCCCGTTAGTTCGTCGCGCAGCGGACCGGCTGCCTGTTGTAATGCCTCGATCAGCAGGAACGTCTTTTTGTTGGAAATAATGTCGCCGCCCACCTGTTTGCCAAATTTGGCGGGGTCGCCGTAGACATCCAGCAGATCGTCCTTTAACTGAAAACCAAGCCCGATGTTGACGCCGCCCTCGTAAAGCAGATGGGTGGTTTCTTCGTCGGCTCCGGCGATGATTCCACCCAGTTCCAGCGCAAAGCCCAGCAACACGGAGGTTTTGAGCTTGATCATTTCGAGGTATTCGTCCTCGCAGACATCCCAGCGGGTCTCAAAATTCATGTCGAGCTGCTGGCCTTCGCAGACCTCCGCGGCCGTGCGGTTGAAACGGGCCAGCACCCGCTTGATGTGCGGCGTCTCAACGTCCAGCAGCAGTTCGTAGGCGTTCACGAGCATGACGTCGCCCGACAGGATGGCAATGTTGTGGTTCCACTTTTCATGCACGGTCGGCTGGCCGCGGCGCAGAGGAGCCTGGTCCATAATGTCGTCGTGCATCAGGGTAAAATTATGGAACACCTCTACCGCTACGGCCGGGCGCAGGGCCTTTTGCCAGTTATCCTCAAACAGATAAGCGGCCATAAGGGTCATGAGCGGACGCATGCGCTTGCCGCCGAGGTTCATGATGTAGCGAATCGGATCGTATAATTCTGCCGGGTGAAGGCCGTATTTCGTCTGCTGAATTTCCTGATGAAGCGCATCAAGAAACGTCGTCGGACTCATCGTCGTTTGGGTCATGCCTCAAAAATAACAAAAAAGCCGTACCCACCTTGCCCGGTCGTCCGCAATTCATCCCGGATACTTACCACTCGCCTATTTATTTCAACCGCTAAAGTACTATGCATAGCAAGGTACTATAAACTTACCCTATCTTTGAATCAACAAAACGGGACAAACACCCGGTAAACAACAAATCAGAACACAACTTTAACGAACAGTAAACAACAAATACACCATGAAAACGCTCATCGCTTCTCTCGCCCTTGCTTTCGCTTCGGTCACTGTTTCAGTCGCCAACGATAACACAAACACGACCAATCCGGAGAAACCGGCCATGAAAACCGCCGTTTATCCGAGCAAAGACGCCCACAAAATCAACGTCATCATCGACAAAAACGAAGGTTCCACCGCCAACGTACGCCTGCTTTCCGAAAAAGGCGAAGTTCTGGCGATACAGCGGATCAGTAAGAAAAAGACCATCGTTCATACCCGCTTCGACGTAACCGAACTGACCGACGGCACCTACACGGTCGAAATCAACAACGGTACCAGCAAAGAAGTGAAGAAACTGAGCCTGAGCACGGCCAAACAGGAGCCGGTTCGCCTGATTGCCATGAAGTAACCGGATCTGCTTACTCAAAGAGGGGGCACGACCTGCAGGTCGTACCCCCTCTTTTTTTACCTATTCGTTACCGTCGCGTTCTCCGTTTTGGCGGGGCGGGAACCGCTTCCTTCCGGCTGCGGCCGCGCGAACTGTCGCGTGACCGTTCGCTGCGCTCGTCGCGGCTGCGTTCGCCGCGACCAGCCCGGCGTGCCCCGCGGGCTTCGTTCAACGGACCCCGGTCTTCCACCAGCCAGAGATCCAGGCTGCGGCGGGCCATGTTGGCTTCTTTCACCCGGACCGAAACCGCATCCCCGAAGGCATAGATTTTCTTGTTCCGACGGCCAATCAGGCGGTAATTTTCCTTGTCGTATTCGTAGAAGTCATCGCCCAGATCGGTCATGCGGACCAGCCCCTCGGCGCTCGTTTCCGTGATCTCGACGAAAATGCCAAAGTCGGTTACGCCGGTGATAATACCTTCAAACACGCGCTCCTTGTCCATGCGGGCCATAAATTCCACCTGCTTGTACTTGATGGATGCCCGCTCGGCTTCGGTCGCCAGCCGTTCGCGGTCGGAGGAGTATTTGCACATTCCCTCGTACTGCTCGCGTTCGACGGACTTGCCGCCGTCGAGGTAATGCTGCAGCAGTCGGTGCGCCATCATGTCCGGATACCGGCGAATGGGCGACGTGAAGTGCGAATACCGCCGGAAGGCCAGTCCAAAGTGACCGAGATCGTCGGTACTGTAACGGGCCTTGGCCATCGTCCGGATGGCGAGCTGCTGCAGAACGTTCTGTTCCGGCTGCCCTTCGATGGCGTCCATCAGGCTATTGTACGACTTCGATAGCTCCTTTTCGTCCACCTTCATCCGGTAGCCCAGCTTTCCGGCGAAAGTCGCAAAGGTGGCGAGTTTGTCGGTGTCGGGCGCTTCGTGAATCCGGTAAACCATGACGTTCGGATGGTCGCCGCGGCGCAGGTTGTGCACAAACTCAGCCACGCGCTTGTTTGCCAGCAGCATAAACTCTTCGATGAGCTTGTGCGCATCCTTCCGGACTTTCTGGTAAACATGCAGCGGGGCTCCGTTCTCGTCCAGTTTGAACTTGACCTCCACGGTTTCGAAGTTAATGGCGCCTTTCCGGAACCGTTCTTCCTTAAAAATCAGGGCAATCCGGTTCAGCGTCTGCAGTTCTTCCGCAAACTCGCCATGCCCGGCGTCCAGAATTTCCTGCGCTTCTTCGTACGTAAAACGGCGGTCGGAGTGGATGACGGTCCGGCCAAACCACTCGTTCTGAACCTTGCCTTCGGGCGTCAGTTCAAAGACGGCCGAAAAGGTCAGCTTATCCTCGTGCGGCCGAAGCGAACACAGGACGTTGGACAGCTTTTCGGGCAGCATCGGCACCGTGCGGTCCACGAGGTAGACCGACGTTCCGCGGCGATACGCTTCTTCTTCAAGGGCGGTGCCGGGCAGGATGTAGTGCGTCACGTCGGCGATGTGCACGCCCACTTCGTAGTTCCCGTTCTCCAGCGTCCGGATCGACAGCGCATCGTCGAAGTCCTTGGCATCTACCGGGTCGATCGTGAAGGTCGTAATCTCCCGGAAGTCGCGCCGTTTGGCAATTTCCTTCTTGGTGATTTTGGTCGAAATCTTATTGGATTCGGCTTCAACGGCTTCCGGGAACTGCACGGGTAGCCCAAATTCCGCCAGAATGGCGTGCATCTCCGTATTGTTGTTTCCGGCCTGGCCAAGCACCGTCAGCACTTCTCCTTCCGGACGGTGGCGCCCATCCGGAAAACGGGTCAGGCGGATAATAACCTTATCGCCATCCTGCGCCCCGGCCAGCTTATCTTTCGGAATGTAGATTTCTTCGTACAGCTTCTTACTGTCGGGAATGACCTGCCCGTATGTCGACCAGACGTCGATACGGCCCACCAGTTCGGCCCGGCCGCGCTCCAGAACTTCCGTGACCTTGCCTTCAATCCGCCGGCCCCGGTTTGAGGAGTCGCTGAAGCGCACCACTTTGACGCGGTCGCCGTCGATGGCTCCGTTCAGGTCGTCGGTGCTGACATAAATGTCCGTTTCCCGGTCTCCGTCGCCCGTAATGATAAAGGCAAAACGGGGATTTACGTGATCCACGCGGCCTTCAACGCTCCGGTCCTGCGGGTTAAACTGGAACCGGCCATCGGGGTGGCGCGTCAGTTGTCCGTCGTCGGTCAGCTCGCCGAGCAGACCGTGGACAATCAGTTTCATTTTCCGGTCGTACACATCGAAGTGTTCGAGTACGTCCGTCTGCGCGTAAGCCTCTTCGCTGTTGATTTCAAAGAAAGCGGCCAGGTCATTTTTCAGTTCGTCCAGAAACGAAAGTGCCGATTCGGCCTGTCGTCCCTGCGAACCGCCCCGCCGTTTCTGGGTGTGGCTCTCGCGGGATTTATTTCGGTTATTTCTCATATATTTTTCTAAACATCCGGTCAGGCGCTGCCGCCGGACGTATGGCTAATCAACTAATGTTATGTGTTCTGGTTCGATGCCCGCCTCGCCGGTCAGCCGCAGGTAGACCTGTACCAGTGTGGCGATGTTCTGCTGGGCGTAGCGCCGTATTTTTGGCAAGTCGTTTTCCTGATAATACAGCCGGCTCACTTCCTCCCCGGTAATCTCGGCCGGCTCACCGGGCACGTCCAGCAAAGCGGCCAGCACCTCCAGCGGAACGTAGTGCCGGGCATCCCCGAAGCGCCAGCGCTCCAGCGTGTCCTGGTGCGGGTTCTCCCACGGTTTCCGTCCCGCCAGCTGCAGGGTTTGCGGCAGCGGCAGTCCGTTGATGAGCAGCCGTCGGCACAAATACGGAAAATCGAATTCCTTGCCATTGTGCGCGCACAGACTCAGTTCGTCGGCCGGATAGCGTTCCATCACCTGAACCAGTTGCTGCAACAGGGGTCGTTCCTCGTCGTTGAACAGCGTTTTTACGCGCAGGTGCGGCACTTCGTTCTCATCCCAGTACAGGGCCCCGATTCCGGCTCCGATGATGCGGCCGTATTCCGCAAAGAACGAAGCCCGGTTGTCGTACCACTCCTGAATCGACCAGTTTTCTTCTTTCCGGAAATGACTGATTTTCTGTTCCCACTGCCGTTGCAGACGCGGGTTCAGCTGGTTAAACTTCGCCGTGGCGGCTACGGTTTTCAGGTCGAGAAAAAGGGTGTTCTTAAGTTTACGGCGGGTAGCAGGTATCATGGGCAGGCAGGAGTAAAGCGTTGACATCGCCGGACAAAGCGGAGCCATCGTCGTTAAACTCTGCTTTCCACTGCGCACTGACAAAATTATTCGTGCAGGATGCCTTCCAGACCCAGTTCGGCGATGGTCACCAGATTCTGTTCGGTGATGCTGTCGGGCACGAAGATAAACTTTTTATCAAAGATTTGACCGTCAATAAAATAGCTTACCCAATACTCATTGTTCAGGTGGAACACGTCCGGCATGATGGTTTCGATGCCCTGGTGTTCGCCCGGTTTCAGTTCGGTGAAATAGTGCCGGAGCGTAGACGTCTCCTGTTTTTCGTCATCCCGGAAACCGTAGCCTTTCGATGTCACGAAGACGTTGGTAATCGGAACTGTATTCTGGTTAATGATAAATACTTTCCAGTCGTACTGGTTCAGTTCGTTCCGTTCGCGTGCAATCACTACCTGCACGCCTTCGACCGGCAAAAATGGAATATCTTTTTTCATTCAACTAGCTCGTTTGAATAATTATGAATCACGAATTGCGAATTACGTACGTGAACCCTGAAAGACGTAATTCGTAATTTTTAATCCGTAATTGATCCCACCAGGTTCATTTCGAACAAGTCGGCCAGGTGACGCCGCAGGGAAGCGGCCACTTCGTCCAGCGGCACCGGTCGGCCCAGTTCCTGTTCCAGCGAGGTAACGGCCTTATCGGCAATTCCGCACGGAACGATATGATTGAAATAACTCAAATCCGTATTGACGTTCAGCGCAAAGCCGTGCATCGTTACCCAACGGCTCGCTTTTACACCCAAGGCGCAGATTTTACGGGGATTTTGCTGCTCCGCATGGTCGAGCCAGACCCCGGTCAGTCCATCGATCCGCCCGGCATCCAGCCCGTATCCGGCCAGCGTCCGGATGATGGCCTCTTCCAGCAGCCGCATGTACTTGTGAATGTCGGTAAAGAAATTGTCCAGGTCCAGAATCGGATACCCCACCAGCTGCCCCGGCCCGTGGAAGGTAATGTCTCCGCCCCGGTTGATTTTGTAATACGTCGCGCCGATGGTTTTCAGGAACTCGTCGTTAGCCAGCAGATGGCTTTCCCTGCCGCTTTTGCCGAGCGTATAAACGGGCGGGTGTTCACAAAACAGCAGGTAGTTCGGGGTGGGCTGCCATTCACCGGCGGGGCGGCTGCGGTTGGCCGTTTTGATGGTCACAATCTCGGCCAGCAGGCTTTCCTGCTGGTCCCAGGTTGTTTTGTAGTTAACCAAACCTAAGTTTCTGAACTGTACCTGTTTATTCAGTATCTGATTCATTTCGTACACGTGCTTCCATTGAAAACGCAAATCTGCGGGGTTTTCGTTCCTTTTTGCCCATCGTTTCGTCTTACCTGTACACGGGCATTTCAGCCCCGGCATAAGCGACAAAATCAGGAACAAACCCGATGGCACAGCATAACGAAACCGGCAAAAAAGGCGAAGAGCACGCCGCCACTTACCTGGCGGGTAAAGGCTTTCAGATTCTGGAGCGAAACTTCCGCTACCAGCAGTCGGAGATAGACCTCATTGCCCGGAAGGACAAATTACTTCTGTTTGTGGAGGTGAAAACCCGCACGAACCTGAGCTTTGGCAATCCGGAGGAATTTGTCTCGTGGGGCAAGGCCCGGCTCATCAAGCGGGCCGCCGAGCACTACATTTACGCGAAGGACTGGCACCATGATGTTCGCTTCGACATCGTTGCCGTGACGATTCAAAATGAACTGATGCAGGTGAAGCATATCGAGGACGCCTTCAATTAAAAAACAGATGCCATATCTTCAAGATATGGCATCTGTTTTTTAATTGAAGGGCGGGAATCAGGCGTAAACTGCTGCGTTGAGCACAGGCAGATGGATCGTTTCCAGCCATTCCTCCTCAAGCATCGCGGCCCATTCGTGGAGATACGCGACGACATCGTCGCGGCGGTTGTGTTTCAGAAAGCGCCGTTCTATCGGGAAACGGGCCAGAATTTTTTTGTCGGAGAGCTTTTCCAGATTCTTCAGATCGTCCGTGGTCAATCCGGCGCTGAGCATTTCGCTGATGAGCAGATCAATGGGCATCTGGCTGGTCGGGCAATAGTCGGCCACCTGTTCGTTCCAGTCGCCGTAACGCTCCATGGCGTAGGCGTGAATCTGGTCTTTGCTCAGCCGGGTAATCTCCTGAGCCAGGTTGCCGCAGTTGCAGCCGCCCATGTGGCCCCACTGGTAGGGCGCGCCGTTCTGCAGCTTTCGGGCGGTACGGCGAAGGGCATCGATGAGTTCGGGGGTCGGTCGTGCCATAGTTTACGTTTTAAGGTTCACTCGCACAGTTAAGTTACTCGTTAACTGACGTATTGCCAACGGCTTGTTTTCTTTTTTTGTTTGGCGTCCGCCCGGAGGCGTTGCTTCTTTTACAAAAAAAACGGGGCTTAAGCCCCGTGATGCGTTAACGAACCAGTTCCATCAAGTCCTTGTCATTCACCTCTTTCCGGACGTCCGCCATGTCCAGGAACCGCTTGTAAAGCGTGTCCAGCGTGGGCTTGTCGTAGCGGTAACCGAGCATTTCCAGGCGGTGTTTCAGCGCATGGCGACCGCTGCGGGCCGTGAGGACAATCGAGGAGGTCGGCACGCCCACGTCGTGCGGGTTCATGATCTCGTACGTCTCGGCCGACTTCAGGAAGCCGTCCTGGTGGATGCCGGACGAATGGGCAAAGGCGTTGCGGCCGACGATCGCCTTGTTGGCCTGCACGGGCATTCGCATCATCTGCGAGACCAGCTGGCTAACCGGATAAAGTCGCCGGGAATCTACGTTCGTATAGTAGCCCAGATCCTTGTGCACCTGCAGGGCCATCACCACCTCCTCAAGCGAAGTGTTGCCGGCCCGTTCGCCGATGCCGTTGATGGTCACCTCCACCTGCCGGGCTCCGTACTGAATCCCCGCCAGGGCATTGGCCGTGGCCAGACCAAGGTCATTGTGGCAGTGGATGGAAATGGTAGCCTTGTCGATGTTGGGGACGTGGTCGTAAATGTATTTGATTTTTGCGCCGTACTGGTCCGGGAGGCAATATCCGGTCGTGTCCGGGATGTTGACCACCGTCGCGCCGGCGGCAATTACGGACTCTACCAGACGGGCCAGAAACTCAAGGTCGGCCCGGCCCGCGTCTTCGGCGTAGAACTCAACATCGTCGATCAGGTTCCGGGCGTATTTGGTGGCGGCTACGGCCTGCTCCAGAATGCTTTCGCGCGTGCTGTTGAACTTCGAACGGATATGAATATCTGACGAGCCGATCCCGGTATGAATCCGACCCCGTTTCGCGTATTTCAGGGCCTGAGCCGCGGCATCAATGTCACCTTCCTTCGCCCGGGACAGCGCGCAGATCGTCGATTCAGAAACCGCTTTGGAAATTTCCGTCACCGAACGGAAATCTCCCGGACTGGAAATCGGGAAGCCGGCTTCGATAATGTCAACGCCCAACCGCTCCAATTCTTTGGCAACCACTACCTTTTCCTCGGTGGTCAACTGGCAACCCGGTACCTGCTCACCATCACGCAGGGTTGTGTCAAAGATGTAAATCCGCTGGCTCATAGAGTATTGTGATTTAATTTGGTTAGGTGGTTACGTAAAAAAACCCTTTCATTTTCCGAAAGGGCCGCCTTGTTCCAATACAGCACCTTTCTCACACAGCTTTTGCTGATAGGGATAGAGGCAGGTTCTGCAGTTGGTACGATCTCGTTATGTTCATTGCGAAATTTCGCTGAAGGCGTATTTACACCACAAAAATATTAAAAATATGGTGTGAGGCAAGTGGTAACTTTATTTTATTGTGCGGGAAGAAGTTCCGCTTCGAGGCGTTTAAACGGGTATCATGCGCTCAATGCGAAGTCTGATAAAATAATCTAATGCCTGATTGGAATGCATAGAATATCTTTCGGACTTCTGTAGCGGAAGCAAAATATAATTAGGAATAAAATTTTTTAAAAATCTGTACCACAAAGGGGCTTTTGCCGGAGAGGGAACGAAAAAAATCTTCCCTTTAACCTTTTTAACCCTTTGTAGTACAGAGGCTTTATCAAAAGTATTTCTTATAAATGCGCCAGTACCTGCTCGCCCATAGCCGCCGTGTTCAGAATTTTTTCTGCCTGGGTGGAAGCGTCAGCTATGTCGCGGGTCCGGTAACCGGCTTTCAGAACGGCATCAACCGCGCTGACAACGGCATCCGCTTCGGCTTTCATACCAAACGAAATGTCCAGCATCAGGGCCACCGACAGCACGGACGCCAGCGGATTGGCTACGCCTTTTCCGGTGATGTCGTGGGCTGACCCGTGGATGGGCTCGTACAATCCGGTGGTATCGCCTACCGAAGCCGAGGCGAGCATGCCCATAGAACCGGCAATCTGGCTGGCTTCATCCGTCAGGATGTCGCCGAAAATGTTACCCGTCACCACGACGTCGAAACGCTTCGGGTCTTTGATCAGCAGCATGGCGGCGGCGTCGATAAACTGGTGTTCGACCTCCACTTCCGGGTAGCGCTTTGCCACTTCCTGAACCACTTCCCGCCACAGGCGGCTGCTTTCCAGCACGTTGGCCTTGTCGACCGAACAGACTTTTTTCCGGCGGGTCATGGCGGCATCAAACGCTTTGACCGCGATGCGTTCCACTTCGTACCGGCTGTAGATCATGGTGTCGTAAGCCGTGTCGCCGTTGTCTTTCCGACCCCGTTCGCCGAAGTAAACGTCGCCCGTCAGTTCGCGGAAAAACAGAATATCCGCTCCCTGAAGGATTTCGGGTTTGATGCTCGATGCGCTCAGCAATTCGTCGAACAGTTTGATGGGGCGCAGGTTGGCGTACAGGCCCAGGGCCTTGCGAATGCCCAGCAACCCCTGTTCGGGACGTACTTTGGCGGTCGGGTCGTTGTCGTATTTGGGGTGACCAACGGCGCCGAACAGGATGGCGTCGGAGGCCTTCGACTTCGTAATGGTTTCTTCGGGCAGCGGATTGCCGGTGGCTTCGATGGCGGCGTGACCGATCAGCGCCTCGTCGTACGTGAATTCGTGGCCGAACTTCCCGGCGATTTTATCCAGGACTTGTTTTCCAACGGTGGTTACTTCCTGACCAATGCCGTCTCCGGCGATGACTACGATGTGTTTTTTCATTGTACGTGATGAGTGTTAACCACAGAGTTGCACTGAGTTTAACACAGAGTTTTTTAGAGAATAAATCGCTTAATGCCGTTGCGAAGGCTGGTAACGTTGAAATTAAGAAGATACCCGAGCTTAAAACTTCCTAGCCGCATGTACGTAAGCAGTTGAGCCGCATGCACATCCGTCAAGGCTTCCACTGATTTTAACTCAAGAACAATTCTCTTTTCAACCAGCAAATCTATGCGATACCCGCAATCGAGTTTAACTTCTTCAAAAATTAGAGGCATCGGTTTTTCTTTCTCCACAATCAAGCCCCCTTTCTGTAACTTATAGTACAGGCACTCTTTGTAAGCACTTTCAAGCAACCCAGGCCCCAGAGCAGTATGTACATCAAAAGCATATCGAAGAATTAACCCCGTCAACGCATTTGACTCTGTGATACTCTGCGCCATACCTCTGTGTGACTCTGTGGTTAACTGAAAACCTTAAATCAGAAACTCAAACAAATCCGGCTTGTCGTTCAGGTACTCGAAGGCAATCCGGGCTTCTTCCATCCGGGTCAGCAGCGGCTCGAAGTCGGCTTTAGACTTCAGTTCGATGCCGACCAGCGCCGGCCCGCGTTCGCGGTTAGTTTTCTTGGAATACTCAAACAGGGTGATGTCGTCGTTTGGCCCGAGCACGTCGCTGAGAAACTCGCGCATGGCCCCGGCCCGCTGCGCAAACCGGATGATAAAGTAGTGCTTCAGTCCCTCGTACAGCAGCGACCGTTCCTTGATTTCCTCGGTTCGGGTGATGTCATTATTGCCTCCGCCCACAAGACAAACCACGTTTTTGCCGCGAATCTGGTCTTTCAGCAAATCCAGCGCGGCGATGGTCAGCGCCCCGGCGGGTTCGGCCACGATGGCTTCTTCGTTGTAAAGCTGCAGAATCGTGGTGCAGACCTTGCCTTCCGGAACGAGTACAATGTGGTCCAGATTGGCCCGGCACACCTCGAACGTGGTTCGCCCGGCCCGCCGGACGGCGGCCCCGTCCACAAACTTGTCGATTTCTTCCAGCGTGACGACCTGCCCGGCTTCCAGCGCCGCTTTCATCGTCGGTGACCCCAGCGGCTCCACGCCGATGAGCTTCGTTTTGGGGCTGAGCTGCCGGAAAACGGTCGAGACGCCCGCCGCCAGTCCTCCGCCGCCGATGGCCATCAGCAGGTAATCAATGCGGAAGTTGGCGTCCTTGAAGATTTCCAGCCCAACGGTCCCCTGCCCTTCCATGACCTGCAAATCGTCGAAAGGGTGCACAAACGTACTGTCTTGGGTATTGACGTAGTGAATAGCGGCGTCGTAGGCGTCGTCGTAGGTATCGCCGGTCAGCACGACCTCCACAAACTCTTTTCCGAACATCCGGACCTGACGGACCTTCTGGGCGGGCGTGGTGGTCGGCATGAAAATCCGGCCGTAAACGCCCATCTTCCGGCAGGCGTAGGCGACGCCCTGGGCGTGGTTGCCCGCGCTGGCGCACACGACGCCTTTGGCCAGGGCTTCGGCGGGCAGACTCGCCATCTTGTTGTACGCCCCCCGAATCTTGTACGAACGCACGACCTGCAAATCCTCCCGTTTCAGAAAAATATGCGCCTCATAGCGATCCGACAGATTCAGGTTCTCCTGCAGGGGCGTATGCGCAGCCACCCCGCGAAGCCGTCCGGCCGCGAGGTAGATATTGTCCAGATCGGGGAATGATATGGGAGAGGGCTGCACGAGGATTGGGTTAGATTAAATGAATAATGAACCGCGGCGGCGGACCGCAATGAATAATGAATGTGCTGCCCAAGTTTAGAAACCTAACTCGGCGAAACTTCATTATTCATTGCGGTCCGCCGCCGCGGTTCATTATTCATTGTTCATTTAAAACTTAGCTCCGCTCCGGACGCAGGCTGCGTACGGCCGTACCGGCGCGCCACATTTCCGACTCGCGCAGTTCTTTCAGTTCTTCTTCCAGCTTCTCGCGGTAGTCCGGCTGTGAGTTGCGGGTGATGGAGATGTTGGCCTGCTCGCCTGACTTAACAGAGTTGTAAAGCTGTTCGAAGACGGGCTTGGTCGCGTCGCGGAACGGCTTCCACCAGTCGAGGGCACCGCGCTGGGCCGTGGTCGAGCAGTTGGCGTACATCCAGTCCATGCCGTTTTCGGCGACGAGCGGCATCAGCGACTGCGTCAGTTCTTCCACCGTTTCGTTGAAGGCTTCTGAAGGCGAGTGCCCGTTTGACCGCAGCACTTCGTACTGAGCGGCGAAGATGCCCTGAATGGCTCCCATCAGCGTACCGCGCTCGCCGGTCAGGTCAGAGGTTACTTCTTTGTAGAAATCGGTTTCGAACAGGTAGCCGGAACCGACGCCGATTCCCATCGCAATGGCTTTGGTGCGGGCGTTGCCGGAAGCGTCCTGGTAGATGGCGAACGAGGAGTTCAGTCCTTTGCCTTCAACGAACAGACGACGCAGAGACGTGCCTGAGCCTTTCGGAGCCACCAGGAACACATCGACATCCGCCGGGGGAACGATGCCCGTCTGGTCTTTGTACGTAACGCCGAAGCCGTGCGAGAAATACAGCGATTTGCCCGGCTTCAGGTATTTTTGCACCGTCGGCCACAGTTCGATCTGAGCGGCATCCGACAGCAGGAAGCAGATGATGGTTCCTTTTTCGAGGGCTTCTTCGATTTCAAACAGCGTCTGACCCGGCACCCAGCCGTCGGCCACGGCCTTGTCGTAAGTTTTTCCTTTGCGCTGGCCAACGATGACGTTGAAGCCGTTGTCGCGCATGTTCAGCGACTGGCCGGGGCCCTGTACACCGTAACCGATGACGGCAATCGTTTCGTTCTGGAGTACTTCCCGGGCCTTTTCAAGAGGAAATTCTTCGCGGGTTACTACTTCTTCTTCTACACCGCCGAAGTTGATTTTTGCCATTGGTTTAATGGTTTTGTTTGTATTGTAGGTTAATCAAAAGTTACGCAAACTGCATTGACCGGCCCTTTACAGGTAGTATTCCCACTCCGCTTCCGGCAGGTATTCGACCAGTCCTTTCTCCGTCTTGCCCACCGCCACCCGGCCCGAACGGATGAATTCCAGAATGCCGTGGGGTTTGATGTAGCTGAAGAAGTCAAAGATTTCGGCTTCCGAGCCGGTTTTTTCGATCACCACATAATCCAGACCCCAGTATTTGACCCAGGCCTTGTACTTGGTGTTGATCGTTTCGATATCAAGGGGTTTGGTACCCAGGGGCGTCGAGACCTTGAAAAGGGCGATTTCGTTGTAGACAATGTCGTCGTTCAGGTAGCCAAAAACGGCCAGCACTTCGATGATCTTCCGGATTTGCCGAACCAGTTTTTCGACCTCCTCCCGCGACTCGTGCTTGATGACAATCGTGAACCGCGAAATGCCCTTGCGTTCCGTTTCCGATACCGTCAGGCTCTCGATATTGATGCGCCGCCGGGTGAAAATGATCGTGATCCGGTTCAGCAGCCCGATGGTATTTTCGGTGAATATGCAGATAGTGTAAGTATTCATCAGAACTTTGATTACGCTGATTAAGCGATTACGCTGATTAAATGATTGACAAGGATTTAATCAGCGTAATCCCAGTTCAAGACAATCGAATATCGGCTACGCTCGCCCCGGCCGGAACCATTGGGAAAACGTTCTCTTCTTTTTCGACAATGATTTCGAGCAGGTACGGCACGTCGGAGGCCAGCAGCGTATCGAGCGAGGCCGCCAGCTCCTCCCGCGTGCTGCAGGTGTGACCCGCCACGCCGAAGCCTTTGGCAATCGTGATAAAATCTGGATTTTGCAGTTCCACGAACGAATAGCGACGATCGAAAAACAGTTGCTGCCACTGCCGCACCATGCCGAGGTAGTTGTTGTTGAGGATGATGGCCTTCACCGGCAGTTTGTTCTGCGCGATGGTGCCCAGTTCCTGCAAGGTCATCTGGAAACAGCCGTCCCCGATAATCGCAACCACCTCCCGGTCGGGAGCACCAACTTTTGCTCCAAAAGCGGCGGGCAGCGCAAAACCCATCGTTCCCAGACCACCCGAAGTAATCAGGCTATGCGGTTTGCGGTACTGGTAATACGACGAAGCCATCATCTGGTGCTGGCCTACGTCGGCCACGATTACCGCCTCTCCATTGGTCTTTTTTGACAGCAGATCGATCACCTCCGGCATTTTGATTTTGTCGCCGGTCGGCGCCAGGGCCGGCTTCTTCACCTGCTCGTATTCCTCGGCGTCAAACTTCCGGAACTCATTCCGCCAGGCGGTATGGTCGTTCGGCTTCACCAGGTCAATCAGACGGGTTAGCGCTTCTTTGGCATCGCCCACTACCGGTGCCTCGGCCTTCATGATCTTGTCGATTTCGGCCGGGTCAATCTCGATATGGACGATTCTGGCCTGCTGGGCGAAGCGAGCGGCGTTGCCCGTCACCCGGTCGTCGAAGCGCATGCCCAGGCCGATCAGTACGTCGCACTGGTCGGTCATCACGTTGGAGCCGTAATTGCCGTGCATCCCCAGCCAGCCGGTATACAGCGGATGGTCCGCCGGAAAAGCCGACTGCCCGAGCAGCGTCGTTGCCACCGGAATGCCGGTTTTTTCCACGAAAGCGAGCAGTTCCTTTTCCGCCTTTGAAATCAGAACGCCGTGGCCGACCAGCAGATACGGCCGCCGGGCGTTGTTGATCAATTCCGCCGCTTTTTCCAGCTGGTCCTGCTTGGGCACCAGGCGCGGGCGATAACTCATCACCTTTTCGCACTTTTCGTACGTAAACGGGCGCGTCATCAGCTCCTGCTGGGCGTTTTTGGTAATATCAACGACCACCGGACCCGGCCGCCCCGACTGGGCGATGTAGAACGCCTTGGCGACCACTTCCGGAATCTCATCGGCGCTGGTGACCTGATAGTTCCACTTCGTAATGGGCATCGTGACGCCGATCACGTCGGTTTCCTGAAACGCGTCGGTGCCGAGCAGTTTGCGGCCCACCTGCCCGATCAGACACACCATGGGCGTGGAGTCGATCAGCGCGTCGGCGATGCCGGTCACGAGGTTGGTGGCGCCAGGGCCCGAAGTCACCAGACAGACCCCCGCCCGACCCGTGATGCGGGCGTAGCCTTCGGCCGCGTGCGCGGCTCCCTGCTCGTGGCGGACAAGAATGTGGTTGATCCGGTCCTGGTAATCGTACAGGGCATCATAGACGGGCATAATCGCGCCGCCCGGATACCCGAAAATGGTTTCAACGCCTTCCTCCACCAGCGCCTGCATGAGGGCTTCGGCCCCCGTCAGGGGTTTGAGGAGCTTGTCCGAAGGCTGTTCGTTTATATCACTGACCACTGGTTGCATAGGTCGTTCGATTTATTTAGTCTTTAATGTCGTTTGACGACTTGGTGATAGCTACTTTTTAACAACAAGCATGATTCCAGTTGACCACGCCAGCTTCACCGGCGTCACGTCCGGTCGCTGTTCCAGTTGGGCCACCAGCGCATCCACGTTCGCCTGGTGTCCGGCCGGCCAGTTAGGCTGCGGAAGCATGTCATCAATCACGTACACCCCACCCGGCTTCAGCGCGTTCAGCGTGCAGTCCAGGTTGGCGTATTTGCCGGGCCAGGCGTCCGCGAAAATCAAATCAAACGTGTCGCTTTGCGTTTCCAGCCACTCGGCCGCATCGGTACAAATAAGCTCCAATCGGCGGTCATGGCCCAGCGCTTCGGCCGCTATGGCTTGAAACGAAGCCTCGTTATCAATCGAGATCAGCGTCGAGTCCATGTCCATGCCGTCGAGCAGCCACGAAGTCGCCAGTCCGGTGCCGGTTCCGATTTCGAGGATACGCGACTGCGGTTTGGAGGCGGCCAGCGCTTTCAGCAGGGCGCCCGTCTGCAAATCAGAGGGCATCGAAAAGCCGATCGCCCGGCTGGCTCCTTCTACAGCGGCGTAGGCCTGGGGTTGAGTATGAACCGAATCACTGAACATGACCTTAGGCTTCGTCCGTTACGCAGCCTTCGCTGGCAGATTTGACGTTGCGGATGTATTTGCCCAGAGTTCCTTTGGTAAACTTCGGTGCGGGTTGTACCCACTGCGCCCGTCGGGCCGCCAGTTCCTCGTCCGAAACGTGCAGGGTCAGCTGGCGCGTGGTGGCGTCGATCGTAATCCGGTCGCCGTCTTTTACCAGCGCAATCGGGCCGCCGTCGAACGCTTCCGGCGTGATGTGGCCCACCACAAAGCCGTGGGTTCCGCCCGAGAAACGTCCGTCGGTAATCAGCGCCACTTTATCGCCCAGTCCGGCACCCATTACGGCCGAGGTCGGTTTCAGCATCTCCGACATGCCGGGGCCGCCTTTGGGGCCAGCATTGCGGATGACGATGACGTTGCCCGGCAGAATCTCGCCTTTGGCCAGCGCGTCGATGATTTCCGACTCGTGTTCGCAGACTTTGGCGATGCCGTCAAACCGCTCGCCTTCTTTTCCGGTAATCTTGGCGACGCCGCCCTCCGGAGCGAGGTTGCCGTACAGAATCTGGATATGGCCGGTTTTCTTGATCGGCTGCGAAAGCGGAAACACGATTTTCTGGTTCTCAAAGTCGATTTCCGGAATCTCCGCCATGTTTTCCGCCACTGTTTTGCCCGTCACCGTCAGGCAGTCGCCGTGGATGAGGCCCTCTTTCAGCAGGTATTTCATCACCGCCGGGACCCCGCCGATGGCGAGCATATCTTCCATGTAATATTTTCCACTCGGCTTCAGGTCGGCGATCAGCGGCGTGCGGTCGCTGATTTTCTGAATATCATCGAGTGTCAGCGTCAGGCCGGCCGCGCGGGCGATGGCGATGTAGTGCAGCGTCGCGTTGGTCGAGCCGCCGAGGGCCATCACGATCGTCAGCGCGTTTTCCAGCGACTTTTGCGTAATAATTTCCTTCGGGGTCAGATTCAGTTCGAGCAGCCGCTTCATGGCCGCGCCGATTTTCCGGCACTCTTCCTGTTTGCCTTCGTGGGTGGCCGGGTAGCTGCTGCTGAAGGGCAGGCTCAGACCCATTGCCTCGATACTCGACGCCATCGTGTTGGCCGTGTACATGCCGCCGCAGGCCCCTGCTCCCGGAATGGCATTCTGTACCACGCCTTTAAAATCTTCGTCCGAAATATTGCCGGCAAACCGCTTTCCAAGCGCCTCAAAAGCCGACACAATGTCCAGTTTCTGTCCTTTATAATGTCCCGAGCGGATGGTGCCGCCGTAGACCATGATGGCGGGCCGCTCCAGGCGGGCCATTGCCATGATAGCGCCGGGCATGTTTTTGTCACAGCCGACAACGGCAATAACGCCGTCGTACCACTGAGCCGCCACCACCGATTCGATGGAATCCGCAATGAGGTCCCGGCTGGGCAGCGAATAACGCATGCCGTCGTTGCCGTTGGTCATCCCGTCCGAAACGCCGATGGTGTTGAAAATCAGCCCCACCATCTCGTTGGCCTGTATCCCCTGCTTGACGTAAACCGATAATCCGTTCAGGTGCATGTTACAGGTGTTGCCTTCGTAGCCTGTGCTGGCAATGCCGATCTGAGGCTTGCTCATGTCGGCTTCGGTTAGGCCGATGCCGTATAGCATGGCCTGTGCAGCGGGATTGGTTACTTCCTGGGTTAATGTCGAACTATACCGGTTAAGGGTGGGGGCGACTACGGTGGATGACATGTTTGCTGTTAATTTCCTGTTTAGTGAAATTTCGCTGAAAGCGTAATTTGCTTCAAAGAAAAGAGGTTGGCGTTAAAATGGCAAGTATTATTTGTTAAAAAGCAGCCAGAACAGAGAAACAATCCGTTTCAAGTCGCCGGAAAAGAAATGCCATTTCTATGAGAAATGGCATTTCTTTTCCGGCGACTTGAAAAGTGCTTATTTTGGACCAACTTTCGAAGACCTCATGATTACAGAAACCTCATCGCACTACGACAATCTGGAACAAATGTCAGTACAGGAACTGCTGACCAATATTAATAAGGAAGACAAGACCGTTCCGCTGGCCGTGGAAAAAGCCATTCCGCAACTCGAAGCGCTGGTGACCGAAATTGTCAAGCGGATGAAAGAAGGCGGGCGCCTGTTTTATATCGGAGCCGGTACCAGCGGCCGTCTGGGTATTGTGGATGCATCGGAATGCCCGCCCACCTACGGCGTGTCTCCCGATCTGGTCATCGGGCTGATTGCCGGGGGCGACAAAGCCATCCGTTCTGCCGTCGAATATGCCGAAGATGATGCCGAACAGGCCTGGAAAGACTTACAGGCATACCACATCGACGAACTGGACACGCTCATCGGCATCGCCGCTTCCGGTCGGACGCCTTATGTGATCGGCGGCTTGCAGCAGGCCCGTCAGGCTGGCGTTCTGACGGGCTGCATCGTCTGTAACCCGGGTTCAGCCGTGGCCCAGGCCGCCGAGTTTCCGGTGGAAATCGTAGTCGGACCGGAGTTCGTGACCGGCAGTACCCGTATGAAGTCGGGCACCGCCCAGAAACTTGCCCTGAACATGCTTTCGACCTCGGTCATGATTCAGCTTGGCCGCGTAAAAGGCAACAAAATGGTCGATATGCAGCTTACCAACCTCAAGCTGAAAGACCGGGCGGCCAAAATGGTGATGAGCGAAACCGGCGTGAGCTACGAACAGGCCGAAGCGCTGCTGCAGAAATACGGCAGTGTCCGAAACGCGGTTCAGAACCGGGACTCCGCGGAGTGAGGGTTAGTCAGGATGCCTCTTAAAAAATCATAGTCAATCGTTTCAATCTGCGTAATCCCGGTTCAGAAACCCACGCAACTTCCGCTTCCATGAAGGCCGTTATCATTTCCCAGACGCACCAGCCCGCCGAATTTACCGAAGCCGAAAAACCCGTTCCCGGCCCCGGCGAAGTCCTTGTTCAGTTGAAAGCGGCCGCTCTGAACCACCGGGATGTGTTCGTGCAGCAGGGGCTTTATCCCGGCATGAAACTGCCCGTCATTCCCGGAGCCGATGGGGCCGGCGTGGTGGCGGAGCTTGGCGAGGGTGTGGACGACCACTGGCTCGGGCAGGAAGTTATCATCAACTGCTCGCTCAACTGGGGGGAGAACCCGCATTTTTACGGACCCCACTTCAAGATTCTGGGCATGCCCGACAACGGCACCTTCGCCGAATACCTGAAAATTGAAGCCCGGTATCTGCACCCCAAACCGGCCCACCTGACGTTCGAGCAGGCGGCGGCGCTACCGCTGGCGGGGCTGACGGCCTGGCGGGCACTCATGACCCGGGCGCTGTTCCGGCCCGACGATAAGGTCCTGATTACCGGAATCGGCGGCGGCGTGGCTCTGATTGCGCTCCAGTTCGCCGTGGCGGCCGGAGCGGAGGTCTGGGTGACGTCCGGTTCCGAAGAAAAGCTGCAGCGGGCGCTCGCCCTCGGCGCGAAAGGCGGCGTCAACTACCGCGAGCCCGACTGGCACAGAACCCTTCTAGCCCAGACCGGCGGCGGCCGAACCGGCTATTTTACGGTGCTCATCGACAGTGCCGCCGGACCGGGCTTCGCGCGGCTCATCGATGTGGCCGCTCCGGGTGGACGAATCGTTTTTTACGGCGGCACCACCGGCAACATCACCGACGTGATGCCGTCCAAGATCTTCTTCAAACAGCTCAACATTCACGGCACCACAATGGGGACTGGGGAGGAATTTGCGGCGATGACCCGGTTTGTCGAAGCCAACAAGCTGGTCCCGGTCATCGATGCGATTTTTCCGTTATCAGAAACCGAACAGGCCCTCCGCCGCATGGACGAAGGCAAGCAGTTTGGGAAGATTGTTTTAGCGATCGGGCCTTAACTGATTGTCTGATTAAATGTTGCTCAAGTTTCGGGTTATTGTGCAAACGGCCCAAATAGCCAAATTTTGAGCTAAGTTATCCACATTTGGGTGTGGATAACTTAACAATATATCGGACTTTGGTGGATAACTTTTGCAAAGGCGTTAAAAGGCAGTGTATCCGGATTTTCGCCGAAATGTTTCAGTTTTCCGAAAGAACAATCAGTTTGTCGCCTGCCGAGAATAGGACTTCTGTGTGTTTTACCGGACTAATTTCCACCTCGGAAACGGGTTTTCCGCCGGGTCCGCTCCCCCGTTTTTTATAACCGATGGCGGTTTCGTTGCGGCGCGAAGCCGCTTCCGTCAGCGTGAAAAAATTGACGGCCACTCCCGGCTGAATGTACTCCTCAATGGGCTTCAGGTAAATCTCCGAACCTTCCGCCGAAAACAGATCGTCGAAGACCTGCTGCAGGTGCCCGTTCTCGGAAAGCTGCGCCAGCATCAGACTCACCAGCTTGTCGCTCACGATGAAATCGTCGGCGCGGGTCACTTCGGCCAGGGCTTTGTTGCGGACATCCAGCATTTCGCTCACGATACTCAGGTCCTGGCGGGTCTGGTCGGAAATGTTGCGGAGGTGCAGCAGGGTAATCAGGGTGCGCGCATCGGCCTGCTGGAGCGGCAGGTGGCTCTCACTCAGCACCACCGTGTGGTCGTAGGTTTCCGGCTGAAGCCCGTACAACGTGGCTTTCTGGGTTATTTCGCCCACCCGGACCGTCAGGGTCTGATTCGTCAGCCGGGCGCTGAGGCTGTCCAGCTGGCGGCGCCAGGCCGCATCGTCTTCCAGCACCACGGTCGCTTCCGAGCCGGGCGCCACGTACTGGTCCAGCTCCTGAATAATCCGGAAGCCCTTCGGATTCCAGCCCAGAATCAGCGTCCGTTCCGGCTTCGCGGCGGTCTCGCCTTTCTGAAAAACATTCGTGTGGATATCGAAGTGGTGTTTGGGCGCCAGCCGGATGGTGGTGTCGTCTTCGGCGATCAGAATGAGCTTATCTCCGTTTTTGATCAGCGTGGAAGCGGGCGGATTGAGCCGGGCGGTCCCATCGGCCCTGAAAATCCCGATGACCGTGCTGTTGTCATACGCCAGACAGGCTTCGTGGTAGGTCTGCCGGAGCAGCGTCGGTTCTTCCCGGAAATAAATCTCTTTTCCGCCAAAATCGAGCAGTTCGGTATACACCTCGCTCAGCCCCGACTGGCGGCAGGTCTGGGCCGTTACCCGGGCGATGAGTTCATCAGCCAGCACAAAGGTGGTTTCGTTGTTACCGACCAGTTGCCCAGCTTCGAGGTTGGCCGCCGACTGCAGTTCCGCCACGATATGGTACGTGCCCGGCTTCCGGTTCGGGTTGTTGGTCAGCGCCAGCACCGATTTGATGACGTGCGTATCCGGGTTGTCCAGCCCCTCGGGCGACAGGACGATGATCGACCGGGCGTCGTGCGGACTCACCACCTCCAGCTCGTCCAGATCCAGCGGACTCCCCGTCCGGCAGATGATTTTTGTCGTCCGGGTATCCGGAATGCGGGCGCGGAGTTCGTCTTCCATGTCCACCTTATCCCGTTCGGACAGAATCACAATCCGGGCGTGCTGGCGGCTGGCGTTGGCCATAACCAGTTCTTCCACGATGGTGAACACCTTGGGCGACCAGCCCAGAATCAGCGTATGGTCCTTTTCCAGCACCCGCGAGCGGCCTTTCCGCAGTTCTTCCAGCTGTCCTTCCAGCCCCGAAGTAAGCGTCCCAATAAAGGTTGACAGAATAAAAAGGCCGCCGATGGTCACCAGCAGCATGACGAGCCGGAGCGCCCAGCCTTCATCGCCGCCCACGGCTCCGGAGTCGAGGGCGCGCATGAGACTTTGCCAGGCCGCTTCGCCGAACGAAAGCGGGCCGCTGTCCGGGGCGCTGATGCCCGACAGTGTCAGAATAAGCCCGGCCAGCAGGACCAGCGCGAGGGAAGCCAGGCCCAGCCAGGCGATGATGCTGCCGGAGCCACGGGACAGCGTGTTTTCAAACCAATACCGGAAACGTTGGCGAAGCGAATACGTGGAAGGCATACGAACGGTGGATTTCTGACGAAGCAAACGGATTCTGTTCTACTTTTGTGTTCCAATAAATGCATTTTTCGGGTGAAAACCGCCAACGAATCGCTTTCTGCCCTTCTGAACAGCCGCCAGTCGACCGGTTCGCTGCGCCAGCTCAGGCAGCCCACGGGCCTGGTCGATTTCTGTTCCAACGACTACCTCGGTCTGGCCCGGTCGCCGGAACTGCGGGAGGCGATTGCGGCTTCCCTCGGCTCTTTTGCCGGACATCCAAACGGGTCCACCGGCTCCCGGCTGCTGGCGGGTAACGCGGCACTGGCCGAGAGCCTTGAAGCGGAAATCGCCGCCTTTCACGGGGCCGAAGCGGCGCTGCTGTTCAATTCGGGTTACGATGCCAACATCGGCCTGCTGGCGAGCGTGCCGCAACGGGGCGATACACTACTGACCGACGAACTCATTCACGCCAGTATGATCGACGGGGCCCGCCTCAGCTACGCGACCCGCCACAAGTTTCGGCACAACGACCTCGATGACCTTGAGAGCAAAATCCGGAAGGCCACCGGCACGGTATACGTCGCCGTGGAATCCGTGTATTCGATGGACGGCGACCTGGCTCCGCTGGCCGATCTCTGCGACCTCTGCGACCGCTACGGTGCCGCCCTCCTGGTCGACGAAGCCCACGCCACCGGCCTTTTCGGCCCGCGGGGAGAAGGCGTCGTGTCCGCCCTGGGACTGGAAAACCGGGTATTTGCCCGGGTTCACACGTTCGGCAAGGGACTGGGCGTTCATGGGGCGGTGGTGCTTGGTTCGTCCCTGCTGCGCGACTTTCTGATCAATTTTGCCCGCTCGTTTGTGTACACGACCGCTCTGCCGCCGCATAGTCTGCTGGCCATCCGGGCGGCTTACGAGCACCTGCAAACGCATACCTACAAAATTCACCAACTTCATACGCTGCGGGCGTTTTTTGTCCAGCAGGCAACCGGGCAGATGCCCGAGGCCGACTGGCTGCTCACCGAAAGCGCCATTCAGGGTCTGGTGGTGCCGGGCAACGAGGCGTGCCGGGCGGTCGCGACGGACCTCCAGGCGTCGGGGCTGGACGTGCGGCCCATCCTTAGCCCGACCGTCCCGGCCGGGCGCGAGCGGCTGCGGATCTGTCTGCATACGTTCAATACCGAGGCCGAAATTTTCGCGCTGGTTCAGCAGTTAAAAACCACTTTATCAACCGTAACGCATGATTAAACCACTGCATCTGGTCGTGGCCGGGATCAGCACCGAAATCGGCAAGACCGTTACCTCGGCCGTGCTGACCGAAGCCCTGCAGGCCGATTACTGGAAGCCCATCCAGTCGGGCGACCTGACCGACTCCGACCGCCGGACCGTTCAAAGTCTCATTTCCAATACCGTATCCGTCTTCCATCCGGAAGCCTATTCGCTCCGGCAGCCGCTCTCGCCCCATGCCGCGGCGGCGCTCGACGGCGTGGAGATCCGTCCGGATGCCATTCAGGTGCCGACAACCGAAAACAACCTCATCATCGAACTGGCGGGCGGACTGATGGTGCCGCTCAACGACCGCGACCTCAACATTGACCTTGTGCAGCGCTGGGGACTGCCGGTTGTGCTGGTTTCCAAAAATTACCTCGGCAGCATCAACCACACGCTGCTTTCCGTCGAAGCCCTGCGGAGCCGACGCATTCCGATTCTGGGGCTGGTCTTCAACGGGGAACCGACGCCCGCCACGGAAGATTTTATTCTGCAATACACCAACCTTCCCTGCATCGGGCGCATCGGCTGGGAAGAGGAAGTAACCAAAGCGGTCGTTTCGCGCTACGCCGCTGTCTTTCGAGACAGCTTAACCGCGCTCCTGCCCAAAACCCTTTCCTCCCCCTCCTCCTTTTCCTCCCTTTAATTTATGACTTCTCTTCCCTCCCGCGATAAAGCCGTTATCTGGCACCCGTTTACCCAGATGCAGACCGCGCCGCTGCCCATCCCGATTGTCCGGGGCGAAGGGGCCATGCTCTATGCCGAAGACGGCCGGACCTACATCGACGCCATTTCGTCCTGGTGGGTCAACCTGCACGGACACGCGCATCCGTACATTGCCGAAAAAGTATCCGAACAGCTCCGGACGCTCGAACACGTCATTTTTGCCGATTTTACGCACCGCCCCGCCGTCGAGCTGGCCGAGCGCCTTCTGCCCATTCTCCCTTCAAACCAGGCGAAAGTCTTTTATTCGGACAACGGCTCCACAGCCGTGGAGGTCGCGCTGAAAATGGCCTTCCAGTACTGGCACAACACCGGCCAGCCCCGGACGAAGGTGATTGCGCTGGAAGATGCCTACCATGGCGATACGTTTGGGGCAATGGCCGTGGGCGGACGGAATGCCTTTACCGCGCCGTTCGTGCCGTTTCTGTTCGATGTCGAATACATTCCAGCCCCGGTCGCAGGTCGTGAAGACGAAGTACTCGCGAAGCTGGACGCCCTGCTGGACGAGAACGTAGCCGCGCTGATCGTCGAGCCGCTGGTGCAGGGGTCCGGAGGCATGGTGATGTACGAACCGGCTATACTCGACGAACTGTTCCGCCGCGTCCGGACCGTGGGGGCGCTGGTCATTGCTGACGAAGTGATGACCGGTTTCGGCCGCACGGGCAGGCTTTTCGCCTCGCACTACCTCACGGAGAAGCCGGACCTCATGGCGCTTTCCAAAGGACTCACGGGCGGCACGATGGCCCTCGGCGTCACGACCTGCACCGGGGCGATTTACGAAGCGTTTTTGTCGGAAAGCAAATTTAAGACGCTGTTTCACGGGCACTCGTTTACGGCCAATCCGCTGGCCTGTACGGCGGCCCTCGCCAGTCTAGACCTGACGCTTTCGCCCGAAACCGCCGCCAGCATGGAACGCATTGCGGCCCGGCACGCGGCTTTTGCGGCGCAGATTGCCGGGAACCCGGTCGTGCGGAATGTCCGGCAGCGCGGCACCATTCTGGCCTTCGACATTCATACCGGAGAGCAAACGTCGTACTTCAATTCCATCCGGGATACAGCCTACAGCTTCCTGCGCGAACGGGGCGTGCTGATGCGGCCGCTCGGTAACGTGCTATACATTCTCCCACCGTACTGCATCACGGATGAACAGCTGAACGAAGTGTACGAGCGGGTCATCGAACTGCTGGAAATGCTCGAAAAGTCCCTGGTAGTTAAGAATGAATGACTGAATGATTGAATGGCTGAATCACTAGTTCAATCATTCAGTCATTCAGTCATTCAGTCATTTATCTATTCCTCCCGAATCGTGACCCGGATGTCGGTGTTGCGGCCTTTGTCGTCGGCGCAGGAGATTTTCAGCGGGCCGGGTTCGGGGCGGAAGAAAACGGCCTCAGTCGGCCCGGCCTTGCGGTACAGCTTGTCGTTGAGGTACCAGTACACCTGTTTCACCTCGTTGTCGGCCTGACAGCTGAGCAGAAGCTGCGCGGGATTTTTCGGATTGACGAAGTAGTCCGCGCCTTCGTTGGGACTGATGATCTGCGGTCCGTTCCGAACGAAGACGCGGGTGCAGGCGGGGTTGTGCGGCGGAATCCGGTCGTAGGGAATGCGTCTGGTTTCGTAAAAGGCGATCAGTTCGGGGGCCAGATTGCGGTAAAAGCGTCGCTCGGCCCCTTCTGTCGGCAGGCAGTGGGCACAGTACGACACCGTCCCGGCCGGATTGGTCCAGACCGCCTTCCGGTGCTGGCAGCGGTGGAAAGCCGAAACCCCTTCGATGGCGTAATCGGCCACCGGATGGTCGCAGGCTTCGCCGGGAATATCGCCGGTTTCGGGGCAGACTTTCCGCATCATCAGCCGACTGCCCGCCGGTGCCTTGAACCAGCCGCTCGGCGAGTTGTAATCCAGGGCGTTGAAAATGGCGAAAAGCAGCGGCGTGGCCGTATTCGCCCCGCTCAGTTCCGGAACACCTTCTCCCGAAAAATTACCGACCCAGACGCCGACCGTGTACCGCCGGTTGTAACCGATGCTCCAGGCATCGCGGCGGCCGTACGAGGTGCCGGTCTTCCAGGCGATGCGGGGCAGGTGATAGCTGTTATCGAAGTTATTGGGCAAATCCGGGCGTGTGATCTGCGTCAGAATTCCCGTGATCAGAAAGGCGGCTTCCGGCGAAACCAGCGCGACCCGGGCGGAATCCATTGTCTGGTTACTCAGGCGCAACGCCCTTAACCGGCCGCCGTTGGCAAAGGCCGCAAAAAGTCTGGTCTGTTCTTCCAGCGTGACGCCGCAGCCGCCCAGAATGACCGACAACCCGAGGTCTTTTGCCTGTTTTCTGACGGTCTGAAAATCCGCTTTTTTCAACACATCCAGCAGCGCGCCGGTGCCCAGTTGCTGCAACACCTTCACGGCCGGGACGTTCAGCGAATTGGCCAGGGCGCTTTCGACGGTGATCGGGCCGTAGAACTGCCGGTCGTAATTCTCGGGTTCATAGCCGGAAAAATTCGTTGGCACATCGTTCAGAACGGTTTTGGGGGTAGCCAGCCCCTTGTCGAAGGCCAGGGCGTACAGCAGCGGTTTCAGCGTACTGCCCGGCGAGCGGACCGCCCGGACGCCGTCCACCTGACCCCCGTCGTAAGCATTGCCAAAGTCCGCCGACCCGACATAAGCCACCACCTGCATTGTCCGGTTATCCACCACCAGCACCGCCGCGTTGTGGATGTTCTGCGCCCTGAGCCGCCCGACATAGTTGCGCACCAGTTGTTCCGTCTGCGCCTGTCGGCCCGGCAGAATCGCTGTCTGGATAATCGGTTCGTCGGGGTAGGCTTTCTTCAGCCGCCGGGCCAGGTGCGGGACGAGTTTGGGTGCTTCCCGGCGACGGGCGGTCAGCGGTTCGGCCAGCGCATCGCGGATGTCTTCTTCCGGAAAAAGGGCCGCTGTTTGCAGACGGTTCAGCCAGCGGTTCCGTTCCTGCACCACCAACCCATTGCGCACGCCGAGCCGCAGACTCGACGGCCGGTTGGGCACGATGGTCAGCGTCGCCACTTCCGCCAGACTGAGCAGCTGGGGCGGTTTTCCGAAATACAGCAGCGAAGCCGATTTGATGCCTTCCACGTTGCTGCCGTACGGAATCAGGTTCACGTACATCTGAAAAATTTCGTCCTTCGACAGCCGCCATTCCAGTTGCAGCGCCCGAAAAATCTCGATGATTTTGCTCCCGTACGTCCGCTCGCGGGGTTCCAGCAGCCGCACGACCTGCATTGTGATGGTGGACGCCCCGGAGGTCCGGCGGCCCGTGACGGTGTTGCGGTAAGCCGCCCGGAGCAGGGCCAGCGGGTTGACGCCGGGATGGTAGTAAAACCAGCGGTCTTCTTTCCAGAGAATCGTGCGGCGCAGGGTGGGCGTAATTTCGGCCAGTTCGATCTTCATCCGCCAACGGTCTTCGTCGTTCAGAAACGCGTGCAGGACGGTGCCGTCGGCGGCCGTAATGAGCGTGGAATAACGGGGCTTGATCCGGAGCGGAAACAGGGCGTTCAGCAGGAGAAAAAGCGCCGCCAGCCCCAGCAGAACCGGCACGGCCCGAACGCGGAGAATCCGTTTGGCGATATGATGTATTTTTTCCAATATGCAGATGCAACTAAGCCCGTTGTGGCACTTCGTGCCTTCGCGCCTGCGTGGCTATACCGCCAGGTCCGAAGCCACGAAGGCCCAACAAACTTCGACCATGACACTAAAATTTTACGGTGCTGCCCGAACCGTAACCGGCAGCAAGCACCTCCTCACCACCGGGCGCGGCACCCGCATTCTGCTCGATTGCGGCCTGTTTCAGGGCATCAATACCGACGAACTGAATCAGAATTTCGGCTTTGACCCCGCGGAAATCGACGTGGTCATTCTGTCGCACGCGCACATCGACCATGCCGGTCTGCTGCCTCGCCTCGTCCGGATGGGCTATACGGGGCCGATTTACTGCACGCCCGCCACGGCCGACCTGTGCCGGATCATGCTCCTCGACAGCGCCCATATTCAGGAAAAAGACCTCCAGCGCATCAACGAACGGCGCCAGCGCAAAGGCCGGCAGCCGCTGGAAACGCTGTACGAAACCGAAGACGTCGAGCGAACGCTGGACCTTCTGCACCCGGTTCCCTACCACCAGCCGTACGACCTCAACGGCGGCGAAGTTACCTTTCTGTTTACCGATACGGCTCATATCCTCGGCAGCGCGGCCGTCAGCCTGACCATTCGTGAAAAGAACGAAGAGAAGCGGCTTTTCTTCAGTGGAGACATCGGGCGACCCAACGATAAAATCCTGCGCATGCCCGAGGCGTTTCCGCAGGCCGACTACCTTATCTGCGAATCGACCTACGGCGACAAACTGCACGAGCCGGAACCCGACATGAAAGCCCACCTGCTGCGGATTGTGCGGGAAACCTGCGTGGAGCGCCGGGGTAAGCTGATCATTCCCGCCTTTGCCGTGGACCGCACCCAGGAACTCGTCTACGCCCTCGACCAGCTCGAAAGCGCCGACCTGCTGCCCCGCATTGATGTGTTCATCGACAGTCCGCTCTCGGTAAAAGCCACGGGCGTGATGAAGCGCCACGAAGAATGCTTCAATCCGGACATTCTGGAATACATCAAAAAAGACGGCGATGCGTTTGCCTTCCCGAATCTGCACTACGTTTCCGACGTGGACGAGTCGAAGGCCATCAACGAGCGGCCGGGGCCGTGCATCATCATTTCAGCCTCCGGCATGGCGGAAGCGGGCCGGATCAAGCACCACATCAAAAACAACATTGAAGACAGCCGCAACACGATTCTGCTGGTGGGGTACTGCTCGCCCAACTCGCTCGGCGGCCAGTTGAAGAACGGCGCGAAGGAAGTCCGGATTTTCGGAGAAACGTACGCCGTGAGGGCGGAGGTGGAGGTGATGGATTCGTTCAGCGCCCATGCCGACTATGCCGAGATGCTGCGCTACCTGTCCTGCCAGGATCCGGCCGAGGTGAAGCATGTTTTTCTGGTTCATGGCGAAATCGACCGGCAGCTTATTTTTCAGCACCATCTCGAAAAAGCCGGTTTCCGCCACGTCAGTATTCCGACGCCGTACGAAACGGTGCAGCTGTAATTTTTTTCAAAAATTTTTCGCCGCTAGTTACGTCTGAAAATCAGTTCATTCAACCTAAAAAAGCCGCTCACCGCCGCTTTTTTGCTATATTTTTTTCAGGAAGGGCTTGACATATCCAACTTCATCCTGCATCTTTGCAGTCCCGATTGACGATTGCCACACGGCAAAAATCAAGTGGTCAACCAAATACCGAAGTGGTGGAATTGGTAGACACGCACGTTTCAGGGGCGTGTGCTCTTACGGGCATGAGGGTTCGAGTCCCTCCTTCGGTACGAAAGCCGCAACGCAAGTTGCGGCTTTTGGCATTTTAGCGGGTTAGCTCCCTCACCTTTCCGCCGGATGCACTTTCTGCGGTACCGGGGAAATGAAGATCGTCAGCCAGGCTCTCCGGGCCAGCCGGAAGAAATACGGCGTCAGCAGAATCAAACTCGGCGTCAGACCAATCAGATAATAATCCAGATCGACATTCAGTCCCTGCACAAAGATGAAAAACGTGAGCAGCGTATAGGCCGTATAAAACGCATAACTGACAAACATCGCTCCCCAGTAAAAGCCCGGCTCGGGCGTAAAGTTTTCCCGGCAATGCGGACACTGCTCATGCATCCGGTCAAAATGCAGCGAGAAGGCGCTTTTGGTCACAAAAAAGTCGCCCTGCTGGCAGCGGGGACATTTATTAAACAAGACACTGTAGAATCGGCTATGAGTTGACATGGCTTGGAGTCGTTTGGTTGCCACTTGCCCGAAACAGGCAGTGATTACCCTGCAAAAGTACCGGTTCAGAAAGCCAAAAGGAATGACAAATCAGGCTAAGTATGGTACAAATCAACGATACGCCGTGAGCTTTTCCCTAAACTCTGCCGGCGTTTGGCCCGTGTATTTTTTGAAGAAGCGAACAAAGTAAGACGGGTCCTCGAACGCCAGGTTGAACCCAATTTCCTTGACTGATTGGGTGGTATGGGTCAACAGTCGCTGCGCCTCAATGACCAGCCGGTCGTGGAGTAGCTGACTGGCTGTTTTGTTCAGCACTTTTTTGCAGATATGATTCAGATAATTAGGCGTAAGCCCCATTTGGGAAGCGTAGACCCGCGTCTCCCGAACGCTCAGAAACTGCTCTTCCAGCAGCTCTTCATACTGCCGGACCCGGGCATATAACTGCTGTTCTGTACCTGCCAACTGCTGGCGGTAAAGCCGGTTGGCCGACTCCAGCAGAATATGCACAAAAGAAAGAAAAACCTCGTCCCGGTTTGCCTGTCGCTGGCTGTATTCTTCAAAGGCGTACGTCAGGAGATCGCCGAACCGCTTCGACTCTTCGCCAACTTCCAGCAGGGGGAGTTGCTGGTGGGAATGGAAAAAAGGGTACTGGTACAACCGGTTCCCGTAAAGGCCGCGGAAAAAATGGGAATCAAAGAACAGATTGAACCCTTCAATGTCCGGCGACAGCTTCCAGCTGTGTACCTGTCCGGGCGTCAGAAAATAGAGTTGGGCCGGTTTGACCTTGTACGTTTTAAAATCGATGGTGTGCGTGCCGCTGCCCTGCCGGATCCACATCACCAGATAAAACGAATGGGAATGAGGCTTATCGATTCCCTTAAATTCCTTGACAAGCTTCTCCAGCGGCGTCATATAAAACAACGACTCCGGTTCGTGACGGGGAAACGATTGTAGCTGATAAACCGGTAAGGCTGACGATGCTGGCTTTTTTCTCACGGCCCGAATATAACGCAGCAGAAGCAGAGCCGCCCCCCAACGCATGAAAAAGCCACGCCCGAAAGCATGGCTTTTGTGTTCCAATAAATTATTTTTCCGCTGACTGGTTACTAGACGTTCACATTCAGCTTCATTACGTTGCCGTAGCTGATCTGAATTGCCTCCAGCGGCGGGCGCTTGCAGACGTCCTGCTCGACGAAGAAATGCTTCAGTCCGGCCGTTTTGCCCGCGTTCAGGATGCGCTGGAAATCAATCGAGCCGGTGCCCACTTCGGCAAACGTGCGGCTTTCGCTCTTTTCCATGTCTTTCAGGTGCACGAGCGGGAAGCGGCCGGGGTTTTGTTTGAAGAGTTCGACCGGGTCTTTTCCGGCAAAAACGGCCCAGTAAAGGTCCAGTTCCATTTTCACCAGGTTCTTGTCGGTCTGTTTCAGCAGGATGTCGTAAGGCTCCTGACCGTCCATTTTCTCGAACTCAAAATCGTGGTTATGGTAGCCGAACTGGATACCGGCCTTTTTGGTCACCTCCGCCGACTTGTTGAACAGCGCGGCGTGGCGCTTGTAGTCGTCCAGCTTTTTCCGCTCGTCCGGAAACAGGAAGGCGCAGTTCATGTATTTCAGGCCGAGCGTGGCGGCATCGTCTACGGCCCGCTGCCAGTCGTTGGTCAGCGAACCTTTCATCTGCGGCATGGCAACGCCCGCCAGGTAGTGCCCGCTCACCGGAGTGAGGTTGAAGCCCTTCAGCATGGAGCCAAACTCAGCGGCTGTTTTGCCAAAGAATTTGCCGTCACTGTAGCCAAACAGTTCAACTTCTTTATAACCGATTTCGGAGACCTTCCGCAGCGTCCCTTCCAGGTCTTTACCCAGTTGTTCGCGCAGGGTGTATAACTGGAGGCCGACGTTTTTCGGCGGTTTGGCAAAAACATCCAGCCGCGAAAGCAGCGGCAGACTCAGCGCAAGCGCGCTGTTCTTCAGGAAGGTTTTTCGGGAAATAGACTGCATGACGTTCTCGTAAATTTTGAAGCCAGTCCGGTTAAGCGGCTTTATTGTATCAGTTTGATACAATAATAGAGAAATCGTTAAAGAGTATCAACGTTGATTGTTAATTTTAACGAATAAATTGAACGAAATGGAGAGCAGAAAGGGCCTGATCCGATTTTTATCCGATACGGAGGAAAAACAGTTTTTGTCAAACATTTCCATCGACTGCGTCGTCCTTGGCTTCCACGACGGTCATCTGAAGGTACTTCTGCTGCGGTTTACGGAAACGGACCTGTACGCTTTACCCGGCGGCTTTGTCCGGCAGGAGGAAAGCCTTGACGAAGCGGCGTACCGAATACTGGCCGAACGGACCGGCCTGCAGAACATTTATCTCCGGCAATTTCACACCTTCGGCGATCCGGCCCGCCGCAACGACGCCACGCACCGGCAGATCATGGCCGTCCGGGGGCTGGCGCTGCCCGATAGCCACTGGCTGTTCGAGCGGTTCATATCGGTCGGTTATTACGCTCTGGTCGATTTTTCGGAGGTCCACCCCAAGCCCGATGACTTCTCGGACGCGGCGGACTGGTACGAACTGGAGGCCCTTCCCCCGCTGGTCTTTGACCATAACCAGATTGTCGACAAAGCCCTCTCGGCGCTTCGGCTCAGTCTGGAATACGCCCCGGTCGGCGTGAACCTGCTGCCGGAGGTTTTCACGATGGCCGACCTACAGCAGCTTTACGAAACCATCCTCGGCACCCGGCTGCTCCGGACCAATTTTCAACGGAAGATGCTGAGTCTGAATCTGCTGGAACGGGTGGACAAAAAGCGAACCGGCAAAGCGCACAAGGCTCCGTACCTCTACCGGTTCGTGACCAGAACCTTCCCAGACGGGGCCGATTCGTCCTCAGGCTTCCTTGACTGACGCCCAGGGCGTCTGCTGCAGGTTCCGCACGAGCAGCAGAAAACCACCCCACGCCAGCGGAATAGCCATCCAGACGACGTAGGGAAGCGACGCCATGCCGTAATGCAAAAACCCGAGCAGGCCTACGGCAGCCATAATGCCGAAGACACGAAACGTATTGGTTCCTTTGGTTACCTGTTCCAACGGCATTGAAAAGGGCATCCGGCTGTTTCCGCCCAGTGCAAAAAGTACCAGCGTAGAAGCGTTGATGCCCCAGGACAGCAGAATGTCGCCAATGGAATGGGGTCCCGCCAGCATCAGCGTGATCAGGCCTGTAATCAGATAAACTGGCAGGCAAAACTGCACCAGAACGGCTTTTACGGCCCCGGAAATCAGCATCCCCGGCTGCGCCAGCGGACTCACCGCATACAGCCAGGCCGCTTTGTACTGGTCGGAGTGCCAGACAAACGGCAGCACCTGCATCCCGACCAGGTTGGCGAAATACAGCAAAAGCAGGTATTTCCGGTTTCCTTCTTCGGACCAGCCCTGTCCGCTTCGCCAGAACAGCATGAACAAGATAACCACCATGTACCCCAGTGCCGGATAGGCTTTCAGTTTGAATTTCCGGTCCCGGAGCATGATACGCCACGTAAAAGCAAAGGCCGCCTGCTCGACCGGGTTGCGGGCAACCAGCCGGGCCAGCCCGCCGGTCCGATCGGTCGTTGGGCGGCCCGCTGCCGTCGAGCGGTGGTCGGTGTCGAGCATGGCCAGACGCTGGTTGTACAGCGGAGCCAGATAGTGGTTCATGACCCATAGCCCGACAAACGGCATCAGCAGCGCCAGCGCCACCAATCCCAGGTGCAGCGCGTCGAATTTCTGAAACACCAGGCTTTCGACCGCGCCGCCGAGCCAGACCGGGGGCAGCAGGTAATGCCACCAGCGAATGTTTAGCGTAAACGAATCCTCCACAAACGCAAGCATCCGCGGCAGGATCTGGTAAATGGCGTAAAAGAAAATCGCCGCCGCAATCTGGAAGTAGTTGATCACCTCCCGCAGCTTCTCCTCGCTCGTAAACCGCATCAGGAGCAGGTAAAACAGGTTGGTCAGAAAAACAACCAGCAAAATGCTCAGCAGCCCGAACAGCATGAATGTCAGACCGGCCAGAAGACCGAATTTGACAAAAACGGTCACGATACTGGCCAGTTCGACGGCCAGCGAAATCAGCAGCAGGTACAGCGTGATGTGCAGCAACCGGGCGACCAGCAGGGTCCGGCTGCTCACGGGCCGGGGCAGAATGATCGTGTTGTCCGAAGAATCGAGCATGACGGACGAAAAATCGGTGATGAGCGTCATGGCGACAATCGTCATGGCCACGCCATACGCATAACTAAAACCGAACAGCGGCATCTGGTCGCCGGTAATCCAGAGGAATATGGCGGCCAGCGGCCCCATAAACAGGCTATAAATGACCAGCATCCACCAGAAGGCGTTGCCCGATTCTTTCTGCCGGTTTTGCCGATACTGCCCGAAAGCCGGGTACGTTCGCCGGTTGTCGAGCCGGAGCTTCAGCTCCACAATGGCCCGCACCTGCCCAAAATCGGCACCCAGCCGCGTAATGAGTGGGTTCAGAAACTCAATAACTCTGAGGAAAAGGAGGTTCATTTCAGCGCCTGAATAAATGCTTCGGCCACGGCGCTTTGCTCGCTGGAGCCGGTCAGTTGGGTGAAGAGTTGTTCCAGAGAGCCGCTTTCGCGCAGATGCCGCAGTTCGTCGAAGGTGCCGTTGGCAATCACTTCGCCCCGGTTGATAATGACGATCCGGTCCGAAATCCGCTCGACTACGTCCATGATGTGCGAACTGTAGAAAATGGTCTTGCCGCTGTCGGCCAGTTGCCGGATGATTTCCTTCACCAGCACCACGGCGTTGGCATCCAGGCCCGACAGCGGTTCGTCCAGAAACAGAATATCCGGGTTGTGAATCAGGCCCGAAATCAACAGGACTTTCTGCCGCATGCCTTTGGAGAACGTCGTCATCCGGTCGTCGGCGTTGGCATCCAGCCCGAAAAGCCGCAGCAGGTCGCCGGTTTTGCGCTCTACTTCGGTGGGGTCGAGGTCGTGAAGCTGGCCGATGAAACCCAGGTATTCGCGGGGCGTCAGGGCGTCGTACAACTGCGCCTGTTCGGGCACGTAGCCGATGCGGCGCTTGACCTCCATCGGATTTTGTCTGACATCAAAGCCCAGTACGGAGACTTCTCCGTCAAACTCGGGCAGCAGGCCAATGAGAATTTTGATCGTGGTCGACTTCCCGGCCCCGTTCGGCCCGATATAGCCGACCACTTCCCCGGCATTGACCGTCAGGTTGATGTCTTTCAGCACCTGCGAGCGGTCGTAAAATTTTTGCAGGTTACGGATTTGAATAACGGGTAAGGTTGATTCCATTATAGTTTAGGTTAAAGCCTTTTCAAAAATTGCGTAAAAAATCCCGTCCGCACAAAGGCAGACGGGATAAACGGAAAAAGTATCCTTTTTTCGCGCGGTACGGCGGGCTATCCGGCCGTACCGCCCGGTGCGTTTAAAATTCGTTATCTCCGGCCGATTCGTCGTTTTGCCGGCGGTTTTCGCCATCGCGTTCCCGGTCGCGGCCCGCCTGCCGGCTGAGCCGGTAGCTGAACCCGATGAATCCGATCCGGCTCTCCCGTTTGTTGATCGACGTGGAGACGAAGTTGGACCCAAAGCTGGTGTTCTCAAACTGGAGCGTATTGAAAATGTCGCTCACCCGCAGGTTGATCGTCCCGCGTCCTTTCAATACATCCTGTTTCAGCCCAAAGTCCACGTTGAAAAAGCCCTGAATCGTGCCCTGCGCCACGATGAACGGCGACCGGTAATTGACCGCAACCTGCAGATCCGTGCCTTTCCGGGGACTCATGTTGGACGTAATCCGGGTGGTCCAGCTCCGGTTGGTCCGTGTCAGGATGTCCGGCACGCCCGGCAGCGCCTGAATGGTCCGCTGGAAAAACGAGAAGTTGCCGTTGACCTTCCACCATTTTAGAATGTCCTGATTCAGCACCAGTTCGAGGCCGTAGTTCTGCGACCGGTTGAGGTTCAGGAACGTCTGTTCCGTGACGCCGTCGGAGCGCAGAGTCCGGAAACGGGTCACTTCGTTGTTGGTCTGCCGGTAAAACAGGGACGACGTCAGCGACGTATTCTTGCCCGTCCAGAGGTGGCTCAGTTCAAACGAATTGATCAGCTCTGGATTCAGATTCGGGTTGCCAAACGAGATGTTCAGCGGGTCGGCCAGGTCGATAAACGGATTCAAGGACCGCACCGAGGGCCGGTTGATGCGGCGGGTGTAATTGACCTGCAATTTCTGACTCTGGCTCAGGTTGTAATTGACAAAAGCGCTCGGAAACAGGTAGATATAGTCCCGGTTGCTTTGCTGGCTGGTCGTCCGCTGGTCGGTCCGGATGCCGGTATATTCCGTCCGCAGGCCCACCTGATAGCTGAAGCGTTTGAGTTCATTTCCAAAATTGACGTACGCGGCGCTCGTCCATTCGTCGTAGATAAAATTGTTGGAAATCGTGTCGTTGCGAACGGGCTGGGTACCGACAATATTCTCGAAAACGTAATCCGTTCCGAGATGGCGATAGGTGTGTTTCAGGCCCGTTTCCAGCCGCTTTTTGCCTTTCAGCGGCTCCACAAAATCGAGCTGCAAAACCCCGACCCGGTTGTCCCGCGCGTTTCGGGCCTGCTGCCGCCCCACGCGCAGGTTGCCGGTCTGCAGTTCGACCGGGAGCGTGGTGGTGTTCTGAAAATTCTGGCTTTCGGTGGCGTTATTCGTGGAAAGGGTCGCGTCGAAGGTCAGTTCCCGGCCTTTTTTGGCAAAGCTGCGGCGGTAGCCAAAGGCGTAATCCAGGCCCCGTTCGGGTTCGCGTTCCTCCGTGGTGCGCAGCGTCCGGCCCAGCGAAAGCCGCTCGCCGGTCAGCGTATTGAAGTTTTCCACTTCCGTATCATAGCTGTATTCGGGCCGGTACAGCACCGAAGCCGTGATGTTGTCGCGGGAGGTCAGGCTATAATCGAACCCGACCCGCAGGTTGTTGTTCACGCTCCGCCGGATGGCATCGTTCCGCTGGCTCAGGAAGCTCGTGGAGTCGTCGAACAGGTTCCGGCGCTCCGAAATCCGGTAGTTGAACCGCCGTTCGGCCCGGAAATTATAACTGCCAAACAGGTTCAGTTTGTTGAACCGGGCGTTGAGATTGACCGAGGCGTTGTACTTGTCGCGCGTGCCGACGTTGACCTGCACGTTGCCGTTGAAGCCCGCGGCGCGTTCTTTTTTCAGAATAATGTTGATGATCCCGCCTGCCCCGTCGGCATCGAAGCGGGAAGACGGGTTGGTAATGACTTCAATCCGTTCGATGTTGGAAGCCGGAATCTGCTCCAGAATCGCCTGCCGGTCGAGTCCCGTCAGCCCGGACGGCTTGCCGTCGACCAGCACAATGACGTTGGTACTGCCACGCAGGTTCAGCGTTCCGTCCACATCGACGGTCACCGAGGGCACGTTCTGGAGAATATCAATCGCCGTTCCGCCCGTGGCAATGGGCAGGCGGTCTACGTTCACAATTTTCCGGTCGAGCGAATATTCATACGCTTCGCGCTGGCCCTGCACGGTCACTTCCTGCAACTGCCGGGCGGTTTCCGACATCAGGACTTCGCCCAGATTGACCTCCGGTTGTTCCGGACTGACCACCACGCGGGGAATGCGCCGGTCGGCAAAGCCCAGCGACTGAATGATGAGATAATAGGCGCCCGGAGCCACGTTCTGCAACTGAAAAGCCCCTTTTTCGTCGGTCAGCGCCCCGGAGGCGGAAGTAGAATCCGCCGCCCGGAACAGGCCCACGCTGGCAAATTCAACGGGCTGGTTGCTGCCGTTGCGGGGCGCGACGAGCCGCCCGCGAATGCGTCCGCTGCCCGGCTGACCGCCGACCTGACGTTCCGTGGCCGTCGGCGCAGGTGTCGTGGCAGCCGGTTGCGGGCCGGGGGCGGGCTGGGCCGTGCGGACCGTATCCGGCCGGTCGGCCGTGTTAAACTGGGTCGTATCGGGGCGGGTTGGCGCGACCGGACGGGTGGTGTCGGGCGCGACGCCAATGGCTTCCAGTACGCCCGCGGAGGGCTGCTGCGCCCGTACCGGGATGCTGAGTAAACAGGCTAATACGCAAAGAATCAGTATGGATAGCTTTTGTGTCATATTGAAATGTCGTCTACCTGGTATAATACCAAATGGGCGAAAAGGTTTAAACAAAAAGCCCGTCAGCAGCGGGGCTGACGGGCTTCGAAGCGAATCGTTTCAACCGGAAAGCCGCTTAAACTTCCCGGCAGCGTATTTTTCAGGCGACTGCTTCTTCGACCTGAACGAGGTTATTTTTCATCAGGTATTCGGCGATCTGCACGGCGTTGGTGGCGGCGCCCTTACGCAGGTTATCAGCTACGATCCAGAGGTTCAGCGTTTTCGGCTGGCTCTCGTCGCGGCGGATACGGCCTACGAAGGTTTCGTCCTTGCCGTGAGCCGTCAGCGGCATCGGGTAGACGAAGTTTTTCGGATCGTCCTGCACCACCACGCCTTCGGCCTGCGACAGGATAGCGCGCACTTCGTCGAGGTCGAATTCGTTTTCAAACTCGATGTTGACGGCTTCCGAGTGGCCACCGATGGTCGGGATGCGGACGGTCGTAGCGGTCACGGCGATGCTGTCGTCGCCCATGATTTTCTTCGTCTCGTTCGTCATCTTCATTTCCTCTTTCGTGTAACCGTTGTCGAGGAATACGTCGATATGCGGCAGCACGTTGAGGTCGATCGGGTGCGGGTACACTTTAGCGGCCTCTTTGTCGCCCGCGCGCTCGGCAAACAGCTGGTCCACGGCGGCTTTGCCCGTGCCCGTCACCGACTGGTAGGTCGAAACCACCACGCGCTTGACGCCGTATTTCTGGTGCAGCGGAGCCAGCACCACCACCATCTGAATGGTCGAACAGTTCGGGTTGGCGATGATTTTGTCTTCCGGCGTCAGCGTATTGGCGTTGATTTCGGGCACAACCAGCTTCTTGGTCGGGTCCATGCGCCAGGCGGAGGAGTTGTCCACGACCGTAATGCCGGCCGCCGCGAATTCCGGAGCCAGCTTCAGCGAGGTGCCGCCGCCTGCCGAGAAAATTGCAATAGCCGGTTTAGCTTTGATGGCGTCCTCGAAGCTCACGACCGTAACCTGTTTACCCTTAAACGTAACCTGTTTACCCACCGAACGCTCTGAAGCGACAGGAATCAGTTCCGTTACGGGGAAGTTACGCTCTTCCAACACCTTCATGATTTCGCCACCGACGAGGCCGGTTGCGCCAACTACGGCAATTTTCATTCTTGCATAAAATTTTGACTGTTAAACAAATCGGGTCCGAAACCCGGCGCAAAAATACGGGAAAGCGGGGGATTAATTACCTAATTTTTTGGAAAACTGTAGAATTGCCCCGGCGTCACGCATCCGTCCAATCGGATGTCTCCCTCGTACACGTCGTCGATTTTCGCCACTGGCTCAAACAGCGACAAGCCCATTTTAACGCAATCCGGCCGGCACTGGTCCAGAAACCGGTCGTAATAGCCGCCGCCATAGCCCACCCGGTGGCCGCGCTGGTCGAAAGCGAGCAGGGGAACGAGGACGAGAGAGATTAATGAATAATGTATAATGAATAATGAATTGTCTGGAGGCTCGGGGATGCCGTAGGGGTTGGGGATAAAAGGCGTATCGGGGAAAATTTCGTAGTGGGTGAGCGTGCCGTCCTGCGGGTTGGTAACCGAGGCGGCGATCCGCACGCCCGGCATTTGCCAGAGTCGGCGGACAATCGGCCAGGTGTTCACTTCCTTTTGCTTTTCAATTGGCAAAAAGGTGTGTACGACGGGGTTTGTGAAGTTCTGCCCGGTGAACCAGCGGAAGAAACTCTGCTCAATCGCGTTGCAGCGGGCCTGCCGGTCGGCTTCGGGCAGGTCGCGGCGGCGCTGGCGGTAAAGGCGGCGGAGGTCGGACTTGGTCATGTGTTTCTCGCAGATTCTCGCAGATTTTTGACGCAGATTCTCGCAGATTTTTTCTGCGTCGCAGCAGCGAACCGAACATCTCCGAATTAAATCTGCGAGAATTTGCGAGAAATAAACCTATTCACACAAAATCAGCATCCGATAATCCAGCGGATCGAAGGCCGATTTGAGTTTGCTGATAAATTCCGGGTCGTTGAGGTGGTAATTCAGGAAGTTTTCGCTCCGGTCCTGCGGGCCGCCGGGAAAAAGCTTCGTTTTCAGCCCCATCAATTGATTGACGACGGTATCGTGATTGCGCTCCTCGGCTTTTTTCAGGCGTTTTTCGAGGTTTTCAATGGCGTTCAACAATTTTGTCTTCTCGGCATTGACGGCGCCTTCCAGCGATTTGTCCACCCGAACAGCTTTCGCCAGAATGTCGGTGAAACAATCCTCAAAACACTTCTTTTCCGTATCCAGATCGAGCGAATTCTCCGTAATGCGTTCAATGTACGAGCGCCGCAGCTTGACCTCGTCCTGAAACAGTTCGTCGGCGGCCACGCCCAGCTTCTCCATCCGCTTCCGGCTGGCGGCGTTGATGTACATCGCAAAGTTGCGGGGAATCAGCATCGGGAACGGCAGGCTATAATGGTCGAAAACGCCCTTCAACTGCATCCAGTACGGCACTTCCGACGGACCGCCGATGTAGGCCAGATTGGGCAGGACCACCTCCTGATACACCGGCCGAAGCACCACGTTCGGACTCAGCCGCTCGGGATGTTCCTGCAACAGCTTTTCCATTTCTTCGGGCGAAAAACGCAGGTCCGTGTTCAACACCCGGTAACTGCTGCCTTCTTTTACAATCCGCTCGCGCAGGTTGGTATCGAGGTAAAACAGATTCAGTTCGCGGGGCGTCACGGGCGGGCGGTAACCCATTTTTTCCAGCGCCTGGTTCGTTTGCTGAACCAGCGTACCGCTCGACAGGCTCCGCAGTTCGTCCTGCATGACGGGCACAAACAGCCGCTTCAGCTCCGTATCGTCCGCATCCAGACACACCAGGCCGTCGGCACCAAAAAGTTCATTGACGTAGTACCGGACCGCATCCGCGAGCGTGTTGTGCGTCAGGTACGCCTTTTCGAAAAGTTCGACTTTTTCGGGAAGCTGGGTCAGCAGGTCTTCGAGTTCGGCAGGGTTGAACCGGCCCACGGCACCCTGCTGGGCGAACGTCCAGGAATACGTTTTTCCGAACAGATTGAAATGATTGATCTCGGCGGCGTCGTGGTCTTCGGTGGCCATCCAGTAAACCGGCACAAACCGGTACTCCGGATAAGCCTCGTTCAGCTTTTTCGCCAAGTTGACCGTTGAAATCAGTTTGTAGATGACGTACAGCGGGCCGGTGAAGATGTTGAGCTGGTGGCCCGTCGTGACCGTAAAGGTGTTGGGTTGGGCCAGGACCGAGAAATCGGGTTTGTTAGCAATTCCGGCGTACTGGCGCTGGAGCACCTGCACCAGCGTCTGCCGGTTTTCCTCGCTGAAAGGCCGGGTCTTTACCGCTTCGGCAAACGCATCAAGAGTGGGAAACTGACCGTAGAAGGGCTTTAAGGAAGGCTTCTGTTCGAGATAATCGAGGAACAAGGATGAAAACTGACCGGTGGCAGCAAGCGATAGGTACTGACAGTCCATGAAGCGGGTGTTTTGTTGAGGGGGCAACATCAAAAAAGGCGGCATGGTTCACGCCGCCTTTTTTGATAACAGGGCTTTAGCCGCACTTTGAATACCCGCAATTCTTACATTTCAGGCAGCCTTCTTCGTAGATAAGGCCGTCCGGATCGCTGCATTCGGGGCAACGGCGGGAGGCAGCCCCCGGCCGGGTATCATTCGGCACGTAGCGTTTCAGGGCCCGCGCGACGCCGTTTTTCCAGGTGTTGATATGGTCGTCGTACAGGCTCAGGTTGTTCACCAGTTCGACCACATCGCCCAGCGGCATGCCGTGGCGCAGAATGCCCGACAGCAGCTTGGCGTAGTTCCAGAACTCCTTGTTGAACGAACGGGAAAGCCCCTCGATGGTGATTCGGTAGCCATCGCGGTCGAGATACTGGAAGTCATAGCGGGATGCGCCGTCGTGGCTCTTGTTTTTGATGACCCAGCCCCGCTCCACCCAGAGCGGCAGGTTGAAAGCGTCTTCCATTTTGCCGGTAAAAACCTCGTAGGGCTTGCCGTCGATGAGGCCGATCACGGCCAGCCATTTTTCGTAGTCGTTATTGAACCGAATCACCTCCGCTTCCAGCTTTTTGGGCCGTTTCGGGGCCGAGGTTTCCTGAATCGCCACCACCGGCTTTGGTTTCGGTTCTTCTTTCTTCTCTTTCTCGCTTTCCGCCGCCACCAGCACGCCACTGCGCGACCCGTCGCGGTAGACCGTAATACCTTTCAGGCCTTGTTTCCACGATTCGACGTAGATTTCGCCCACTTTCTCCACCGGCACATCGTTGGGCAGGTTAATGGTCGAGCTGATCGAGTGCGTGGTGTATTTCTGCACGAGCGCCTGAATCTCCACGCGCCGAATCCAGTCGATTTCGGGAGCCGTGGCTCCGAAGTACGGGCTTTCTTCCTGCTTCGTCCTGCCCGTCTGGTCCATCCAGACCTTCAGTTTAGGATGGTAAACGTCGAATTCTTCCCAGGCATCGCCCATATCGTCCACAAAAGTCGCTTTGGACTTATCCGCCCGGGCGTTCAGCTTGCGTCGGCGGCGATACGAAAGCAGAAAGACCGGCTCCAGGCCCGACGAGGTCTGCGCCAGCAGGCTGAGCGTGCCCGTCGGGGCGACGGTACTCAGCGAAATGTTACGGCGGCCGTGCTTCATCATCCGTTCGTACACCGCCGGAACCTCTTTCTGCATCATCTGCACAAACTCCGACGTATTTTCGATCTCGGGATTAAATCCGGCAAACGACCCGCGCGTGACGGCCATGTCCACCGAGCTGTCGAACTCGCCCTGCAATTTGGTCCGCATGATTTCCTCGATGACGGGCAGCGCCTTGTCGCCGTCGAATTTCAGGCCCAGCGCCGCCAGCGCATCGGCCAGCGCCGTGAAGCCCAGGCCCGTGCGGCGGCCGCGTTTGCCGGTTTCGTACAGCAGTTTCCAGGTATTGATTTCCACCTGCTTGATTTCGTCCGGCTCCGGGTCGGCTTCCACCTTGGCCAGAATGCGTTCGATGGCTTCCAGTTCGAGGTCTACCAGATCGTCCATAAGCCGCTGTGATTCGTAGGTGATGCGGTAGAGCTTGTCGAAATTGAATTTTGCTTTCGGGGTAAACGGGTTGTCAATAAAGCTGTAGAGGTTGATCGCAATCAGGCGGCAGCTGTCTCCGCCCTGCATCGCGATTTCCGAACACGGATTGGTTGAGCTGTTGCGGAATTCGGGGTAAACAGAGGAAGTTGAGTAGTGATGCTGGCGATCCCAGAAAATCAGACCCGGCTCGGCCGTGTTATGGGCGCAGCGGATAATGGTCTGCCACAGTTCACGCGCTTTGACGGTTTTTGTGCTTTTCGGCTCCGGGCTGTCGATGGGCCAGCGGTGGGTGTAATCCGTATCCTCCACGACGGCCTTCATGAATTCGTCGGACAGGCGGACGGAGATGTTCGCGCCGGTCACTTTCTTCAAATCCTGCTTGATGGTGATAAAATCCTCAACGTCCGGATGGGCAATGTCCATCGTGAGCATCAGGGCGCCCCGGCGGCCGTTCTGCGCCACTTCGCGGGTGGTGTTGGAGAAGCGCTCCATAAACGAAACGGCCCCCGTGGTGGTGCCCGCCGCGTTGGAAACGGCCATGTTTTTGGGCCGCAGGTTCGACATATCGACGCCCACGCCGCAGCGCCTTTTGAAGAGCTGCGCCATCTGCTGGTCGGTCAGGAAAATACCGCCGTAGGAGTCGTAGGTAGGCGGAATGACCACGCAGTTGGACAGCGAAGCAATCATCGTCGGGTTGCCGAGCGCCGCCATGACGCTGCCCTGTGGAATAACGTACTTAAACTTCTGAAACAGTTCGTAGATCGCGTCCTCGTCCAGTTTTTCGCGTACCTGTCCGTAAGCCGAAAGAGTTTTGTCGGCCTTCGCCTCGTCATTATACCTGTCTTCGATCCGGGCGAACTCGCGGGCCATGCGGCGGTGCATGTCCTCGGGAGTCCGTTCCTGAAACGTGCCGTCCTGGTTGCGGATGGCGTATTTGTGCATCCAGGTCGTAGCGGCCAGTTCGTCGCCGCTGAAGTACTCCAGACAGGCTTCCAGCACATCGGGATAAGCAAAACTTTCGGTTGCGGGTGGCGCGATTGTTTCCATTTTTTCGAAAAAATTTGAGGCGGCAACTTAAATTTTTTCGAATTTATTTTCAAAAAATTAGCCTATCCGTTTACTCGATTTTAGAAAAAAGCGTACGGATAACGCAGATTGGGCGAATTCACACAGATAAGTTCTCCGTGTAAATCCGCCCAATCTGCGTTGTTTGCGGGTATTCGTCGCCGTTACTGCGCGACCACCTCGCCGAACAGGTCAAACTCATGCGCCTCGGTGATTTTTACCAGCGCAAAATCGCCCTGCCGGACATAGGTGCTATCGGCTTTTACCAGCACTTCGTTGTCTACTTCCGGGGAATCGGCTTCGGTACGGCCGATAAAATAGCCGCCTTCCTTCCGGTCGAACAGCACTTTGTAAAAATGGCCGACTTTTTCCTGGTTCAGTTCGTAGGAAATGCCCTGCTGCAGCCCCATGATTTCGTCGGCCCGCTCCTGCTTCACGTCGGCCGGAACATCGTCCTCCAAGCTAAACGAGTGCGTGTTTTCTTCGTGCGAGTAGGTAAACACGCCCAGCCGGTCGAAACGCATCCGTTCCACGAAGTCGTACGTTTCGTCGAACTGTTCCTCGGTTTCGCCGGGGTGACCGACGATGAGCGTCGTCCGCAGGGTGATGTTGGGTACTTTTTCGCGAATCGAGTGAATCAGGGCTTCGGTTTTTTCCCGCGTGATGCCCCGGCGCATGAGTTGAAGCTGGGCGGTCGAGCCGGTTTGCAGGGGCATGTCGAGGTAGTTGCAGATGTTCGGCCGCTCGTTCATCGCGTCGAGCACATCCATCGGGAAGCCCGACGGGTAGGCGTATTGCAGGCGAATCCAGTCGATGCCTTCCACGTCCGAGAGACGGCGCATCAGGTCGGCGAGGTTCCGCTTTTTGTACAAATCCAGGCCGTAGTACGTCAGGTCCTGCGCAATCAGGATCAGCTCTTTCGTCCCGCGCCGGGCCAGCGACTGCGCTTCCTTCACCAGTTCGTCCATCGGGCGCGACACGTGCCCGCCGCGCATGAGCGGAATGGCGCAGAACGAACAGGGGCGGTCGCAGCCCTCGGCAATTTTCAGGTAGGCGAAGTGGGCGGGCGTCGTCAGCAGGCGTTCCCCGACGAGTTCGTGCTTGTAATCGGCCTTCAGCGTTTTGAGCAGGCGGGGTAGTTCATTGGTGCCAAACCAGGCATCGACGGTCGGAATTTCAACCTCCAGTTCGTCCTTGTAGCGGTGCGACAGGCAGCCCGTCACGTAGACCTTATCCACCACACCGGCCTCTTTGGCGTCCACGTAGCGGAGAATGGTGTTGACGGATTCTTCCTTGGCGTTGTCGATAAAGCCGCAGGTATTGATGACGACGATATTGGCATCGTCCTTTTTCGACTCGTGCGTCACGTTCATGCCGTTGCCCTTCAGTTGCGTATACAGCACCTCCGAATCCACGAGGTTTTTCGAACAGCCGAGCGTGACGATGTTAATTTTATTGGTACGTAATCCTTTCGTTTTCATCCTGTAAAGCGGGGCGTCGCCCCGCTTAAATTTTTTGAAGCGATAGCGTTCACCTATTCAAATCCGAACGCTCAATTTTTCCGCAAAGTTCGGAAAAGTACAAATGGGGATGAAATTAAACTGGCTTAATCCAGGGGATTTTCTGAAGCAATACCGATCTAAAATACGGCCGCGTACGAGATTTCCACTTTGGCGGTTGATTTGCGGCCTTTTTCGATTTTGACGGGGAAAATATGGTTCTCTCCGTCGAACTCATTGGCATACAACCCCTTTTCTTCTTTCACAAAAACCGAATACGAGCCGGCGGGCAGACTGACGCAGAACCTGCCGTCCTTTCCGGATTTGACCGTTTTGATGAGCTTTGACGCCACCTCCGTGTAGAAGCCCTCGTCGTTGGCCTTTACCTGGTTCATTCCCGTCAGTTCATAGATCAGCACTTCGCGGGCTACGGGCTGGCCTTTCGGCTGCGGCCGGTCGACCGTAGGCATGTTGTTGCCGGATTTGAACAGTACCGTGCCGCAGAGGCCCTGGAACGGCGTTTTGGTGGTTGCCATCTTTTTGGCTTTGGTTACCGGTTTTTTCTGGGCAGTGGCCAAAAAACTGATGCCCAGCACGAGCATCAGCAAGATCAGCCAGGCAGACAGATTGCAGGCCCAGCGAGTGTGGCAGGTTCTAGGCATATTTTTCTTTAATAAACGAAGAGAAGTCCTCAACCATATGCAGGGCAGCGTCAATCATTAGGAAACTCGGAAGCCCTTGCAATCCGGGCTAGTGACATTTCTACCTCTGACTTACGTTGATACTCTGTAAAGGTTTCACTCAAAAAGGGTTTTGCCATCTTTTCGTACTTCCCGATAAAAAGGCTTTCTTGAAGAAAATAGATGTTCGTAGGCTACAGGTATGGCCGAAACATGAATACTACGCACCGTTGACAAGTCATTCATCTGGGGGGCTGAGCTGATGAATTTCTCTTGGAGTCGAGACTTCACTATCTTTCAATACAATTAGATAATCAATATCCGACTCCTCGTCGAAATCCCCGCGCGCATAGGACCCGAAGAGGACAATTTTCGCCAGACGGTCGCCGTAGTGCCGTTTCATGATGGCAATGACCTCCCGGTTGATTTCCTCCAGATTCACCATGACCGCCCGCGTCTGTTGTCTCTCGTCTTTCCTCTTTTGTCTATAAAATCATTTCTTAAAAAACGAATCCACAAACTCCGCCTTGTTGAACGTCTGCAGGTCCTCGATTTTCTCGCCTACGCCGATGTAGCGCACCGGAATTCTGAATTCATCCGAAATCCCGATCACCACGCCGCCTTTCGCCGTTCCGTCCAGTTTGGTAATCGCCAGGGCCGTCACGTCCGTCGCCTTCGTGAATTCGCGGGCCTGAATCACGGCGTTCTGACCCGTGGAGCCATCAAGCACCAGAAGCACCTCGTTCGGCGCATCGGCAATGACTTTCTGCATCACGCGCTTGATCTTCGACAGCTCGTTCATCAGGTTGACTTTGGTGTGCAGACGACCGGCGGTATCGATGATCACCACGTCCGCATCGGTTTCCACCGCTTTTTTCACCGCGTCGTAGGCCACGGCCGAGGGGTCGGTGTTCATGCCGTGTTCGATGACGGGGACGCCCACGCGGTCGCCCCACAGCTTGAGCTGGGCCACGGCGGCGGCCCGGAACGTGTCGCCCGCGCCGAGCACGACTTTCTTGCCCCGTTTGTGAAACTGGGCCGCCAGCTTGCCGATGGTAGTCGTTTTGCCAACCCCGTTGACGCCGACCACCATGATCACGTACGGCTTTTTACCGGCGGGCAGCGTAAATTCGTCCGTGACGTCCTCCGACTTGTTTTCGGACAGCAGCCCGGCGATTTCCTCGCGCAGAATCCGGTCGAGTTCGTCCGTGCCGACGTATTTATCCCGCGCCACGCGGTCCTCAATCCGTTTGATAATTTTAACGGTGGTTTCCACCCCGACGTCGGAGCTGATGAGCACTTCTTCGAGTTCGTCGAGTACTTCCTCATCCACTTTCGACTTTCCGACCACGGCGCGGCTCAGCTTGGAGAAGAAGCTTTCCTTCGTTTTCTCCAGCCCTTTATCGAGCGATTCCTTTTTTTCTTTCGAGAAGAAATCAAATAATCCCATTTCCTTAGACGATAGATGATAGACAAGAGAGTAGAGACAAGAGACAAGAGACAAGAAACAGGTCGCAGGAGGGATGCTGTATTTTCATCTCTTGCCTTTTGTTTCCTGTCTTTTCTCTATTGTCTGTTCTCTTTCGTCTCTTCCGAACAAATATAAAAACAAAAAAGTCCCTCATCGGGACTTTCACGCAGTGTCATACCAGAAAGGCTGAATGATTAACCTTTCAGAGCGTTCTGAACTTCTTCCAGGGGCACCATTTCCTCCTTGAAGGTGTACGCGCCCGTTTTGTCAGACTTAACGGCTTTGATGATCTTCGCGAAGTTCTTGCCGCTGCCTTCTTTCTTCAGGGTTGCAACTACTTTCTTTGCCATGATTTGAAGTGGTCAGTGGTCAGTCGTCAGTGGTCAGACCAAAAAGGTTGGGGGCCACGACACCTTAACCAGGTGATTACTTAATTTCTTTGTGTACGGTTACTTTCCGCAGATACGGATTGAACTTCTTAAGTTCGATCCGGCTAGGAGTGTTCTTACGGTTCTTGGTCGTGATATAACGAGACATGCCCGGTACGCCTGAATCCTTTTGCTCAGTGCACTCCAGAATGACCTGAATTCTATTGCCTTTCTTCGCCATTGCTGTACGTATTTTCTCAAATAGGAACGCAAAGGTAGTGAAAAGCCGTTGTTATCACAAAAAAGTTTTTCAGAAAAAGTGTGATTGATAGCTGGTTAAGCGCCAATTGTTGACTTTTGCCCTTTGACGCCTGACCTTTGACGAAATTTCCTGAACGGGCCGACCACCAATGACTGACCGACCGACGACGCAAACGATTCAATACGAATACAAACCCGGCCATTTTCAGGCGTCGGAACCGAATAAACACAATGTGGAGACGCTCGGAGCCGGCGAGATGATCCTCAACATGGGCCCGCAGCACCCGTCGACCCACGGCGTCCTGCGGCTGGAAGTGGTGACCGACGGCGAATTTATCGTCGATGTAGTGCCGCACCTCGGTTACCTCCACCGCTGTTTCGAGAAACATGCCGAATCGCTGCCCTACAACCAGACCATTCCGTTTGTGGACCGGCTCGACTACCTGACGGCCATGTCCTCGGAGCACGTCTACGTCATGGGCGTCGAAAAAATGCTGGGCATTCAGAACGATATTCCGAAGCGCATTGAATACATCCGCGTGCTGGTTTCGGAGCTGAACCGCATGGCGGCGCATTTCGTGGCCATTGGCACCTACGCGCTGGACATCGGGGCTTACACGCCCTTCCTGTGGTACATGCGCGACCGCGAACACCTCCAGCGCCTGCTCGAATGGGCCAGCGGCTCGCGGATGTTGTACAATTACATCTGGATCGGCGGGCTGTATTACGACCTGCCCGTGGGCTTTGAAGAACGCTGCGCCGAGTTCCTGCGCTACCTGAAACCGAAGCTGCTCGAATTGCAGCAACTGGTGATGGAAAACAAGATTTTCGTCCAGCGGACGGCCAATGTCGGCGTGCTGCCGCTGCCGGTGGCGATTGATTACGGCTGTACGGGGCCGATGCTCCGCGGCTCGGGCCTGGCCTACGACCTCCGGCGGGTGGACGGCTATTCGGTTTACCCCGAACTCGATTTCGATATTCCGATTGGTGAAGGACTCGTGGGCACCGTGGGAGACTGCTGGGACCGTAACTACGTCCGCGTCCGCGAGTGCTGGGAATCGCTCCGCATCGCCGAGCAGTGCCTTGAACGCCTGACCACCGACCTGAAACGGACCCGAGATTTTGACCCGCAGGCGATTGTTCCCAAGAAAATCCGTCCGAAAGCGCAGGAAATGTACGTGCGTGGCGAGACATCGAAGGGTGAACTGGGCTTCTTCTTCCGCGCCGACGGCCGTTCGGACGTGCCTTTCCGCTGCCACTGCCGCTCGGGCTGTTATCATAACCTGTCGGTCATGAGCGAAATTGCCAAAGGCTCGATGATTGCGGACCTCGTCGCCATCATGGGGTCGATTGATGTGGTGATGGGCGAGGTGGACCGTTAGCCTTTCAGCATCCATACAATCCACTCATCCTTATCCCCCACTCTGGAGGATGAGAGTAGCGCTTTACCAGACTAATTTTGGAAATAAATCAAATCCGAAACGATGGGGAAGCGCTACTTTATTCTTTTTTTCTGCCTGTTAACCAGCTCCGTAATCGCCCAGACAGCGGCTTATCGCGGGAAAATTACGGGGCAAATCAGCGATAACAACCAGAAAGTCGTCGAATTTGCGACCGTGACCCTGCACCGGGCGGCTGATTCGACCTTAGTGAAAGGTGCTTTGTCAGACGAGCGGGGACTTTTTGAATTTGAAGAAGTCGGCGAAGGCCGGTACTATGTGCAGGTCTCGCAGGTCGGCTACCAGCGCTTCCGGACGCCGCTTTTCCAACTCAATGCCGCCAACCCAACCATCAGACTCACCAACATCCAGGTACAGGAAGAAACCCGAACGCTGAACGAGGTCAACGTCCGGACCGCGAAGCCGTTCGTCGAGCGGCAACTGGACAAGATCATCGTCAACGTCGAGAACAGCATCGTGAGTGCGGGGGCGGCGGCGATGGACGTGCTGGAACGGGCACCGGGCATCCGGGTCGATCAGGACGGCCGCATCAGTCTGAAGGGCAAACAGGGCGTCATCATCATGATCGACGGCAAACCCTCTCAGCTCGCTGCCTCGGACCTCGACAACTACCTCCGCAGCCTGCCGTCCAACGCCATTGATAAAATCGAAATCATTACGAACCCTTCGGCCCGCTACGATGCCGCCGGAAACGCCGGCATCATCAACATCCGGATGAAAAAAGACCAGCGGCTGGGTATGAACGGCAACCTGACGGCCAGCTACGGCAGCGGTCGGTATGGCAAGGCCAACGCGGGTTTCAGCCTCAATTACCGGAACAAAAAGTGGAATTACTTCGGCAACTACAATTACTCGTACCGGAAAGCCTTTACACATCTAATCATCAACCGGCGGTATTTCACCGGCAACGAGGTAGCCGAACGGCAGGTGCTGGACAACTACCTCAAGTTTCCGTTCAAAACGCACACGGTTCGGGCGGGTATGGACTTTTTTGCGACGAAAAAAACGACCGTCGGCCTGCTGCTGAACGGCGTTTCGAACGCGTTTACCCCGAACGGCTTTAACGAAACCTTCCGGTATGCTCCGACCGGCGCGCTCCGCGACCGCTACACGACGCAGAACAACTCCAGTGACCTGTGGCAGAACGGTTCCGTTAACCTCAATTTCAAGCATACCTTTGATAGTACGGGGAACGGAGGTTCAGGACGCGAACTGACCGCCGACCTCGACTACGTCCGTTACCAGAGCAGCACCGACCAGCTTTTTACGACGAATCTGTACAACATAACCACAAACGCCCTGCTGGCCCGCGAACTGCTGATTGGCGATCTGGGCGGCCATATCAACATCCGCTCGCTGAAGGCCGATTACGTTAACCCGCTGAAAAACAAGGGCCGCCTGGAAGCCGGGTTCAAGCTCAGCTATGTGACGACCGATAACGATGTCCGTTTCTACGACCGCCTCGACAACCGCGACGTGCTGAACACCAACATGTCCAACCATTTTGTCTACGAAGAAAACATCAACGCGGCGTACCTCAATTTCAACCGGCCGGTCGGCAAGCTGACGATGCAGTTCGGGCTGCGGGGCGAACAGACGCTGGCCAAAGGGCGGCAGCTAACCACTGGGCAGACCTTCGACCGGAATTATTTCCAGTTGTTCCCAAGTCTGGCCGTGACGCAGAAATTGACCAAAAACCACGAACTGAATTACACCCTCAGCCGCCGCATCGACCGGCCGAGTTACCGGCAGCTGAACCCGTTCCGGTTCTTCATCAACCGCACGACGTATTCGGAGGGCAACCCGTACCTGCTCCCGCAGCTGACGTACGCGGCCGAAGTATCGCATACGTACAAGCAGCGGTTCACCACCACGGTGTCGTACAGTCGGACCACCAACAACATTACAAACGTATTGCTGCGGCAGACGGGCAATTTCGGCGGCTCCCGCGATACGCTCGTGACCTTCCAGACCGACCGCAACATCGCGAATTTTGAGTACCTCGGCCTGACGGTGAGCGCCCCGGCCCAACTCACCAAATGGTGGAACACGAACGCCAACCTGACAGCCTATTACGGTAAATACACCGGCAATCTTGGCAACACCAACATCCGCAACGCCCTGCCGACCTTCAACCTCAATGTCACCAATTCGTTTACGCTCCCCAAAGGGCTGACGGCCGAACTGACGGGCTTCTATCAGGCCAAAGAAGTGTACGGCATCATGACAATTCAGCGGCTGGGCAGCGTCTCGGCGGGTTTGCAGGCTCCGGTTCTGCAGCGCAAGGGCACATTGCGCCTAAACGTAAGCGACGTTTTCCTGACCAGCATTGTCAACGGCGCGTCGGCGGCGGCGGGCGTGGATGAGAAATTCTGGCAGCGCCGTGATTCACGCGTGGGTACGCTGGCCTTTACGTACCGCTTTGGCAAAGGCACGGTCGCCCCGGCGCGTCGGCGCAGCACCGGCTCGGAATCGGAGCAGCGTCGGGTGCAGATGGGAAGCTGATCTTCAGGCTAACCGATCAAACAGCGGGCGCGGCGGGGAAACCAGTCGCGCCTTATTGCTGCGGCAGATTCCGGTAATACTGGTCAATTTTCTTCCGGTGGGCCACGAACCGGTACAGGCCAACGGTCAAAAACAGGCCCGACAGGATAAGCAGTCCGTAGCCCAGGGTTGTCAGCGGCGCCAGCACTTCCAGACGGAGGATGGAGAGGCCGGAGGTCAGCAGGAAGATGCTCGTCCGAAGATACGCCAGTAAAGTGCGCTCGTTCGCCAGATGTGTTCGTTCAAGGGCGAGGTGGTCGCGAAGAATCAGGTCGTCAGGCATTGGGGATAACAGGGGATTACCCGGTAAACCGCTCCCCGGCGGGTTTGTTTTTCGCTTACCTTTGCGGTTTGTTATCGGACATTCTATGCTGAAAATACAACCCCGCCGCTACCCGCTGCTTCTGGCTTTTCTTGGTATTCTTTTCTATATCCCGTTTCTGGGAGCCGTTCACCTTTTCGACTGGGACGAAATCAACTTCGCCGAATCGGCGCGGGAGATGCTTGTGACGGGCAACTACACCCGGGTTCAGATCAACTTCCAGCCGTTCTGGGAAAAACCGCCCCTGTTTTTCTGGATGCAGGCGCTTTGCATGAAGATCTTCGGCGTGGGCGAATTTGCCGCCCGGCTGCCGAACGCACTGATTGGTATCGTTACGTTGCAGGTGCTTTATTCGTTCGGCCGAAAACTCGTCAATGAGCGCTTCGGACTCATCTGGGCACTGGCCTACTTTGCCTCCCTGACGCCGCATCTGTATTTCAAAACCGGCATCATCGACCCGACATTCAACCTGTTCATCTTTATAGGAACGTGGCAAATGGCTGGGGCCGTGGCCGCTTACGGCACTTCGGCGGCGACCCGGCGGGCGGCTTTTTCCGGCCTGTTCATCGGGCTGGCGGTCCTGACCAAAGGTCCGGTCGGCGGTCTGCTGCTCGGCCTCACGTTCCTGATTTACTGGGGTCTTCAGCGATTCCGACCGATTCTGAGTTTCAAAAACGGCCTCCTTTTCGTCGGCTGTGCCTTGCTGGTGGCTTCGCTCTGGTTCGGACTGGAGGTGGCCAAAAACGGCTTCTGGTTTCTCGAAGAATTCATCACGTACCAAATCCGGCTGTTCTCGACGCCCGATGCCGGGCACGCGCAGCCGTTTTATTACCATTTCGTCGTCGTACTGCTGGGTTGTTTTCCGATGTCCCTTTTTGCCATCAAAGGACTGGCAAAACCGACCGAAGCCTCGCCGCTGGATTTTCGCCGCTGGATGGTGATCCTGTTCTGGGTAGTGATGATTCTGTTTTCTATCGTGAAAACGAAAATAGTGCACTATTCGTCGATGGCCTGGTTTCCGGTGTCGTTTCTGGCGGCTTCGGTGATTTACGGCTATCTCGAAGGCAAGGTAAAGTGGAACCGCGGGCTGACGGCCGGGCTGGCTTCCATCGGTATTCTGCTGGCGATTCTGCTGACGGCACTGCCCATTGTCGGCATGAACGCCAACGCGCTGATTCCGTACGTGAAAGACCGTTTCGCTGCCGCCAACCTCACCGCCCCGGTGGAGTGGATGGGCTGGGAATGGATGATCGGGGCGCTTTTCGGCCTAGCAATTGTCTGGTCGCTGGTGCAGCACGCCCGAAAGCCCGCCAAAGCCTTGCTGACGATGGCCTTTGCCGTTCCCGTCATGCTGTGGCTGCTGCTTCCGCTGGTGGTGCCCAACATCGAACGCTACGTGCAGGGAGCGGTCATCGACTTCTACGAAGCCCGGCAGGGGCAGGATATTTACATGGAACCAATTGGCTACAAGAGCTACGCCCACCTGTTCTATTTCCGCAAACAGCCGCCCCAAAATCCCAAAAGCTACGACGAATCCTGGCTCGTCAACGGCCCCGTCGACAAACCCGCCTACTTCGTCACCCGCAATATCAACGCCGACGACTACCGCTACAATCCGAACCTGGAAGTCATCGGGGAGGAAGCTGGTTGGGTGTTCTTCCGGCGGAAACCGGGATTTAAAGAATGATTGAATTTTGAATGATTGATAGGTTGATTAGGGCTTCGCTATCGAGGAACATACTGGCGAAGCCATCAACCTATCAGTCATTCAAAATTCAATCATTCAGCATTTGCAAAAACGCGGCCGCTTCCATCAGCCACGCCACGCCGAGGTGGACGATGATGCCGCCCCAGACGCTGCGGGTTTTCAACGCAAAAACGCCCAGGATGTAGCCGCCGATGACGGAGCTGATTGTCTCGCCGGGCGGCTTGCCGAAGTGAATAAAGGCGTAGGTCACGACCATCGGCAGCACGGCTCCGCGGCCCAGAATGTGCGTCATGCCGATGACCAGAAAGCCCCGGAACAGCAGTTCCGTCGGGATGAAGTCCCAGCCGTAGGCCAGTTCAAAGCCCAGCGCCGTGACCCACTCCGGCACGGCCAAAAATTCGTTGGCATTCGTGTCGCGGTAAGACGGGTAGCTTTGCAGGAACGAAGGCTGGAAAGACGCAATCGCCACCAGCGGCAGCATGAGGAGCAGGAGCCAGCCGTAGAGCCGCAGACCGCTCCATTTGGGCTTTAAGCCGTAAAAATCACTGTCCGGCTGCGGCACAAAACGGTAAAAGAGAATCAGCGGCAGCAGCACCGTCAGCAGGGAATGCAGGTTACTCAGGAGGTAGAAGGCATAGGTGTAAATTTCTCCGCCGAACAACTGGCTGCTCCAGCGCTCGTATTCGTAAAATCCCGCGTAAATCGAAAAAATCCCGAGCCCAAACAGGCTGAATAGCCAGAAATCGCGTTGCCGCAGAATGTCTTTCCGGCGGTTAAAATGCGTCCAGAAAAAGGCCGTCGGGTAGTAGGCGCAGGCGTACAGCAGGAAATACAGACCCATGCGCTTCAACGGCTCGGAACGGTACGCGTCGATCACGCTGTCCTCCAGGTCCACGTAATAGTTGACGCTGATGGCCAGCGCCAGAAAAAGCAAAACGAGTCCGTACAGGTCCGGGCGAAAGTCGGCCCGCCAGTGGTCACGGACGAAGCGGATCAGTTGTTTCATGCGGGGCGAAGATGGCGCAAAGCCGCGGGCGAATCAAGGCATCTGCGGACGTAGCGGGTCCAGTCGCGGTTGAATCGTTTAAAATGGGGGCTGTACCGACGATGGCCCGTTTTCAAAAAAGCCTTTCCGGTCCGGATGCGCCGGACGCCAGCCCGATTTATCGTAAAAACCCTTACTTTACCGGCTCCATCTTACACCGTACTCCTATGTCCTCGTTTCAGAATCAGGTTGCCTTGATCACCGGTGCCGGTGCCGGAATCGGCCGGGCCACGGCGCTGGCCTTTGCCGCGGAAGGTGCGCGCGTCGTGGTTTCGGACGTCAACGAAGCCGGCGGGGCCGAAACCGTTTCGCAGATCGAAGCCGCAGGTGGCGAAGCCGTTTTTGTGCGCTGTAACGTCGCCCGTCCGGAAGAGGTCGAAGCGGCCGTCCGGCAAACTGTCGAAACCTTTGGCCGCCTCGATATCGGCATCAACAATGCGGGCATCGGCGGCGATTTCGCCCGGCTGCACGAACAGTCGCCCGACGCCTGGAACCAGATGCTGGCCGTTAACCTCAGCGGCGTTTTCTACTGCATGCAGTCCGAGATCCGGCAGATGCTGGCGCAGGGCGGCGGCAAGATTGTCAACATTTCGTCCATTGCCGGAATACGCGGCATGCCGATGGGTGGACCCTACAGCGCGGCCAAGCACGGCGTGATCGGCCTGACCAAAACGGCGGCGCTCGAATACGCCCGTAAAAACATCCGCGTCAACGCCGTTTGCCCGGTGTATACCCACTCGGCGATGGTCGACGGGCTGATCGCCGTAGCGCCGGGCATGGAAGAACGCATGCGGAAAATGATTCCGATCGGGCGACTCGGCCAGCCGGAAGAAATCGCCCAGGCCATTCTGTGGCTTTGTGCCGACGAAAACGCCTTCTGCACCGGACAGGCCATTCAGATGGACGGCGGGCTGATGGCGGGCTGATTTATTTCCCGCCGATTGGCGGGGATTAAAAGCAGATTTTCGAAGAATTGTCGGACCGTCCGCGTTCTTCTGCGGAAAAATCTGCGTCGCAACGGCGAACCGTAAATCTGCGAGAACTTTTACCGAAACCCAATTCATCATGGAAGACCTTTTTGCCACCGAACGTACCCGCGAACTGCTCCCCCGTATCCGTGACTTTGTGCAGAACGAACTTTACCCCCTTGAGACAACCGAAAACCTGACCCATCACTTTTCCCATGTAGAACCCATCCTCCAGCAAAAGCGGCAATTGGTCAAAAAAGCGGGCCTCTGGGGACTGCACCTGCCCGAAGAAGATGGTGGCCTGAACCTGACGCTCTGCGAATTCGGCCAGATCAGTGAGGTGCTGGCGAGTTCGCCGTTCGGGCATTTCGTGTTCAACACACAGGCTCCGGATATCGGCAATACGGAACTGATGCACAAATACGCCCCCGGACACCTGAAGGACCGGTACCTGAAGCCGCTGATGGAAGGCGACATCCGTTCCTGCTTCAGCATGACCGAGCCGGAGTTTGCGGGTTCCAATCCCGTCCGGATGGGCACAACCGCCGAAAAAGACGGCGACGCCTACGTCATCAACGGACACAAATGGTTCACGTCCTCGGCCGATGGAGCGGCGTTTGCCATTGTCATGGCCGTGACCAATCCGGAGGCCGCGCCGCACAAGCGGGCCAGCCAGATTCTGGTGCCGATGGACACGCCGGGCGTGACGCTGGTGCGCAATATCCCGATTATGGGCCATACGGGCGATAGCTGGGCGAGCCATGCCGAAATGCGCTACGAGAATGTCCGGGTGCCGCTGGCCAACCTCATCGGCCCCGAGGGCGGCGGATTTCTGCTGGCCCAGGAGCGCCTCGGACCGGGCCGTATCCACCACTGCATGCGGTTTATCGGCATTGCCGAACGCAGTTTTGACCTGATGTGTCGTTACGCCGTCAGCCGCGAACTGGACGAAGGCCGGGCGCTGGGCGAAATGCAGTTCATCCAGGGCTTCATCGCCGAAAGCCGGGCCGAAATCGACGCCGCGCGGCTGCTGGTCCTGCGAACGGCCAAACACATCGACGAGCGGGGAGCGGCGGCCGTTCGGGACGAAATTTCGATGATTAAGTTCTCGACCGCCAACATGATGCTGCGGGTCATCGACCGGGCCATCCAGACCCACGGGGCCTTGGGCATGACCAACGACGTGCTGCTCTCCTACTGGTACGCCCATGAACGCGCCGCCCGGATCTACGACGGAGCCGACGAAGTGCACAAATCCGCCCTGGCGCGGAGCATTCTGAAAGGATACGGGCTGGATGTGCGGAAAAAATAGTACAGCGGCGCGGCGCAGGTCACCGGGCCGGAACGGGTTAAATCCACGTAACTCGGAAAGAAATCGTTAAACGCATTCTAAAAGAGAAGGCTATCCGTATTTTTGCTCGTTCACTGGAGAACAAACCGGCAGGATGCTCGTACCTGGAACCGACCTAAGTGTATTGACAGATATTGAAGATGTTTTTTGAAAAGATTAAATCGGCAGAATCCGGCGTGCTGCTTTACGGTATCACCCCACCCAAAGTAACTACAGAGGCAGACCGGGTAGCGGAGATTGCCCAAAAAACCGTTGAGCGACTGGCTACACTGGACATCGACGCCTTAGTGGTGTATGATGTGCAGGACGAATCGGCCCGGACCTCAGAAGAAAGACCCTTTCCGTTTATCAATGCGCTCGACCCGCTGGATTTTGCCGCCAATTATCTGGAGGCGTTATCCATTCCCAAAATCATCTATCGCCCTGCCGGGAAATTTTCGCCCGATGAGTTGGCTGAGTGGCTGGAAGCACTTCATGCCCACCGCTTTTACCCCGTTTTCGTCGGTGTTCCAGCACCGGATTTTCCGGTAAAGACGAGTCTGCCCGAAGCGTATAGAATCTGGAGCAAACACCGGGACACATCGGTGATTGGCGCAATAACCATCCCGGAAAGGCATTATGTCCTGAAGGATGAAGAAGTCCGGATGCTGGATAAAATGAGCTGCGGGGTATCGTACTTCATTTCTCAATGTGTCTTTAACCTCGACTATGCCCGGCAGGTGATCGACGATCTGGCGCTTCGCTGTGCCCAGCAGCAGGTGCCTCCTCCAACCCTTATTTTTACGCTGACGGCCTGTGGCTCCGTAAAAACGCTCCACTTCATGGAGTGGCTGGGAATTCATGTTCCTGACGAATTAAAAGAAGAGCTGAAGGTGTCGGAAAACATTCTTGACAAATCGGTACAACTCTGTCTGAACATTGCCTCAGCCCTGATCGACGTTTGCCTGGAACGCGCCATTCCGTTTGGTTTCAATATTGAAAGTGTAGCGATCCGAAAAGCCGAAATCGAAGCCTCCGTCGAAATGGCCCGTGCCATCGGACAGATGCTGAAAGAAAAAGGCGTCAGAAAGACTAACGCCGAAAAGATGGCAACGAATTAGCGGCTTCTGCACAAAGAGTCCATACGCCCATGCTCCTCCTTTTCATCGGAATCTATCTGCTTTCCAACATTGCCGTCGGGGCCTGGGCGGCCCGGCGGGTGACCAATACGCAGGACTTTGTGCTGGCGGGGCGGAGTCTGCCGCTGGTGCTGGCCGCTTCGGCGACGTTTGCGACCTGGTTCGGCTCGGAGACCATCATGGGCGCTCCGGCGACGTTTGTCGAAAATGGCGTTCTGGGCATCATTGAAGAGCCCTTCGGCTCCGCGCTCTGCCTGTTTCTGGTGGGCGCGTTTTACGCCCGGCCCCTGTACCGGCTCGGCATCACCACTTTCTGCGATTATTTCCGGCTGCGGTTCGGGCGGTCGGCGGAGCTGATTTCGGCCCTGCTGATTATTCCGTCGTATTTTAGCTGGATTGCGGCGCAGTTTATCGCCATCGGCATCGTGATGAACGTCGTGACGGGGCTGCCGATTTTCTGGTGCGTTTCGTCGAGCGCCCTGATTGTGATGATTTACACCATTCTGGGCGGCATGTGGTCCATCTCGGTCACCGATTTTTTCCACAACATCATCATAGTTATTGCCCTCGTAATCATTGCCGTGATGCTGTACGGGCAATTGGGCAGTCTGGAGGCTCTGACCAGTAAGGTACGGCCCGGCTTTTTTCAGTTCTTCCCCAATCTTACGCTCAAACACAGCCTGGAATGGGTGGCGGCCTGGATGACCATCGGCCTCGGCTCCATTCCGCAGCAGGATATTTTTCAGCGCGTGATGGCGGCCAAGGACGAGCCGACGACGGTGCGGGCGTCCTACCTGGCGTCCTTTCTGTACCTGACGGTGGCGATGCTGCCACTGTTCATCGGCCTCAGCGGACGGATTCTGTACCCGAACCTGAACATCGACAACCAGATGCTCATTCCGAACATGGTTCTCCAGCACGGCGGACTGCCGCTGCAAATCCTGTTTTTCGGCGCGCTGACGTCGGCGATCCTGAGCGTTTCGAGCGGGGCAATTCTGGCTCCGGCCACGGTTTTCGGCGAAAATATCTACAAATTCTTCCGCCCGGAGGTAACCGACGCGGCGCTGCTGCGCACCATCCGGCTGGCGGTGGTGGTCATTACGCTGATCAGCGTCTGGATGTCGACGCAGCGGGATGTGAGCATTTTTGAACTGGTGAGCGAGTCGTCGGCCTTCAGTCTGGTTTCGCTGTTTGTGCCGCTGACGGCGGGGCTGTACTGGAAACGGGCCACCAACGCGGGCTGTCTGCTGTCGATGCTGGCCGGTATCGGGGTCTGGCTCTTGTGCCTGAAGCTGGAAACGGACTACCCGCCGATGCTGTACGGGCTGCTGGCGAGTGTCGGCGGGATGGTAGCAGGGAGTGTGGTCAGAAAAACCGCTGGTCAATTTTCCCCACATATTCCAGATTGACCTGCCCGAGCAGCCACCGCTGAATCTGCCGCCCGACGTTGGGGTACATGTTCAGGGCATCCAGTTCTTCCAGGGGCTTCCAGAGGACGGCCAAAGCCGAGGTATGTTCGGGATTGAGCCGGGGCAGGCCGCCGATGAGCTGCCCGACGAACACCAGGTGCAGCATGTCTTCCTTTTCTTCCGGAGAAATCACCTCCCCCGCAAAGGCGACGGGGCCGATTTCGACTTCCACGCCCAGTTCTTCCTGAAGCTCGCGGATGAGGGTCATGTCCAGCGTTTCGCCTTTATCCGGATTCCCGCCGGGCAGCGCGTAAACGTCGTTGCCGCCGTAGCGGTAGTGCATCAGCAGCACGTGGTTGTTTTCAATCAGCAGAATCGCGGGGCGGACTTTCATAAAGCGAAGTTACGCAACGTAGAGACGCAAAATCCTGCGTCTCTACGATTAAATCTTGCGTTCTTACGACAATTGAATTTTGCGTCCCGTTTCGGCAGCCCGGTAAATGGCCTGCATCAGCCGGACATCCCGCTTGCCTTCTTCGCCGGTGATGTGGTCCGGCAGGGGCTGACCGGCCAGCAGCGTGGCGCAAACGCCGTCCATATGCGCGGCCTGGTGGTTGACGACGGGCTTGTCGATGGGGCCTTTGCTGGTCTGCCCTTTCAGCGGACCGTACCCAAAGGCCGGGCGCAGTTCGAACCAGCCGTTTTCGGCCGAAACGTACAGCCGTTCGACCCCCGCCGCGTAGCTCGTGGTGGAGGTCGAGGTGATGCCGCTCGGGAACTGAAACTGCCAGTACAGCGTCTCTTCGACTTCTTTGAACTTCTGCGGATCGGTTTTCGGCGCAAACTGGGCCGTTACGGAAATCGGCTCCTCGCCCGTCACGAGCCGGACACCCTGAATGGCGTAGATGCCCACGTCCATCAGCGGACCGCCGCCCGCCATGGCTTTTTTCAGCCGCCACTGGTTAGGGTTGCCCGCCCGGAAACCGTCGCTGGCTTCCACGAATTTGATGTTGCCAAACACCTTTTCGCGTCCAAGCCGCATCATTTCCTGCGTAAACGGTTCGTAATGCAGCCGGTAGCCGACAGCCAGTTGCCGGTTCGCCTTTTTACAGGCGTCGATCATCTCCTGACACTCTTTTTCGGTGATGGCCAGCGGCTTCTCGCAGATGACGTGTTTGCCCGCCTTTGCCGCCCGGATCACGTACTCGGCATGCATCGAATTGGGCAGAACTACATACACGACATCGATTGCCGGGTTGTCGGCAATCCGGTCGAAGGTTTTGTAGTCGTACACATTTTCTTTGGGAATGTTGTACTTCTTCATCCACTCCTCGGCCTTCGACGGCGTCCCGGTGACGATACCCGTCAGCTGGCAGTTTTTGGTCTGCTGCAGAGCGGGAGCGAGCTGGTTGGCACTGTAGCTGCCGAGTCCGACGAGGGCGATACCGAGTTTTCGGCCTTGTCCGAGCCGGTCGAGCTGGGCGGCCACTTCGGCGTAGTGCTTTTCGTAACCGGCAAAGCTGGTCAGCGGCAGGGACACGGCCGTAGCGCCCAGGCCGGACAATTTCTGCAAAAATTCGCGGCGCGATGCGTCCATATCAGGGTAGGAAGTATGGGGTTTAGGAATGATCTGCTTAGGCTACGGCGTCGTAGACCTGCACGCGTTCCCAGTAGCGGGCGCAATCGTCGACGAACTTCAGATGCGTCGGATGCTCCTGGTAGGCATCGTGGGCGGCTTTGTCTTTGAAAATCAGCGTCAGCGACCAGTCGTAGCTATGATCGATGACCGGACGGCGGGTTTCGGCCGGGGCACCTACGTAGCAGGCGTCGGCGTGATCGATGGTTTTGAGGGTTTCGAGGCCCGCACGCAGGGCCTGGCGATCGTCGGCGCTGGCCGGGTTATTCAGCCAGAAAAATACAGTATGAACGAACATATTTACAGGGTATAATCAGTATGTTTAAGCGGTTAAAACGCGATTCTGCATGAATGTAAAGCTTTTCGGCGCGGCCTTTCTACTGATGGCCGGCTTACTCCCCTTCTCTGGTAATGCTCAAAGTCCTGCGCGCACGGTCGCCTCTGTACGGGAGGAAGTCGAGAAATTTGAAAACGAATCTTTAAAGCAAATCATCACCACGAAAGTGAGGACAAGACGCCGGAAAACCATCATCATCGGGTACGATAAACCGGGTGGGAAGCCGGTTCTTCGCGAAAAAATAAAATATTACCGCAGCGGTGCCGTCTTTCACCGACGGCGGATTGACAACCCGCTTATGGATAGCTTCAACAGGCAAGTTATGCTTGTTCGGCGGATGAACAATAAAATTGTGGAGGCAACTTTTTTAGGGGCCGACGGGCGACCCTACCGCTGGCTGAACGAAACCATCCTAACCTCGCCCCGCAAGCCCCCCGTCTTCACCCGTTAAAGCGCGTATTTTTCCAGCTGTTTCACCACCACGTCGAAATCCTTTGGATACGGCGCTTCGAACTGGGTCCGCTCGCCGTTGGGCAGGGCAAACGTCAGCGAACGGGCGTGCAGCGCCACCCGCTGGATAAGCGGCTGCTCTTCGGTGCCCTGCTTGAGGTTGAATTTCCGCTTGAAGGACGACAGAAAGATGGGTTTGCCGCCGTAGGTCGGGTCGGCCACAATGGGCGCTTTCAGACACATCAGGTGCACCCGAATCTGGTGCATCCGGCCCGTAATCGGAATGCATTCCACCAGCGTATAGTCGCGGTAGGCTTTCAGGGTGTTGAAAATCGTCTCGGCCAGTTTGCCTTTCACCCGGTCGATCCGGACGGCCGTTCCGTCTTTGATGGGCGCAATCGGCAGGTAGACGGAAATCCCTTCAAAATCATGCACCCCGTTCACGACGGCGTGGTAGCGCTTGGTCACTTCGCGGTGTTCGAACTGGATGGCCAGATGGCGGTACGCCTCGGGATTTTTGGCAATGGCCATGATTCCGGACGTCTCTTTATCGAGGCGGTGACAAAGCTGGGCGTCGGCATGGTAGGCTTTCGCCATCCGCAGGATGCTGACCGATTTGTCGGCATTGCGTTCGTCGAGCGAAGCCAGATGCGGCGGCTTGTTAATCAGGATATAGTCTTCGTTTTCAAAAACGATGAAGTCTTCAAAGGCTAATTTCATAACGCAAAGATAATGTACCCGCGGGCTTTAGCCCGTGAGCACCAGCACTTAATTTGGGCAGCCTGTATTAACAGGCTTTAGCCCGTGAGTGGGCGGATGTGGGTTAGTCAGTTGCAGTTCACGGGTTAAAGCCCGCGGATACATGAGGCCCGCGGTTACGGGGTTTCGATCTTATCCAGCTTGAAACTGAACGTGGTGCCTTTTTCAAGCTTGCTTTCGACCGTGATGCGGGTTTTGTGCGCATTGAGGATGTGTTTGACGATGGCCAGCCCCAGCCCCGTACCGCCGCGTTCCTTCGAACGGCTTTTGTCGACCCGGTAAAACCGCTCGAAAATGCGGCTCAGGTGTTCGGGCGGGATGCCGGGACCGTCGTCCTTGACCGAAACCAGAATGTGTTTTTTGGCTTCTTCGAGCGTGACGAGGACTTTTCCGTCTTCGTTCCCGTACTTGATGGCGTTTTCGACCAGGTTGGTCATCACCTGCGAGATGCGCTGCGGATCGGCCTTCACCCAGAACGGGCCGGAATGGTCGGTCTTCAGTTTCAGCACGGTATGCCGCTTCTGGGCGACGCGTTCCAGCTGCTCGAAGACCTCATGCGTGACGTGATGCAGGTCTACTTTCTCGAAATGCATCTTGATTTCTCCGGTCTCCAGTTGTGAAAGCGCCACGAGGTCTTTCACCAGCGCGTCGAGGCCGTCGAGGCTTTTGGCGGCTTTGTTCAGAAACTTATCGCGGACTTTTTCGTCGTCAATGGCCCCGTCGATGAGCGTATGAATAAAGCCCTGGGCCGCAAAAATGGGCGTTTTCAGTTCGTGGGACACGTCCGCCAGAAACTCGCGCCGGAAGAGTTCGAGCCGTTTCAGCTCTTCGATTTCTTTCTGCTTTTTGGCGACATACACAAAAATCTCGTCGTTCAGCTTCTTGAACGGGTTGTTGCTCTTGACCAGATTTTTGCGGGAAATCGTGAAGTCGCGGATGCGGAGTTTATGAATCGTCTTGTACATCTTGTTGACCTCCCGGTACACCAGAAACTCAATCGCGTACAGAACCAGGAAGAACGAAACGGCAAAGGACGACACGCCTACCACAAACAGCATGCTGTTCGTTACGCCTTCGACAAAGGTGAGAAACACCACCGTGACCGCCGAAATCAGACAGGCCAGCAGCAGCGCAATAATGCGGGGACTCAGGGACATGAGGTAAAGATAATGATTGAATGATTGATTGACTGAATGATTGAATAGGCTCCGCCAAATTTTACCCTTTGTCGGCCTGGTCAACCGCGGCGGCGGATCGCCATTCACCGCGGCGGACCGCTCATTCAAAATTCAATCATTCAGTCATTCAATCATTGAGTCATTCCGGCTGGTCGGTGAACATGTAGCCGACGCCTTTAAGAGTCTTGATGTAGTTTTCGCCGATTTTTTCGCGGAGTTTGCGGATGTGGACGTCTACGGTGCGTTCGAGGACGTAGATGTCGGCGCCCCAGATTTTTTGCAGCAGTTCCTCGCGGCTGAACACCTTGTTGGGCGACTGGGCCAGGAAGAACAGCAGTTCGAATTCCTTTTTCGGAAGCACCACCGACTTATCGGCCTGCGTGACGGTGTAATTTTTACGGCTGATGGTCAGGTCGGCCACTTCCACCTGCTCGCCCGGGTCGGCCTTCTGAGCTTCGCGGCGGAACAGGGCGTTGATGCGGCTCATCAGGGCGCGGGGCTTGATGGGCTTGGTCAGGTAATCGTCCGCGCCGATTTCAAAAGCGGCCACTTCGGAGTACTCTTCCGAGCGGGCGGTCAGGTACAGGATGTACGTTTGGCGAAGTTCGGGCATTTCGCGGAGCTGGCGGCCCGTTTCGATGCCGTCCATCTGCGGCATCATGATGTCCAGCAGCACCAGTTCGGGCAGGAAGCCCCGGGCAGTTTCGAGGGCCTTGCGGCCATCCCCGGCAGTCCGGACTTCATACCCTTCTTTTTCCAGGTTGTATTGCAGCAGTTCGACGATGTCCGGGTCGTCATCGACGACCATAACACGGTGAGGTTGTTGCGAAGCTTTGGCTGCACTCATTAGAATAGGATCTTGTGTTAGTGACCCGAAATTACGCACAGTGAAGTCTGTTTTACCAAGAAATAACCGGCACTTAACAAAAAGTTAATTTTGTAGGCCAGCCTGTTGCTTCACCGGCTCGCGTTTTTTCGCTGCACCCGATAAATCCCTCCCTTTTCGTTTGTCATCACCAAATCGGTGTTGTTGATAAACGAAATTGCCTCCGTCTGTCCGCGGGGCAGCCGCACGCAGCGCGTCGGGTGGCGAAGCGTAATTCGGCCGTCCGGAAGGTCAAACAGCAGGATTTTTCCGTACGTCAGCACGGCCAGCGTCCGGCGGTCGGGACTGACGCTGGCGTCCGTCACCATGCTTTTGATCCAGACGCTGTCGCGGGGCGAAAGGGCGTAACTGCCGGGTTCTGCCGGGAAACCATACAGGCTGACGGGCCGCCGCGGCCGGGAACGGTTCTTGGAAAGCAGGAACAGGGAATCCCGGGCAAAAAGGAGAGCCTCACTATCAAAATTCCGTGTATCTTTCGTCGCCGGAAAACTTGTTTGGTTAGCAAAACGAACGGTAATCGGCTGGGGCGGGTTGGCCTTAAGGAGGTTCACCCGGTAAACGGTTAGGTTCGGGCGGGTATTGGCGTTGTTGCCGATGTCGCCCACGTAAAGCACCGTTGAGTCCTGCGCGGCGAGCGCCTCCCAGTCGGTGTTGGCGACACCCGGCAGCGGCAGCGAATCGAGCAGTGCGCCGTTCATGGCCACCTCGTACAGCACCGGGCGGCCGCCGCTGTCGTTATGCGTCCAAAACGTACCGCGACCGGGCCGAAACGCCAGTCCCGAGCTTTCGGGCACGGCGGCGGGCATCCGGCCGAGGCGTTCGATGCGGTACTGCGACCGGCCGCTGCGGAAGCCGCTCCGCTTTTTCTCGAACTGACAGGAGCAGAACGCCACTTTAAGCGAAAACAGAAAGATAATCAGTGAATTCATACGGTACGAATGGACAACAAATCACCCGAAATTAATCTGCCGGCCTCGGTAAAAACAGCCGCCGTGCTGATTTCACTCGTTATCCTCGTTTTTGGCCTGCAACTGCTGCAAAGCACGCTGGTGCCGCTGATCTTTGCCATTCTGCTCGCCATGATTCTGTACCCCATCAACTGGCGGCTCGAAAAGTGGCGCGTTCCGCGGGTGGCGGCGATTCTGATTTCGCTGGTTCTGGTCATTACGCTGCTCTACGGGCTGTTTTACCTGGTATCGGTCCAGATCATCACCTTTACCGAAGAAGCGCCCAAACTCCTCGACCGCGGGAACACCATTCTGGACAATCTGCAGCGGTTTGCGGAAGAGCGCCTGCGGTTGAGCCGCACCCGACAGGTCAGCGAAGCGCGGCGTTACCTCAACGACCTCATCCGACAGGGCGGTTCCATTGTCACGTCTACCCTGCTGGCCACGACCAACACGCTCTCGACGATCTCGCTCATTCCGCTGTACGTCTTTTTCATGCTGCTGTACCGCGATTTCTTCCGGTCATTTCTGTACAAGGTTTTTCACAGCACGCGCCGCCACAAGCTCGACATCATTTTCGGCCGGATTTACAACGTCGTCAAGGACTACCTCGTGGGCCTGGTTTCGGTCATTATCATTGTCGGCGTACTCAATACCGTCGGCCTGCTGATCCTGAACGTGGATTATGCGGTCTTCTTCGGCTTTTTCGGGGCGTTCATGATCCTCATTCCGTACATCGGTATTCTGATCGGCTCCCTGCTGCCCGCGCTGTTTACCCTCCTGACGAACGAAAACCCGCTGGTCGCGCTGGGCGTGATCGGCGTCTTCACGTTTGTGCAGGTACTGGAGGGGAACTTCATCACCCCGTATATCGTCGGGTCCAAAGTCAGCATCAACCCGCTGGCGGCCATCATCGTCCTCCTGTTGTGGGGGCAGTTGTGGGGCGTGGCCGGTCTGGTGCTCGCTCTGCCGCTGACGGCCATCCTGAAAGTCATTTTCGACGCCGTGGAGCCGCTCCGCCCCTACGGCTTCCTGCTCGGCGAAGCCGAACACGTCCGTACCGAGCCGGTGAAGGTGAAGGATATTGAGCGGAAGGTGAAGAAATTGGTTGAATAAGACAAATGACTGAATGATTGATTGACTGAATGACTGAATTGGTAGTCCCGTAATCAGTCATTCAGTCAATCAGTCATTCAGTCAATCAATCATTCAGTCATTCAAAAATTCAACGGGTCCAGGTTCTTGAAATGGCCGTTCATCCGGATGCGGTCTTTGGTTTTTTCCATTTCCGAAACAATGGGCAGGACGCGGTCGAGGTGGCGGATCAGGTATTGCTGCCGCTCGTCTTCGGTTTCGATGGTCAGCAGTTCGTATTCTTCGTCAACCGACAGCCCGATTTTGTGAGCCACCCGAAACGACAGCAGACTGACCTGGGCGTCCAGATCGCTTTCCACCTTCAGCAGTTCGTAGAGGCGCATAACCTTTCCGTGTAAGGCAAGCGCATACTCGCCGCTCTCGACGGGCGTTTCCACGGTTTCGACCTGTCCGCCGGCATAGAGCTTTCCCGGAGTCGGATTCTGGTAATCGATCAGCCGGAAAATGCCTACACCCTTCGTTTTGATGTCCATGCGTCCGTCCTCGTACCGTTTGTGCAGGGCGGTTACCCGCATTTCGGTGCCGTAGCCGGGCATTTTGTTGTTGATAAATGCCGGGATGCCGAAGGTCGTTTCGTCCTCCAGGCACTCGTTGACGAGCTGGCGATACCGCTGTTCGAAAATGTGCAGGTTCAGTTCTTCGTCGGGATAGACGACGAGGTTCAGCGGGAAGAGAGGCAGGTACTTGTCCATAGGGTCTTGAACCTGGATTCAGCAGAGTAAAGGATTTACCTGGAAATGTGGATTGAACTTTTCAAAGTAAACACTTAATGGGTGGAATCCTGTCGGGCCGCCGTTCGGTTCAGATTTCTTTTTCAACACTAATGCCGACACTGTAAATCTCCGGGAGCGGATTCTGCCGCATGTACTGCCGCAGGCGGATGGTGTACTGGCCTCGGCGAGGAAACCGGTATTTGTCGGCTACCTTGATTTTATGGTCGAACAGATCCCCCAGGCCGTCCCCGTACGGTTTGCCGCTTTTGGGGTCGAGCAGAATCAGTTCGTCCAGTTTGGATTCCACCGTTTTTCCGGCCGAATCCAGCAGAACCCGGCTGATATACAGGTTGTAATAGGGGTACGACAGGCTGTTCCGGATGTTGTAAAAGATGGAATACGTCTGGGTCGTGTCCTCGATCTGAAATGTAAACGTTGGCGACTGCCTGACGAACCAACGCCCATCTTCAATGTCTTCAATATCTTTAAATACCGCATTGGAGTCGCAGCCGCCCACGAGCAGCAGCAAACCGATCAGCAAAGCGCCGATGTATTTCATCTGAATTCAGCTGTTTTCACAAAGCTACGATTGCCCTGCTAATAGTCAAACGAAGCAGCGGGCGGAACCGATTTAACGTTCCTAAATAAACTACAGAAATAGTTTTCCAACTAGAAAAATAGTTCTATGTTTGGGGCAGGTTCGTGCATCCTGGCAAACGCCTGTTTTTAAAAGCTGTACACGGATCGACCCAGGTAAAATGGAAAAGATAACCGCCAAGGAGGAAGAGATCATGCAGGTGCTCTGGAAACTGGAATACGCCTTTATCAAGGAAATGCTGCCGTTTTTCACCGATCCGCCGCTGCACTACAACACCGTATCGACCATTGTCCGGAATCTGGAAGAGAAAGGCTACGTCGGGCACCGCGAGTTCGGCAACACCTACCAGTATTACCCCATCATCAACCGCGAGGACTACCAGAACCGCTTCGTGCTGACAAAGGTGGTGGCCGATTATTTTGATAATTCGTACAAAAACCTGGTCAGTTATTTTGCCCGGCAAGAGAAAGTCTCGGTCGAAGATCTGAAGGAAGTGATTCGGATGATTGAAAACGACGGCAAACCATGATCGCCTACCTGCTTCAGGCCAGCCTCATTCTGGCCGCTCTAACCACCGGTTACTACGTGTTCAGTCCGTTCTATTCCGGTGATTTTTGACGGGCAGGGCTAATTTTTTCGGTTCGGTCGAAACAGGATTATCGGGAATGTACGTTTTCAGGTTTTATCTTCTCGTATGAAAATCCAGTGGTTTGTCTTTCTGCTTTGCTGGCTCGCCGGGCAGGCGGTTGCGCAGTCGCTGCCGGGGCGCATCGTTGACGGACAAAGTGCAAAGCCCATACCGGCGGCTACCATCCTGAATCAGAACACAAGGCGCGTATCCATTAGCGGCGAGGAAGGCGCCTTTCGAACGGTAGCCTCTCCGGGCGACATTCTGCGCGTGACCTGTGTCGGCTATCAGGAAATGCGGTATGTGGTGCCCGACACGGTGCAGGAACTGCGCATTGCACTTTGGCCGCAGACCGTGCAGCTTCAGGAGGTGACCGTCCGGGGCGTGGGCGGCGACCCGTTTGACCCCAATTTTTTAAAAGAAAAAGTCCCGGAAAAGCCCTCCATTCAACTGGGAACCCCGCCCGAATTGCAGGGTGTTCAGTTGACGAAAGACGTCCGCGTTAGCTCAGACCCGGTCTCGAAGGTTCCGGTAATTACCATCACCGGGCCGTTTACGCTGGCCTACAACACTTTCAGCCGAAAGGCCCGCAGTGACCGCAAGCTGAAAAAGCTGATTGAAGAAAATCGCCGGCGCAAAATCTTCAATGCCCGCCTGAATCCCGCCTGGGTGGTTCGCATTACCGACCTGACGGACGACGAACTGGAACCGTTTATCGATTACTGCGCCTTTTCGGAGGAGTTTGTGCTGACGGCGACGGAGTACGAACTGATTCGGGCGGTCCAGAAAAAGGTGCCCCAGTTTCGCGGCAATCACGCCCAGCCTTAAACAATAAACAAGAAATGCCATATCTCACAGATATGGCATTTCTTGTTTATTGTTTAAGGCTGCGACTTGGTCCGGTCCGCGGGCGGGTTGCGCCGGGGACGTTCCGGAGCCTTGGCGGCCGGGGCCGCAGGTGGCGGCGCGGCAGCCGACGCTTCAGCCGGTTTCTTCTTCTTTTTCTTCTTTTTCTTCACATCGACCCGGTTGCTGAATTTTTTGTCCAGCTTTTCCAGATCGCTGTTCAGCGAAGTGCCTTTTTGGGCTTCCTTGCGTTCCCCAATCGGCTCCAGTACGTCGAACGACTCAGGAATAACGCCCTGTTTGTTCAGTTCGATAATCTGCTGAACGCGGGCGATGGGCAACGGATACCAGGTGCTTTCGGTGCTGTAGCCAAACCACATGATGCGCCGGAAAATGTCCGTTTTCTGGAGAGTCGCGCGGCCTTTCTGAGTTTCCAGCGGCTTTTCCACCTGCGGAATATCGCGCAGCGCGTCCATGTAGGTTTCCAGCTCGTAGTTCAGGCAGCACTTCAGCCGACCGCACTGCCCCGACAGTTTGCTGGGGTTGAGCGACAGGTTCTGGTAACGCGCCGCCGAAGTCGTGATGTTCTTGAAGTCCGTCAGCCACGTAGAGCAGCACAGTTCACGTCCGCAGGACCCGATGCCGCCGAGGCGGCCGGCCTCCTGCCGCAGGCTGATCTGCCGCATTTCTACCCGAATCTTGAACTCGGATGCCAGCAGTTTGATCAGTTCGCGGAAGTCTACCCGTTCGTCGGACGAGTAATAAAACGTCGCTTTCGTATTGTCGGATTGAAACTCCACATCCGACAATTTCATGTTCAGTTTCAGTTCCTTGATGATTTCGCGGGTGCGGTACATCGTCGGCAGGTCGCGGGCAATGGCCTGTTCGTGCTTTTCGAGGTCCTTCTGGTTGGCCGTCCGGTGAATCACTTTCAGTTCGTCGTTGTACTGAACGCTTTTCTTCAGCATTTGCAGCCGGACCAGTTCACCCTGCAGGGACACGCAGCCGATATGAAAACCGGTCTGCATTTCCACCACCACAAAATCACCCGTCGTCAGTTCCAACTGGTGCGGATTGCGGTAATATTCCTTCCGTCCGCCCTTGAACTTGACTTCCACCACATCGAACCGGCGCACGGAAGGAGCTTCCATGTTACTCAGCCAGTCGAATACGTTCATCTTGTTGCAGCCACCCGTGCTGCAGGCTCCGTTATTGTTGCAACCCGACACGGTTCCGTCCTTCGTACGAGTTCCGCATCCGCCAGTTGTACATGATTTGCATGCCATAACTCTTTATAGTTAAGAGTTAAAAGTTATGAGTTAAGAGTTATGAGTTATGAGTTGAAGGTTAGTTACGTGCCTTCTGGTAAGCGGGCAAACTAACTTCTAACTCATAACTCTTAACTCATAATTCATAACTTGATAACTCAGTCAGGGTACCGGATCAGGTCGAGCCCGATGTCTTTCCGGTAATATTTCCCGTCAAACTGCACCGTTCGGGCCGCTTTCTGGGATTTCTGCACGGCATTTTCCAGCGAGTTGGCAAGGGCTGTCAGGGCCAGTACCCGCCCGCCGTTGGTCAGCACGTGTCCGTTGTGGCCCGGAGAGGTTCCGGCATGAAAAGCCGTGACATCTTCCAGACCCGTAAGTTCGGTAATTTCCTTGCCTTTTTCATAGGCATCCGGATACCCGCCGGATACGACCACGGTGGTAACGGCAGTCTGGGGCGAAACCTGCAGTTGGACCTTATCCAGTTCGCCATCGGCCGCCGCCGTCAGCAGTTCTGCCAGATCGCTCTGAATGCGGGGCAGGACCACTTCGGTCTCCGGGTCGCCCATCCGGGCGTTGTACTCGATAACGTAGGGCTCCTCCTTGACGTTCATTAGTCCAATAAAGATAAAACCTACGTACCGGATTCCTTCTTTCTGCAAACCGGCCAGCGTCGGTTTAACGACTTTCTCTTCTACTTTTTGCAGAAATTTAGCCGTTGCAAACTTCACCGGCGACACGGCACCCATCCCGCCCGTGTTCGGTCCGGTATCGCCTTCGCCGATGCGCTTGTAGTCTTTCGCTTCCGGCAGAATTTTGTAATTGACACCGTCCGACAGCACAAACACGGACAGTTCGATCCCGCGCAGGAACTGCTCCACGACGACTTTGCTGCCCGCCTCGCCGAACTTCTCACCGCTCAGCATGGTCCGCAGGACGTCCTGGGCTTCGGTCACGTTTTCGGTGATAATCACGCCTTTACCGGCTGCCAGCCCGTCAGCTTTGAGCACAATGGGCAGCGAATGGCCGGACAGGTACTCCAGCCCTTCGTCCAGCGTTTCCGGCGTAAAGGTGCGGGAGGCCGCCGCCGGAATGCCGTGGCGAACCATAAACTGCTTCGAAAAGTCCTTGCTGCCTTCGAGCTGGGCGCCCACCGAGTCAGGACCGATGATGCGGAGAGAAGAAAATTCAGGTTTGTTTCGGAAGTAATCGACCACGCCTTTGACCAGCGGCTCTTCCGGCCCGACCAGCAGCAGGTCTATGGCGTTTGTACGAACAGCCTCCGCGATCGCTTCAAAATCGGTGGCTGCAATGTTCAGGTTGGTGGCGTTTAGGGCCGTTCCGGCGTTCCCCGGCGCGACAAACAGGTTATCACAAAGAGGACTCTGGGCCAATTTCCACGCAAATGCATGCTCCCGTCCCCCGGAACCGAGTATTAGTATATTCATTGAATGAATAATGAATAATGAACAATGAATGAGCCTTTATAGTCGTCATCCCTTGTTCATTATTCATTCAAATTAGTTTGCTACTTCCGATAAAAACTTAATCCGCATCAGCCGCAGTTCTTCCTCCGTGACATCGTCGCCGCCAAAGTTGCGCAGGGCCACGGCGATGTTGTCGGTCTCGGCCGTCATGAAGTAATCGTAGATTTCCTCCTGCCGGTCGCGGTCCATAATCTGATTGATGTAGTAATCGAGGTTCAGACGGGTGCCCGAGTAGCAGATGTGCTCGATCTCCTCGATCAGGTCTTCCATCGACAGGTCTTTGGCTTCGGCGATCTCCTCCAGGTCCACTTTCCGGTCAATCTGCTGAATGATGAAAATCTTCACCTTCGATTTGTTGACCATCGATTTCACGACCACGTCCTTCGCCGTTTCGATGTCGTTTTCCTCGACGTATTTGGCGATCAGCTCGATGAACGGGCGGCCAAACTTAGCCACTTTTCCCATCCCGACGCCATTGATCTGCGCCATTTCCTCGCGGGTGGTCGGGTAGGTCGTCGCCATTTCTTCCAGCGACGGGTCCTGGAAAATCACGTACGGCGGCAGGCCCTTTTCTTTGGCGACCTTCTTCCGCATGGCCTTCAGCAGACCGAGCAGCGCTTCGTCGTACGCGTTGCCCGAGCCCGAAGCCGTGGCCGAATTATCATCATCGTCGTTCTTGGTTTCTTCGACGATTTCGTAGTTATGATCTTTGGAAAGAGTAACCGGATACGGGTCTTCGAGGTAGGCGCGGCCCCGCTTGCTGAGCTTCAGAACGCCGTAATTGTCGACGTCTTTGTCAATGTAGCCGTAAATGGTCACCTGCCGGACGAGCGAGCACCAGAAATCCCGGCTCTCGTTCAGCTCGGTTCCTTTGCCGTAAACGGGGAGTTTGTTGTGTTCGTAGCTGGTGACGTACTGGTTTTCGGTGGCTGTCAGCACGTCGGCGATGTGATCGGTATCAAACCGCTGGTCGGTCTGGAGCACGGTCTGCAGGGCCAGCACCACTTCGTCCTGCGCCTTGAAACGCTCGGTATGCTTCACGCAGTTGTCGCAGAAGCCGCAGTCCTTGTCCATGTACTCGCCGAAATAGCCCAGCAGCTGGCGGCGGCGGCAGACCCCGAGGTTGGCGTACGACACCATTTCCATCAGCAGATGGCGGGCATTGTCGCGCTCGGTCACCGACTTATCCTTGTTGAATTTCTCCAGCTTGACGATGTCGTCGTAGGTGTAGAACATCACGCAGTTGCCTTCCAGCCCGTCGCGGCCCGCCCGGCCGGTCTCCTGGTAATAGCCTTCCAGCGACTTCGGGGCGTCGTAGTGAATCACAAAACGCACGTCCGGCTTGTCGATGCCCATTCCGAAGGCAATCGTAGCCACGATAACGTCCACTTCCTCGTTCAGGAAGGCGTCCTGGTTGTTCATCCGCGTCTGCGGGTCCAGTCCGGCATGGTACGGCAGCGCCTTGATATCGTTGACATTCAGCAGTTCGGCAATTTCCTCTACCGATTTGCGGCTGAGGCAGTAGACGATACCCGACTTGCCTTTGTTATTTTTAATGTATTTGATGAGCTGCTTTTTCTCGTCGATTTTCGGCCGGACCTCGTAGTACAGGTTTTTCCGGTTAAACGACGTTTTGAAGACCGAGGCGTCTTCCATCTGCAGGTTCTTGATGATGTCCAGCTGCACTTTCGGCGTGGCGGTGGCCGTCAGGGCGATGACCGGCAGGTTGCCGATGCTGTCGATGATTCCCCGGATTTTGCGGTATTCCGGCCGGAAATCGTGGCCCCATTCCGAGATACAGTGCGCCTCGTCGATGGCGACAAAGCAGATGTTGGCCCGTTTCAGAAAATCGAGGTTTTCTTCCTTGGTCAGGGACTCCGGAGCGATGTAAAGCAGTTTCAGCGTGCCGTCGAGCGTATCCCGCTTGACCTTGTTCATTTCCGCCTTCGTCAGCGTCGAGTTCAGAAACTGCGCGTTGATGCCGAACGCGTTGAGCTGGTCGACCTGGTTTTTCATCAGGGCGATGAGCGGGGAAATGACAATTGCCGTACCATCGCACACCAGCGCGGGCAGTTGGTAGCAAAGCGACTTACCGGCTCCGGTGGGCATAATGACGAACGTATTCTGTCCACCCAGGATGCTGCTGATAATAGCCTCCTGATCGCCCCGGAACTGGCTGAAGCCAAAAATTTCTTTAAGTTTTTCTTTCAGAGTGACTTGTACCGTCTGGTCTGCCTGCTGCGTTATCATCTCAAATCACGGAGGTTACTTGTCTTAGTTATGATCGTTTGTGTGCGTTACATATGGCCTTCCAAAACAATATCCGGCCGAGGCCGGACGGCATCTTCTTGAAGACCCTGGGTTTTGCTGTATCTTTGTCTTATAAAATTAGTTAATCCATTTCGACAAAAGCAACGTTGAAACTAGTTAAAAAAAATATTCGCTCAACGGCACAGGCGGTTCTGCTTGCAGAATCGGAGGCAATCCGTCAGGCTGTTGAAAGTATTGATGAAGAATTTGAACGAATTGTAGAGACTATCCTGCAAAGTTCGGGCCGGGTTGTCGTGACAGGCATTGGAAAAAGTGCCATTATCGGGCAAAAAATTGTGGCCACCCTCAATTCGACCGGAACGCCCGCCCTTTTTATGCACGCCGCCGATGCTATTCACGGCGACCTGGGTATGATCCAGTCCGACGATGTGGTCATCTGCATTTCCAAAAGCGGCAACACGCCCGAAATAAAAGTACTGGTTCCCCTGCTAAAACGCACGGGCGTCCGGCTGATTGGCTTTGTCAGCCAGACGAATTCCTATCTGGCGGCCCACGCCGACTTTGTGCTGCCCGCTCCCTGCGAGCGCGAGGCCGACCCGCTCGACCTGGCCCCCACCACCAGCACCACCGTCACGCTGGCCATTGGCGACGCCCTGGCCGTCAGCCTGCTCGAAGCGCGGGGCTTCACCCGGCAGGATTTTGCCCGCTACCATCCCGGCGGCTCGCTCGGCAAAAAACTTTACCTCAAAGTCTGCGACCTTTACCCGCACCACCAGGTGCCGCAGGTGCCGCTCGCCGCGACGGTTCACGAAGTGATTCTGGAAATGACGTCGAAGCGGCTGGGCGCAACCGCCGTGGTTGATGAAGCAGGCTTACTGGCCGGTATCGTGACGGATGGCGACCTGCGCCGCATGCTGAGCCGCCACGGCACCCTGCACCTCGAAGGGCTGCACGCCCGGGACATCATGACGCCCTCCCCTGTGAGCGTCGCCCCCGACGATTACGCCAGCGAAGCCCTGCAAATCATGCAGAGCCGCAGCATCACCCAGCTCGTCGTCGTCGAAAACGGCCGGGTGCTCGGCTTCGTGCACCTGCACGACCTGCTGAAGGAAGGACTCGTCTAGAAGTAAAGAATTATGAGTTATGAATTAAGAGTTGGCTCCGCCGGTTAGCTTACTCTTCGGCGGAGCCAACTCCTAATTCATAACTCCTAATTATCTGAGTCGATTAGACTCCTGCACCAGCTTTTCGTCGCGGCGGATGAAGCGGTTGGCGAACATGTTGCAAAGCAGGGCAACGACGATGGCGTAGAAGCCGGTCGTGAACTGTCCCTGGTCGCTGGGGTTGAAAAAGTCCTTGCCCTTGTAGAGCGTCAGGTACAGCACAGAACCCATCAAACCCGTCAGCAGCAGCGCGTTGACGGCACACATGCCCATTTGCAGAACCCGGTTACGGTACTGGAAGATGGTGTAAATGGATACGCCAATAATCAGCGCCGCCAGAATGGCGACGTAGTAAGCGGGCGTCACCACGGAAGAGGCCGTAGCGCCAACCATTTTGGTATGCGTGAGCCGGAGGGCCGTCAGTTCGGCCACTTCGTTATTGACGCCCAGTTTCTGCCAGATCGTCGTGCTGAGTACGACGCCCATCGCGACGGCAATTACGGCAAGAAACAGGGTCTGAATGCGTTGAATCATGATGTTAGTTTGTAGTTTCCTGTTTATGGTTTATAGTTCGGAGGAAGTATCTATCTCTAAATGATAAACGATAAACCCTAAATTTTTCCGGTCGCGAAGATACAAGGATGAACTTGGAAAATAAAACAGAAAGCCGTCTGGTAGTTACCGCCGACGGCTCGCATTCGGTCTGGAAGCCTGAGACCGGCCAATATTACCATTCCGTGCTGGGCGCGTTGCAGGAATCGCAGCGGGTTTTTATCGAACTGGGTCTGGAGGCGGCTTTCGAGCGGTTCGAGGAAGTACGCCTGTTCGAGATGGGCTTCGGCACGGGGCTCAATGCCTTGCTGACGCTGCTCGAAGCCGAAAAACGGCAGAAACGGGTGAAATATACGACCGTGGAAGCCTATCCCCTGCCGCTTCTGGAAGCCCGCTTGCTGAACTTTGATGAAGTATTGGATACGCACTTCACCGTCGCCCTGCACGAAACGCCCTGGGGCGAGCCGGCTGAACTGAGCCCCTTTTTCAGCCTGACCAAATACCAGACCCGTTTGCAGGACTTCCGGATGGGCAAGCGGTTTAATCTCGTATACTTCGATGCCTTCGCTCCCAGCAGCCAGCCCGAACTCTGGAACGTCGATGTTTTCCAGCAGCTTGCCCGGATGATGCTCCCCGGCGGCCTGCTGACGACCTACTGCTCGAAAGGGTACGTGCAGCGCAACCTGAAAGCCGCCGGATTTACCGTCGAAAAGCATCCCGGTCCGGCGCGGAAACGGGAAGTGCTGCGGGCGATTTTACAGTAACTTCGTAATCAGCGCGGCTACTTTCTCCAGTTCGCGGGCGTCCACTTCGCTGAAATCGGCTAGTTTGTCGCTGTCCACGTCGAGTACCATCGCCACTTCGCCCGCCTGGTCGAAAACGGGCACGACAACCTCCGATTGGGAGAGCGAACTGCACGCGATATGCCCCGGAAACTGCTCTACGTCCGGCACCAGAATGGTTTCCCGGCGGGAATACGCCGCGCCGCAGACGCCCTTGTCGAAGTTGATGCGCGTGCAGGCAATCGGTCCCTGAAACGGGCCAAGTACCAGTTGAGACCCTTTTTTGAGGTAAAAACCGACCCAGAAGAAACCGAAAGCTTCTTTCAGTGCGGCGGCGATATTGGCCAGATTGGCCGTCAGGTCCGGCTCGCCGGTGGTCAGGGCTTCCAGTTGAGGCAGCAGGCTGTCGTATTTGTCCTGCCGGTTGTCTGTTTGAGGAATAAGGAGTGTTTCGGCCATGTCGAAGAAGTTGGTTGGTTCAACCACGGAGTAGCGCGGAGTTTTGCACCGAGTTGAATAGAGTTTTTAACCCCTCTGTGTCACTCTGTGAAAAACTCCGCGCCACTCTGTGGTTAAAAAATTACACAGTTTGCGTTTTGAAATACCGCTTTAACCACGAGTCGCCCGCCCGGACCTGCCAGTTTACCAATTCCCCTTTTGTCGCAATCAGATTGTTGAAAATGGGCGTTTCGGGCGTCAGCTGACAATCAGCGACGGCGGCTTTGATCTGGGGCAGCGGCAGCGTATGGACCACCCCATCAGCCGAAACAAAGGCGACCGAACGGTCGAAGAAGTCCGTTTGCAGCGCCAGCCCCAACTCCCGGACCCAGCGGACGGACGCATCGATGGAGCAGCCGCTGGGCGGGTGGTGCTGTTCGTCCACGGCAATCAGGATGAAGCGGTGGTGCAGCACGGCCGCCGAAGCGAGCAACGGAGTCCCGTGAGCGGCCCAGTTGTTGACGGCCGGTTGAAGTTCGGCTTCCAGCGACGCTACCTCGGCGTCGGTCAGCGGGCGCGACGACTGGTAAATCCACAGCCGCGCGGTATCGGGGAGGTTGTTGAAAGCGGTATGCATGAGAGTACGTTTTAAAGTCGTAAGTCATTTAGTCGTAAGTGGCTTCGCCAAATTCTCATCTGGCGGAGCGACTTACGACCGCAGCGGAGGACCGCTTACGACTAAATGACTTACGACTCCTTTACAACCCCTGCCCCTGCGCTACGAGTTCCGCCAGGTCGTAGACTTTCACGGAATCTTCGCGCTCCTTGTTTTTCACGCCGTCAGACATCATGGTCATGCAGAACGGGCAGGCGACGGCGATGGTATCGGCGCCCGTCGCCAGGGCCTCTTCGGTCCGTTCGATGTTGACGTCCTTCTTGCCCGGCTCCGGCTCTTTGAAGTACTGCGCCCCGCCGGCCCCGCAGCAGAGTCCTTTGGTGCGGCAGCGTTTCATTTCGACCAGTTCGGCATCCAGCGCTTCCAGCACTTCGCGGGGCGCTTCGTAGATTTTGTTAGCCCGGCCGAGGTAGCACGAATCGTGGAAGGTTATTTTGCGGCCTTTAAACGTACCTCCGCCCTTCAGGGCTACTTTTCCCTCGTTGATCAGCTGCTGCAGGTATTGAGAATGGTGAATCACCTCGTACGTGCCGCCCAGCTCGGGATACTCGTTTTTCAGCGTATTGAAGCAGTGCGGGCAGGCTGTCACGATTTTCTTTACGCCGTATCCGTTGAGCACCTGGATGTTGGCCGTGGCCTGCATCTGAAACAGAAACTCATTGCCGGCGCGGCGGGCCGGATCGCCCGTACAGCCTTCTTCGGTGCCCAGAACGGCGAATCGGATGCCGACATGGTTCAGAATCTTGACGAAAGCAATCGTTACTTTTTTATACCGGTCGTCGAACGAACCGGCACAGCCGACCCAGAACAACACTTCCGGCTCTTCGCCCCGGGCAGCCATTTCGGCCATAGTAGGGACTTTGTAGGTTATTTCGGTTGTCATTGCTTTAAAATCAGTTAGGTAACAGTCTGGGGTTTAGAGTTTATGGTTTATAGCGGTCCGCCGCAGCGGTTGCTCTGCTATACGTTGATCTGGTGTAGCAACCGCTGCGGCGGACCGCTATAAACCATAAACTCTAAACCTTCCCCAACTAAACAGAGCCCAGTCGGCCGGGCTGGTAGACGAGGTTCCGGTACAGCAGCACCAGAAAATACACCAGACAGCCCACGACCGTCAGCTCCATTCCGTATTCGATCAGGTGGCGCGGCGTCAGCACCATCGCCCAGTTGGTGAAAACGGGTGTCCCCAGTCCCCACCAGTACGTGGGCTGCACCACGACCGCCGCGTTGAACAGCAGCAGCGCCAGGAGCTGCCGTCTGCTCGATAAATTCAGGATACCCAGCACAAAAGGCATCATGAAAATGAACGCGTAATTGCTGAATGAGCTTTTATGAAAAAACATCATAAAGCTGAAACACAGCGAAAACAGGACGGGTAATGCCTTTTCGTAAGTCGTTTTCTGCTTCAGAAAAGCGGCTGCCAGACAGGCAACGCCCATCGTCGCGGCCAGCCCGACCCAGCTCAGCGTTTTGGCATACGGCCGGAAATCGCCGATGATGGGGCTGACCACCGTCCACAGGTTTGGCGCAAACGGCATATCGGCAAACATCAGCGGCGTCAGAAACTTCTCACCCACCAGCCAGACCAGCAGCGCAAACGACGGAATGCCCACCAGAAGCAGCCCGGCCAGGTATTTGAACGGCCTTTCGACCAGAAAAAACAGCGAAACCACCAGCAGCACCGCCAGCGCCTTCGTCGTAATCAGCGCCAGCGCCATTACCACGCCCACCCAGAAGCTGTTTCGGGTCCGTTGCCAGACCAGCGCCGAAATGACCACAAAGAGCCACATCCAGATGTCCTCCTGACCACCCAGCACGCAGAGCACCAGCGGTCCCGGCAGCATCAGGTATACCAGCACCCGGATCAGCGCGTCCCGTCCCAGCAGCGGGCGGTAAAATCGCCAGGTCAGCCAGAGCGCCAGCCCTTCCATCAGAATCATGAGCGCCACGACCGCCTTGGCGCTTTGCCAGAAAAGCACCGGCAGGGCCGTCATGTAGGCAAAGAGCGGGGAGTACGGCGACCAGAAATCCCGGTACACTACCTGCCCCCGGCTCGCTTGCAGGGCGGCGTCGAAAAAGACCGGAACGTCCGAACGAGGCTCCAGACCCAGCACCAGATAAACCAGCACAAAAGGGATTACCCGCAGGAAAACAAAGAACAAGGCAATGAGCGACCCGTGCTGGCTTTCCGAGAATCGGTTCAGGTACTTTCGAAGCCACAGCAGCAGCACCACGGCCACCGACAAAAAAAGAGCTATTCCAATTTTTACGCTTAATACATCCATTCTAACACGGGCTGGCCCATTTGCACTGAGTAATTGGGGCCGAAGTTAGCCCGGTTGTCGGCAAATCACCAACGAAAAGTTAGCCAGGTGTTTTTATGAGTTCACCTGATCAGCCCAGTTGAACCGGTCGCTCGGGGAGAATTTCCACGGAGCCATGTTGTTTTCGACGTTGCTGAACATGGCGTTCCACGAAGCCGGTGCCTGCGCCTCGTCCATGATTTTGTAGCGCCGAAGCTGCAGAATGATCTCCAGCGGATTGATATTCACCGGGCATTCCTGCACACAAGCCTGGCAAGTGGTGCAAGCGTTAATTTCCTCGACGGTGATGTAGTCGTTGATGAGCGTCTTGCCGTCGTCCACGAACGTGCCGCCGTTGGCGTCCCGGTTCCGGCCCACTTCCTCCACCCGGTCGCGGGTATCCATCATGATTTTGCGCGGCGACAGTTTTTTGCCCGTGATGTTGGCCGGGCAGGCCGCCGTACAGCGCCCGCACTCGGTGCAGGTGTAGGCATCCATCAGGTTTTTCCAACTCAGGTCGAACACGTCTTTGGCCCCGAAAGTCCCGATTTCGGCCGGCACCTCATTCGGATCAGGCTGCGTAATGCCCAGCGCCAGCTGTACTTCCTTCGTGATTTCGGGCATGTTTTTCATTTCGCCTTTCGGCTCCAGCTTCGAGAAGTACGTATTCGGGAAGGCCAGAATGATGTGCAGGTGCTTCGAATAGGTCACGTACACGGCGAAGAACAGGATACCCAAAATGTGAAACCACCAGGCAAACCGCTCGTAGGCAATCAGAGCCGTTGTGTTCCAGCCCTCAAACAGGGGCGTCAGCAGTCCGCTGATGAGAAAATCACCGGCCACAGGCACGTCGTAATGCGCCACGCCTTGGGCGCGCAGGACCGTGTCGGCGGCATTCCAGGTCAGAAAGGCCGTCATGAGCAGGATTTCGAACGTCAGAATCAGCGTAGCGTCCAGTTGCGGCCAGCGCCAGCTCATTTCTTCGTGCCGACTCCCCTGCAGGCGACCGACGCGCGTCACGTAGCGACGGGTTAGAAAGCCCACGCAGACCAGCCAGACGCCCAGCGCAAACACTTCAAAGACGTTGATCAGGAACGGATACACGGCGCCGAGGTAAGGCGCAAAAAGCCGGTGCGTGCCGAAAATCCCGTCCAGCACGATTTCTACGATCTCGATATTGATGATGACGAAGCCCACGTAAATCACGAAGTGCATCAGTCCGACGGTTACGTTGGTCATCATTTTCTTCTGCCCGAACGCCACCCGCAGCATGATGCTGAGTCGCTCGGACGGCCGGTCCTTCCGGTTTTCGGGCTTGCCCAGATTGATGTTGTCCCGAATGAACTTGTAGCGTTTCGTCACAAACCAGGCCGCTACGGCCAGGGCTGCCACAAACAAAATTTGCTGAATTATTGCCATAAATTAATCGCTGTTTATCAGGCATTTCGGCCTGAGGACAGATTTTTATTAAATTTATTTCAGGAAAATAGTTGCAAACAAGCCGAAAGTTACGCTACCTTTGCACCCACAAAACAAGACCGACGGTGATGTAGCTCAGTTGGTAGAGCAAAGGACTGAAAATCCTTGTGTCGGCGGTTCGACTCCGTCCATCACCACCGTCCAAAGCCCCGCAGCCATGCGGGGCTTTCTTGTTTTACGGCGATCCGGCCCGAAAACAGGACCCTGCAACCGTAACCGTCTGTGGCGTTCGTTTGTTGACAAAAGGTATGCGTGCATACTATTTTCTGTTGAGCAAATATAGTACATCTCCGGGCGATAACAAGCATATTTCCGGAAAAAATAGGACAATGATTGGGTAAGCCTTTCGCTCCGTTCAACGTATACACAGCCGAGCGTATATAGACAAAATACATTCTTTTCTATAAATAGTAACATTCTATTAAAGCAGAAGGTTATCTGGTCATGCACCCGGATACCTACGACATCGGCATTATCGGCGCGGGCTGTGCAGGCCTCAGCCTGGCGCGGGAACTGGTGGGCCGTTATGGCGGCGACCTTCGCATTGCCCTGCTCGACCCGGCCCTGCTGCAACATCCCGAAAAAACCTGGTCTTTCTGGACCCACGAGCCCGATCGCTACGCCGCTCTCGCCGAAGGTATCTGGCATAAAGTCTCGTTTGCCGACCACCGAGGCGCCCTGACCGAGCCCATTGCTCCTTACAGCTACGTTAGCATCCCCGCCCGCCGCTACCGGCAGCACATCCTTGACGAACTGTTTCGCCTGCCCAGCGTGCACCTGCGCACCGAAGCTTCGCGGCGGTACGGACCCAGTGGCCGCAACTACCTGATTCAGACCGAAGGGGCCGAAATCCGCTGCGAACGGCTTTTCAGCAGCGTTCACCCGCCCGCTACCCGCCCGGCCCGGTACGCTCTGCAACAGCATTTTCTGGGCTGGTTTGTAGAAACGCCCGAGCCCGCTTTTGAGTCCGACACGGTCACGCTGATGGATTTCCGCACCGAACCGGGCAGCGGAGCCGAGTTTGTGTACGTGCTGCCTTACTCCGACCGGCGGGCGCTGGTGGAATACACCGTTTTTTCGCCCCGACCATGGCCGGTTGGGACGTACGAAGAAAAACTAAAGGCGTATCTGCACCGGCGGAGCATCGACCGCTACAACGTCACCGCCTCCGAGCAGGGAAGCATCCCGATGACCGACTACCCGTTTCCGCAGCAAACCGCCGACGGCCTGCACCACATCGGTCTGGCGGGCGGACTGGCCCGGCCCGCCACGGGTTACGCCTTTCGGTTCATCGAACAGGACTCGGCCCTCATTGCGGCTTCGCTTCAGGACGGGCAGGTCAGCCGGTTTTCCGCGGCGGGACGCCACCAGTTTTACGACCGGCTGCTACTGCACCTCATCGACCGCTTTCCGGAGCGGGTCCCCGGCATTATGAGCGCCCTCTTTCGCCGGAACCGCTTTGCCGACATTCTGGCATTTCTGGACCGCTCGTCGGCCCCGCTCGACGAAGCCCGGATTTTCTGGCGATTACCCTGGTCTCCCTTTCTCCGCGTCCTGTATGAAAGCTACCTCCGCCCCTGACTACCGGCTTCCTGCGCTGCAACTGGCTCTTTCGGGCCTGCTGTGGCTCCTCTGGGCATTGCTGCCCGCCGACTCTTACCGCGACTGGGTGCTACTGGGGCCGGTGCTGCTGCTCGTCGGTATTCCGCACGGGGCCAACGATTTGCTGTTGCTGCGCAAACGCTTCCCACAATTGCCGCCGCGGCGGGCGTTTGGGCTGTACCTGGCCGTTTTTCTGGCTTCGGCCGGGCTAATGCTCTGGCTGCCTTTGCCGGGTCTGGTGCTATTTCTGGTCATTACCGCCTATCATTTCGGGCAGGGCGACCTGCACGACCACCTGCGTCCCCGGGCCGCCCGCCGCGCCGACGGCCTGTACGTAGCCTGGGGTGCCAACCTGCTGGCGGCGCTGCTGGCACTGCGTGCCCACGAACTGCCCGGCTACCTGCCCGACGGATACGGGTTTGCGGCGATTACGGACTTTTTTGTAGCCCTGCCGAATACGCCCCTGGCCTACGGAGCCGTGGCGGCCGGACTGCTGGCGGGGGCCGCGGCGGGGGGCTGGCTGAGCTGGCCGGAAGCGGGACTGCGGCTGGCGGCTACGGTTTTTCTGCTGCTGCTTTTTACTCACACGCGGCTGCTGGTTGGCTTTGCGGTTTATTTCGGCATCTGGCACAGCGTAGATTCTATCCGGTTGTTTAGCCGAAGCCTGTACCCGCCGGACGGGGCGGCGGGTTTCCGGCAATTTTACCGGGACGCGCTGCCGATTACCGTTCTGGCGTTCCTGTTTCTGGGCGGACTGCTGTGGCTCAGTGCGCAGATCGAGCTGCCTTACCCGCTTACGTTTGTGCTGTTCATCTTCATTTTTGCCATAACGGTTCCGCACGTGTTCGTGACCGAGCCGATTTACCGCCGTTCGCGGGGGGTGGAATGATTTCGGCCGACGTTCGTACCTTTGCGCTGTGCTGACCGATGACCTGCTTTCTTTTTTATCCGCTGAAAAAATCGACGCTGAACCGGTGGCGGTCGGGGCCGAAACCCCCTTTCCGCTGCTGAAACTGGCCGGCAAAGCCCTTTTTCTGCACCTGATTGTCGTGAAAAGGTACCGGGAGCAACCGACGGAGCCGTTTTTCTTCCAGCACCTTTCGGATAACTTTGGGCAGCGAGGCGAGCGCATCATACACCTGTGGGAAGATGTCTGGCGGCTGAAAAAAGAGGTGGTTCAGTCACGGCTCCGGGCACTGGCGGGACAATCCCAACGGATTCCGGCGCGTCTGACGCAGGTCCGGCGCCTTGACCGGCCAACCACGGCGGCCTTTCTCGACCACAACCATTTGCAGGTCGTCACGCTCTCGAAATACAAGTATGGACTGTTTCTGCCCGCCCGTTATTTTCGCGTGTTATCGGACGATTACCAGAAAACGGTCGATTCCGGCGCGACGGAACTGCTGGTGGCCGTAGCTACGTTCAGCCACCCCCGCACCATTCCGCGGAACGGAAAGCTTTCGCGCTCGGTTGAGCTGGTGCGCTTTGCAAACCGGTTAAACTGCACCGTCGTCGGCGGGCTCGACAAGCTGTTGAAAGCGTTTATCCAGGAACAGCATCCCGGCGACATCATGACCTACGCCGACCGCGACTGGTCGGACGGGCGGAGTTACGAGAAACTAGGCTTCGAGCGCGTGGGAACGACCGCCCCGCAGGAATTCTGGCTCGATGCGGAAACGCTCGTCCGCCACTACCCGCACCGGCTGGCGGAAGAAAGCGAAGAACTGATACCGGTGCATAATGCCGGAAGCCTCAAATTTGTTCTGAACCTGGATTACACGGATTAATAGATTTACCGGGATGCGCTGCCTCAATTAGACAATCCTGATAAATCCGTTAATCCGTGTAATCCAGGTTCAGGACCGTTTCCACTTTCTATGATCATCATCCTCGGCCCCACCGCTTCCGGAAAAACTCGCCTTGCCGTACAGTTGGCCCACCGACTCAACGGAGAAATCATCAGCGCCGACTCGCGCCAGGTCTACCGCGACATGGACATCGGTACGGGCAAAGATCTGGACGAATACCGGGTCGGCGACGCCCCCGTGCCCTATCACCTCATCAACATCGTGGACGCCGGAACGGAGTATAACCTGTACGAATTTCAGAAGGACTTTCACGCCGCCCTGGCCAACATTCAGCAGCGGAAAAAACTGCCGGTTGTCTGCGGCGGAACGGGATTGTATCTGGAGGCGGTCCTGAAAGGCCATCAGTTTACGGCCATTCCCATCGATGAAGCCGCCCGGCGTGCGCTGGAATCGTTACCTGATGAGGAACTGCACCGGATTTTCCGCGAAACGCCGTCTGCCTACACCCCGCTGGCCGACACTTCCACGCGCAAACGGCTCATCCGGGCCATCGAGATTTCGCGGCACCTGCAACAGCATCCGGATGCCGCAACGGCCACGACGCCCGAACTGACCGACTTTCTGGTGGTTGGTCTGAACCCGCCGGTCGAACTGCGCCGGGAGCGCATCAGCCGCCGCCTGCACGAACGGCTCCGGAACGGCATGATCGAGGAGGTGGAGACGCTGCTGAAACGGGGCATTCCGGCCGAAAGATTAATTTACTACGGCCTCGAATACAAATTCATTACGCAATACCTGACCGGCGACCTCGACTACGACACCCTGAGCAGCCGCCTGGAAACGGCCATTCACCAGTTTGCCAAGCGCCAGATGACCTATTTTCGCAAGATGGAACGCGACGGCCTCCCCATTCACTGGCTCGACGGGACCAGGCCAACGCCCGAACTGTGTGAGGACGTCGTTCGTTTATACCGTACCCGCGGGCTTTAACCCAGACCAAACCCGACGAAGTGCAAAACCTTTCCATCCAGTTCACGGGCTGAAGCCCGTGGTTACCAAAATGCCTGTCCACTTTCATCTTCAAACGCCGGAAGGCGACGACCGCCCGGTTTACGTTTCGGGAAATTTCTGCCGCTGGTATCCCGACGTGCCGGTGTTTCAAATGCAGCCCACCGCTCCGGGTGCTTACGAACTGGTTTTGCCCGACGGCCTTGCGCTGCCCGACCTCATCGAGTACAAATACAACCGCGGCGGCTGGGATTCCGTCGAGCTCAGCAATACGGGCGAAGGCGTGCACAACCGAACGCTGTCGGTTACGGAGGGCACTGCGACGGACTACGTACCCCACTGGCGTCTGAGCGGGCGGCCTTTCAACCCCGAGTTTTTGCCTAAAGTCGAACTGCTCAGCGACGAGTTTGACGTACCGCAGTTGCAGACAACCCGCCGGATCAACGTTCTGCTGCCCTACGACTACCACGAAACCGACAAGCAATACCCGGTGCTGTACCTGCACGACGGGCAGAACCTCTTCGGCGAGGGCGTGGGCTTCGGCAGCTGGAACATCGACCAGCGGATGGCCGTTCTGGCCGCCCGGCGGCGTCATGAAGTCATTCTGGTGTCCATCGACCACGGCGAAGAGGAACGAATCAAGGAGTTTTCGCCCTACCGGACCCGCTTCGGACGGGGCAAGGGACGGCAGTACCTGGAGTTTATCGCCCGGACGCTCAAACCCGCCGTGGATGCCCGCTACCGCACCCGTTCCGACCACGCCAGCACCGGCATCGGCGGCAGTTCGATGGGCGGCCTCATCAGCATTTACGCCGGACTGATGTACCCGGACGTGTTCGGAAGGCTAATGATTTTTTCGCCTTCGCTCTGGCTCTCGCCCAAGATTTACTTCGATGCCATTCATTTTCACAAAGCCGAACAGACGAAAGTCTACATTTACGGCGGCGAGGCCGAATCGACCTACATGGTGCCCAACATCCAGCGGCTGCATGACGCGGTCCGGCGGCAGGGCATCGATGATGAAAGCATCCAGTTCGAAGTGTCCGTTGATCCCGCCGGCGAACATAACGAAGCCCACTGGAGCCGGGAGTTTCCGAAAGCGGTCGAGTGGCTGTTTTATTGATTTCTGATTTAAACCGCAGGGGCGCTTTAGCCCGCTCTGTGCCCAATAAGATTACACATTGCTTTTTCGGTTAAATAACTATGAAAATTAGCATCACCACGCAGGTTGACCAGGCCGTCACGATACAGCCGCTCCTCCAGACCGACGAGCTTGCCCAGAAATTATCCCTTCTGGCCGCCAGCCTAAACCTGCCTGCCGAAACGCTGCAACAGGATTTTAAAGCCGAAGCCAAAGAAGTCCTGCCGATTTATAGCCCCGACGGCCGCAAGACCTTCCTGCTTGGTCTGGGTAAAGAACCGGGCGCTCTGGATTGGGTTAAGATTTTCCGGGAGTTCTTTTTTCGAAATAAAACCCGCCTGACCGGCCCGGTGGCCGTTGACCTGACCGAATTTACAGCCGAAACGGTCGAAAACATCGTGCAGGGCATTTTCTGGGGCGGCTATGACCTCCGGCTTTATGTGACGGATAAACCCGCCGCTACCGGCTTTTTTGCCGCCGACCCGGAACTGGTGCTTGTTTTGCCCCAAGAACGGCACCAAATGGCCCAAAAGGCCGCCGACCGCGCCCTTGCCCTTGCCACCACCCACCGCGAAATCCTTGATCTGCTCAACGCGCCTTCCAACTACCAGGCGCCGCAGACGCTGGCGGACTGGGCCGTAGAATCCGGCCGGAAGCACGGCTATTCGGTGACTGTTTTCGATAAGGCCGAAATCGAGCGGCAGGGCCTGCACGCACTGCTGGCCGTCAACCGGGGCAGCGACCTCGAACCGCGTTTCATCATCCTGGAATACCGGGCGGAGGGCGTTGAGAACCCTAAAAAGGTTGGACTCGTGGGGAAGGGCATTACGTTCGATACGGGCGGCATTTCGATCAAGCCATCGACCAACATGCACCTGATGAAAAGCGACATGGGCGGCGCGGCGGCCGTACTCGGGACGCTCGAAGCGGCGGCCAAACTGAAATTGCCCGTGCATCTGGTCGGCCTCATTCCGAGCACTGAAAACATGGTGGACGGTAGCGCGACCAAGCCCGGCGACGTCATCGGCTCGTATCTGGGCAAAACCATTGAAGTCATCGACACCGACGCCGAGGGCCGCATCATTCTGGCCGATGGACTCGGCTACGCCATCCGCAACTTCCAGCCGGACGTTCTGATTGATCTGGCGACGCTGACGGGCAACGTCATCGCCGCGCTGGGCTACCATGCCGCCGGGCTTTTTTCTCAGAACGACCAACTGAGCGCCGACCTGCTGGCCGCCTCCGAGCGCACGGGCGAGCGGCTGTGGCGGCTGCCGATCTGGGATGTTTACAAAGAAGACATTAAATCCGACGTGGCCGACCTCAAAAATTACAGCGGGAAGCCGTTCGCCGGGGCCATCAGCGCCGCCAAGTTTCTGGAAGTCTTTACGGAAAATCACCCCGCCTGGGCGCATCTGGATATTGCGGGCATGGCCTACGGCGATACGGAGTTCGGCTCGCAGAAAAACGGAACGGGTTTTGGAATCCGGCTGCTGATTGATTTTCTGGGTCGTTTAGGATGAGTTCTCGCAGATTAACGCGGATTTTAAACGCAGATTTTCGCTGATAATCTGTGAAAAATCTGCGCCTAAAATCCGCGTTAATCCGCGGGAAAACAGCTCAGATTGTCCCCTTGTCAACCGCCTGCACCGCCACACCCGATAGCGCCTGCACGCCCCACAACAGCCCGGCAAAACGTTCGTCGTTGGTCAGGCCCTTTTTGTACCGGGTGTAAATCTGCTGAATCACCACGGAGTTTTTGAACAGCCCGAAAACGTAGTAGTACACGATGTTCGACACGTCGCGGCCGCTGCGCTCGGCATAGCGGTCAGCCACCTCGCGGCGGGTAAGGTTTCCCGGCAGGTGCGTCAGGTTGAAGGATTTGCGGAAGAGGTCGTCGGTGCTTTCGGCCCAGTACGAAAGCGAGGTGCCGAGGTCCATCAGCGGGTCGCCCACGGTGCACATTTCCCAGTCCAGCACGGCGCGGATGTCGGGCAAATCGTCCGGATTCAGAACGACGTTATCGTATTTGAAATCGTTGTGCAGCAGCGTCGGGGCGTTTTCGGCGGGCAGAGCGTCGGTCAGCCAGCGGGCTAGTTCAGTCATGGCGGGCACGTCGTCGGTCTGGGCCGCGAGGTAGCGTTTGTGCCAGCCTTCCACCTGCCGCCGGATGTAGCCTTCGGGCTTCCCGAGATGCACCAGCCCCGTCTGCTGAATGTCCAGCGCGTGCAACTCGACCAGCGTATCGACCAGCGACTCCGACAGCCGCCGCATCGTTTCCGGCGAAATCCCAAGCTTCGGGGCCGTCTGCGCCCGCAGAATGACGCCCGGCACTCGTTCCATGACGTAGAACGGGCAGTTCATCACCGTTTCGTCTTCGCAGAAAATCACCGGCTCCGGAATGGTCCGGTAGCCCGCCGCCTTCAGCATCGACAGCACCCGGAACTCGCGATCCATGTCGTGCCCGCCTTTGATGTCTTTGGCCCCAAACGGCGGGCGGCGCAGCACGTATTCCTTTGCCGGCGTTTTCAGTAAATACGTCAGGTTGGAGTAGCCGCCGGGAAACTGGGCGATGTCCGTTATTTCGCCAAAACCGGGAAAAGCGTCATTCAGGTAGGCTTGCAGGGCCGTTAGGTCCAGCTCTTCGCCGGGGCGGATGGTGGTGGGGCGGTCGGGGGTCATGGAGTGGTCAACGGGTTAAAAATTTGTATCGCAGCGACTAAGGGAGAAAAACAGCCTTTAGCCGGGATGGTTCAGCACCTCCGCCCGGCTCTTTTCTCCGCTAAACGCTGCGATACAACTTATTTAATCAAACCTTGCCAAAACTTTCTCTGAAACGGTCAGGCCAATCGAGAGGGAGGAGGTGGCCGCCGGGGAGGGCGCGTTGCAGACGTTGACAGCCCGTTCGGTTTCCAGAATGGCGAAATCGTCGAGCAGGCCGCCGGTGCGGTCACAGGCCTGCGCCCGCACCCCCGCGCCGCCGTCTTCCAGATCGTCTTCCTGAATTTCCGGAATCAGCTGCTGCAACGCTTTGGTGAAGGCCGCTTTGGAGAACGAGCGGTAATACTCGCCCATGCCGGTCTGCCAGAATTTACCGGCTACTTTCTGGAAGCCCGGCCAGGTCAGCGTTTCGTAAAGTTCCTTAAAATCCACGTCCAGCTTTTTGTAGCCTTCGCGCCGGAACGCCAGCACGGCATTCGGCCCGGCCTCCACGCCGCCGCCGATCATGCGGGTAAAGTGCACGCCGAGGAACGGGAAGTTCGGATCCGGCACGGGGTAAATCAGGTGTTTGACGAGGTGCTGGCGGTGCGGCTTGATCTTGTAGTATTCGCCCCGGAACGGAATGATCCGCAGGTCGATGTCCTGCCGCTGCGTCATCTGGGCCACTTTATCCGAATACAGCCCGGCGCAGTTGACCACCAGCCGGGTTTCGTAGGTTCCCCGTTCGGTGACGACCACCGAAAGCGTGTTGCCCGTGGTCACCTGCACGACTTTTTCGCCCAGCCGCAGTTCGCCGCCCAGTTCGCGGAACTTCTGCGCGTATTTCTCCGTCACGGCGGCATAGTCCACAATGCCCGTGTACGGCACCCGGATGCCTTCCACGCCGGCCACGTGCGGCTCGATTTCGCGCATTTCCGCCGCCGACACTTTCTGAATATCTTTCAGACCGTTTTGCAGGCCGCGTTCGTACAGGTTGTTCAGAAGCGGCACCTCCTGCGGGTTGGTTGCCACGACGAGCTTGCCGCAGAGGTCGAACGGAATGCCTTCTTCGCGGCAGAACTGCACCAGCATGTCGTAGCCCCGGATGCAGTTCAGCGCCTTCAGGCTGCCGGGTTTGTAATACAGCCCGGAGTGAATCACGCCGCTGTTGTGGCCGGTCTGGTGCCGGGCTACTCCGGTTTCTTTTTCGATTACCGTTACGGTGAGGCCGGGGCGCTGCCGCTTGATTTGCAGAGCCGTTGCCAGTCCGACAATGCCCCCGCCGATGATGATGATGTCGGTCATATTCCGTTTTCTGTTTTCCGTTTTCAGTTTTCGGTTGTCCGTTTTCTGTTTTCGGTTTCCAAATCCACGCTTTGCGGAGCAACAGAAAACTGAAAACGGACAACAGAAAACTGAAAACGGTTACTGGTTGTATCTTTTTCCTTTTATATCTGATGTGTTGAGGTATTTCAAAAGTCCGGCTATTAGCTTTCCGACGTCGTCAGCTTGTTGATATAAGTGATCGAACTCTTCTTTAGTGATATAGATATTATCAAGTGCCCGGTAAAGTTGGGATTTCACCTCTTCGGCTGAGCCTTTTGCGATACCAAGAAACTGAACGAACTCACCCCGACTTCCTCTTCCGAAACCTTCTGCGATATTATCCATGGCAGAGCCGGAAGATTTTCTGATCTGCCGTTTCAAATCGAAATCATCTTCAAACCTCCGGGTAACCTCATGTATCTCTTTGGCAAGGAGTCGGGCTTTCTGCCATGACTTCAATTCCTCAAATGTGTTTACGGTAGGCATAAGTTGTTTTCTGTTTTCTGTCTTCCGTTTTCTATTGTATGTAAAAGTAAAGTATCAAACGAGAAACAGAAGACAGAAAACGCAAAACAGAAAACTCAAAACGGAAAACTAATCTTTCCCATGCTGACTGTCGGAACGCCCTGTCGGTCACCAAACGAGGTGGTTCCGCCCGCTACGGCTTCGTTGGCAAGGACGGCAAACAGAACGGCTTCTTTGGCGTCGCCCGAAATGCCCAGTTCGTCCGTGGAAGAAAACCGGGCTTCCGGCAGTTGCTCCCGAATGGCACCGGTCAGCACGGGGTTGTGCATCCCGCCTCCGCTCATGTAGATATGGTAGGTTTCGCCGGGCTGGATGGCGGATTTCAATGCGTCGGCGATGGTGTCGGCGCTGAAACGGGTCAGGGTTGCCATCAGATCTTCGGCCGTCAGCGAGGTGGTCTGGCTGCGTTGCTGCGCCTGCCGGACGTAGTCGAGGCTGAACAACTCCGGGCCCGTCGTTTTGGGGAAGGCCGTCGTGAAAAACGGGTCTTTTTTCAGAATCCGCAGCAGGTCTTCGTTCACCCGGCCCCGGGCGGCAATGCGTCCGCCTTCGTCGAAGGGCTGGTCGAAAAAGCGGCGGGCAAAGGCGTCGATGAGCGTATTGCCCGGCCCGGTATCGGTCGTGAACACCTCCGCCGCGTTGAGGCTGCCCGGCAGATACGTGAAGTTGGCAATGCCGCCCATGTTCAGCATCAGCCGGTTTTCGCCGCGTTTCGAAAAAATGAAATAGTCCCCGTACACCGCCAGCGGCGCGCCTTCCCCGCCTTTCGCCAGATGTTTCTGCCGAAAATCGCTGAGGGTGATAATGCCCGACGTGACGGCCACGTGGTCGCCGTCGCCGATCTGGAGCGTGGCATTGGGAAATTTGGCGAGCCCGTGCTGGCTTTTGGGCGCGTGGAAGACCGTCTGGCCGTGGCTGGCCACGAGGTCCACGTCGTCGGGCGTAAGGTTCCAGCGGTTCAGGCAATCCAGAATCATCCGGCCGTGGATCTGCCCGATGTACGGGTTCAGCAGGCACAGGTGCTGGAAATCAATGTCTTTTTTGGCAAAAACCTTCCGGATTTCGGCTTTAAGGTCGTCGGTATACGGTACGGTAGCAAAATGCGTCAGCGTCACGTTGGTATCCTCGCCGCTGCCGCTGATGCGACAGAGCGCCACGTCGAGGCCGTCGAGCGAGGTGCCGGACATAAGGCCGATGATGCGGCGTTCGGAGCGGGAAGCCAGTTCCGTGAGGCGTTGGAGGTTTCGGTTCATACAGCACAAATCACTTCGGCGGTAAAATTAGCAGATGCTAAATAAGTTATTGGCAGGATTCGGCGGCGAACCCAATATTTTTGACGAAAACAAGATACCCGCCCCCGGCATGATGTGGTTAGGAGACGAGCAAACTGATTTTTTCGAAAGTATTCTGTTTCAGGCCCTGGGCCGCCCGGTCGACGTCCTGGAAGCCCGGTTCCTGTCGGGCGGAGACATCAACACGGCCGCGCAGGTTTTCACCTCCGAACAGCTTTTTTTCATCAAATGGAATACCGCCGGGCAGGAAGGGATGTTTGAAGCCGAAGCCCGGGGTCTTGAGCTGCTGCGGAAGACCGACACGCTGCAGATTCCGGCCGTCGTCGGGCACGGGCAGCAGCAGGACAAAGCCTACCTGATCCTGGAATACATCGATTCGGCGCCGGCGGGTCCGGATTACTGGGAAAAACTGGGCCAGTCGCTGGCCGAACTGCATTCGCATACCCAGCCGCGGTTTGGCCTGGAGTTCGATAACTTCATCGGTCTGCTGCCCCAGCAGAATACCTTAACCGACAATGGCATCCGCTTCTTCATCGAACAGCGGCTGCATCCGCAGGCCGGACTGGCGCTGTACAAAGGCCTGATTGACAAAAAACTCTACGACCGCTTTGCGCGGCTTTACCAGCGGCTGCCCGAACTTCTGCCCGCCGAACGCCCGGCCCTGCTGCACGGCGATCTTTGGTCGGGCAATGTGATGGTGAACGAAGACGGCCAGCCCACGCTGATCGACCCGGCGGTCTATTACGGCTTCCGGGAGGCCGAACTGGCCTTCACCACCCTTTTCGGCGGCTTCGACGAGCGGTTCTACGCTGCCTACCACGAGGCATTTCCGCTGGAAGACGGTTTTCGGGAGCGGATTCCGATCTACAACCTCTACCCGTTGCTGGTTCATGTCAACCTGTTTGGGACGGGTTATGTCAGTGGCGTTGAGCGAATCCTGAAAGCATTCGGTTAGTAACATTTACGCAATCGATTGCGCAGATTTACTGGTTCCGGATACTCATTTTTCGCCCTTGCGGACGGAAATCTTTCGTAACTTTTCCCCTCTTCGCCGACCGAAGAAAATTTTAACAGAGAAGTCCTATGAACCAGACCACCCCGCCACAAAACCTTGCCCTGCCCGTCGGCGTGACGCTCGACCGGTACATTATTCGGAAACAAAGCGCCTTCCCGTTTGCCACCGGGGAACTATCGCAACTGCTGCGGGATATTGCACTGGCCGGAAAAATCATTAACCGGGAAATCAACCGGGCGGGTCTGATCGACGTGGTCGGCGGGTTCGGGGCGCAGAACGTTCAGGGCGAAAACCAGCAGAAACTGGACGTCATTGCCAACATTCGCTTTATCCGGGCGCTGAAAAACGGCGGGGAAGTCTGCGCCCTTATTTCTGAAGAAGACGAAGAGATCATTTTCACCGGCAACGACCACGGCAAATACGTCGTGGCGATGGACCCCCTCGACGGCTCGTCGAACATCGACGTCAACGTATCCATCGGGACCATTTTCTCCATCTACCGGCGCATCACTCCCACCGGAACCCGGGCCACGCTCGACGATTTCATGCAGGGCGGCCGGAAACAGGTGGCGGCGGGCTATATTCTGTACGGCTCGTCCACGATGCTCGTCTACACGACCGGTCACGGTGTCAGCGGCTTCACGTACGACCACTCCCTCGGCGAATTCTTTCTGTCGCATGCCGAACTGACGAGTCCGGACAACGGCACCATCTATTCCTGCAACGACGGCAATTTCAACCAGTATCCCGAAACCGTCCGGGACTATCTGGCGACCTGCCGCGAACGGGGATACACGGGCCGGTACATCGGTTCGCTGGTGGCCGATTTTCACCGGAACCTCATCAAAGGCGGTATGTACCTCTACCCGCCCATTCCCAAGGCTCCGTCGGGCAAGCTGCGGCTTCTGTACGAGTGCTACCCGCTGGCGTTCATCGCCGAACAGGCCGGGGGCAGCGCCTGCGACGGCTACCGCTCGATTCTGGACATCGAACCCACGCACCTGCACCAGCGGACGCCGCTCTACATCGGGGCGAAAGGAATGGTCGAAGAATTATTGTCGCGCTTCTGAACTTGGATTACACGGATTAATTGATTTACTATGAAGTTCTGATGGTGTCGTCACCGTCAATTTACTAATCCGTGTAATAGCCAGTCAACAATGCGTCTTCAAAACAAAATTGCAATCATCACCGGAGCGGCCCGCGGCATCGGCCGGGCCGCCGCCGAAATTTTTGCCCGCGAGGGAGCTACCGTTCTTATCTGGGACATGCTCGACGGCGAGCCGACCGCCCAGGCCATCCGCGAGGCAGGCGGCCGGGCCGAATTCATGAAAGTCAGCGTCACGGACGTGCCCGGCGTGGAAGCCGCCGCCCGAACCGTCGCCGAACAATACGGCCGCATCGACATCCTCATCAACAACGCCGGAATCACCCGCGACCGCACTTTGCTGAAAATGTCGCACGACGAATGGCAGCAGGTGCTCGACGTGAACCTGACGGGCGTGTTCAACTGCACCAAAGCCGTCGTGCCGTACATGGTCGAACAGAAGTACGGCCGGATTATCTGCACCTCGTCCGTGGTGGGCGTGCACGGCAATTTCGGGCAGACGAATTATTCGGCGACCAAAGCGGGCGTGATCGCCATGTGCCGGACCTGGGCCAAAGAACTAGGGTCGAAAGGCATAACCGCCAACGCCGTCGCACCCGGTTTCATCGCGACCGACATGACCGACGCCATGCCCGAAGAAGTCCGCCAGGCGACGATCCAGACGATTCCGGCCAGACGGATGGGCGAACCGGAGGATATTGCCTATGCGTATCTATATCTGGCCTCAGACGAAGCCTCCTTCGTCAACGGGCAGGTGCTGGGCGTCAACGGTGGCCAGTCTTCTTAACCGAATCAGACGATGGGTTTATACCTCATGGCGGCGCTGTATGTCGTCGCCGGTATCCTGCACTTTACCGCCACCCGGTTTTATGTCCGGAGCATGCCGCCCTACCTCCCGGCGCATCAGTTGCTGGTTTATGTGAGCGGCGTTGCCGAAATCGTGCTAGGTCTCGGCCTGCTGTTTCCGGCCGTTCGGTCGCTGGCGGCCTGGGGCATTATTCTGCTGCTGATCGCGGTTTTTCCGGCCAATGTGTACATGCTCACTTCGGGTAGGTTTACCAACCTTCCGACTTGGGCGCTGGTTTTACGATTACCGCTGCAACTGGTCCTGATCTGGTGGGCCTATCAGTATACAAAGTAGGCCGAAGGATAAGGTAGTATGCTTGCATACTATACAAAGTTGCCTTATTTTTGGATATTCGTGGACAGATTCACTAAATCAACAACACATGGCATCTTCAACGCTGGAATTGACCGGCTTAAACTTTAACCTGACGGAAGAGCACCTGGCAGTTCAGGAAGCGGCGCGGGACTTCGCCCAGAACGATCTTCTGCCGGGCGTCATCGAGCGCGACTCCGAAGCGAAATTTCCCGCCGAGCAGGTCAAAAAAATGGGCGAACTGGGTTTTCTGGGCATGATGGTCGCCCCGGAATACGGCGGCGGCGGCATGGATACCGTTTCCTACGTCATCGCCATGGAAGAGATTTCCAAGGTCGATGCGTCATGCTCGGTCATTATGTCCGTCAACAACTCGCTGGTCTGCTGGGGTCTGGAGACCTACGGCAGCGAAGAGCAAAAGCAGAAGTACCTGACCCGGCTTGCTTCGGGCGAAATCATCGGGGCCTTCTGTCTGTCCGAGCCGGAAGCGGGTTCGGACGCCACCTCGCAAACCACGACGGCTTTCGACCAGGGCGACCATTACCTGCTTAACGGCACCAAAAACTGGATTACCAACGGCAACTCGTCAGGCGTTTGCCTCGTGATGGCCCAGACGGACGTCGAAAAGAAGCACAAAGGCATCAACTGCCTGATTGTGGAGAAGGGCCAGCCGGGCTTTGTGGTTGGGAAAAAGGAGGACAAAATGGGCATCCGGGCTTCGGATACGCACTCGCTCATGTTCACGGACGTGAAGGTGCCGAAGGAAAACCGCATCGGTCCCGAAGGCTTCGGTTTCAAGTTTGCCATGTCCACCCTCAACGGCGGCCGGATCGGGATTGCGGCCCAGGCCCTCGGCATTGCGGCCGGCGCTTACGAACTCGCGCTGAAATACAGTCAGGAGCGCAAATCGTTTGGCCGCCGGATTTTCGACCACCAGGCCATCCAGTTCAAGCTTGCCGAAATGGCGACCCGCATTGAAGCCGCCCGGCTGCTGGTCTACAAAGCGGCCCGGCTGAAGGACGAAGGCAAGGATTACGTGCAGGCCGCCGCCATGGCGAAACTGTACGCTTCAGACGTGGCCATGTGGGCCACTACGGAGGCCGTTCAGGTGCACGGAGGCTACGGATACGTGAAGGAATTTCATGTGGAGCGCCTGATGCGGGACGCCAAAATTACCCAGATTTATGAAGGGACTTCAGAAATACAAAAATTAGTTATTGCCCGCGAACTGGTCAAATAGCACTTCCTTATACCGTTTACACAATTTTTTTTCAAAAGATGCATGTATCCTTGGCGGGCACGTGCATCTTTTTTTATATTTTCACGGGATAAACACTTGTATTAGTTTTGTCCAATTTATTAGATTTGTGCAATAAACACGATACACCACCTAAAGCTATAGATAGGACTTAGCGTTTACCGTCATGGAAGATTATAACAAAATCATCGAATCGCTGGGCGTCAAATTCATTAAAGCGCGTAACATCCGGATTCTTCAGCCGATTACGATCAAGAATTACTACGATGTGGAGAACTCGTTGATGATTCTTTACAACGGCGAAGTATCGTTTGGGGAGGAGCTGCAGCAGGTTGAACCGGGGGATATGCTCTTTATTCCGGGCGGCAAACACGTGACCGTCACCTACGGCGATCCGACCTCTCCGAAGACCGTGACGAACGAAGAGTTCATGACCCACCGCGAACTGTATTTCGAAGCCAACCGGGATACGCAGAAGATCGGCAACATGCCCAACTCGTTCGGCTACGTCTCCTTTGAGGCCAAGGTCTTCGACTCGGTAAACTTCTTCAACTCGCTGGACATTCCGCCCTTCATCATCAAGGGCGAAAGCCAGCTGGCGCTTACCATCAACGATATTCTGGCGGAAGACATGCTGGAGACCGCCGGAAAAGGCCGGATTATCAAGATCAAAACGGAAGAGATCGTCATCGAGGTCATCCGCTACATCCTGAAGAACCGCCTGTTCGTCGAGCAGCTCGTGACCAACAGCACGTATTTCAAGGACCCGCGCCTGATCGATATTTTCGCCTACATCAAAAACAACCTCGGCGGCGACCTTTCCAACAAGGTGCTCGCCAACGTGGCCAACGTGTCGGAAGATTATGTCGGGCAGTACTTCAAGATGCTGACGGGCATCAACCCGCAGGATTACATCGAATACCAGCGGATGGAAGCCGCCGTCGGCCTGCTGCGGACGAGCAAGAAAAGCATCCGGGCGATCGGGGCCGAAGTGGGCTACAAGGATACGGCCTATTTCTGCCGCCGCTTCAAGATGATGTTCGGTATTCCCGCCGGAAAGATGCGCCGCCGGGAGTCGCTGATGAATGTGTAAAACGAAGTCGTAAGTCGTAAGTGGCTCCGCCTCGCTGGGAGACGGCGGAGCCACTTACGACTTCATTTTATTGACTAATTACCCCTTTGTTCGCTTTCTGAACGACATCGGCGATTTCGGGCAGCAGCTCGGGATTTTTCTCGATTCCGTTGCCGACCACAATCACATCCGCCCCCGCCTGCAGGGCCGCCATCGCTTTCTCGGGTGAGTTGATGCCGCCGCCGACCACAATGGGCGTATCGACCGCCGCGCGGACGGCCGCGATCATTTCGGGAGAAACTGGCCGACGCGCGCCGCTGCCCGCATCCAGGTACATCAGTTTCAGGCCGAGCATTTCGCCCGCCATTGCCGTACAGGCCGCCACGCCGGGTTTGTCGTGGGGCAGCGGCGTCGTATTGCTGATGTAGGAAACCGTCGTCTGGGTGCCGCTATCGACCAGCATATACCCGGTCGAGAGGATTTCGAGACCACTTTGCCGAAGGATGGGAGCCGCCACGACATGCTGTCCGATCAGAAAGTCCGGATTGCGGCCCGAAATGAGCGAAAGGAGCAGGATGGCATCCGCACTCGGCTCGATGTGGAGACTGTTGCCGGGAAAAAGAACGACCGGAATCGGCGTATAATCCCGGATCATACCGATAATTTCGCGCGTTACGTAACTGGTGATCAGGCTGCCGCCGACAAAAAAGAAATCGACCCGATTTTCAACGCTTCGTATCAGGAGGTCCTTAAACGCGTCTTGCCCGACCTTATCCGGATCGAGCAAGACAGCGAACGATTTTTGGCCCGCTTCTTTACGGGTATACAGACTGGTAAGGAGATGGCTGGGTTTGCCGACCGGAAGCGTATGGCTGCTTTGATGCATTATTTTGAGTAAATCGGGAAACATACTTCAAGGCCTGATCCTTGGCGTAAGCCGTAGCGATCGAGGTCACGATACCCATTATAGCTCCACTGATCGCCGATTTCTTAGGCGCCGATTCAGCCGCTTTGGTCGCACGGTGCGTCATTGCTTTCTGACTGTGCTGCGGATAATATTCATCGGCATCTTCATCGTAGTAAGCTTCCTCCTCGTCCTGGTCTCTGTCTTTGGGCAGAATCAGGCTTGCGATGAGGTAAACCGCCAGGGAAACACCAGCAACAATAGCAACAGTCTTGCCAACTTCCGAAGCGTCACCCTTCAGCGAGCTTACATTCGTTTCAATGCGGCTTTTGTACTGCTCCGTTGCCTCCATTAATTCCGCCCGGCGAGCTGAGGTATCCGAAAAAGGTACGTTCGGGTCCATAATTTGAGCGTTCTAAAATTAGTAAAAAATTGGTTGGTATGACTGTTTAAACATTGGGGTTCTGATAAGACGGCCCCGCGCCGCCCGTTGCCCGTTCGGAATAAGACTGCCGGATCGACTCTTCCGTCTGCTGGCGGAGTTCGTTGATCGCGTCCGTTTTTTCGTGTTCCTTCTTTTCCTGCTGGCTTTTCAGCACGCCATAGGCCATCGTCCGGATGCGGGCCAGGAAGAAATTCTTGGCCGCAACCCAGATGATCGTCAGCACCAGAAAGAATCCGGCCACGATCAGAAAACCCAGGTACCGGCTGTCGGTCAGGTGGTTGATCCAGGCCGCCAGCAGACTAAAAAGAAATATCGTTGTGATCGTCGCCAGAAAACCCAGCACAATTCCGTGTACTGCCTGTACCGCCCCCTCTTCTACCTTATTCCGCGTTTCCAGCTTGAACAGTTCAATACGGGCTTCAAGGTATTTAAAGATACTGTCCCGAATTTCATCAATTTTTTCCAACATGGCTGTCCCTGATTTGACTGTAAGGGTATTACAAAATAGATAGGATTTTGTTTGCCAAAAGGTATTATGTGGGCAGGTGCCCCGGACGCGCCCGTTGTCTGTAATACCAAAACAAAAAAGCACCGGACGGCCGAATACAGCTCGGGTCCGATGCTTTTGTTATCGCTGGAAAGACGCTTAACTGGCGCGCTTCAGTTTTGCTTCGATGGTTTGCTGGGTATGCGGAACGGCCCGCAGACGCTCTTTGGGAATGAGCTTGCCCGTATCGACGCAGATGCCGTACGTACCGTTCTTGATCCGGACCAGAGCCGCATCCAGTTGCTGGATAAACTTCTGCAGACGGGCCGCCAACTGGCTCAGGTTTTCACGCTCACTCGTGTCGGCCCCATCTTCCAGCAGTTTCGACGTACCCGAGGTGTTGTCGGTACCGCTGTCGTTCCGTTTACTGAGCGTCTCCTTAATGTAGTTAAGCTCGCTACGGGAGGCTTCGAGCTTCTGGTTAATCAGAATCTCAAACTCTTTCAGGTCTTCTTCTGAATAACGCTTCTTTTCTTCCTGAACCATAAGGAGTAATGTTTGTAAATTTTTGGTTACTAAACGGTGCTTTTATGAGAACAAAATTACAACTCAATTGATTCATTTCCATCTTATTTGGCCGCCGTTCAAAAAAAAGTCAAAATCTTACGAATTGGTAAAACGTGAAAAACACCAAATTTTCAGACTTGTTACCCCTTCTCTTTCGTTACATCATTGCCACATTTTTCGGATTGGCCGCAAGACGTTTTGTCCTCTTTTTTTAGACTATACCATGAAAAAATAGTTATTTATTAGTAGTATTTATTTTTTGGTATGTTTGCGAGGACATACTTCTGCGTTTTTTGTCAACTAACTAATTAGTTTATGGCTTATATCGAACCTGCACCGATAAAAGATAAAGAGAATCCCCTCGAATCCATGATGTCGCGTTTCGACGCGGCGGCCCGGCTCCTGGGCATTACGGAAGAAATGTATTACATCCTGAAAGTACCCGCCAAACAGGTGACGGTCGGCCTGCCCATCACGATGGACAACGGCGAAATCAGGGTTTTTGAAGGACACCGCGTTATTCACTCCAACATCCTCGGACCGGCCAAAGGCGGTATCCGCTTCGATCCGGGCGTTCACCTCGACGAAGTCCGGGCGCTGGCCGCCTGGATGACCTGGAAGTGCGCCGTGGTGGATATTCCGTACGGGGGTGCCAAGGGTGGAATCGCCTGCAACCCGCGCGAAATGTCGGCCGGCGAAATCGAACGGCTGATGCGGGCCTATACCGTAGCGATGCTCGACGTGTTCGGCCCCGACAAAGACATTCCGGCTCCCGACATGGGCACGGGCCCGCGCGAAATGGCCTGGCTGATGGACGAATATTCGAAAGCCAAAGGCATGACGGTCAATGCCGTGGTTACCGGCAAGCCGCTCGTACTGGGTGGTTCGCTGGGCCGCACGGAAGCCACGGGCCGCGGCGTGACGATTTCGGCGCTGGCGGCGATGGACAAGCTCCGGATGAATCCTTACCGGGCTTCGGCCGCCATCCAGGGCTTTGGAAACGTGGGTTCCTACGCGGCTTCGCTCCTGCACGAACGGGGCGTCACGGTCAACGCCATCAGCGACATCAGTGGCGGTTACTACAACGACCGCGGCATCGACATTGAGGCAGCGATTGCCTATCGCAATGCCCACAACGGCACCCTGGACGGTTTTGCGGGCGCGGAGAAGATTTCGAACGAGCAACTGCTTTCGCTGCCCGTCGATGTGCTCGTTCCCGCCGCAAAAGAAGACGTGATCACGGCCGAAAACGCCCACACCATCCAGGCGAAGATGATCATCGAAGGTGCCAACGGCCCCACTTCCGCTTCTGCCGACGACATCATCAACAGCAAAGGCGTTCTGGTGGTACCCGACATTCTGGCAAACGCAGGCGGCGTAACGGTCTCCTACTTCGAATGGGTACAGAACCGCATCGGCTACAAATGGACGCTCGACCGCGTCAACCGCCGTTCCGACCGCATCATGAAAGACGCCTTTGACCGGGTGTATGACACTTCGATCAAATACAGCGTTTCGATGCGCCTGGCCGCCTACATCGTCGCCATCGACAAAGTAGCGAGCACGTACAAGTTCCGCGGAGGATATTGATTTAGTTAAGAGTTATGAGTTATGCATGATGAGTTAACTTGCTTTAGCTAACTAATTCATAACTCATAATTCATAACTCATGACTGTTTTTCGTAATTTCGCGGGCCGGTTTTCCGGCCTTTTTTTGTAACCGATCTTTTTTCTATGACAATTCACAAGGAAGGATACACGATTCTTCTGGTAACGGTGCTGGTGCTGGTGGGCTTGAACCTGGTCACGACTTACCTCTTTTCGGGCAATGACACCGCATTCTGGCTGGTGATGGTTACGAGTATCGTGCTGTTTCTGCTCGTGCTGCAGTTCTTTCGGAAGCCCCGGCGCGTGACGGATGAAAACGACAGGCATGTGATCTGCCCTGCCGACGGCACGGTTGTCGTCATTGAAGAAACGGTTGAAAGCGAATATTTCAAAGGGCCCCGCCGTCAGGTTTCGGTGTTTATGTCGCCGCTGAACGTGCACATCAACTTCCATCCGGTATCGGGGCTGGTCAAATATGTCCGGTATTACCCCGGCAAATACCTGGTGGCCTGGCATCCCAAATCGAGCACCGAAAACGAACGGACATCCGTTGTCGTGCAGGCTAAAAATGGCGTGGAAGTTCTTTTCCGCCAGATCGCGGGTGCCATGGCCCGGCGCATTGTGTGGTACGTCAAGGAAGGCCAGGAAGTGCGCCAGGGGTCCGAATTCGGCTTTATCAAGTTCGGCTCCCGCGTCGACATTTACCTGCCGCTCGACGCCGAGATCAAAGTGAAAATCGGCGAAAAAACGAAGGGCGGCGTCACGGTTCTGGCAGAACTGCCCTCCTGATTCTACCATCAGATAAACAAAAAAGCCCCGATCCGGGGCTTTTTTTATGGTAGCGCGGACTGATAGCCCGCGCTTTTTATAACATGTGCTGGCTTACTGCACGGCTTCGGCCACTTCCTCGGCGTAGGCGTCCGTCGGCACGCACGAACAAACGAGGTTCCGGTCACCGTAGGCGTTGTCCACCCGGCTGACGCTCGGCCAGAACTTGCGGGCTTTTACGTACGGCAGCGGGAAAGCGGCTTTCTCGCGGCTGTACGGACGGTCCCAGTTATCGGCGATAATGACGGCGGCCGTGTGCGGAGCGTGCTTCAGCACGTTGTTCGCTTTGTCGGCGCGGCCTTCCTCCACCTCGCGGATTTCTTCACGAATGCTGATGAGGGCGTCGCAGAAACGGTCGATTTCGGCTTTCGACTCCGACTCGGTCGGCTCGATCATCATCGTCCCCGGTACCGGGAAGGACATCGTCGGCGCGTGGAAACCGTAGTCCATCAGCCGCTTGGCAATGTCTTCCACTTCCACTCCAGACGCTTTGAACGGGCGGCAATCCACGATCATCTCGTGAGCGCAGCGGCCGTTAGTGCCCGTGTAAAGAATCGGGTAGTGTCCTTCCAGACGCGATTTAATGTAGTTGGCGTTCAGAATGGCCATTTCGGTGGCATGCGTCAGCCCTTCGCCACCCATCATGGCGATGTAAGCGTACGAAATGGTCAGAATGCTGGCCGAACCGTAGGGCGCTGCCGATACTGCACCCTGCTGCTGGGCCTCTTCCGTTACGTGACCCGGCAGGAACGGCACCAGATGCGCCGCTACCCCGATGGGCCCCATGCCCGGACCGCCGCCGCCGTGCGGAATACAGAAGGTTTTGTGCAGGTTCAGGTGGCAAACGTCCGCACCGATATTCGCCGGAGAAGTCAGACCGACCTGGGCGTTCATGTTGGCACCATCCATGTATACCTGTCCACCATGTTCGTGGATCAGCTCGCAGATTTCCTTGATGCTTTCTTCAAACACGCCATGCGTCGACGGGTAGGTTACCATCAGGCACGACAGTTCGCTGCTGTACTGCTCGGCTTTGGCCCGCAGGTCGGCCAGGTCAATGTTTCCGCGCTCGTCGCACTTAGTGATGACCACCTTCATCCCGGCCATAACCGCGCTGGCGGGATTCGTCCCGTGTGCCGACGACGGAATGAGGGCCACGTTGCGGTGGCTATCGCCCCGGCTTTCGTGGTAGGCCCGGATGACCATCAGACCGGCGTATTCGCCCTGAGCACCGGAGTTCGGCTGCATCGACATGGCCGCAAAGCCGGTGATTTCGCAGAGCCAGTTGTTCAGGTCTTTGAAAAGCTGCTGGTAACCGGCCGTCTGGTCTTTCGGAGCAAACGGGTGCATCTTGCCAAACTCCGGCCACGTGACGGGAATCATCTCCGCCGTAGCGTTCAACTTCATGGTGCAGCTTCCCAGCGAAATCATCGAATGCACCAGCGAAAGGTCTTTTTCCTCCAGCGAGCGCAGGTAGCGCAGCATTTCGTGCTCCGTATGGTGCGTATTGAAAACCGGATGCGTCAGGTACTCGGACTGACGGACCAGCCGCTCCGGCCAGGTAAACTCCAGTGATTCTGTCACGGCCTGCATGTCGGCGCAGACGCCGAATACGTCCAGCAGCTGCACCACGTCCTCGTATGTTTTTGCTTCGTCGAAGGAAACGCCCACCGTGGCATCATCCGCAAAATAGCGCAGGTTCACGCCGGCTTTGCGGGCCGTTTTCTGCAGCGATTCGACATCGTCCACGCGGACGGTGACGGTATCAAAATAATTCTCCGTGGCGAGTTCGTACCCATTCCAGCGCAGCGCCGTAGCGAACATTTTTGTCAGTCCATGCACGCGCTCGGCAATCGCCCGCAGGCGCTCGGGACCGTGGTAAACGGCGTAGGCGCTCGCCATCACGGCCAGCAGTACCTGAGCCGTACAGATGTTCGATGTGGCTTTCTCGCGGCGGATGTGCTGCTCGCGGGTTTGCAGGGCCATGCGCAGCGCCGGTTTGCCCTGGGCATCGACCGAAACGCCGATGATCCGGCCCGGAATCTGCCGCTTGTAAGCGTCTTTGGTAGCAAAAAAGGCCGCGTGCGGACCGCCGTAGCCCATCGGAACGCCAAAACGCTGGGCTGAGCCCACCACGACATCGGCGCCCATTTCGCCCGGAGGCGTTAACAGCGTTAAGGCCAGAAGATCGGCCGCTACAGCCGTAAAAATATTGTTTTCGTGCGCCGCCGCAATCAGGTCCGTGTAGTCGAACACGTCGCCGTCGGAGGCTGGATATTGCAATAGAACACCGTAAACCGCCGAATCGGTAACATCCAGCGTCCGGTGGTCGCCCACCCGAACGTCGATGTTCAGCGGCGTAGCCCGGGTCCGGACCACGTCGATCGTCTGCGGATGGCAGCGCTCGGAAACGAAGAACGTGTTTGCGCCTTTTTTGGCGGCCGGACGTAGCGAGTGGAGCATGGTCATGGCTTCGGCCGCCGCCGTAGCTTCATCCAGCAGCGAGGCGTTGGCAATCTCCATGCCCGTCAGGTCCGAAACAACCGTCTGGAAGTTCAGCAAAGCCTCCAGTCGTCCCTGGGCGATTTCGGCCTGATACGGCGTATAAGCCGTGTACCAGGCCGGGTTTTCCAGAATGTTCCGGAGAATGACGTTCGGCGTCAGGGTGTCGTAGTACCCCGTGCCAATGTACGATTTGTACACCTTGTTCTGCTGGGCCAGCTTCCGGAAATCGGCCAGAAACTGATTTTCGGAGCGGGGAGCAGGCAGGTTCAGCGGCTGGGCCAGCCGGATGGCGGCCGGTACGGTCTGGTCAATCAGTTCGTTGATGGAGGATACGCCGACACTGTCGAGCAAACCGGCCAGTTCAGCCTGGTCTTTTCCGTGATGACGCTGTTCAAAGGACTCCTGTTGATGGAGGACTATCTTCATAAGGCTTTGCCAGTCATTTAGCTGATTTTAAAACCCGAAATTACAGCAAAAAGTGCATTTTTCTCAGAAACTTGACACAAATCAACGTCGGCATTATCAATATTTGTATGTACTAATTCAAACCTTAATCGTTATCTTTGGATTCAACCTTGCTTTAAGCGGTTTTCGCGCGCACATGCTTAAGAATCTGGTCGTTTCTTCGGTCTCGTCTTTCCTGGATAAACTCGGCGTTGACGGCGACCGGGTGATGTTCAAACTCGCCATTCTGGCCCATCGTCTCGGCCTCAAAGGGAAAATTGACACCAGCCGACCCTACCGTTTCGGCACTTTTTCGATGTACCTCGACGCGCATGACACGCTTCAGGTCGCCGACGGCACCATCCGGTTTGAACCCACCGAAACGGAAACGCTGCTTGCCTGTGTGCGGCCGGACACGGTCATGCTCGATATTGGGGCCAACATGGGCTATTACTCCATCCGGGTCGCCCAGAAAGCCACCGCCGGATCGGTCTACGCCTTCGAGCCCGATCCCGGCAATTTTGCCCTTCTCCAGAAAAACCTGGCGCTCAACAACCTGACCAACGTGAAGGCGTTCAACGCCGCCTTGTCGGACAAACCGGGCACGATGCGGCTGTACAAGCACCCGTTCAACGTTGGCGATTACCGGCTTTACAACGACGGGGATTTTACGGAATTCGTGGACGTACCGACGCTTCGCCTCGATGATACCATCAGCGACAAAATCGACCTGGTGAAAATCGACGTGCAGGGCTTTGAATATTTTGTCCTGAAAGGCGGATACGACCTACTGAAAAGAGATCACCCGTTGGTTATCAGTGAATTCTGGCCGAGAGGGCTCTACAACAGCGGCGCTTCGCCCGCCGACTACCTGCGCATGATGCAGGAACTGGGCTACGAGGTCCGGGAGATTGACGAGAAGAAAAAAGCGGTGGTGCCCCGCACGTATGAGGAACTGCTGGAACTGAGTGCACGGCCCATCAACCGCTACACCAACCTGATGTTCCACTATACCGCCTGAAGCAGCTTTCCGGACACGGCCTGCCAGACCCTTTCCACCGAAATCTCGTCCATGCCGAAGCGGGATTCCGGGTTGAACTCGGGCGCAATTTCGGCAAGACGGTGGCGGTTCTGCTCGATATAAGTCGGGTAAAGGTACGTAATCCGGTCGGCCAGCCCGGCAGGATAAGGATGCCAGCGCACCAGCGACTTTCCCTGCGATATCACCAGCGCCGGGGTTCCACAGGCGGCGGCCAGATGGACAATTCCGGTTTCGTTGGTCAGGAGTAAAGCGGCCTTTCTCAGCGCGTAAACGAGTTCCGGGATGCTCAACCGGCCCGTCAAATCGGTTATCCGGTCGTGTTCTTCGGGTACTTCCTGCTGCAACCGGCGGGCATACGCCTGTTCCGACGCCGTACCCGTCAGCACAATCCGATAGCCCGGAAACTCCCGCCGCAGCTGCCGGACCACGGCGGCAAAGCGTTCGGTGGGCCAGATCCGAAAGTCCTGTCCGGCGCCGAGCGACAGGATGACGAAGCGGTCGGGCAGGGCAAGCGGTCGGGCCAGTCGCTCGGGAAGGTCGGGCTTAGGAAGCGCCAGCGACTGGCCCGACAGCATTTCCATCAGTCGACGGTTCCGCTCCATTTCGAACAGAATGCCTTCCGGGCGGGGCAGCAGCCGCGTGTACAGCCGGTCGCCTAACCGGGCTTCCCAGCGTTTGCTGTTGACAAAGTCCGTCCGGCAGCCAATCCGCACGGGCGCTCCGGTGGCCGCCGCCAGAAAATCGTCCAGCACCAGCACCCGGCTCACCGTCGGGCAAAAAACCGCCGAAAAACCCTGTCGCCGCAGTTGGCGGACTACACGAAACCGGTAAAGCGGCCGGGTTGTCAGTTTGTAAATATCCACCCAGATCGCCCCGTCGAGAACGTCCGCGTCGAACGCTTCGGCCAGCGGCCGGAACGCTTCATTACCCAGCAGAATAAGCCGGTGGCCCTCAAAAGGCGCCCGTGTTTTCAGCATCCGCAGATACGGACGGAACAGCAGGTAATCGCCCAGCACATCGAGCCGGATGACCAGCAGCGACGGCGCCTTTCCGGCCGGGCGGCCCGCGGTCAGGATGGCCAGCCGGTCCACCAGCCACAGCACCGCGTCGATCCCGGCCAGCACCGGCACAAGCAGCGGGGAGGTTTTCAGCAGGCGGATGAGTGCTTTCAGATTCATTTGATAAGCTTATAAATGCCGACAATGGCCTCGTTGTGCGCCCGGTGAAGCAAGCGCACCCAATCGGCAGGCCGGTGCCGAATCAGCGTGCGGTAGTCTTCGTCAAACTGCTCCGTAAACTGGCTTCCGCCTTTGGACGCCCCGTGGATGCGAAACGCCGCCAGCGGTTTGGCCAGAACGGCTGGCGGCTGAAGCTGCGCCAGCCGGAGCCACCAGTCGTAATCCATCGTATAACGCAGGTTTTCGTTCAAGTAGCCCAGCCGGTCGTGCAGGGAACGCCGCCAGAACGTGGCCGGCTGGCAAATGGCGTTGGTAATACCCAGATAAAAGGAAGGAGAAAGCTTCCGGAGAATCCGCTTGTATTCCCGGATAGGTTGCTGGATCAAACGACCGTCTTTGTCCACAATGAGGCAGTCGCCCGTCAGCCATGACACGTCCGGGTGCTGTTCGAAGAAACGGCCCACTTCGTGCAGGGCGCCCGGTAACAGGTAATCGTCCGAATTGAGCCAGCCCACGATGTCGCCCGTAGCGGCCCGCAGCCCTTTGTTGAGCGCGTCGGTCTGCCCCCGGTCCGGTTCGGAAATCAGCCGGAGCCGGTGGCTGTATTCGCGAAGAATCGGTAACGTCCCGTCCGACGACTGCCCGTCCACCACCAGGTACTCCAGAGCCGGATAAGCCTGATTCAGAACGGATTCCACCGTTTTTCGGATGTAAGGCCCCTGGTTGTAGGAAGGCGTAATGAGGGAGATGGAAGGCAGCATACGCAGGTTATACGGCCGCCGAAACAGGTTCGTCCCCGGAACTGACCGCCGTTTCGCCCGCCCGCTTCTGTAGTTGTTGTTTCAGAAAGGCCACTTCGTGCGTCAGCACTTTAATCTCCGACTGCATCCGGGAATTGACGACCGAAAGATGAACCAGAAAGACGATGATGGCAAAAATCGCCGCCAGAAAAATGAGCGAAGGCGGGTAAAAAACGCCCAGCAGCAACGAAATCTCTTCCAGCCCCTTTCGCCAGATGGAAAACACGGTCAGGATAGCGGTGCAGATGATCCAGACAATGGCGTATTCCTCCCGCAACTTGCCCCGGACGATCAGCCGGGCGATCATCGCCAGAAAACCCAGCGCCCCGATAACACTGATTATCTGAATTTTAACAGGCAGCGTTTCCATAATGAGACTGGTTTCGCAGACGTAAATAAATGAACACCGTGGCGAGCGTCACTTTGAACATGTAATACACCGCCTTCAGCGAAGTAATGGACGAGGTGCCGCCCTGCCGTTCGCGCATCTGTACGGGCACTTCCACCATCCGCAGGTTGTGCAGCCCAAACTGAACGATGGACTCCGGTTCCGGGTATTCGTCGGGGTAATACGCGCTCACAATCTCGATCGTCCGCCGGTTGAAGGCCCGGAAGCCGGACGTACTGTCGTGAATCAACTGCCCGATCAGGCTCCGGTTGAGCCAGCGGAAATAACGGATGCCGGTCCGGCGCAGCCAGGTAGACCGAAACCCTCCTTTGGCAAGAAACCGCGACCCGATCACCACATCCGCTTTTTCGTCCAGAATGGGCCGAAGCAGGCGCGGCAGTTCGTCGGCCGGGTGCTGCCCGTCGCCATCCATCTGGACAGCGATGTCGTACCCGTTCCGGCAGGCGTATTTGTAGCCCGCATGCATAGCTCCGCCGATGCCCAGATTGACCGGCAGGTCGAGCCAGAGGCAGTTTAGCCGCCGGATGACGTCCGGCGACCGGTCCGTCGAGCAGTCGTTGACCACCAGCACATCCAGAGGAAGCTGTGTCCGCTGTCGGTTAATCTCCTCCACCACCCCCGCAATGGCGGCCTCCTCGTTGAAACAGGGCACAATGACCAGAATGCGCGGATTTGTGAGCATACACTAATCGTTTATCCGGTAAATCTGAATGGTTCCGAGCGAATTCACCAGCTTCATGCACCGCGTCTCGATGGGCTGCGGCTGCCGGTCGAAGATGATGTATTTGACGTTGAGCTGCCTGAACCGGGGCGAACACGGGTCCATGAGCACCTGATAGCCGTCTTCAAAGGTATTCTGAATGATGACCGTGTCTTTCTGCCCGTCGATGTAGGTGTTGTAGACCGTATGCGCGTAGCGGTTGTAGGCCGAATCGCGTTTCATCTGCGGGTCGAGCACTTTCAGAATAGTCCGGGCCGGGATGAACTTCACGCCGCTCAGCAGGTCTACGCCCGTGGCTGTGGCCAGATACGAAATGTACTGACTGCCAAAAACCACCCAGCGGGCTTTCGGCTCCTGCTGGTGAAGGCTCTGGATCGATTTGTACAACTGGTGGTCGGTAATGGGAGCCAGGCCCTTGGCGACCGGATTCATCTTCAGATTAGGCAGCAGGAAAAGAATAATGCCGCCGCAGAAAAGGGCCTGCCGGTAAGCCGGTCGCCAGCTGATGAGCAGAAGCGACCCCAGCGCCGCAAAGAATAGCACCGGCACCACCAGCTGATGCCAGCGAAAAAAACCGTCGGAATCGCCGATGTTGACCTGCGCCGCGTAGATGAAGTAGGCCACCACGCCCGCGATGCTCAGCGCCGTGACTGCCGTGCCCGATTTGAGGCTTTTCGTCTGGAGATAATGCAGGTAAAGTACCGTCAGCAGAACGTTAGCGATGCCGAAGGGAATCTGGGTCCGGCGCGTCGGGCTCATGTTCCAGAGGGTCGCCTTCGCCAGCCAGCCCGGAAAACCAACCTCGATCCAGACGTAACCGACCAGAATGAACAGGCCGAGTAGCAACAGCACCCAGTCCACCGACCGGGACCGGACAAAAGCAACGGCCAGACCGGGCAGGATGATGGGGGCGAAGGTCAGATAATGCGCCAATTCGCAGGAGTTCAGCCAGTTTTTCGGAAAACGGCTGTCGCTCCACTGCCAGCTGAAATATTCCGAAAACCAGTTGGCGATAAAGCCCGTGCCACCCAGTTCGTTGCGTTTGCCGGGGTACACGGTATTCATCGTGGCTTCGATGGTTGTCTTTACGTCCGCGTAATAGCTGAGAAACACCACCGCCACGGCGCCCACGGCCAGCACCAGCGCCCCGGCTTTCAGCGGAAGACTCGTTTTCAGCTCCGGCTGCCGGATATTGTTGAGCAGATAGCCCAGCAGCAGAGCCGCCAGCACATACGCCAGCGGCACCTGGTAGGGTGGATACAGAATAAGGGCAAAATACCCCAGCGACCAGATCAGCAACAATGCACTTATCAGCAGCGGCCTCGTCCGGGTGCTGAACAGCACGTAAACGGTGGCTACGAAGATCAGGCTGGTACTGGCGATCAGGCTGGTGGGAATGTACGTCCAGGACTGGGTGCCCGACGAGAGGAAGAGCCACAGACTGCCCGTTGCCGATAGCCAGAAGTTGTTCCGGGTGAGCAGAAGCAGGGCCAGCAGCGCCCCGATGATGGACAGGCAGGCCCGGAAGTTATAGACCCAGGCATAGCCCTGTTCGGTCGGAAGAAAAAGAAAGCCCCAGTATTCGGGCCGGAATGCCACACTGAAGTGTTTGGTCGGAGCCACCAGAATCGGGGCCTTCTCGCCCCCGAGTGTTTCGTTTTCCAGCGGCAGGCCCTTATTCACCTGCGAAAGAATCCAGGGCGTGCCCACGGCATAATCGTCCATGCGGATCGAGCGCGGCGTTCCCGAAAGCAGGCCGCGTTTCGGGTCGGAGCCATCGGGGATGATCTGGTTCCAGGCCGGAATGGAAACCGAGTGAATTTTGGCGAGCGTAAACAGCACAAACAACCCCACACAGACCGCCAGAAACCATTTCAGCCGGGTATCAAAGCGAATTAATTCAAAAGACCGCCCGGCGGACAACGCAACCGTCCGTTCGGCCGGTGCGACCGTGGCCGCCTGCATGACCGGCTCCGGTTTAACCGTCGGTTTTCCGGCGGAAGGCCCCGGAACCACTCGTTTCTTTTTTGACATGAATTCCTTGGTAAACGAATCAATAACTGGAAGGTGAAAGGTGCTGCTACTAAAGATGCAAATTCGTCGGAATAGTAACGTCCAGCCTCTTGCCTCAGATAAATTACACAAATTAAATCGGTGCACCGCCAATTCCGCTACCCGATTTCGTTACTTTAGCCAGGAATGGCCGGTTACGCAAGAAAAATAATCATTGGTCTGCTGAGTGCAGGGCTGCTTTGGTACGTGCTCAAAGACGTGGCCTTTGCGGAACTGTCCCAGCAATTCCGACGGGCCCGGTATGGCTGGCTGCTTCTGGTCGGACTCTCGATGCTGCTCACCTACGGGCTGCGGGCGTTGCGCTGGCGGCTCCTGCTGCAAAGTGCGGGCCACCATCCGCCGGTTTTCCGGGCGACCGTTGCCATTCTGGCCGGAACGCTGGCCGGACTGGCCTTTCCCGGCGCCGGTGAGCTGACCCGCTGTGAAACGCTCCGGCGCACGGACCGCGTCCCGCTGGCGCTTAGCCTCGGGTCGGTGGTGGCCGAGCGGGTGGTCGATCTGCTGATGCTGGGGGCGCTGGTCGGGCTGACGCTGCTGCTCGAATTCGCGCGCCTCTGGACGTACTTCGCCGATACGGTCGGCGAACGGCTGCTCCGGTTCTGGTACGTTCTGCCGCTGACGGCTCTCCTGCTGGCGGGCGGATGGCAGCTGCTCCGCCGGCTTCTTCGCCCATCACCTCCTCCGGCAGCGCAGCCGTCGCGGGTGCAAAACGCCGTTCGGGGCTTGAACGAGGGCCTGCGGACGGTCCGGCAGCTCCGGCAACCGGGTCTTTTCTGGGGCCTGAGCGCGCTGGGTTACGGACTGGCTTTTCTGACCACCTACGCCGCCTTTCTGACCAGCCCGCTGCTCCGTTCCCTGACTCCACTGGCCGCCCTGACCGTTCTGGCGCTGACTTCTCTGGGCGGGCTGGCCGTCCCCACACAGGGAGGCGTCGGCACCTACCACGCGCTGGCGTCCGTTGGTCTGCGTTTCTACGGGTTTTCGCTGACCGACAGCGTCACGGCGGCCACGTTTCTGCACGCCATTATCGTCGGGACGGCCCTGCTTTTCAGCCTGGGCGGCTTCCTGCTGGCACCGGTGCTGGCGCTGCGGCACAAGGCCAGCCACATTTCGGTTACGGATGCCTGAATGACTGATGTTACTCCTGAACGCCCGTAGTACGACTATGAGGTTGTGTCACAAATCGGGCTTATTCCCCGCACGTTTGTATACTTCGGGCAAATCGATTATTTTGTACTTTAATTATTTTCCAAATTTCATCTATGCGTTCTCAAATTGCTGCTCTTTGCCTGCTGCTGTCGGGTCAGGTCGCCTTCAGCCAGACGGTGACCGACTACGCCCGGACCATTCAGGCGGGCGACCTTGAAAAGCACCTCCGCGTTATCGCCGCCGACGACATGCAGGGCCGCGAAACCGGCACGCCGGGCCAGAAAAAAGCGGCGGAATACCTCGCCAAACAGTTTCAGGAGTTTGGTTTGAAAGCCATCGTTCCGACGGCCGACGGCAAAACGTCCTACCTCCAGCCGTTTAACCTTTACCGGAAAACCTGGGGCGATTTTTACGTAAAAGCGGGCGGGGCCACTTATTCATACCCGAAAGACTTCATCGTCAACGGCCTGCTGAGCGTTCCCACCGAAACGGCGTTTGAAACCGTTTTTGCGGGCTACGGCATCAGCGCCGGGGCCTACGACGATTACGCCAAACTGGACATAAAAGGCAAAGCCGTCGTGGTGCTGGAAGGCGCTCCGAAGAACAAAAAAGGGGAGCCGCTGGAAGGAACCGCCGACTTCAACAGTCCGGATAGCTGGCGGAAAAAAGTGACGCTGGCCAAGGACAAAGGCGCGGCCCAGATTTTCATCGTATCGGCTCAGTCGGGCGACGATTACAAACGGCTGGTGGCCGAGCGCAGCGCCCTGATGGGCCGCTTCAACCGCCTGACGCTGAAACCGGGCGCCGAGCAGCTCAGCCCGGTGGGAACGTTCCTGATTTCCTCCGATCTGGCCGCCAACCTTTTGAATACCAAAACCGACAAGTTCAACAAGGCCGTTCAGAAAATCACCGACAGCGGCAAAACAACCGCAGGCTCGCTGAAAGGAAAAGTTAGCCTGAAAGCCGAACGGAAAGAAGAAGCCGTGCAGACCGAAAACGTCATGGGCTTTCTGGAAGGGACGGACAAAAAGGACGAAGTGCTGATCGTTTCGTCGCACTACGACCATATCGGTGTCAGCCCGGACGGGCAGGTGAACAACGGGGCCAACGACGACGGTTCGGGTACGGTGTCTGTCCTGGAAATGGCCCAGGCGTTTGCCAAAGCCAAGGCTGAGGGCAAAGGTCCCCGGCGCTCGGTGCTGTTTCTCTGCGTGACGGGCGAAGAAAAAGGCCTGCTTGGTTCCCAGTATTATGCCGACATGCAGCCGATCATTCCGCTGGCCAACACGGTAGCCGACCTGAACATCGACATGGTGGGCCGCGTAGACGACCTGCACCTGGGCAAATCCGAGAACTACATCTACGTAATTGGCTCCGATAAACTTTCGTCGGAACTGCACCAGATCAGCGAAAACGCCAACCGCGCCAACACGATGATGGAACTGGATTACAAATACAACGATCCGGGTGATCCCGAGCGCATCTACTACCGCTCGGACCACTACAACTTCGCCAAGCACAAAATCCCCATCATTTTCTATTTCAACGGTCTGCACCCCGACTACCACCGCCCGACGGACGACGTGGACAAGATCAACTTCAACCTCGCCGAGAAATCCGCCCGACTGGTGTTCTTCACCGCCTGGGAAGTAGCCAATCGGGAGAACCGTCCGGTTGTGGACAGCAATAAGCCGTAAGGCAGAAATGAATGAATAATGAAGGCTCCGCCAGGTTAGAATCCTGAATCAGCGGAGCCTTCATTATTCATTCTTAATTATTCATTTTGCAACGCGGTCCGCCGCGGTTCATTCTTAATTATTCATTTATTTCTTTTTTCTTCGTGGTTACTTTTCTGTTCAATGAAAGAAGCCATCACCCGATACTTTCTGCCCGGCGTTGTTCTGCTCGCCGTCGTTTTTGCGGTTGCCATGAAAGCGACGGTTTTTCAGAAGGAGCCGGCTGCCGCCGTTCCTTCCTCCGGGGAGCCGCCTAAAGCGTTTGCCGGCTACTGGTTTGCGGGCAAGGCCGAACTGAACCGGTACCGTCTGGAGCAGGCGCAGTACGGTGCCCTGAACCCCGGAGAAGCCGTTCTTATCTTTGTCACCGAAGATTTTCGCACCGATACGCAGGTGAAGTCCGAGACCGAAGCCAGCCGCAGCCGGTCAACGCCCGTTCTGAAGCTGAACTTTGTCAGGAAATTTGTCACGGGCATTTACGATTATTCGCTGTACACGTCCGTTTTTACGCCCATTCAGCACGCCGAGTTTCCCGCCACGCTTAAAGTAAGCACCTCGGGGCAGGAATGGTGCGGGCACAGTTATCTGCAGATGAATTACCGCAGCGGCGGTTATGGGGTGAGCGGCCGGTCGTATTTTGAGCAGGAGGTGGCCGAGGATTACGAAATTGGGAAAGCCCTGCTGGAAGACGAAATCTGGAACCGCATCCGGCTGGCACCCGACCGGTTGCCGACCGGCTCTGTTTCGGTCGTTCCGGGCACGCAGTCGGCGCGGCTGCGGCACAGGAAGCTGGAACCCCTCACCGCCGATGTTTCGCTGACCGATTATACCGGAACGGCTTTTTCCGGAAATAGCCCGAAAGCGTACCGGCTGGAGTATAAGACCGACGGCCGGACGCTGCTGATCGTCTTTGAAAATCAGTTTCCTCACCGGATTCTGGGCTGGGAAGAAACGTACAAAAGCAAAGACAAACAACTTACCTCCCGCGCCGTTTTACAGAAAACAGTTCAAACGGATTACTGGAACCGGAATGCTCCGGCTGACACGGTTCTGCGCCTGTAGTTCAGGTAAAGTGTCAACATGCCTAATCATTCGTAAACCATTCCCGGAATGAGGTTCCGGGTTACAGCACCATGAAACGCTTCCTTGCTTTTTTGCTGATTGCTCTATCCGGCTGCTCCGATTCCGCCAAAGAAGCCGAAAAGCCCACCGACACGACTCCGACGCATACGCTGATTTTTATGGATAAATCGGTGAGTGTGAACGTCAACCGGGCCTTTGTCGCGCAAAAATACCAGCAGGCGCTCAACGAAATCATTGATCAGAATATTCAGAAAAAAGGCGACAAGCTGGAGGTGTACTTCATTCACGAAAACACGTCCAAAGCCCGGGCCCTGACCGTCACGACCCGCTCGGAGCTGGAAGTGGAGGACAACGCCAACGCCACCGACCGCGAAGCCGCCCAGACGACCTTCGATCTGGCGCTGGGCCGCGAAAAAGCCGTCATCCGCCAGCGCGTGCTTCAGCAGCTGGCGCAGCAGAACGGCGGCCGGTCGAACCAGCAGACCGACATCTGGGCCAGTCTGCCCGTCATCGCCAAAGCCGCCGACAGCGGAGCCAACCTGAAAGTGTATTACCTCAGCGACATGGTGGAAAGCACCAAAGGCCCCGGTCGCCGGGACTTCCACCAGACGCCGCCCAAAGACAACGCCCAGGCCGAAGAGTGGGCCAAAACCGACGCCGAACAGTTGAAGAAAAACAGCATCGGCAGTCCCGACATTACGCTTATTCTACCGTTTGAGCCCAACGCGTCCGTCCGCGAAAACAATCCGGCGGTCACGCAGTACTGGCAGACGCTGTTTGGCGAACTGGGTGCCGGAAACGTTGAGGAGCAGTAGATTCCGTTATTTTTTCAACAGTTCCACCACTTTGTCCACCGGCAGTTTCTCCACCTGGTGCCCCTGATCGCCCTTCATCGTTTCGGCGGCGAACAGCGAATTGATGATGGCTTCCTCCGTCGCTTCGATGGCGGCCATGAACAGGGGCGAGACATTGTCGTTGCGAAGGAGCTTTACCTCGTCGAGCGTCCGGCTGGTTTCGTGGGGAATGCGATTGGCCGTCGAAACCGCAATGACGTAGTCGCCGCTGCCGTTGGAGGCGATGCCGCCGGTCTGGGCCAGTCCCATAAACGCCCGTTTGGCGAGCCGCTTCAGGTTACGGGCGTCGAGTGGCGCGTCCGTCAGCACCACCATCATGCAGGAGCCGTCCAGTTTTTCCCTGTAAGAATATTTGCCCAGCGCCACGCCGACGGGCAGGTTTCCGACCTGCAGCACCCCGCCGAAATTGGTCTGCACCAGTACGCCGACCGTGTAGCCGCCCAGCGAACCGGGCAGTTTCCGCGAAGCCGTACCGATGCCGCCTTTGAACCCGAAACAGACCGTTCCGGTCCCGGCACCGACGGCCCCTTCGGCGACCGGCCCGGTACTGGCTTTCCGCAGGGCTTCCAGCACGTGCTGCCGGGTGACGTGCCGTCCGCGGATGTCGTTGAGAAAGCCGTCGTTGGTTTCGCCGATGACCGGGTTCAGGGACCGCACCTGCTCGTTGCCGGGCTGCGCCAGCGTATAATCGATGACGGCATCGGCGGCCGTCGGGACGCTCAGCGTGTTGGTCAGCACAATTGGCGTTTCCAGCGTTCCGAGTTCTTCCACCTGGCTGTAGCCCGTCAGCTTGCCGAAGCCGTTGCCGATGTAAATGGCCGCCGGGCATTTTTCCTGAAACAGATTGCCCGCATGCGGCAGAATGGCCGTTACGCCCGTTCGGACGTTCGGGCCCTGAATGAGCGTCACCTGGCCGACCCGGACGCCCGGCACGTCGGTGATGGCGTTGAGCGGACCGGGCGCCATGACGCCGAAGCGGATTGCGTAGTCGCGGGCGCGTTTGGAAGATTGGGCGGAAACAGCCATGGAAAAGAGCAGAAACAGACCAAGTAACCGTAAAATCATGGGAAAAAAGTTGAAAACCGACGGCAGACAATTCCTATCCGCAAATGAAAGGTTATTCCGGCGCACTTTTCGACTTTATAGAAAAAAGTAGTGTCCTTTTACGCCCGTTCATTCCGGATTCCCCTGATGATTGCTAAAACTGGTCTGCTTACCCGGCTTTTTCTGAGCCTGACCTTCCTGTTCGCTCTGGCTTCGGCTTTGCAGGCCGCTCCAAAACCGAAAACGTACTATGCCGATTCGCCGGACGGGAAAACCCGGCTGGAAGTGTCCGTAAACGAGCGGCAGGAACTGGTCTACCGCCTGCTTTTCAACGGAGAGCCGGTTCTCGACGGGTCGAAGCTGGGCCTGCGGCTCAACGGAGTGACCGTTGGCCAAAACTGCCTCATCAGAAAGCAGCGGCAGCGTTCGCACCGGGAGCAGTTTGCCTGGCCGCTGGGCGAAAACGAGCGGATTCGGAATCATTACCGGGAGCTGACGCTGGATTGCCAGTCCGGCCCGGTCGCGTTTCGGCTGGTAGCCCGGGTGTTCGATGGAAGCGCGGCGTTCCGGTACGTTATTCCTAAAGCCGACAACGGCCTTATCCAGGAAGAGCTTACCACCTTTGCGTTTACCGATCCGTATACCGTTTATCAGTACAACGAAGAATCGGTCTTCACCCCCACCGCTCTTTCCGACCTCAAAAAAACCTGCGACTTTCCGGCCACGCTGACCAACGGACGGCTGTTTATCTCGCTTGGCGAAGCCGATAATTCGTCGTACACTAAACCGGTGCTGACCCGAGGCACGGCTCCGTCCTCGCTGGCGGTCGCTTTTCACAAAGATTCGGTAAGAACCCACTGCGCTTTTCAGTCGCCCTGGCGGACCATCAGCGTAGCCACTTCGGCCATCGGCCTGCACCCGTTCAGCGACCTGCCGCTCCGGCTCAGTCCGCCGCCGACCGGGCCCGTTCCGGACTGGATCAAACCCGGCAAGCTCCTCCGTTCGACGCTGCTGACGACGCAGGGCGGCCTCAACTGCATTGATTTTGCCGCCAGCCACCATCTCCAGTACATCATGTTCGACGCGGGCTGGTACGGAGCCGAGTTCCGCAGCAGTTCGGACCCGACGCAGGTCATTCCGGCGCTGGATTTGCCTAAAGTTATTCAATATGGAAAGGAAAAAGGCGTCGGGGTCATTCTGTACGTCAACCGCGTCGGGCTGCGGGCCAAGCTGGACGAGATTCTGCCGCTTTACAAAAGCTGGGGCGTGGCCGGGCTGAAATTTGGCTTTGTGGACGGGCTGACGCAGGAGGGCCTTACCTGGCTGCGCGGAGCCATGAAAAAGGTGTACGACCACGGCTTTATCCTCAACATCCACGACAACTACAAGCCGACCGGCCTTTCGCGGACGTACCCCAACCTGCTGACGCAGGAAGGCATCCGCGGCAACGAGAACAACCCGGACGCTTTTCACAATACCGTGCTGCCCTTTACCCGCTTCCTGGCCGGGGCGGCGGATTATACGTTCTGTTACCCGAACGCCAACGAAGCTTTCTCCGAAAACCTGTTCAAAACCAAGCTTCAGGTGAGCAAAGCGCAGCAACTGGCGCTGTCGGTGGTTTACTTCAGTCCGCTACAGGCCGTCCTGTGGTATGGCAACCCGACCGATTACAAAAACGAGCAGGAAATCGAGTTTTTCGCGCGGGTGCCGACCGTCTGGAACGAAAGCCATTATCTGGTGGGCGAAATCGGTAAGGTCATCAGCGTCGCCCGCCGGAACGGCTCCACCTGGTACGTGGGCACCGCCGCGGGCCTGACCGACTGGACCGGAAGCCTGCCTACGACTTTTCTCCAGCGGGGAAAACGCTATCAGGTCACCGCGTACGACGACGATGGAAAAGGCAGTATTGCCAAAACGGTGGCCGAACTGAAGGCGGGCGATTCGCTGCCGGTGGCGCTAAAAGCCAAAGGCGGGCAGGCACTGGTGATTGAGGAACTGAAGTAAGCGGATGATCTGCTGGCCACTCAGACAGGGAATGTCCCGGCAGACCCGTAGTTTTGCGGCATGCGAATCACCGAAATCAATCCGGCGGATACCTGGGTCATTCGGCACAAGGTGATGTGGCCCGACCAGCCGCCCGCCTTTGTCCGGATTGCCGATGACGAGGCGGGCACACACTACGGGCTTTTTCTGGACGAAAAACTGGTGTCTGTCGTCTCCTGTTTTCAGTCCGGCAGGCAAATGCAGTTTCGGAAATTTGCTACCCTTCAGGAGTACCAGGGGCGGGGCTTCGGCACTCATCTTCTGACTTATGTGATCGACAAGGCCCGGCAGAACGGCGTTGCGCAGCTCTGGTGTCATGCCCGACGGGACAAAAAAGAATTTTACGAAAAATTCGGGCTGGCCGAGCCGCAGGAGCCGAACCGGTTTGTCCGGGCAGGACGGGAATACACGCGCATGGAGATGAGTTTGTGACCGGGGACTGGCATGCGGGTAAATACAGCAAACAAGACCACAGATATGGAATACTATAACCAGGTGTTCGGCCCGGGAACCGACCTGCCGGGCCAATGGGCGCAGCAGGATTTTGAGCAATGCACGTTCCGGAAACTTGAATTGACTGGAGTCAGTCTGTCGGGGGCCAACTTTACCGATTGCCATTTTGAAGAATGCAACCTGACCCGAATCCAGCTAAAAAACACCAAACTGGACGATGCCGTCTTTACGGGCTGCAACCTGAGCCACGTTGATTTCGGCGTGGTCAACGCTTTCGGATTTCGGGTGAGCTTCCGGGAATGCAAACTCGACTACACCGTTTTCCTGAACCGGAACCTAAAAAAAACGCGCTTCGACGATTGTTCTCTGCGGGAGGCTCATTTCCTGAAATGTGATATGGTCGGTGTGGTGTTCAATAACTGCAACCTTGAACTGGCCCGTTTTGGAGAGAACAACCTGTCGCAGGCCGACTTTTCCACTTCCTACAATCTTCGGATGGACCCGGACGACAACCGGCTCAGGAAAGCCAAATTCTCGATCCACAGCCTGCCGGGGTTGTTGGAAAAGTATGATTTGGTGGTGAAGACGGGGGAATAACAGTCCGTGAAAGACGTTGAACCGAAATGCATAAAAAAATAAAAAGCCACTGAAGTTCAGTGGCTTTTTTCGAGTAGCGGGAGCTGGACTCGAACCAGCGACCTTTGGGTTATGAGCCCAACGAGCTACCAACTGCTCCATCCCGCGATATTGTGAGTGCAAAAGTAGTAGTCTTTTTCGAAAATACAAACTACCTTTGTAAAAAATAAACACCCCTCTGCACAAAAAGTTTTGTCCGGAGGGGAGTTTTTTTCTGTAGTGACTGGTTATCAATTCAATGGAAATCTCTCCGGAAACATATAACGACAACCACAAAGCGGGATTTATTTCCATCGTCGGCAAGCCGAACGTCGGAAAATCGACGCTGATGAACCAACTGGTCGGCGAACGGCTGTCGATCATCACCTCGAAAGCCCAGACGACGCGCCACCGCATTATGGGCATCCTGAACGGCGTACACAACGGGCAGGAATTTCAGCTGGTGTATTCCGATACGCCGGGCATTATCAAGCCGCAGTACAAACTGCACGAATCCATGATGAGCTTCGTGCGCGGTTCAATCGAAGATGCCGACGTGATTCTTTTTGTGACGGACATCTTCGAAAAACACGACGAAGACGACGTTATTCAACGGCTGCAGCGGACGACGCACATCCCGGTTGTCCTGCTGATCAACAAGATCGATCAGGCAACCGAGGAGCAGGTGGCGGAGAAAATTGCCTACTGGCAGGAGCAGTTTCCGCAGGCGGCCGAAACGCTTCCCATTTCGGCCCTGCACGGCCAGCACATCGACCGGCTGTTTGAAGCCATTATTTCGCGCTTGCCCCAGCACCCGCCCTTTTTCCCCAAGGACGAACTGACCGACAAGCCCGAACGCTTTTTTGCGGCCGAGATGATCCGCGAGAAAATTTTTCTAAACTATAAAAAAGAAGTACCCTACAGCTGCGAAGTTGTGATTACGTCTTTCAAGGAAAAGGAAGACATGATCGTCGTCGCGGCCGAAATTCTGGTGGAACGCGCAACCCAGCGGGCCATCGTGATCGGTGACGGCGGCAAAATGATTAAAAAAACGGGCATCATGGCTCGCGAAGAACTCGAACGGTTCTTCGGCAAGAAAGTATTTCTGGAAACTTTTGTTAAAGTTGAGCCCGACTGGCGCAGCAAGGAACAAAGCCTGCGCCGGTTTGGGTATGAAGATTAGTTAATAAAGTCGCAAGCGGTCCGCCGCTTACGACTTACGAATGTATTATGGCAAATATCGTTGCAATTGTCGGCCGCCCGAACGTGGGCAAATCAACGCTGTTTAACCGCCTGGTTGAAGAGCGCAAGGCCATTATGGATAACCAGCCGGGTGTGACCCGCGACCGCCACTACGGCCATGCCGAATGGACGGACAAGTATTTTACGGTCATCGATACGGGCGGATACGTCGTGGGGTCGGATGACATTTTTGAGGAATCCATTCGGGAACAGGTGGAAATCGCCATCGAAGAAGCCTCCGTGCTGCTATTTATGGTCGATGCGGATACGGGCCTGACGGATCTGGACAAGGATTTTGCCAATGTCCTCCGCCGGTCGAAAAAGCCGGTTTTTCTGGTCGCCAACAAAGTCGAGTCACAGATTAAGCGCCAGACAGCCATGGCGGAGTTTTACAGCCTCGGTATGGGCGAAATTTATCCGATTTCGTCCATGACGGGCAGCGGCACCGGCGACCTCCTCGACGAGGTGGTGAAACACTTCTCGGCGGAAGGCATCGAAGACCCCGACGCCGGGGTTCCCCGCATCGCCATCATCGGACGGCCCAATGCCGGAAAATCGTCGTTCCTCAACGTGCTGACCGGGAAAGAGCGAAGCATCGTGACCGACATTGCCGGCACCACCCGCGATTCGATCGATACGCGCTACAAGGCGTTTGGCAAGGATTACATCCTGACCGACACCGCCGGAATCCGCCGGAAGGCAAAGGTGCACGACAATGTCGAATTTTACTCGGTCATGCGTTCGCTGAAGGCCATCGAGGAATCGGACGTGTGCGTGATGATGCTTGACGCCTCGCGCGGGCTGGAAGGCCAGGACCTGAGCATCATCGGTCAGGCGATCAAGGCGAAGAAAGGCGTGGTGCTGATGGTCAACAAGTGGGACCTGGTCGAGAAGGATTCCAAAACGGCGGATCGCTGGAAAAAGGAAATCAACCAGCGGCTGGCTCCGATCGATTACCTGCCGATCATTTTTGCCTCCGTCACCGAGAAGCAGCGCATTTTTCAGGTCATGGAAAAAGCGATGGAAGTCTACGAGAACAAGCACAAGAAGGTTCCGACTTCCAAACTGAACGATGCCATGCAGCCGGAAATCGAAGCGTACCCGCCCCCGGCCACCAAAGGAAAGCACATCAAGATCAAATACATGCTGCAGCTGCCCACGCCGTCGCCGACGTTCGTGTTTTTCTGCAACCTGCCGCAGTACATCAAAGAGTCGTATGAACGGTATCTGGAAAACAAACTTCGGGCCCACTTCGACTTTGATGGTGTTCCGCTGACGTTGTTTTTCAGGAAAAAATAAGGTCCATCCGCTGCTGTCGTCCGTCTGTCCGCCGCAGGAAGACGGACAACGGCAGCGGCCGGATGACGGTTGCCTATGCCCTCCCGCACTCATTACTGGATCGGCGCGCTGCTGGTGTTTCTGGCGGCGTTTTGTTTTGCGCTGAAAGGTGTGCTCATCAAGCTGGCTTATCGGTACGGAATCGATTCGGTCTCGCTGCTGACGTTGCGGATGGTCTTTGCGCTGCCGTTTTACGTTGTGATTGCCTTTCGGCTCGCCCGGACACAGCCTCCGCTGGCCCTGCGCGGCCGGGACTGGGCGTGGCTGGCCGTTCTGGGAATAACCGGGTATTACATCGCCAGCTTCCTCAACTTCCTGGGGCTGGTGTACATCACCGCCAGTCTCGAACGGATTATGCTGTTTGTGTACCCGACCTTTGTGCTTCTGCTGGGAGTTGTGCTCTACAAACGCCGGGTCACTGCTCTTCAGGGAATAGCCCTGCTCCTGACCTATTCCGGTATCCTGCTTGCCTTTCTGCCGCACCTCCACGACGAGAACCAGCGCGATCTGTTCCTGGGTGCCTTCTGGGTGATTCTGAGCGGGCTGGTCTACGCCGTTTATCTGGTTGGCAGCGACACGATGATTGCCAAAACCGGCGCCCAGCGGTACACCTGTTACGCGATGGTAGCCGCTACCGTCCCCGTGGTGCTTCACTGCGCCCTCGCCAACGGGCTGGATCTGTTCCATTTTCCGGCCCCCGTTTACGGGCTGTCGCTGCTGATGGCCATTCTGGTCACGGTGATTCCGACCTTTATGATTTCGGAAGGCATCAAACGGGTCGGGTCGGGCAACGCCTCCATCATCGCCAGCATCGGTCCTATCTTCACCATTGTGCTTTCGACTTCGCTGCTTGACGAGGTCATTTCCGGACATCAGTTTGTCGGAACGGCGCTGGTTTTACTGGGCGTTTTCCTGATCGGCTGGAAGGGCCGCAAGTAGGTTCTGCCAGTGCGTTTTCAGGTACTGCGTGACGGGTATATCCGCTTTTGCCCAATCCAGGTGCTCCAGCTCCCCGTTTCCTATCCAACGGTCCTGCGCATGTTCGGTCAGGACAACGGTCGCGGAGTCGGACAATAAACAGACAAAGGGAAGCAGCCGGATAACCCGGGTTTCCTCCTGGTGATCAAAGGTGGGCAGCTCCCGGACGACCCTGACCGACACGCTCAGTTCTTCGTTCAATTCCCTTTCGATGGCCGCGCTTGGCTCCTCACCTTCAATGACTTTACCGCCCGGGAACTCCCATTTGAGCGGCAGCGGCATTTGTTCGCTTCGCTGCGTGGCCAGTAGTTTCCCTTCTTTGTTAAAAATAATTCCGCAAACAACTAGGATGATATTCATCTATTAAGCTATTTGTATACGAATTAGATAGGCTAATACGTTGTCATTTATATATAGGATTGAAGCGTGTCCTTTTAATAAATAAATACTCACATTCAATCTATTACAATTTCCTTAAAAGGTATTTTGTTATACCTTTCCATATCACACCTCTAAATCTACCGGTAATATGAGTCAGGAGACGGTATTCGAAGACGAGAAAAAAATCGAACGAGCGGCATACGTGCTGAAGGCTGTGGCGCACCCGCTGCGCATCAAAATCATTCAAATGCTCAATGAGCACAAAGAACTCAATGTTTCAACCATTTACAAGAATCTGAACGCAGAACAGTCCCTGATTTCGCATCACCTGATCAACATGAGGGACAAGGGAATTCTGGAGATCCGCCGCAGTGGAAAGAACATATACTACTTTTTGGTCGATGGGGCCATCGCTGAGATAATCGAGTGCATCTATCGCAGCAAGGTACTAACGTAGAAAAAAAAGGAAGCCGGACCGGCTTCCTTTTTTTATGAGAACAATTCGCCGTCCCGGTAAGCGGGTACGATTCCCAGGTGCCGGTAAGCTTTTTCGGTTGCCTCCCGCCCCCGGGAGGTTCGCTTCAGATACCCTTCCTGAATGAGGAAGGGCTCGTACACTTCCTCGATCGTTTCCGCTTCGTCTCCGCAGGCCGTCGCAATGGTCGATATACCGACCGGGCCGCCTTTAAACTTCCCGATGATCGTCTGCAGAATGCGGTTGTCCATTTCATCCAGACCGTTCTGATCGACGTCCAGGGCTTTCAGCGCCATTTCAGCAATAGCGACCGTAATCACGCCGGTTCCCTTCACCTGGGCGAAGTCACGCGTCCGGCGGAGCAGGTTATTGGCAATACGCGGGGTGCCCCGGCTCCGGCGGGCGATTTCGAAGGCTCCGTCTTCGTCAATTGGCGTATTCAAAATGGCCGCCGACCGTTTGACGATGGACGTCAGCAGGGCCGCATCGTAGTATTCCAGGCGGGCGTTAATCCCGAAGCGGGCCCGCAGCGGCGACGTGAGCAGACCGGCCCGCGTCGTAGCGCCAATGAGTGTGAACGGATTCAGTTTGATCTGTACCGTCCGGGCATTCGGACCCGAATCGAGCATGATGTCGATTTTATAGTCCTCCATCGCCGAATACAGGTACTCTTCCACGACGGGATTCAACCGGTGGATTTCGTCAATAAACAGGACGTCGTTTTCGCCAAGGTTGGTCAGCAGGCCGGCCAGATCGCTGGGCTTATCAAGCACTGGCCCGGAGGTCATCTTGATGCTGGCGTTCAGTTCGTTGGCGATGATGTGCGAGAGTGTCGTTTTTCCCAAACCCGGAGGGCCGTGCAGCAGAACATGGTCGAGGGCTTCGCCCCGCTGGGTGGCGGCCATGACGAAAATCCGGAGATTTTCCAGCACCTTCGCCTGGCCCGTAAAGTCCTCAAACGATAGCGGCCGAAGCGCCCGTTCGATTTCTTTTTCCGTCGGCGTCAGGCTTTCGGCCGAACCTTTCAAATAGTCTTTGCGCATGGTTTTATCTGAGTAGCAGCGTGGCGAAGTGGCAGGGCTGCAAAGCGACGTCCGTCCGATTGTATTTTTCTTCGTCACTTTGCGGCTCTGCCACTGCCGGGCTATTTACCCAAATTTAAGAAAAAAACCGCAAAAATACTATTACCGAATCAGCAAAACTGAGCCCCGGCGCAGCACCGGCGGGCGTTCCGGATAATAAAAACTTTTGTACGAAACCGTGTAGGCATACACCATCGGAGGGTACTTTTCGCCCCGGTACATGCCGTCCCATTTCTGCTCCGGATCGCGGGAGACAAAGATGACTTCGCCCCAGCGATTATAGATTTTGAGCTCAAATTCGACCACGTATGCGTGGAAGATATCCAGGAAGTCGTTGCTGCCGTCGCCGTTGGGTGTAAAGGCATCCGGAACCACCACCCGGGGTTCGCAGAGGTCCAGCACCTGCGCCGTATCCTGGGCCGTACAGCCGACGTCGTTGGTAATAGCCACCGCATAGTCACCAATGCGGCTCACCGTGATGGAAGGCGTCGTTTCGTTTGCATTACGCCACAGATACGTCAGACGCTGGCTGTTGGTCGTCGGCGTGACCCGGACGGTAGCAATCTGGTTGTCGCCCACACAAAGCGGAACGGGGGTTGTCAGCGTATACAGCGGCAGCGGCTTGAACGTAATCTGTACGGTATCGCTCACCGAACAGGCTCCCACCAGCGCCGTTACGGAATACGGTCCGGAGGCCTGCGGACGGATGGAGGCCGTCGTCGAGCCATTCGACCACTGGTAGGTAGCCGTATTACCGGCATTGACCCGCAGTTGCAGATCCGGCGTCGGGCAGAGCGTCGTGTCCGGGCCGAGGCTGATGGTCGGCGGCCGCTGGAGGAAGATCACCTTCCGGTCGGTATTGACACAACCGGCCTGATTAACCGTGTACGTCAGTACCAGCGGCGTGGTCCCGATCAGGCTGTCGGCGGGCGTGAATCGGCCCGTACTGTCGACGCCGCGGCCACTCCAGACCCCTCCGACGGGCGTCTGCCCGGTGAGGCGGAACGTGCGCTGGTTGGTACAGACGTCGATCGGCGGCCCTACTTCCACTTCCGGCCTTGAGATAAACGAGATCGTCACTTCGTCGGAGCCGCGGCAACCCGAAATCTGGTTGACGATGGTAAGTCGGTACGTACCCGGCTGTCGGACCTCCAGCGTAGGCGTGGTGGCGCCGGTACTCCACAGGAACACGTCGCCCTGCTGTCGTCGGGTGAGGGATTGCAAAAGCGCGGTATCCCCGATGCATCTCCCGCGATCCGGCCCGAGGTTAACAAAACCCGTGGTGTCGGACTGCAACTGGAAGCTGGTATCGGTCACACAACTGTTCTGGCCCGTAATCCGGACGCGGTAAAGTCCGTTGGCGAGATTCCGGATGGTGTTCGTCGTATCCGACGGTGCTCCGGCGGGCGCTCCGGTGCTGGTTGTCCAGTCGAAGCGGCGGGCTCCGGTTACGGTCAGGCTAATGGTGCCGTCGGCTACGGTGCAACTGCTTGGCGGAGTCCTCTGCAAGCCCGTTACGACGGGCGACGGGCGGGAAGCGACCCGGATGGTGTCCCGGTTTTCGCAGCCCTGTGCATTTTTCACCAATACGGAATAGGTACCCACCTGGTTGACCGTAATGTCGCGCGTGGTCTGTCCGTTACTCCACTGGTAGCTTTCCCAGGAAGCACCACGAGCGGACAGGACTACCGAGCTTTTGGCACAAAAAGTGGTATCCGGACCGAGACTGAAGGCGGGCGGGCGACGCAGAATGACATTGATCGTATCTGTCTGATAACAGCCGCCATTAGCCGCGATAACGATAAACTGCCCTGGAGTTACTCCGTTGGACCCTGCCGCCCCCGGAGTAAACACGGTCAGGGTGCGCCCGGTTTGTCCCCTCAACAACCTTCGATTTCGGTACCAGTAATATTCTGTGGCGTCTACCCCTGCATCCAGCGTAACGCTGGTCCGGCAACTGTCGAAATCCGCCCCAAGATCAATCTCGTCCGGTTTGCGCACGATCTGGATTTGCTGGCTGATGAGCGTGTCTTTACAAACGCTGCCGTCCGAACGCAGGGTGGTAATTTTGAGGCTAACCGTATAGCGGCCCGGCTGCTGGTAAGTATGCTGCACCTGATTGGCCGTGGTTGATACGGGAGCGGTGTTGTCGCCGTAATTCCAGACGTACTGGTCTTTCAGAGGGTCGCAACGGGGAGAAGTCGAGAAGGTCGTTGGCTCCCCGGCGCAGGTATCGGCATAACTGAAAGCCGGACTGTTGGACGGTTCATTGAAGTTTGCCACAAAACTGGGTAGTCCCAACTGGCTGGTCTTCCCGCCCAGACTGACGCCGTTGGGCGTAAAGGTCGCCCCGGCCAGCACTTCATCGTTTGGATTATCGATTACGCCCAGCGAACTGCCGTCCTTAATAGCAACGTAAATTCGCCCGTCCGAACCGATTTGCAGCGCCCCGTATTCCCGGGTTCGGGTGCTGTCGAGCACGGAGCGCGAATCGGTGATGGCCTGGGCATCATTTCGACTTATGTCGTAACTGATAATCATGGAAGCCGTTGTATCGGCGCCCGGCCCGTCTCCTTTGCGGTAAGAGATGTACATCTTCTGCCCGTTCGGCGAGAATTCAACGCCGTAGGCATAGGGCGGGACCGGCCCGAGATCGACCCGGGGACCGGCCGTGAGCGTACCCGTCGAATCGTTGAACGTATATAATTCAACGTAATTGTTGGGCGGCCCCGGCACAACCATCGCTACCGGACGGTTCCCGTTGCCCGACGTGTCGGCCGGGCCGATTTTCAGATACCCTTCGCCCTGCGCCGGATCGGTTTGTTCGGGTCCTAACTGATAGGTTCGGGGGTCCGACAGGCCAGCGGGCGTCATGTGGTAGACCCGGAAAGTGTTGTTTCCAAAATCCCGCGTCAGCACCCAGTAGGTCGTGTCACGGTCGTTGCGCACGGAAGCCAGACGTTCGGAGCTGACCGGAGCCAGCGGAACATTCCGCTGAACGACCATCCCTTTGCCCCCGTTTCGGCGCATGTCCACGACGGAGTACGTCAGCGTCTTGGTTCCCTGAATGTCCGAGGTGGTATAGACGTGGTATAGATATTCGCAACCTTTACAAACGGGCTGGGGAACAATCAGGGCCGATTGAGACGAGTTGGGACTACCGCCCAGACTGCCCGAATCCGCCGGATTCAGGAAGCGCATGCGGTTGCCGTCCCGGTCGTAAATCACGATCCCGTCGGTGTAGAACTGCAGTTTTCCCTTGCTGTTGGAGATCGAGGAGGTCCCTTCCGGCGTGTTGATTTTCGAATCGTCGATGGGACGGGGCGAGCCACCGCCGGAGAAATCCAGCCCGGCATTGTTCCCGAAATACCACTTGGCGCCCTGCGACTGCGGCTGTTCACCGCAGACTTTTACGTTGATCTTGTCTTCGTACGTACACCCGTTGGGCATAATCACCTGCACGGAATAACAGCCGGAACTGTCTACGGTAAGCGTTTGGGTGGTGTCGCCTTTGGGATACCAAAGAAACTTGGCTCCGGCCGGTTTGCCCTGCGGATACGGATCGAGGACAATGCTCTGCTGCTGACAGATCATCGTATCGTTCCGCCAGTTCTGAAAAGCCGGGGGAGGCATGTCAATCTGAATAGTCGTATCGACGGGCGCCTGGGCCACGCCGTTCACGGTCCGGACCAGGCTCACCAGATACTGGCCGGGCTGCGTAAACAGGTTTTTTACAACCGCTTCCTGGGTTGTCACGGGGGCGCCGCCTGCTCCGAAGGTCCACTGACGGCTGTCGGCGGGGCGGGTGTCACGAAATACGGTGGAATCCGTCTTGCACGTTGGGTCTGGAGAACAGAGACGACCGGAAACGAGTATTCCTGTACCTACCTGTGCCTGAACGCGACCAAATACAAGCGCCGCGCAAAGCAACATTGCCCACCTAAACCACTTCACAAATCTAGTATTGGTCGTCATTCGCTGTTGAGAAGAACCGGTTATGCTTCACCTATCTTATTTTCAAGCATGCATAACAGAAAAGGTGAGCGCTACGTTATTTAGAACGAAATCGTTACCGTAAAATTTTATCGATTACGATTGCAAAACACTTCCCTCCTGTTACCTTTAATTGGGTTCTGATTACTTACCGATACGCATCTTTCGAGGAATTTGTTTCGGTAATAAAATCGGTACTGATACTGAAAATAGCTATAAATATGTTAAAACGTTACGGTCTGATCTTGATGGGATGGCTGATGCTGGGAGTTGCTCAGGCTCAGGACCCTCAATTCTCGCAGTTTTATGCAGCCCCACTTTATCTGAACCCCGCTTTTGCCGGTTCGGCGCTGGCTCCGCGCGTTACCCTTAATTACCGGAACCAGTGGCCCGCCGTCACCAATTACGTAACGTCGATGGTTGGCGTTGACCACCATTTCGAAAAATACAACAGCGGCGTCGGCCTGATGCTGATGAACGACAACCAGGGACAGGGTCGGCTGCGCTCGACGGAGATCGCCGCTCAGTACTCCTACCAGCTTCAGGTTGGCGAAGCGTCGTACCTCCGGCTGGGCGTTCAGGGGTCGTACGTCAACCGGACCGTCAATTACTTTGGGCTTACCTTCGGCGATCAATACAACAACGGCGGCTTTACCGGCAGCCCTACCACCGACCCCGTCGTGGTCAACGGGCTTCCCAAAGTTCAGTACATGGACTTTGCGACGGGCGGTCTGCTCTTCTCCGACTGGTACTGGGTTGGCTTCGCGGCGCACCACATCAACCGGCCCAGCCAATCGTTCACGGCCGGCGACAATACCCGTCTGGCCATGAAAGGCAGTCTGCACATGGGCCTACGCATTCCGATTCTGGGCTTTACGGGTCTGGCCGACGAGCTGGACCGCGAAAAATCGTTTTCTCCGGCCATCAACTACCGTTTTCAGGGAAAATACGACCAGCTGGACCTGGGCGCTTACCTGACCTATTCGCCGATGGTGCTGGGAATGTGGTACCGGGGAATCCCGCTGAAGAAGTACGCGCCGGACATCAACAACCACGACGCGGCCGTGGTGCTGGTCGGCTACCGGCAGGATAATTTTTCGATTGGCTACAGCTACGACGCTACCATTTCGTCCCTGGGGCTGGGAAGCGGCGGGTCACACGAGATTTCGCTTTCGTATACTTTCGAGAACTGGCCGCCCCGCCGCGCCAGCCGACCCAAGAACAAACGCGCGCTCTCCTGCCCGAAATTTTAACGTATCCACGGACGGGCCACCGCTGCGGCTTTAGCCCGTAATAGAACTAAAATGTGAAAGAGGCTGAAGTCTAAATGGCTTCAGCCTCTTTCACGTTTACAGATTCTTCACCACCAACTGCACCGTATACCGGCTTTTCTGCTCCAGCAGCATCCGTTTCCCGGTCAGCACCCGGTCGATGGTCGCCTCGTCGTAGTAGCGGATCGTAATCAGTTCAAGACCTTCGTTGTAGGTCACCCGGAAGTCTTCCTTCAGACGCTCAAGCAGGGCAGGCACCTTATCCGGCTTATTGTCGATTGACACCGAGAAGCTGATAGCCGTGTTCTGCATCAGGTTGATGCGTACGCCCATGTCCGCGAAAACGCCAAAAATCCGGCTCAGGTTATCTTCGGCGATAAACGAGAAGTCGCGGGGGTGCAGCGAAATCAGCATCTGGTCCATTTTGAAAATGAACGACGGCACGCGCAGGTGGTCCGTGAAAGGGCCGATCACCGTTCCTCTGGCGTCCGGATTGACAAACGAACGGACCCAGAGCGGAATATTTTTGTTCTGAAGCGGCTTGATGGTTTTGGGGTGAATGACCGTTGCCCCGTAATACGCCAGTTCGATGGCGTCCTGGTAGCTTAACTGCTCGATCAGCACCGTTTCATCAAACCACTTGGGATCGGCGTTCAGTACGCCCGGAACGTCCTTCCAGATGGTCACGCCTTTAGCATTGAGGCAGTGGGCGAAGATGGCGGCCGAGTAATCAGAGCCTTCCCGGCCCAGCGTGGTCGTTTCGCCGTGGGTGGTGCCGCCGACAAAGCCCTGCGTGATGACGACACTGCCGTGCAGCAGATCGAGCAGCGTCTGCTCGATGAAAGTGCAGGTCCGGTCCCACCGCACATTGCCTTCCCGGAACGAATTGTCCGTCCGGATCAGCCGCCGGGCGTCTACCCAGATCGAGTCCAGTCCGGTGGCATTCAGGTAGGCATTGACAATCTGGGTCGAAATTACCTCGCCAAACGACACCAGCTGGTCATACACCAGGTCGGGGTTTGCGTCCGGTTCGTCTTCCAGAATGGCCTCGACCGCCGCAAACGAGTCGTAAACCGAGCCGAAATCCAGTCCCTGCTCGCCCGCGGCCAGCTCCTGCATGATGCTTTCGTGGTAATTCCTGACCTGCTGCCAGAACCGCTGCTGCGCTTCTTCGTCCCGGCGGAGGTACGCCCAGGTAAGTTCTTCCAGCGCATTGGTTGTTTTGCCCATAGCCGATACCACCACGACAAGTTTTCTGGCTGGCTCCCGGCGAATGATAGTCGATACGTTACGAACACTGGCGGCATCTTTTACCGAAGCACCGCCGAATTTGAATACCTGCATTCCTGTTATGAGAAAAATAAAAACGCGGATGACGCGGATCAAGCGGACATTCGCGAAAAGAATCTGCGAAAATCCGGTTAATCCGCGTTAACCGCGTTCCAATCAATCGATTTTATGCCATAACGGCCGAGCCGCCGGCATACGCCAGTTCGCGGACCGCCCGGGCGATGCCTTCGGGGTCAAAACCGCACTCGCGGTGCAGTTCGATCTGTTCGCCATGTTCCACGATGGCGTCGGGAATACCCAGGCGCTTCATGCGGGCGCTGTACCCCTGATCGGCCATAAACTCCACCACGGCACTGCCGAAACCGCCCACCAGACAGCCATCTTCCACCGTCACCACGCTGGAGTACCGGCTGAAGATTTCGTGCAGCATGGCTTCGTCCAGCGGCTTGACAAACCGCATGTCGTAATGCGCCGGGCCAAGCCCCTCCTTTTCGAGCAGTTCGCAGGCTTTAACGGCGTAGTTGCCGATTGGCCCGATGGTCAGAATGGCGACCTCCCGGCCATCCCGCACCTTGCGGCCTTTGCCAATTTCAATTTTTTCGAGCGGTGTGCGCCAGTTCGGCATGACCCCCTCACCGCGGGGATACCGAATGGTAAAGGCCTGCTTACCCGCCTGCACCTCCTCCGACTGGGCCGTAAACATCATGTTGCGCAGTTCCTGCTCGTTCATGGGCGAGGCCACAATCATGTTCGGAATGCAGCGCATGAAGGCGATGTCGTAGGCTCCGTGGTGCGTCGGGCCATCGGCGCCGGCAAAACCGGCCCGGTCCAGGCAGAACACCACCGGCAGTTCCTGAATGCAGACGTCGTGAATCACCTGGTCGTAAGCCCGCTGCATGAACGTTGAGTAGATGTTGCAGAAAACGACCTGCTTCTGCGTTGCCATACCCGCCGAAAACGTCACGGCATGCTGTTCGGCGATGCCTACGTCGAAAGCCCGGTCCGGCATGGCTTTCATCATGATGTTCATGGACGAGCCGGACGGCATGGCGGGCGTCACCCCGACAATCTTCGGGTTCTGCTCGGCCAGTTCCACCAGCGTATGGCCAAACACGTCCTGATATTTGGGCGGCTGCGGCTTTTCGTAGACTTTCTTTTTGATTTCGCCCGTCACTTTGTCGAACAGACCCGGCGCGTGCCATTTGGTCTGGTCTTTTTCGGCGGGGCCGTACCCTTTGCCTTTTACCGTCACGCAATGGAGCAGTTTCGGGCCGGGAATATGTTTGAGGTCTTCCAGAACGCTGGTCAGGTGGTCGATGTCGTGACCGTCGATCGGACCAAAATACCGCAGGTGCAGCGACTCGAAGAGGTTGCTCTGCTTCAGCAGCGACGCTTTCAGCCCGGATTCGATCTTGGAAACGATCTCCTGCGCCGACTTCCCGAAGGAGCTCATTTTGCCGAGCAGGTTCCAGACCTCATCCTTCACCTTGTTGTAGGTATGCGACGTGGTAATATCGGTCAGGTATTCGCGCAGCGCCCCCACGTTCGGGTCGATGGACATGCAGTTGTCGTTGAGGACAATGAGCAGGTTGGTGTCCGTCGCTCCGGCATGGTTCATGCCTTCAAAAGCCAGACCGGCGGTCATGGCTCCGTCGCCGATCACGGCGATGTGGTGGCGGTTCTCGTGACCATCCAGCTGCGCAGCCACGGCCATGCCAAGGGCGGCCGAAATGGAGGTGGAGGAGTGGCCCACGCCGAACGAGTCATACGGACTTTCCTTGCGTTTGGGAAACCCGGACAACCCGTGGTAAAACCGGTTGGTGTGAAAAGTATCGCGACGGCCCGTCAGTATTTTGTGTCCGTAAGCCTGGTGGCCTACGTCCCAAACCAGCTGGTCATCGGGCGTATTGAAGATATAATGCAGGGCAACGGTCAGTTCCACCACGCCAAGACTGGCTCCGAAATGACCGCCGTAGACCGATACATTGTCAATGATAAACTGTCGTAGTTCGTTGCAAACTTGCGGCAGGTCCGTACGATTAATTTTTCGCAGGTCGTCCGGTGAGTTAATCGTGGCGAGTAACTTGCCAGGGGTGATCAACATAGTCGGTTGATTTGGATGAGGTACTTCCTAAAACAAACTTTCTTCATTAATGTTTTATGTGGTCGGTTTCAGGAAGTTTTAAAGCACAAAGTTAGGGGTTTATGGCATAAAAAATCCCGCAGACGAGAGCAGATTTACGCAGCAGTCTCTTGCAGAAATGCTATTCTGCGTCCATCCGGCGTGGAAATCTGCCTTCGTTTGCGAGAAAAGGGAAATATCAGTTTCGCTGGCTCGCCCGGAAAAGTTTCTGCTTTTCTTCACGGGTCAGGCTTTCGTATCCCGAACGCGAGATTTTGTCCAAGATTGCATCAATTTCGTCCTGATCCGGAACGGAAGCAGTGGTCGATGCGGCTGCCGAAGTATACGTGGCGGCGTGGGCGCTGGCCCCGCTGCGCTGCCGTTGTGTCACCCGGACGGGCGGCTTTTTCCGGAAAAGTCCCTGCCAGGTATCCATGATCCAGTACAGCGGCTGGCCGATATCGGTTCCGTTCTGCAGCAGCTTGATGAATACGAATCCGAGCAGGGCGCCTCCCAGGTGGGAAAGCTCACCCCCGGCATTCGGCCCGATCGACCGGGCGAGCGACAGAACGATGTAGAAAAACGTGATGTATTTGATCCGGACCGGTCCGAAGAAAAGCAGGTGGAACGTGTAGTTGGGCAGAAGAGTGGAAGCGCCGACGGCCACGGCGAAGGTTGCGGCCGAAGCACCGATCATACCGGACCCCGCCACCTTGGCCTGGAAGTACGGCATCAGGTTGTAGATGCCCATGTAAGCCAGCCCGCCGATCAGACCGCCCAGCATGTACAGCGCTACCAGCCGCCGACTGCCGAGGTATTCGTCTACCAGCCGGCCAAACCAGTACAGAAACAGCATGTTGAACAGGATATGAAACACGTCCACATGCGTGAAGTAGTACGTAATCAGGGTCCAGGGCTTCTGAACGAACTCCGGCAGATAAGCCGACAGTTGAAACTGGTTCAACACCAGGTTATAAACTCCCGATGTTTGCGACAGCGTAGTGACCACCTGCAATACCAGGAGCAGCAGGAAAATGATCGTATTGATTAATATCAGCTGCACCAACGTGTTGTTGGGCTTATTGAATTCGCTCCGGAAATCATCGAACAGGCCGCTCATCACTAATAAAATTTATTTCGTTGTGTACCCCAATACCGGACAAGCAGGTAGGCAAAGAGCATTCCTCCGATATGGGCGAAGTGGGCCACATTGGAGTCGTGTGCTTTGTATACGCCTGAGTAAATCTCATATGCACCATAGAACGCAACCAGGTATTTAGCCTTGATGGGAATCGGCGGAAACAACAGGAAAAGTTCGGTATTTGGAAATAATAATCCAAACGCCATGAGTATCCCGAAAATTGCCCCCGAGGCTCCTACCATTGGTACATTAACTTGCTCTTGATAGCTGCTGTTTACAAGATTTAAAACATTTCTTCCCAACTCCCCGCTACCGGGGTTTTGCTCATAGGCAGTGAGCAGCGATTCGTACCGAACAAACAGGTCCGGCGCGAAGCGGTCGAGGTAATTAATGACCACATCGGGCGCCAGATTTTCCTGCACAATGGCCAGCGCATCGCGTACCTGACTCATTTCGTAGTAGTTAACCAGCGAAAAAAGTAACCCGGCTCCGATTCCCGTAAAAAAGTAAAAAATCGTAAACCGCTTGCTTCCCCAAACCTCCTCCAGCCTTGGACCGAAGAAAAACAGCCCGAGCATATTACTGAATATGTGCCCAAACCCAGCATGCAGAAACATGTGCGTCACTAACTGATGGGGCTTGAACAGCGGAGACAGAAAAGAGTGCAGGCCAAAGGTGTCGATCAGGCTGATTCCCGCAGCTGAAACAAAAAACAGGCCGATATTCAACAGCAGAATCGTCCTGACGACCGGCGTAAGCATCATAAATTTCTATCGTTTTATCCCAAAAAAACAAATTTAAGCACCAAACAAGCCTGCAATCTTATCCAACGCCAGAACCGTGGTAATCGGCTCGCCTCCCGGCGTGTAACCGGGATTGCTGGAGGCAAACAACTGATCCACCAGCGCCTTCATTTCGGCCGTCGTCAAACGGGTCAGATGACGGCTGGCCGTCCGCCGGGCCAGCGAACGGGCCAGCACTTCCGCCCGCTCCAGTTTCAGCCGGCCGGTGTCTTCCCGCAACTGCGCCAGCAGACCGGCAAAAAGCTCTTCCTCATTCTCCTCGACCGATAGCGCCGGAACGCCCCGGATGATGAACACATTCGGCCCGAACTCTTCAAAAACAAACCCGAGGCTCGTCAGTTCGTGCTGCAGTTCCAGCGCCATCCCGAAATCAGCGGGCGATACCGTCACCGTTTTCGGAAACAGCAGCTGCTGCGAAGCTCCGTCGCGGCGGGTCAGCGACGCGTGCAGCTGGTCGTACAGAATCCGCTCGTAGGCGCCCCGCTGGTCGATGACCATCAGACCGGACTTCACCGTAGAGAGAATGTACCGGTTGTGCACCTGCAACATCGACTGAATGGCCTCTCCCGATACGGGATGGGCGGCCAGGTTGTTGGCCCGGCTGCCCATCGTCACGGAAGCGGGTGCCGTTCCGGTTTCGTCAAAAACGGGGAGTTCCGGTTTGACCGGCGCCGGTTCTGGACTCTCAAAGCCCGTAAACAAAGCCTGCCAGTTCTGGGTCGACTGCCGCCGCGGCAGGGGCGCATCCGGCACCGGGCGATTGGCGCCCGAACGCTCCGTGCGGGTCGGCTCCGGCATCGACCAGGACGGCTCGACCGGACGCGGTCCGCCAGCCGGGCCGGAGCGGGAAATGCCTTCGTCGGGTTCTGCCGAACGTTTCCCCGGTGAGCCAACGGGCAGGAAATTGACGTTCGAGTCGAAGTCGAGTGACGGACTCAGGTTGTAGATTCCTACGGCCTTCCGCACGGCAGCCATCACGATGGCGTACACCGACCGCTCGTCATCAAATTTGATTTCGGTTTTGGTCGGGTGAATGTTGATGTCAATATGCGAGGGATCGATGTCGATGAAAAGCACATAAAACGGGTGCGTTCCGTCGGCGATCGTTCCTTCATAAGCCCCTACCACCGCGTGATGCAGGTAGTTGTGCTTGATGAACCGCGAATTGACGAAGAAAAACTGCTCGCCTCTCGTCTTGCGGGCAAATTCCGGCTTCCCGATATACCCGCGGACTTTCACGTAGGGCGTTTCTTCCTCACAGAAGGCAAGTTGTTCGCGGTAAGGCTTCCCAAACAGGTCCACAATCCGCCGGCTGAGTTTGCCGCTGGCCAGATTGTACACCTCCGAATCGTTATGATAAAGCGAAAAGGCCACCTCCGGATTCGCCAGCGCGACCCGCTGAAACTCGTCGAGGATGTGCCGCATTTCCACCGAATTGGACTTAAGAAAGTTCCGCCGGGCCGGTACGTTAAAAAACAGGTTCTTGACCAGGATGTTTGTTCCGGGCAGGCACGAAATCGACTCCTGTGTTTTGAGTTCGGAGCCTTCCAGCCGGATGAGCGTCCCGAGTTCCTCCGTCGAACGGCGGGTCCGCATCTCCACCTGCGCCACGGCCCCGATCGAAGCCATCGCCTCGCCCCGGAAACCCATCGTCCGGATGCGGAACAGGTCGTCCGACGTCCGGATTTTCGAAGTGGCGTGGCGTTCGAAGCACATGCGGGCGTCGGTCTCCGACATGCCGGTGCCATCGTCGATGACCTGAATCAGCGTTTTACCCGCTTCCCGGATAATCACCTGAACCGACCGGGCCTGCGCATCCACCGAGTTTTCGAGCAATTCCTTAACCACAGAAGCCGGCCGCTGCACAACCTCCCCGGCCGCAATCTGGTTGGCGATCGAGTCCGGGAGCAGTTGAATTATATTTAACATAGTTGGATTTATCCGATAAACCGGGTCTCAAATTAGCTTAACAAAGTAACATTTTTTTAGAAGAACAGGTCCCACTTTTGGGCTATATTTTGTAACCTTTCAAATCATTTCGTTCATTTACTTGTTTTAGTATAAATCTAATTTTAAATTTGAATTAACTCATACAAGGAAAAGGTAATCCAGAAGCAACGGAATCGGGGGGCGCCACGTCCTTGTATCAGCTCTCTAACCCAATGACGCAGATGAGAAATGCTAAACTTTACATGGTCCTGCAGTGGCTGTTTTTTCTGCCGCTGATTTTGCCGGTTTGTCTCATTTTCGGAGCCATTCAAGGGGCTATTCAGATGACGGAGCGGATTATCAATCAGTTCCTGACCGACGTTTCGGCTTCCAAGCCTTCTTCATTTACCTACCAGCAGGAAGAGTCGCTCCTCTGAGCGGCTGCCGCTAACGGAAAAGAGGACAGCTTATGCAGCCATCCTCTCCTTTTGTATGTCCGGACTGGTTTCAGTAGATGAAATCCAGGTTCTTGTCTTTGTACTCTTCATCATCAAGTTCCAGAAACTCTTCCCAGAACGGATCGTTGGGCACTCCTGCCTTACAGATCAGCGGTTCTTTTTTCACCGGGTGGACAAAATACAACCGCCGGGCGTGAAGGTTGATGCTGCCGTTCTGGTTGGCGCGCGGGTGGCCGTACTTCACGTCGCCGCGGATGGGGCAGCCCATGCTCGCCAGCTGCACCCGGATCTGGTGCGGCCGCCCCGTAATGGGTTCCACCTCGATGAGGTAGTGGTCGTTGATTCTACCCAGGAGGCGGTAGTTCAGCTCAGCTTTCTGCGAACCGGGCACTTCATACTCGTGCGCCTTGACGGTATTGCTGTTCTCGTCCTTCACCAGGTAATGAACCAGCTTGCCGCGCTCCTTCTCGGGTTTCCGGTGTGAAACGGCCCAATACGTTTTCTGCACCTGCCGCTTCCGGAAAATTTCGTTCATCCGCTCCAGCGCCTTCGAGGTCCGGGCAAAAACCACCAGACCGCTTACGGGACGGTCGAGGCGGTGAACCGTGCCGAGGAACACGTCGCCGGGTTTGTTGTATTTCTCCCGGATATAATCCTTGACCAAATCCGAAAGCGTCACGTCGCCCGTCCGGTCGCCCTGGACCAGCACGCCGGGTTCTTTATTGACCACAATGAGGTGGTTGTCTTCATACACCACCACGTACCCTTTACTATTCTTCTTCTTCATCATAACTATTCTTCACGCTTCCGCCCCCTTAAGAACAAACGAAACCTGTAATTGTCAGTAGTTTAACCTCAATACGCCTCGTTTTCGTTCGGGAAAGAGCGTCCTTTTACATCGTCCACGTAATTTCCGATGGCGTCCGTCATGACCGAATGCAGATCGGCGTAACGGCGCAGGAAACGGGGTTTAAAATCTTTGGTAATCCCCAGCAGATCATGCAGTACAAGAATCTGGCCATCTGCGTCCGGTCCGGCACCAATGCCGATGGTCGGAATGGTCAGGCTCTGCGACACCTGCCGGGTGAGGGTGGCGGGGATTTTTTCCAGCACGACGCTGAAACAGCCTATTTCTTCCAGCATCCGGGCATCATCAATGAGCTTCTGGGCTTCGGCTTCTTCTTTGGCCCGCACGGTATAGGTCCCAAATTTATAAATCGACTGCGGCGTCAGACCCAGATGCCCCATCACCGGAACACCGGCGCTCAGCACCCGGATGATCGACTCCCGGATTTCGAGTCCGCCTTCCATTTTTACGGCATGGGCTCCCGACTCTTTCATAATCCGGATCGCCGACCGCAGCGCCTCAGACGAGTTGCCCTGGTACGAGCCAAACGGCAAATCCACCACCACCAGCGCCCGTTTGACCGCCCGCACCACCGACTGGGCGTGGTAGATCATCTGGTCCAGCGTGATGGGCAGGGTAGTTTCGTGTCCGGCCATGACGTTGGAGGCCGAATCGCCCACCAGAATGATTTCCACACCCGCGGCATCCACGATCCGGGCCATAGAAAAATCGTAGGCGGTGAGGGCCGAAATTTTTTCGCCTTTATTTTTCAGTTCCTGAATAACGTGGGTAGTAACGCGCTTGATATCGGGATTATGAACGGACATGCCTTGGAGTAGTTGACGGTAATGGGTAATAAAAAACCCGTTCGCTACGGATTGTAACGAATGAGTCTGACAAAGTTACGGTAAAATTCTTAGCGGGGAATGAGCCAGGGCTCCGGGTTGAGGCGACTGGTGTTTTTCCAAATCTGAAACTGCACTTCGGAAACGCCGTCCTTGTCCGTGGCAACGGTGCCGATCGGCTCCCGGGCTTTTACTTTCTGCCCGACCTGTACCGACACGTTTCTCAATTTGGCATAGACCGTGTAATAATCGCCGTGCTGAATGGCTACAATGTTGTTCATGCCCGTCACATAGGTTGTGTACTGGACCACGCCATCATAAACCGACCGCACCGTCTCGCCGGAACCCGTCTGAATGTCGATGCCCTGGTTCTCCACGTAAACGCCCCTCAGCACGGGGTGGGGCTTGCGGCCATAGTGGTCCGAGACAAATCCACGTGAAACAGGCCACGGCAGACGGTTGCGCGAAGCGGCAAAAGACGACGCCAGGGCTACTTCGGCTTCGTTCATCCCCGAGGCCGAACGGGGCGCTTCCGTCTTGCGGGTCTCTGCCACGGCCGGTTCTGCCGGTCGGGCTTCGGATTCGGCCGGTTTGGCGGCTGGAGCGGCATCCGACGCTTTTTCGGCCGCTTTTTCGCGGGCAGCGGCGGCCAGCGCTTTCTCGCGGGCGATTCGTTCCCGTTCGGCGCGTTCGCGGGCCAGACGGGCCAGCCGTTCGCGCTCGGCCCGCTCCCGGATTTCGCGGCGAATCATGTCGGTAATGGCCGATTCGAGTTGGTTGATGGCCTGGCGGCTGGCGGCCAGTTCTGTCCGGAGGTCAATTTCTTTCTGGCTTAGTTCCTGGGCGACCCGGTTCTTCTCGCCTTTCAGCGTTTCGAGCCGTTTGGTTTCTTCCAGACTGGCCGTCAGGGTCGATTGCTGCTGTTTCTTTTTGCGCTCGGTGGCTTCGCGCTTGCTCAGCAGTTCGCCCTGCACTTTTTCGATCTGCCGAACCTGGCTCTCGCGGGCTTCGGAGTACTGCTGCAAATACCGGTACCGGGCCACCAGCTGGTTGAAGCTATTGGCCGAAAACAGAAAGCCCAGCGGATTGACCTGCTGACGCCGTTTGTCGGCCTGGTAGATCATGTCCGCGTATTCTTTCTTCATGTCCTGAAGATCGCCCTGGAGTTTTTCGCTGGTCTGACGCAATTCCCGGATTTCGGAGTTCATCAGGGTGACGTCTTCCTTGAGCAGGTTGATGCGTTTGCCCTGCGTTTTTATTTCCTGGTCAAGGGCTTTCAACTGGCCGAGGGTGGCCCGTTTCTGGGAGGTCGTCTGCCGCAGGATGGTCCGGATCTGCGACATTTTTTCGAGGTTCTGCTTTTTTTCCTTTTCAAGCTGCTGACGGCTGCGCGTCTGGGCCAGCACGGTCGAAAGAGCCGTCAGGCCAAGGCAGCAGAGCAGCAGGAGAAAGCCTTTCCAGAAGACACGATATCGCTTTGACTGTTGACAAGTTACCTGCACCTGAATCCTACGCTTTAGCACTAACCACAAACCATTTTCCACGCCTGTCGCTGTCAACGGCGTTCGTACTTTGCCGGGATACTGAACGGGAAGCCCGGATTTTTGTCGGTAAGTTCGACTTTATTATGCCGTATTTCCAGTACGGTCTGGTAAAATTGGCCATCCGCCCCCGATTTGTAATCGACTTTCACCAGACTGGTATACGGAAAGAGGAAGTTATTCAATACCGTAAAATCCTCATAATCAAGCGTAAGCGTGTTCTTTGTCGGCTGCTCGACGACCAGCAGTTTTTTGAGCTTACGGTTTGCTTCTCCAATGTAGTTTTCGACCCGTACCTTGCCCTCATCCTGCCGAAGCAGCAACAGATCTTTTTCATTCTTGATCTTCTGCGCCGGTTCTCTGGGCAGCGGGAGATTTCCGACAATCAGGGACTGAAGCAGGTCGTAGGTCAGGTTGAAGTTGAACCGGCGGCTCAGGGTTGGGTAGTCGAAGACGGAGTACTCCCGGTGAATCCGGTCCACAATCACAATCGAATCCGGCGTAATGAGCGCACGGGCGCCTTCAATACCGGCCACCGTCATGGACAGCCACATCAGGCTATCGTTCCGGATGCGCAGGTTGACGTTGGCATTGTTGATATCCTGTTCCTTGCTTTTAAACGAAACCTTGGATTTGGCCGTCAGGTACCTGAAATCAATCTGATCCACATTCTGCCGGGGGTCAACCGACGGAGGTACCGGGGCGGCCGCTACGGTGTCGGGTTTGCTAACCGGCGGTGCCACCGCCATCGTATCGGCCACGCTGGGCGAGGGAGGAGCGTTGCGCATGATTTTGCGTCTTCGACAACCTTCCGAGTTGAGTAATACGATAATGCACAGCAGCCCGGCCCAAAATCTATTCATAAATTCGTCCTGTAGCGATTTTTTTGTCCAGCCGGTCGCTGGTTTCGCCTTTTTGTTTTGCTTTTTTCCACTGTTCCACTGCCTTCTCGCGTTCGCCCAGCTGGAAGAGGACATCGCCGTAATGTTCCAGAATGGTTCCGCTCACGCCTTTGGGGTCCTGCAGGGCTTTTTCCAGAAACGTCCGGGCTTTGGTATAGTCCTTCATGACGTACAGCACCCAGGCATGGGTGTCCAGATACGTAGCGTTTGTCTGGTGCCGTTCCACCAATCGTTCGGACAATTGCAGGGCCAGCGGCAGCTTTTGTTTCCGCAAAGAAAGGAAATAGCTGTAATTGTTGAGCACATGCTCGTAATTCGGGTCCGACTTCAGCACCAGTTCGTAGGCTTCGTCCGAACGGGCATGGTCGCCCAGGCCATTGAATGCATCTCCCAGCTGGGCATTGACGGCCAGCAGCAGCGAGGCGGTCTGTTCGCTGGCCGCAGCACCGAGCAGCCGTCGGGCTTCTTCCAGCGCCGAGACGGCCTCCTGGTAATTTCGTTTGGCCAAATGGGCATTGCCGCTGGAGTACCAGAAAAGTCCCTGATTCGGGAAAATCTCCAGTGCCTGCTCCGAATGGGCCAGCAGACTGTCCATCTGGTTGAGTTCGCTATCGAGCTGAATAATGGCGCCCCACACTTCAAAAATGGATTTATCCTGCCGGGCGGCCCGCATGTAGTAGTCCCGAGCCTCCGCTTTTTTGTTCTGCTGCATCAGCAGGTCGGCATAGATGATCTGGGAACGGGGATCGGCCGGATGGGCTTTGGCTAATTCGCCCGCCAGTTTCATGGCGTTTTGCTTCGCATTCTCGTCCTTGCCCGCCATGTTGACGTAGCTCGACAGAATACGGGCTTTGGATTCTGCTTCGAGGTTCGGATTGCTGAAGACGTAATTCAGCTCCTGGCTTGTCCGCTGAAGGTCGCCCTTGCGCCGGTACAGTTCGGCCAGCATCACGTGCGCCTGGGGCAGTTCGGGGTTGATTTTCAGGGCTTTTTCGAGCCAGCCGATGGCCTGTTCGTTCCGGGCGTTGGAGATGAGCAGTTCGGCGCCTTCGAGCAGGTAGTCCGTTTCGCCCGGCTCGGAGGCCACCAGTTTCTCGGCTTCTTCAATGGCTTTGTCGAGGCGGTTCTGCTTGAGGTAGATGCGCTGCTTCTGCCGGCTGATCTCTTCGTTCATGCCGAGGGCCTTCTCGACCCGGTCGTACATGGCCAGGGCTTTGTCCGGCTTGTCATCGAAGAGGTAAATCGCCGCCAGTTCGACGCCGTATTCCATGTTGTCCGGACTGCGCTGGATCAATTCTTCGTAGAGTTTTTCGGCATCGGCATAGCGTTTCTGTTTGACGTAGAGTTCGGCCAGCTGGAGGACATAAAATTTATTGGCTCCGCCGCTCATCTGCACGGCCTTGACGGCGTGGGGGAGGGCCTCGGCGGTTTTTCCCTGCTTCAGAAAGGCCGTTGCCAGCGCAAAGTAGGCCGCCGGATTCTGGGGATACAGCTGGATTACCTTTTCAAACTGCGGAACAGCTTTGGCGGGCTCGTCCATCATCATGTATTTCATGCCGTCGGTGAAGATCGATTCTTCCACGCCATGCACAGCAGTATCTTTTTCGGTCTGCGCTTTTCGCCGTTGCGCGTCCGCAGGCAGGGCCAGGCAGCACGCCAGCCCAAAAGCTGCCGCCAGCAGCCTGCCACTCATTCGGTATGCCACCGGGGTCGTCATACGTCCTCTGTTTCTGATAATGGAAATCCGCCAGCGCGGTTACTCTTATTCAAACGTCAGCCCGGTGGGACTATTGTTTGGCTATCCGAAGCGGTCTCTACAAAGATACGGTAGAAACCAAATGTCCTGAAATACCAACAGTACCTCAGGACAATTTACGTCGGCTTTGTATCGGAAACAACGGTTTAGCCTTTCAGATTTTTCAGATAGGCAATGCTCATCGGCACCTGCGTTCCTTCCTTGTTGCTTTCATCTTCAATGAAGTAGTGCTGAATACCCGCTTTTTTGGCGGCTTTCAGAATCGCCGGAATGTCAATCTGGCCTTCGCCGAGGACGACGTCGTTTTCCGGGGCCGTGCCGCCGGTCAGGTCGCCTTTGATGCCTTTTTTCATGTCCTTCAGGTGCATCAGCTTCCAGCGGCTGCCGTATTTGTTGAGGAGGGCAACCGGGTCGGCTCCGCCATGCTGGGCCCAGAAGATGTCCAGTTCGAAGGAAACGTATTCAGGATTCGTATTTTTGACCATGTAGTCAAAAAGCGTCCCGTTTTCGTGGGGCTGAAATTCGTAGCCGTGGTTGTGGTAGCAGAACGTGATTCCGTTGTCTTTCAGCACTTTTCCGACCCGGTTAAAATCCTCGACCGCCTTCTGCGCCGTTTTCAGATCGAAATTTCCCTTCTGGTGCGGAATCCAGGCGACCATGACGTAGGAAGCGCCCAGGTCTTTGGCCTTCTGCACCACGGCCATCGGGTCTTTGGTGATTTCCTCGTACCCCGCGCCGGTCGCCGGAATGCGGATATTCCGCTCTTTCAGCAGTTTTTTGAATTCGTCCGCCGCCATGCCTTTGGGCACGCCTCCTTCCATTTCGGTGATGCCCAGTTTCTGGATGGTATCGAGCGTCGCGACCACGTTTTTGGGAAACCAGTTCCGGTACGTGTACGCCTGAACACCGATGGGAAAAGTATAAAGTCCTTTACGGGCCTGGGCTCCCACCGGATTGACGCCGAGGACCATGAATAAAGCGAGGAGGCAGAGCAGTTTGCGCATCATCAGGAAAGGATAGGGTTTGTTTTCCGTAAAGAGCAGACGGCTCCGGTTCTACCGAACCGGCTCGAATGGTCCTTGCCCGGATGGGCTCTGTCCGAAAAAAAGCCGGTTCAGACCCCGACGCGGGCGGTGAAGTAGTCGACCATCTCGTTCGGGTGAATTTCCAGAACGTTGGCCAGCACCAGCAGCACCAGCGTCCGGGAGGCCATGCGGCGCGGGATATTGGCCAGCGAGGCAAACCGGTCGACCGTAATGCTGCTGTGCTGGTCGAGGTGCTGCATCAGCGTCCGTTCTTTATCGCCGTACGTAAACCGGATGTTTCGGGAAATGCGTTCGCCTTTCAGGATTTCGCGGACCTCCTTGCTGGCCTGCACCGATTTGTCGGCCACCCGGATGTAAGCCCGTTTGTCTTCGTCGAGGGGACCCAGCACAACGTAATGCGGCTTCACCGGGCTTTCTGGGACGTGAATCACCAGCACATCGCGTTCGTCGGAGAGGGCCACCCGTTCCAGGCGGTAGTCGATCGCCGGCGTGCAGTATTTTTCGATGGCCCGGACGAGCAGAAACTCGTCTTCATCAATGTGTTTCAAGCCGCAGAGGCTTTTGTCGTCGCCGATGCCGATCAGCAGCACACCGCCTTCGGTGTTGGCAAATGCGACAATTTCACGGACAATGCGTTCAGGATGATTAGACTTCAATTTGAATTCCAAATGAGTACCCTCACCCTGTTTCACCAGTTCTCTGAGTGCCCTGTAGTCCATCCGTCTTGCCACTAATCGTTAAGCCACTGCCTTACGGCCTGTGTTGAATAAATGTACTGTTTTTTGGTATCAGGCAATGATTGTCGCCAAAATATTTTCAGATATTTCCGCAGAAGTTCGTAACCGGTTCGGCAAACAGCGGGTTATCTTATCAATCACCTGACTACACTTAAGTAACACAAAAATGTACGTAAACGTTGCCATCGTTCTGCTGACCTTCGTCACCATGGAGGGCGTCGCCTGGTTCACCCACAAATACATTATGCATGGAATTATGTGGCGCTGGCACCAATCTCATCACACCCATCACAAGCAGGTTCTGGAGAAAAACGATCTGTTCAGCGTCCTCTTCAGCCTGACCGCCGTGGCAACGGTGGTGGTGGGCAGCCGGGTTCCGTCCTTATGGTTTCTGGCCCCAATCGGCATCGGCGTAACCCTCTACGGAATTTTTTATTTTCTGTTCCACGACATTATCGTACACCGGCGCGTCCGGATCAAATTCAACACCCGGAACCGGTATCTGAAGCGCATCATCCGCGCCCATTACGTGCATCATAAAGTCCACGTGAAAGAAGGAGCCGAAGCGTTTGGATTCCTGTACGCGCCGAGGAAGTATGAAAAGGGGTAGGGGGTAGAGTTTAGGGTTTAGAGTTGCTTCGCCTCATTACTGACTTATAATTGAGGCGAAGCAACTCTAAACTCTAAACCCCCAGCAGAAAAAAACCGGCAAGTGTGCCGGTTTTTTTCTGCTGGGTTAGTATTCGTCTTCGTTGAAGAAGAAATCATCCTTTGTCGGATAATCAGGCCAAATCTCCTCAATACTCTCGTACGGCTGACCATCGTCTTCCAGTTCCTGCAGGTTTTCCACGACTTCAAGCGGAGCGCCAGAGCGGATCGAATAGTCGATTAATTCATCTTTTGTTGCCGGCCAGGGGGCATCCTCCAGATAGGATGCCAATTCGAGTGTCCAATACATAGGCGTTTCTTCTTTACGTATGACAACTGATTGTCGTTAGGAGTGCAAAACTAAAAAAATATAAATATCCAAGTAGTTTTCATATAAAATCTTTACAAAACCGCTCAGATACGCTTAAAACGCCAATTTTTCCGAAATGTTTAGGGGTTAGGGATTGCAGAAATCGCAATACATCGGGTCGGCACAAGGCTCGCCCCCGGGATGAACTTTCTCCTGCCCGAAACCACAGCGAACGCAGCGGTAAAGCTCCGAACGAATGCCCCGGGTCGGCAGGCCACAGTGCCCGCAGGGAAGACCCGGAATCCGCTCGACCCTATCAAAGCCGGGACAGCGGCAGGCCGGGCAGCGGCTTTCCAGCTTTTCGATCAGCTTGGTGGTGCATTCGGCAATCACCTGCATCCGGGTCGGGTTATGCAGGGCCCGCATGTCCGTTTCAACGGTTATATCCGGCCGCTTCTGCAGAAAGGCGGCCGCCCGGGCCCGTAGCTCACCGGGGTCGTGCAGGCCTTTTACGGTCGGAAACCCCTCGCCTTTGAGAATAAGCCCGTGGGAAGGGAAGCGGGCGGCCTCGGCAAACCGGAGAACTTCGTCGAGTGAGGCCGTCGTGAGGCTGGCAAAATTGGTTTGGGTGGAGATGTGTTCCGCCGTAATTTCCAGATTGTTCCGCAAGTCCGCAAAAACCAGCAGTTCGAGGTCGGCGGCGACAAAAGGGAAATAGGGGTGAGGCCCAAACGACCCCTCGCTCGCCACCCCGACCGACTCTCCGGTCAGCGCCAGGGCTTTCCGAAGTTTCAGCCGGGCCGCTTCGAGAGCCGTCCCGGGCCTTTTTGTTTCACCTGTGAATGTTCCGAACTCATCCGTATTCAATCCTTCCGGAAGTTGGCACCTCACCCCCAAGGCCTGTTCCAGCGCCGAAGCGATGACCGCCTCTTTGCCGTGCATGGTTGCAATGACGACGGTCCGGCCCCGAAAAAGGTCCGGACCGCTGTCTGCTTCATTGTCCCTGTCCAAGGGAAAAAGCGGGTTTTCCATCGAAGGTGCACAGGTTCTCCGTCTTGATGATGTCGAAACCGGCCGTGTTGATTTCGCTCATCAGTGTCAGAATCTGCTGGTACGTCACCGGCCTGAACTCTTCCGTCGTGAACCGGCAGCGCCAGTGGTCGGTGCAGAACGTCTCCGGAATGCCGCCCGGGTAAACCTTCACGCCCCGGTTGGTAATCATGTTCAGGCCCAGTTCTCCGTTCCGGAAGTCTTTCAGCGATTCGCCGAGCTGCTCGGCACTGCCTTTTTTCCAGTGCAGAAAGATATCGACGCCTACCGTAGCCTTCTGGGCCGCGGTTGTCTGCTTCAGATTCACCGTGATGCTTTTTTTCGCCGCGGCGGTATACTGCACCGGTTTCAGCTGCGTCGGCTGCTGGCCCAGGCGGGCAATTACGGCGTCGGCAAACTCCCTCGTCCCGACTTGTTCGCGGCTGATTCCTTCCTTGTAAATGTCGTAGGTGTGGATACCGTCTTCGAGGGTCTTCAGCCAGGCGTTATGCACCTTTGTCGCTTCTTCGGCCAAGCCTAGATACACCAGCATCTGAACCGCCCCGAGCAGCAGCCCGGACGGATTCGCCACGTTCTGGCCCGCCCGGCGCGGGGCCGAGCCGTGGATAGCTTCAAACATGGCGCACTGCTGGCCGATGTTGGCCGAGCCCGCCAGCCCGACGGAACCCGCAATCTGGGCCGCAATGTCCGAGATGACGTCGCCGTACAGGTTTGGCGTCACGATCACGTCGAAGGCCTCCGGCGTATCGGCCATCTTGGCGGAGCCGATGTCGATAATCCAGTGTTCGTTCTCGATATCGGGGTATTCGGCCGCCACTTCTTCAAAGACTTTATGAAACAGGCCGTCGGTCAGTTTCATGATATTGTCCTTGGTGAAGCAGGTTACTTTTCGGCGGTTATATTGCCGGGCATATTCAAAGGCGTACCGTACAATCTTCTCGCAGCCGGGCCGTGAGATAATTTTCAGACACTGCACCACTTCGTCAGTTTGCTGGTGTTCGATGCCCGCATACAGGTCTTCTTCATTTTCACGAATAATGACCACGTCCATTTTCGGGTGTTTGGTATCCACAAAAGGGTGGTAGGACACACACGGACGGACGTTGGCGTACAGGCCCAGCATCTTGCGGGTCGTCACGTTGAGGCTTTTGAAGCCACCGCCCTGCGGCGTGGTGATCGGGGCCTTCAGGAAGACTTTTGTGCGCCGCAGCGACTCCCACGCCTGCGGCTCAATACCCGCCGAAAGGCCCCGCTGGTAAACCTTTTCGCCAATTTCAATGGTTTCGTAGGTCAGCGGTGCCTCCACCGCGTTCAGGATGCGGAGCGTTGCCTCCATAATCTCCGGGCCGATGCCGTCACCGTAAGCAACTGTTACTGGGATTAGGGTTTTCATCAGAATGGGCGTTATGTGATTGCCCGGCAAATGTATTTATTTTTTCATAAATAAAAGCTTTACTTTTATCAATAAAATATATACTTTGAAAAAACATTTGTTAACTTTGAAAGTCTTGTTCAATAGTTGCGTCAACTCTTCTGTTTGTTATGGAATATAAAGTCTCGGTTAAGATCAACGAGAATCTGTTTCTCCGCGATCCGGAGCAGTCAGCCCTTGGCCGGAGAATCGTTCAGGAAAGCATCCAGCTTCTGAATGATCTTGGCTTCGAAGAATTTACGTTCAAAAAACTGGCAACCCGGCTGCATACCAACGAATCGAGCGTCTACCGGTATTTCGAAAACAAGCACCGGCTGCTCGTTTATCTGGTTACGTGGTATTGGCGCTGGATGGACTTTCAGCTCAATTACTTCACCCATTCGCTGAAAGATCCGGCGGAGAAGCTGAACGTCGCCATCCGGCTGCTGCTGCTCCGGCAGGAGGCTCCCGTGCCCCAGCAGGACTACATTACGTTCCTCGGGCTGCACCAGCTGGTGGTCAAGGAAGCCAGCAAAGCGTACCTGACCAAGCATGTGACGGAAGACAACAAACAGCAGTTGTTTAAGCCGTACAAAGACCTCTGTGCGCACATAGCGGACATTATCCACGAGTGCAGTCCGAAGTATAAATATTCCCGCTCGCTCACCAGCACGCTGATCGAAATGGCCCATTATCAGGCGTTTTTCATGCAGCACCTGCCTTCGCTGACCGATTTTGGGGATACAAAAAATGAGGACGAGCTGATCACCTTCCTGACGGACCTGGTTTACTCAGCCATTGGCCTGAAGAAGGCGGCGGCGCTGGCACACAACGGCAACGGAGCTCATTAAGCGGCATGCAGGTCGAAGTTTGCGCTTTTTCGCTGGATTCCTGCCGAATCGCGCAGGACAGCGGAGCCGACCGGATTGAACTCTGCGGCGGAGCGCCCGAAGGCGGCACTACGCCCAGTTACGGACTCATTCAGGCCGCCCGCGAGCTGCTGGTCATCGAACTATACGTGATGATTCGGCCGCGGGGCGGGGATTTCCTGTATACCGATCTGGAATTTGAAGTGATGCAGCGGGACGTGCGGAGTGCCCGGGCCTGTGAAGTCGATGGGCTCGTTTTTGGCCTGCTCCGCGCCGACGGAACGGTTGATGAAGAACGGACCCGGGAGCTGGTCGAGCTGGCTCATCCGCTGCCCGTCACGTTTCATCGGGCCTTCGACATGAGCCGCGACCCGGAGGAAGCCCTGGAGGCCGTTATCCGGACGGGCGCGAAGCGGATTTTAACGTCCGGTCAGCAGGCTTCCGCCGAAAAAGGCATTTTGCTGCTGGAAAAACTCGTAAAGCAGGCGGCAGGACGCATCCAGATCATGGCCGGAGCGGGCGTAACTCCCCAGAACGCCACCCGGATTGCCGCCACCGGCGTACAGGCCCTGCACCTGACCGGCAAAAAAGTAGAACCCAGCCCGATGACGTTCCGGCATCCCAGTCTTACCATGGCGTCGGTCGTCCCGGACGAATACGAACGGCTAGGCACTGATCCGGCGCTGATTCGCCAGTTAAGGTTGAAGGTTGAAATTTGAAGGTTTAACGTGCTCCGCCTCAATGCGAGTAGAGGGGCGGAGCCACGTTAAACCTTCAAATTTCTTACCAGAAATACCCGTACAGGAACGTCAGAATCACGACGATGACCAGGGAGCCCAGCGCGAAGCCTGACCGCACCCGGAACATCGTGGCGTCGATTTCCAGCCCTTTCAGACTCGGGCGCTGCAAGCCCAGCACAAACATTACCGCCACGCAGATCAGGAAGATAAAGCCCATCTGGTCCAGGAAAGGAATTTCGTAGCGGCCGGCTTCCTGATTCAGGTAGGCAAAGCCGTAGGGTTGCAGACCCGACAGATCAAACGTTTCGGGCAGCAGGAATTTGAAGAACAGCGCCAGCAGAAAGCCGCCCACGATGGCGAACATGGCCCCGGCCGTATTGGTCCGCTTCCAGAAAAAGCCCATCAGAAACGCCGCAAAGACACCCGGCGAAACCAGACCCGTCATTTCCTGAATGAACTGGAAGCCGCCTTTCTTGTCGATGCCCATGTACGGCGAGATGATGATGGCCAGAATCAGCGAAATCAGGATGGTGATCCGGCCAATCCGCACCAGCGTCCGCTCGGAAGCGTCCTTGTTGATAAATTTCTTGTAGATATCGAGCGTGTAAATGGTCGAGATCGAGTTGGCTTTCCCGGCCAGCGAAGCCACAACCGCGGCGGTCAGGGCGGCAAACGAAAGTCCCTTCAGACCCGGGGGCAGCAGGTTCAGCAGCACCGGATAAGCGCGGTCCTGGTTCAGTTGGCCGTTGGTCAGCATTTCGGTCTGAAACAGGCCCTGCTGGTACAGCGTGTAGGCCGCAATGCCCGGAATAACGACGATCAGCGGCATCAGCAGCTTCAGGAAAGCGGCGAAGAGAATACCGTTCCGGGCCGTTTTCAGGTCGGCACCCAGTGCGCGCTGGGTGATGTACTGGTTACAGCCCCAGTAGTTCAGGTTCACAATCCACATCCCTCCGAAAAGGACAGTCAGGCCGGGTAAGGCCGCGTAATTCTGGTTGTTGCGCTCAAAAATCATGTTGAAGTGATCGGCGGACTTGGACAGCATGAGGTCAAAGCCAGCGCCGAGGCCGTTCAGGCCGTTCTGCTCCGAAACCAGGTTTACGGCCAGATAGGTCGTTGCCAGACCGCCCAGAATCAGGAAGAACACCTGAATCACGTCCGTGTAGCCGATTACCTTCATCCCGCCGATGGTGATGATGAGGGCGAAAATAGCCAGGCTGATCATGCAGAACCAGAAATCAATCCCCGAGATGGTGGATACGGCCAGCGCGCCCAGAAACAGGATGGAGGTCAGGTTTACCAGCACGTACAGAAACAGCCAGAAAACGGCCATAATCGTCGCGACGGTGTCGTTGTACCGCTGCCGCAGAAACTGGGGCATCGTGAAGATGTGATTCTTCAGGTAGATCGGCATGAAGAAAACGCCGACGATGATCAGCGTAGCGGCGGCCATCCATTCGTACGTGGCGATGGCGAGACCCATGGAAAACCCGTTGCCCGACATGCCGATGAACTGCTCAGCGGAGATGTTGGAGGCGATCAGAGAAGTACCGATAGCCCACCAGGTCAGCGACCCTTCGGCCAGAAAAAAATCGGTGGACGACTGCTCTTTGTTTTGTTTTCGCTTGTAAATCCAGTAGCCGTAGGCCGCTACGATTACGAAATAAATGAAGAATACACTGTAATCAATTGCTTGTAATTGCTGCATGAGTCTGTCAGGGCAGGAGGTATTAGGTTAGTAAAAGCACATTTTGAAAGCGAAAGATAGCAAATTCAGAAATTATCCTTTTTGTTTCTTGAAAAGTTACAAAATAATCGTGCGGTTCCGGTGAATGAACACCCGGTCGTTGAACACCAGATTCAGCGCTTTGGAAAGCACCAGTTTTTCCACATCACGGCCTTCGGTCGCCATATCGCCGGCTGTTTGCCGGTGGTGCACCTCTTTGACATCCTGGGCGATAATGGGCCCTTCGTCGAGGTGGTTGTTCACAAAATGGGCCGTAGCGCCGATGATCTTTACGCCCCGCTCATACGCCTGCCGGTATGGATTGGCCCCGATAAAGGCGGGCAGGAAGGAATGGTGGATGTTGATGATGCGGTTCGGAAAATGGTCTACGAACGCTGGGGTCAATACGCGCATGTATTTGGCCAGCACCAGGTATTCCGGCTCGTAGATGGCCAGCGTCCGCAGCATGGCCTCCTCGTGTTCCTCGCGGGTCCGGTGTTCGTGGGAGATGTAATGGAACGGAATCCCGAATTTGCTCACCAGCGGTTGAAGCGTATTGTAGTTGCTGACCACGGCCAGAATGTCGGCGTCCAGTTCGTCGAACGCGTAGCGGATCAGCAGTTCACCCAGGCAGTGGTGCTCCTTGGTGGCAAAAACGACGATGTTCTTCTTTTTCTTCGGATTGATGCGTAGGTTGACCTCCCCGGGCAGCGTCCGGCCCAGTTCGTCCAGTAGCGCCTCCCGGCCGAGTTCGCCCTCAAACTCGGTCCGCATGAAAAACTGCCGGTCGGGGCTTACGTATTCGTCATTCCGGATGATATTCAGGTTGTGGTTGTAAAGCACGCCGGTTACTTTATGAATCAGGCCCGTACTGTCGGGGCCGTCCATGAGCAGCACGTGCCGGGTTTCGGTGGACATAGATTGGAATGGGGTTGATTAGATTTTTAAAGTCGAAACGCTTTGTTGGGTGAAACACGCAACGGGCAGGAATAAAAAGCTATTTTTGTTGAATTGCCGAAATATACTAAGTTTAGTCGTCCCTATTCCAACCGTACCATTTTGGAACCGATTCTCCATACACAAAAGCGTAAGCTGTTACTTGAAGTTGCCTGGGAAGTTTGTAACCAGGTTGGCGGTATTTACACCGTAATCCGCTCAAAGGTGCCCTCGATGGTCGAGAAGTGGGGCGATGACTACATTGCGCTGGGACCTTATTTTCCCAATAAAGCCAACATTGAACTGGAGCCCATCCGGCACGACGACGGCACCGAAATCGGCCAGACGGTCGAAGCCATGCGCACGCTCGGATTTGAAGTACAATACGGATACTGGCTCGTTACGGGCAAGCCCCGGGTCGTTCTGTTTGGCCTCAACAGCCTTACTCCCGAACAGACCAACCGGGTAAAATACCTGCTCTGGGAACACCACGGCATCTCGACGCTGAATGCCGAGCCGCTTGTCAACCAAGTGGTTGCCTTCGGCGAAATGGTCCGCCTTTTTCTGACGATGCTGGCGGAAAATCACGCCCGCAAGCTCGACATTGCGGCCCATTTCCACGAATGGATGGCCAGCAGCGGCCTGCCCGAACTCCGGCGCGATAACGTCAAGGTGGCCACCATCTTCACGACCCACGCCACCATGCTGGGCCGGTATCTGGCCATGAATGAGTCGGGTTTTTACGGCAAGCTGCCCTTCTTCGACTGGGCCAAGGAGGCCCGCCATTACGGCATCGAAGCCCAGGCGACTATCGAACGGCTGGCCGCCCAGCAGTCGCACGTCTTCACGACCGTGAGCGATGTTACGGCCCGCGAGTGCGAGGTTTTTCTCGGCCGCATTCCGGACCTGATTTTACCGAACGGACTTAATATTACCCGCTTTGCCGCCGTCCACGAATTTCAGAACCTGCACGTCAAATACAAGGAACGGATTCATGAATTTGTGATGGGGCACTTCTTCCAGAGCTATTCTTTCGATCTGGAAAAAACACTGTATTTCTTCACCTCCGGCCGCTACGAATTCAGCAATAAAGGCTACGACCTGACGCTGGAGGCGCTGGCCCGGCTCAACTGGAAAATGCGGGAGGCGGGCATGGACATGACCGTCATTATGTTTCTGGTCACGAAGCAGCCGTACCACTCCATCGACCCGGACGTGCTGCACAGCCGCGCACTGCTCAACGAGATTCAGGAAACCTGCAAAGCTATCGAGGAGCAGATCGGAAACCAATTGTTCAAGGAGGCCGCCTCGCGCGAGGACATCGACTTGCCGGACCTGAACCAGTTTGTCGATGAATACTGGCGGCTCCGGCTGCGGCGGACGGTTCAGAGCTGGAAAACGCACAAACTGCCGCCTTTTGTTACGCACGATCTGGTGCAGGAGGACGACATGGTGCGGTTTATCCGGCAGGTTAAGCTGATCAACAACGAGCAGGACCGCGTTAAAGTGGTTTACCATCCGGACTTCATTGCTTCAACTAATCCGCTCTTTGGTCTGGATTATGGGCAGTTTGTCCGGGGCTGCCACCTCGGCATTTTCCCGAGCTACTACGAGCCGTGGGGCTACACGCCGCTGGAATGCGTCGTGCGGGGCATTCCGACCGTGACGAGCGATTTGTCGGGCTTCGGCGATTTCATCCAGCAGATCATGCGGGATTACGAAAGCCGGGGTATTTACGTCGTCAACCGCAAGACGCAGAACTTCAACGAGGCCGCCGACCAGTTAGCCAACATCCTGTTCCGCTTTGTGCGCCTCTCGCAGCGCGACCGCATCGCCCAGCGGAACCGGGTCGAGAACATCTCCGACGTCTTCGACTGGACCAACCTGCGGAGTTACTACGACACGGCGCACGATCTGGCGCTGAAACGGAAGAAGCCGTAAGTGCTCTGTAGGTACGCAACAAATTGCGTATCTTTTTTTAGCGGCGAATGTGACGTAGATCACAGATTTTCTTTTTGGCTACCCGTACCTTGCTGCGCAAATGAATTTGCCCATGCTCAAAGGGACTAAATTATACAGCATTCTTTTCAACAAATGTCCCCGCTGTCAGGAAGGAGATTTTTTTGAGGGCCGTCAAGCGTTCAATCTGAAAACGTTTGACCGTATGCACAAAAAATGCCCGGTCTGCGGCCAGGATTACGAGCCGGAACCGGGCTTTTATTTTGGAGCCATGTACGTCAGCTACGCGCTGTACGTCGCTTTTACGATTTCCACCTTTGTACTGCTGGTGGTGTTGCTGGATGTGGACGTCATGAATTTTCTCTATTTTCTGCTACCGTGCATCGTCCTGCTGACGCCTTATTTTTTCCGGGTTGCGCGGCGCACTTGGATTAACTTCTTTGTGAGTTACAAACCCGATAAAGCCGCGCAGCAACAGAGTACTCTGACTGGTAGTGCAGTCAATGACGAAGCGGTCAATATGTAACCCTTCTGCCTTGTGCTCTAAGCAAGGAATCGAGACTCACCTCATAGCGCTTCTCTACCTGTCTTGACAAGTTGGGAACCTGTTCGGGGTCAATGTAAGGCAACTGATAACGGGGATGAAAGAGGTAGTCGTACCACCGCCGGAAGCGAAGCGGATTTTTAGCAAACGTACGGGTATAACACCGTGTCTGCGGGCATAAAGCGTGTCATTTTATAGTCATTAAAATTACTTCTCACTCCAGTAAAAGTAGGAGCAAAGTTGTTTATCTCCCACCAGTCGAACCCTTCTTTTGTGCTGTAATGGTAATTCGTGCCGAAGTCAGTTAGGAAACGTAATGGAGGGATGTTAAGCAATAAAGTTACTACAAAGAATCCTACGCCTACCTTTCTCAAAACGTTGTTTCTCACCGATTAAAATGGTTTTTAGGGTTTGTTCGTCTGTTGCTTTTCTCTTAGAATCTTGTCATTTCTTGTAAATTTTATTGCGTAGTAAACCTAATATTCTGCTTAGGACGAATTACCTATTAATACCTTGCAATGAGTCATATCGCTGCCGATACAATTCATAAATTTTTTCGTTCCGTTTAGGCATTTCATCCTTATTCATATAAGGAAGTTTATAGCGTGGATGATATAGATAGTCATACCAATTCCAAAATTTTAGTGCATTTTTCGAAAATGTTCGGTACAGAATAGTATCCCCTTTATCAGCTAATAAATACTTGTATTTAATGAAATTTGATTCTACATTTTTGTAAGGTGCGCCAAACGCTGGTAATTCCTCGAAAATTACTCCTTGCGCTGTGGAATAGACATGGTCTTTACCAAAGTATACTATCCAGCGTATTGGTGGCACATTCGACAAAAGAACTAATCCAGAAATAATAACGAATATTTTTATGCTCTTTTTCATTATTGTCAAAATTATAGAACAAGGAATGAGCCTTGTTCTAATATAAATTTTTATTGACAAGCTTTGTAACTGATGCCAGGTTGATGAGTCGCCCGGTTCACGTTGGGATTCGACTGCCAGTTGCGCAGGTCCCACCCAAGCTGTCCCGGCGAGTAGCCGCTGCCTAAACCAATCTGCGCTATCGTTTTGGGGATGCTCAGCTGAGCCGCTTCCATGACCCGGATGACAAACGTGGTGCAGTTGAAATTAGCCAGGTGATAGGTAGCGTCTGAGTACATATCTATCCCGTACAGCGCCCCAGCAAACTGGCCGGGGGTTACGTCGGGATACGTAACATGAACAGTATAATTATCCCTTGTCACATTGTCTCCATTGTCTTTTAATACTGGTGCTACAGGCTGTATCAAAGAAAGTGGTCCGTTGGCCGGATAGAAGCCGATTACCTGCGTTATGCTTTCACTTGGATTGCTACGATTAGTTTTTGTTACCTCAATGCAGGTATGCCTATTGAATTATCAACTCCAATAGAAGAGCCACTGCCCGGCGACGGTTCCTGCACATGAACCGTGATAGAAAACTTAAATTGCTGTGCGTTCACAAACTAATTGCTTCCAAAGCAACGAAGATATGACTGAATGCTGTTGATAACGGGCGCACCCTGCCCACCAAAATTATACTGGACAGCTTGAGTACCCGTATTCCCTGTTCCGCCAATTCCAGTTGGCTCTCCCGGATTGCCAGTCGGGGTTCCTGTCGTTACGGTCCCACCCGGAGTAGCAAAACAATTAAAAGAAATATCTGTGTGGGTGTATTGCCATTCTGTACAAACGTCACCCACGCAAGTTCTTTCGTACCAGTCAATATACGTCGGCTGGCACACCAGATTAGGTTGCGCCATACGCGCGTTTTCTGTTACGGGGGAAACTTCCCCAATGTAATGTCCAATCTGATAACGTGCCCCATACTGTAAGTTTTCATTCCAGTCAAAGAAAAGCACATAGCCCGTAAAGTCTTTTACAACCTGCCGGAAAGAGCTTTTGTCAAGAGCATGCTTCTTATCTTATTGATAAAAAATATACCAGAGGCCACCACTTTCATGATCAGGGAGCGATAATTCCCATTTTTGTCTCTGACAACTACATACTTTGTCAGAACCGTAATGTTTTCGTAGGGGTCCTCCCGATACACTGCATCCGGTTTGGAATGATCACGGTTTTTGCGGGCACCCTGAACCGCTTCGTAATCCAGCGGTAGTTCAACCACGGTTTCACCATTCAGCTCATAGCTTTCGCCTTTTTCCCATCTTGGTGTTTTGTTTTTTGATTTCGTTCCGGCGGTAACTCGGTTGTTTTTTCCGTAGCCTACCTTATCAAACCAGGCCTTCGCGGCCACAACGTGAGGGTCTGAGGATACCGGAGAAACCGGAAGTGTTTCTTTATCCTGCTCACAGGCATAGAAAGTGATTGATAGAACTAAAAAAGGAGAAACAGAATAAATCTTTTCATAAAGAAGACAGGCGTTTTGATTAGGTGATTACTTTACCAAAAGTGCAATCACTTTTCAACACCTGCCTTGACATATATCAAGAAACGTTCCTTCTTGCTTTGGCCCGCATCCGGCTCAGCGTCTCCGGCGTCATGCCCAGATAGGAAGCAATCTGTTTCAGCGGAACGCGGTTGAACAGGTGCGGCGAGGTAGCCATAAGCTGTTCAAAACGCTCCTGGGCGGTCTGCATGCGGAGTTGCCGCGTCCGCTCTTCACTGCGTACGTAATAGGTCTCGGTCAGCACCCGGCCAACCCGGTTGAACTCCGGAAACTGGTCGTACAGGCGCTGGAGATTCTGAAACGAAATCGCCACGATCGTGCTGTCTTCCAGCAGTTCGATAAATTCGTACGCGGGTTGTTGGCTGAAGAAGCTGTAGACGGAAATAATGAACTCCTCTTCGGCCATGAACCAGGACGTTAACTCCTTGTCCTCTTCCAGATAAAAAGCCCGTGCCAGCCCTTTTTCTACAAACCACAACTGGTTACAGACCTGTCCGGGCTGCAGGAGCAAGGTGCCTCTGGGCAGATTCCGAATCTTGACCGCCTCCGCCAGCGCTTCCCGAAACGCCCCGGACATGGGCGTAATGCGCTCAATCTGGGCAAGCAAATGCTGCATACAGCTTACAGACTACAGGCGTAGGTGCTCTCGTACCCCGGAAAATGCGGGGACATTACGCCGCCGACGCTGATAACCCGGTCGAGCCGGATTTCGTCGCCCGCCGCCAGAATCAGGTATTCCCCATCCTCACGGGTTTCGACGGATTTGATCAGGGCATCGCGTTTGTAATATTCGTGCAGGTCCGTCAGGAACTCGAAGCGGACGAATTTTTTCTGCTGCGCCGTGGCCTGGATATGGTCGTAGAAGGCGCGGTCGATGGGTTGATAAGCTGTCATCTGTTGTAAGACCCTGTTTCCTAAAGAACAGCAAAGAACCGGAAAGTGATTCTTCCACCCCTTCTTTTTCATTAAACAGATGCCATATCTCCAAGATATGGCATCTGTTTAATGAAAAAGCCCCGCCGGACATGTCCAACGGGGCTTTTCTATGGTATTAAGGCTTACTCCAGCGTCGAAAGCTCCTTCTGGAACTCCGTCAGGATGACCTCCTTCATGGCAATCTTCCGCTTCTGCGTGTTGATCTTGCCTTGTGCCTGCTTGTCCAGGTCGGGGTCGCCGGTGAGCGTGAGGCTGTTCATGGCCAGCGACAAATCGCTTTTCTCGCGGCGGACGAGGTATTCCATCTCCCGGATTTTGGTCCGGAGTTGCTCGCTCTTGCTTTTCAGTTCAAAAGCCGGGTATTTACGCTGCAGCACGCGGTGCAGGTAATTCAGCTCGAAAATCTTGTCGCAGGCGGCCCGGAAGCGTTCCGACACGGCTTTGTCGACCAGTTTGAACGGAATCTTGATTTCCTTCCACTGGTTGAGCAGCGTCTTGGCGCGGTCAGCCGAAGTAGCAATGTCCGGCGACTTGGCGAGGCGCTCGGCTTCGTCGGCCATTTTCATCTGCTGCTCCACGCGCGGGTCGATGCGAACCTTCGGCTGGATGCCGCGGGCGAGGTTGTATTTGTCGAAAATCGTCTTCGTAGCCCGGCGGAAATTTTTCAGCAGTTTGCCCGACCGCTTGATCGGGATTTCGCCGACTTCCTTCCACTCGTTGTTCAATTGCCGGACAAGCTGGTAAGACTCCGTGAGCGTCTTCATAAAGCGCTCTTCGGACCCAACCTGGGCCGGGCGGCCGTACGAGTTCTGGGCATCCGGATTGCTCGGAGTAAGCGGGCGGTTTCGTTCGGCGTAGATAACATTCTTCGCCGCCCGTTCGGCTTGCTGGATGAGACTTTCGTACTTCTCGATCCGCTCCTGAATGATCTTGTTCTGTTCGTTAAAGAATTCGCGCCGGCGCTGAAAGAATCCGTCGAGGGTCTGCTGAAAACGCTCTTCAATGGTCGCGTCCTGGTCTTTGTCGACCGGGCCGGTTTTGATCCATTTGGTCTTGATCTCCTGCAGTTCGTCGGCCGTCGTCTTCCAGTCGGTGCTGTCGGCGATGGCTTCCGCTTCGCCTAGCAGGGCGCGTTTGATTTCGAGGTTTTTGAGCTGGTTTTTCTCAATGAGAGCAACCAGCACCTCTTCCAGCGCGTCGAGCCGGTTCAGCAGGGGTACGAAGTTTCCGATGGCGTCGAAACTCAGCAGTTTCTTCCGCAGTTGCACCAGTTTCGTTAAGTACGAGCCTTTGTTCTGGGCTTCCTCAACTTCCTGCTCCAACTGATTCACTTTGTTTTCAGCGATCGCAAAACGGTTTTTGAAGTAATCCAGAGCTTCCTGCTCCGTACGTTTTACTTCGCCGATTTGCCGGTCCGGATAGCTGAGGTAGCCCGCTAAGAATACCTTTCCGTCTTTGACGTAACCGTATTCGTCTACCAATTGAGCCTGTTCCATTTTTTACTCTTTTAAGGCTAAGCTATGGGTTTAATTTGTGATATTTGCCCGAAGACAAATGTACGCAAAAAATGAGCCAGGAAACGATTATTTTTTCCATGGCGGGTGTCAGTAAAATTATCCCGCCCAATCGACAAATCCTAAAGAATATATATCTTTCCTTTTTTTACGGCGCTAAAATTGGCGTTTTAGGGCTCAACGGGTCCGGTAAATCTACCCTGCTGAGAATCATTGCCGGACAGGATAAAAACATTCAGGGGGATGTTGTCTTCTCACCCGGCTACTCGGTCGGCATGCTCGAACAGGAACCGCAGCTCGACCCGGCCAAGACGGTGCTGGAGGTGGTGCAGGAAGGCGTACAGGAGATTGTGGACCTGCTGAAAGAGTTCGACCAGATCAACGAAGCCTTTGGTGACCCCGATGCCGACTTCGACAAACTGATTGCCCGCCAGGGCGAGGTGCAGGAAAAACTGGACCATCTAAACGCCTGGGAACTCGACAACCGCCTCGAAAAGGCAATGGATGCCCTGCGCTGTCCGCCCTCCGATGCGCTGGTGGCGACCCTCTCCGGCGGGGAAAAACGGCGCGTGGCCCTCTGCCGCCTGCTGCTGCAACAGCCCGACGTGCTGCTGCTCGACGAGCCGACCAACCACCTCGACGCTGAATCGGTGCTGTGGCTGGAAGAACACCTCCGGCAGTATGCCGGAACGGTCATCGCCGTGACGCACGACCGCTACTTTCTCGACAACGTGGCGGGCTGGATTCTGGAACTCGACCGCGGCGAAGGCATCCCCTGGAAAGGCAATTACTCATCCTGGCTCGAACAAAAGCAAAACCGCCTGGTCAAGGAAGAAAAGCAGGAATCGAAGCGACAGAAGACCCTGCAGCGCGAACTGGAATGGGTGCGCATGGCTCCCAAAGCCCGTCAGGCCAAATCGAAAGCCCGTCTGGGTGCCTACGAAAAGCTGCTGAGCGAGGATAACCGCCAGAAAGAAGACAAACTTGAAATCTTCATCCCGGCCGGACCGCGTCTGGGCTCAAAGGTCATCGAAGCGCATGGCGTGGCGAAAGGCTACGGCGACCGGCTACTCTACGAAAACCTCGACTTCCAGCTTCCACAAGCCGGTATTGTGGGCATCATCGGGCCGAACGGGGCCGGTAAAACGACGCTGTTTAAACTCATCACCGGGAAGGAAAAACCGGATGCGGGGACGTTTGAAGTCGGCGAAACCGTCAAATGGGCTTACGTCGATCAGGAACACGATGGCCTCGATCCGAACAAAACCGTCTTTGAAACGATCTCCGGCGGCAGTGAATGGGTCATTCTCGGCGGCAAACAGTCCAACGCCCGGGCGTACGTGAGCCGGTTCAACTTTTCGGGTTCGGACCAGGAGAAAAAAATCGGCAACCTCTCGGGCGGAGAGCGCAACCGCGTGCATCTGGCGATGATGCTGAAAGAAGGCGCCAACCTGCTGCTGCTCGACGAACCGACCAACGACCTGGACGTCAACACGCTGCGGGCACTGGAAGAAGGTCTCGAAAACTTCGCAGGCTGCGCCGTGGTCATCAGCCACGACCGCTGGTTCCTCGACCGGGTGGCTACGCACATCCTCGCATTTGAAGGCGAATCGCAGGTTTACTGGTTCGAAGGCAACTTCTCGGAATACGAAGAAAACCGCCGCAAACGACTGGGCACCGACGCCACGCCGAAGCGGATTAAATACAAAAAACTAGTGTAATCTTGAACTTGGATTACGCTGATTGAGATGATTAGCTGTGATTTAAAATCAGGCGAAGCCAATCACAGCTAATCATCTCAATCAGCGTAATCCAGATTCAGAAATCTTTCTTCATGGCATACTACGGCTTTCTGAACGGACAAATCTGCCCTGTCGAGCAATTGGCGATCGGTGCCACGGACCTCGGGCTGCTACGTGGCTACGGCCTTTTCGATTATTTCCGGACCTACAACGGCCGACCTTTTCAGTGGGATTGGTACTGGCAGCGGTTCATGAATTCGGCGGCCATGCTGCACATGACGGTGCCGATTCAGAAAGACGAAGCTTACCGGACGGTTATGACGCTGATCGAAAAAAGCGGCGGCGGCGATGTCGGCGTTCGTTTCGTGCTGACCGGCGGTTACAGTCCGGACAGTATATCCGTTCTTCAGCCCAACCTGATGATGATGGCCGAAGAACTCCCCCCGGCGGCCCACAGCCAGCACGAAAACGGCATCAAGGTCATTCTGGATGAATATGTCCGCGAGATGGCGGAAGTGAAAACCACGGATTACAAACGCGTGATCATGCTGGCGACGGCCATTCAAGCGGCCAAAGCGCAGGATGTTCTTTACCACAAAAACGGCGAGATCAGCGAACTCAGTCGCAGCAACGTGTTCCTTCTGAACGGCAATCGGCTCATTACGCCCAACCGCCACATTCTGCACGGCATTACCCGGAAAACGGTCCTCCAGCTGGCCAAGGCCGATTTTGTCATCGAGGAACGGCCCGTTCTGCTTTCGGAACTCTACGATGCCGATGAAGTCTTTACCACCAGCTCGACCAAACAGGTGCTGCCCATCACGCAAATCGGCGACCTGACAATCGCCGACGGGCGGCCGGGTGAACGGACCAAGTATCTGCACGAACGGTTCGAGGAGCTGGTCTCCAACTGGTAACGCTACGCCATCACCCGTTCCGGCATCAGCAGCGCCTGGCTGAACTGTTCGGTAGTGTGCTGTTTGAGGTAGGCTTCCGCGTTTTGCGGGTCGAGGCTTCCGGCGTGCAGACAGTCGAGGATGCCTTCCGCAATGGCTGCAGGCTTGTCCGGGGCGACTCTGACACCGAGCCTGTAATGCCCGATGAGCTTTCCAATCAGGCCCAGGCTGGAACCAACCAGCGGCTTGCCGTATTTGGCGGCCAGCCCGATGATGTTGCTCGAACCGTAAAAATTGAGGTAAGGAATCAGAATAGTATCCGAGCAGGCAAACAGCTCACCGGTCCGTTCCGGGCCGACAAACTCAAACATGTTTACAATCGTCAGCTCAGGATAGGCCTCCCCGGCTTCGCGGAGTGCCGGACTGATAACCGCTTCATAACCGGGCTCGACTTCACCGGCGATCAGCAGACACATGCGGCTCCGCACCGATTCCGGCAGGAAGGCGAGTGATTTCAGAATATTGGGGATATTTTTTCGCGGAGAAAGGTGGCCGTAGATCAGACAGACAAACTTGTCTTCGGGCACGCCCAGCCGCTTTTTCACGCTGGCAACGGAATCGTCGGGCGGCGCCACCTGCTGAATCGGATCGGGCAGGTAGCGAAAGCGGGAGCCGAAACGCTGGTTATAGGTCGCCACCGCTTCGGGGTCGTTCAGGAAATAAACGGTTTTCAGGTTCGGGTTCTGGAGCATCCAGTACGTCTGCAACGTTTTCCGCAGGCCGCGAAACTCCCGGCGCAGGCTGTCCTTCCAGGTTGCCCCGCTTTCGAACTCCCGGCAGAACGGAAAGAACAGAATGCCGCTGAACTGCACCCCGGAACGCCTTACCCACCAGCGCGAAATCTCCAGCTGAAACGGCTCCAGCTGCATGATCAGCACTTGTTTTGCCCCCAGCAAAGCTGCGATTCCGAGCATGTAATGCATTTCGGCGCTGGCCCGGCGGATCACCGAAGGCTCCTTCGAAAAAACGTCGATTTCGGCCGCAGGCAGGTAATGAAACTTCAGGTGCGCCTCGTACTCCTTAAACCGAGTTCGGGAGGCTTCGTGAACGGCAAAAACGTACTGCATTCGCAGTTCTTCCTCCTGATGAAGGAGAAAGTTCGCCAGACATTGCAGGTAATCGAGGTGATGACCGCTGGTATCACGGTCATAAATGACATGTACGGGAGGTAGTAACGAGATCACGGACAGAGCGCTATTTGCTCCAGCAAAATAACAACTCTCCTTAACTTAATAATCCTTAATATGTAAATCCGGTCGATAAAATTTGGTAAATTAATTATGCGGTAGTTAACCCGCTGTCTCAGAGGCTAACTACCGCCAGCAGAAAGCCTTAGTTCTTGTAAATCCGGACTTCCATCGTTCCGTCGGCTTTGATGAAGCCCCGGTACATGCCTTCCGAATTGAAGGGCATGGCAATGTTGCCTTTCCGGTCGAGGGCAATCACGCCGCCTTCGCCGCCGCGCTGCACCAGCTTTTTCATCACCACTTCGTCGGCTGCTTTCTGAAGGCTGTAGCCTTTGTACTCCATCAGGGCCGAGATGTCGTAGCCAACCACCGACCGGATGAAATATTCGCCGTGCCCCGTGGCCGACACGGCGCAGGTAGCGTTGTTGGCGTACGTTCCGGCTCCGATAATCGGCGCGTCGCCAACCCGGCCGTATTTCTTGTTGGTCATGCCGCCCGTAGACGTTCCGGCGGCGAGGTTGCCGTACTGGTCCAGGGCCACGCAACCCACGGTGCCGTATTTTTTCCCTTCGATAAAAATCAGGTCGTGCATCAGCGCGCCGGTCGTGTCTTTAGCCGAGTGGTCGAGTTCCACTTTTTCTTCCTTCATGGCCTTTTCCAGCGCTTTCCAGCGGGCTTCGGTGTAGAAGTAGCTCGGGTCTACAATCTCCAGGCCCTGTTTTTTGGCAAACTCCTCCGCGCCTTTCCCGACCATCATCACGTGCTCCGACTTTTCCATCACTTTTCGGGCAGCCGAAATCGGGTTTTTCACCACCGTCACCCCGGCCACCGACCCGGCCATCAGGTTTTTGCCTTCCATGATGGACGCATCCAGCTCGTTTTTGCCGTCGTGCGTAAAAACGGCCCCTTTGCCCGCATTGAACAGTGGCGAGTCTTCCATAACGTGAATGGCCGCTTCGATGGCATCCAGACTGGTGCCGCCTTTTTTGAGTACGGCATAACCCGCCTGCAGGGCCTGCTTCAGAGCATCATTGTACGCCCGTTCCTTCTCCGGGGTCATGTTGCTGCGGGTAATCGTACCGGCTCCACCGTGAATGACGAGAGTGATTTTATTCTTGTAGTCCTGAGCGTTGAGCATAAAGGGTAAACAAACGAGGCAGGCAAAAAGGGCAATTTTTTTCATGTCCGGTTAGCTTTGGAAAAAGGGTTCTTTCGCGGGTGAGGTGGAGGCAAGAAGCGAAACTCCGTTCAACGCCACCTTCCCGCCCAACGGAGCAATCGCACGTTTAGACTTCGTTGTGCAGTTTAAACGGCTCCTCGTCCGTCACCCAGGCGAGCCACTTGCCCTGCGCTTTCATCACCTGTTCGATGATGTCGCGCACGGCCCCTCGTCCGCCGGGTTTGGGGGAGATGTAGTCGCATACCGCCTGCACCTCATCGGCCGCGTCGGCCGGGCAGGTACTCAGCAGATTCGGGCGGCGAAGCACCGGAAAATCCGGCAGGTCGTCGCCCATGTACAGCACTTCGTCCTCCGTCAGTTTGTGCTGGTTGAGGTAACCGAGGTAGGCGTGCAGCTTCTGGTCGGTCGGACCGCCCATCATGATATCGGTAATCTTAAGGAATTCCAGCCGCTTGCGCACCCCGACCTGATTGCCCGCCGACAGGATGGCTACCCGGTACCCCGCGTGGATGGCCCGTTCGATACCGTAGCCGTCGCGGATGTTGAACGTCCGGTACATTTCGCCCGATGCCAGGGCATTGACGGAGCCGTCGGTCAATACCCCGTCTACGTCGAAAATAAAGGTTGTAATGCGTTTAAATCGGTCCTGAATAGCGCTCATGCGTGGGAATACTGGTTGCACGAAATTACGCGTTCGCTCGAAACTTTGGCAAAGTTTCCAAACTTTCCCAAAGTTTGCGGCTGGCTTTGTGTGTTTATGGAATTTGGTAAATGGTTTGTCCTCTATCAGGAGGCTCTTTTTCGGTCGGTCATTCCCTTTTGGGTAGCGCACAGTCGCGATACTCAGTCAGGAGGCTATTTCAATGCGCTGAATGCCGCCGGCGACCCTACCGATACGGACAAATCCGTCCATTTGCAGGCCCAGCAGGTGTGGGCGTTCGCCTGGCTTTACAACCGCGTGGATGCCCAGCCGTCCTGGCTGGACCTGGCCCGCCACGGAGCCGACTTTCTGCGCCACCACGGTCGCACCGAAACTGGCCGCTGGCTGGCGGTGGTAGACCGCCGGGGCCGACCCGTCGCGCCCAGCCCCGATGTGCTGCCGGACTGCTTTGCGGCGATGGCCTTCGCCCAGCTGTTTGCCGCCACGGGCGAACGGGAACATGCCGCCATCGCCGTTGAGACGATGGGTCATCTGCTGGCGCACCGGCAGCGGGAACGAATCCGGCAGGCCGAGGAACTGGGTGGATTTCGCGAATTCCGTCGCCTGGGCGAATGCATGACGACGTTGAAGGCCCTGCTGGAAGTCCGGCCGCTGCTGACACCGGACCATTTTAAAGATTCCGTCGAAGGCGTTGTTCAGGAATTGCAGAACGAGTTTTTTGACAAACGCCTGAATCTGCTGCGGGAAAATGTCCTGCCCGAAGGAGCCTTTTCCGACACCGCACCCGGCCGTCGCCTGCATCCCGGACTGGTTTTTGAAACGGCGGGGTATCTGCTTGACGCCGCCGAGGTAACGGGCAACCGGAAGCTCGTTCAGCAGGCTCTGCTCATGGCCTATCCGCTGGCCGACATTGGCTGGGACAACACGAATGGGGGCTTTTTTCAGTATGCCGACCTGAAAGAACGCCCGCTTCTGTTTACCGAATGGGACCGGAAACTGCTTTGGGTGCATACCGAGGCGCTCGCCTTCTTCACCCGGGCTTACGCGCTGACCCGGCAGAACGATTGCCTGAAGTGGATTCGGAAGGTCCACGAATACCTCTGGGACCATTTTCCCGACAAGAACGGCAAGGAGTGGTTCGGCACCCTCGACCGCACCGGCGTACCCGTAACGACCTGCAAAGTGACGCCCGAACGGGGTTGTTATCACCAGATCAAAGGGCTTTACCAGATCTGGCAGACGATGGAAATGATTGCGGTGCCGGGGCTGCGGCGGGTCGTCTGACGGGCAGGAGAGAAGCCGGTACGCTTTACTCTGCGTACCGGCCTTAACATTACAGATTCATGCCGCCCGAGACCTCGATCCGCTGGGCGTTGATCCAGCGGGCGTCTTCGGTGCACAGAAAGGCCACCACCCCACCAATATCGTCGGGCAGACCAGCCCGGCCCAGGGCCGTAGCACTCGCCACCCATTGATTGAGTTCGGCATTGTCGCGCACCTGACCACCGCCAAAATCGGTTTCGATGGCCCCGGGAGCGACCACGTTTACGGCGATTCCTCTGGAGCCCAGTTCTTTGGCCATGTAGCGGGTCAGCACTTCCACGGCTCCTTTCATAGACCCGTAGGCCGACGAACCCGGAAGGGCAAAGCGAGCCAATCCGCTGGAGATGTTGATGATCCGTCCGCCGTCGTTGAGCATCGGCAGCGCCTTTTGGGTCAGAAAGTAGACGCCTTTCAGATGGATGTTCATCAGCTGGTCGAACTGCTCCTCGGTCGTTTCGGAAAAGGCCGCATGGATGCCAACCCCGGCATTGTTGATCAGAAAATCGAAGCGATCGGTCTGGAACGTATCGTTCAGGACGGTTTGCAGCTGGGCAAAAAAAGCATCGAACTGACCGACCACGCCCGTATTGAGTTGCAGCGCGGCGGCTTTCTGACCGGCTTTTTCGATCTCGGCCACGACGGCCAGCGCCTCTTCTTTCTGACTGTTGTAGGTGATGACGACCCCGATTCCTTTTTCGGCCAGCCGCAGCGCCATGTTTTTTCCCAGTCCACGGCTACCGCCGGTCACCAGGGCAATCTTACTCGTGTTCATCGTTGTCTTTGTTTGATTAGTGATGACACAAAAGTAGGCTGCCCGGTCGCCCGGGTGTTTGCAAGCATCAATCCATGATTTGCAAAATTCAAATCAGCCGCTCAGGCCCGGAAAACGAGCGGAGCCAGCGTGGTCTGCTTTTTGAAAAAATTGGAGAAATGCGCCACCTCCTCAAAACCCAGCGAAAAGGCAATTTCGGAAATGGTCCAGTCGGTCTGTTTCAGCAGAATTTTGGCCTCCTGCAGAATGCGGCTGCTGATGAGGTCGGTGGTGGTCTTCCCGGTTTTCTCTTTCAAGACTTTATTGAGGTGATTGACGTGCACCGCCAGCCGGTCGGCGTAATCCTTGGCCGTCCGGAGGGCCAGCCGCTGGTGGGGCGACTCGATGGGAAACTGCCTTTCCAGCAGTTCGACGAAGAGGGACGCGACCCGCGCCGACGCCGTGTGGCCCGCCTGCACGGCCGAAGCGGGCTGTAGCTTCTGCCCGTAGTGAATCAGTTCCAGAACGTACGTCCGCAGCAGGTCATACTTGTAGGCGTAACTGGATTCCAGCTCTTTAGCCATTTTCTGAAAAATATACATCAGGTCCTCCACCGCCTCGGCCGTCAGTTGAAAAACGGGGTAGCCGCCGGGATGGAAGATGGGCAGTTCGTCGAGCACGACGCCGCTTTTGCCGGACACCAGAAAGTCGCTGGTAAAAATGCAGAAGTAGCCCGACTGCTCGTCGTCCAGCGGCACCCAGTGGTACGGGATTTTCGGCGTGGCGAAGAGCAGCGCGTTCGTCTCAATGTCAATCACCTTGTCGGCATATTCGGCCCGGTTGCGGCCGCGGATAAGGCTGATCTTGTAATACGCCCGCCGGTTGTAAGGCATCACCGGCTTGATGCTTTTCCGGAATTTGGCGTGTACCTCCTCGGTTTTGAAGACATTGAAGTGCCCGATTTCTTTCGTGACGCCCTCCGGAAACAGCGTGGCCGTTTCCCGGTAAAAGTCTTCCAGCGATTTTGTTTCCATAACTTGGCGATTTGCAAAAATCAAAGGTAAGGAAATAGCGTCTGGTTTTCTACCGAATCCTCACAGCGAATCCGGCACCCGGCGGAGGCCCGGTTCGGACTTCTGAATGCTGTCGGTCAGGAGCTGGTACAGTTCCAGCAGTTCCGGCTTGTCGGTCAGGTATTCGAGGTGCAGGGCCAGCGTGTCCAGATCCCCCCGGCGAGCGGGGCCGGTCTGGACCTGCGCCGGATGTTCGGCCGACAGGGCTTTCCGGATGGTTTCCCGAATCAACGGCTTCAGCAGGTCAAATTCGAGGTTTTCGGCATCGGTGATGTCTTTGGCGACGCCCAGCAGGTAATTGGTGAAATTACAGGCAAACACGGCCGCCACGTGCAGCACCCGGCGCTCCTGCGAACTGACCAGGTAAACGATCCGGCTCATTTGCTGGCCCAGTTTCACCAGAATCTCTTCGGTGTCTTTGTCGCTGGCTTCGATGCAGAGCGGCAGGCTTTCGAACGACAGGGCCGGGGTTTCCTTGCTGAAGGTCTGCAGGGGGTAGAAAACGCCCGTCCGGACCGGCACGTCGCTGTAAATCTCGACCCATTTTTCCAGTTCATTCAGCGTTTTGCTGCCCGAGGTGTGCACCAGAATGGCGTTTTCGGGCAGAACCAGCTGTCTGACCACTTCTTCCATGGCGTCGTCCGGCACCGCCAGGACAAACAGTTCCGCCGGACTTTCGTCGAAGTTCAGGTCCGGGCTGAGGCGAACGTCGTAGAGCATGGACGCCAGCCAGCGGCTGTGGTTGGCATCCCGGCTGTAGATTTCGGTGATCTGGTGCCCGGCGCTTTCGAAAGCTACGGCGAGGTGGCGGGCCACGTTTCCGGCCCCGATGAAGGCTATTTTCATGCCGTAAGTATAAAAATTAACCGCCAAGGCGCAAAAGCGGTGCAATAGCGACAAAGAACTAACTTTGAATCCGTTGCGTATATCTGACCGAACCTTGTACGAAAACCTTGCAGTCGCCGTCCCGCATTCTCGTCATTATTCCCGCTTTCAACGAAGAAAACTCCGTTGGCAACGTCGTTCGCGCTATTCCCACGGACTGGGTGAGCGAAGTGGTTGTCGTCAATAATAATTCCAACGACCGGACTGCTACGGAAGCGGCCAGGGCCGGGGCCACCGTGCTTCATGAGCCGGTCCAGGGATACGGCCGGGCCTGCCTGCGGGGCATCGCCTACGCTCAGAATCTTCAACAAAAGCCGGACATCGTGGTTTTTCTGGATGCCGACTTTTCCGATTATCCGGAAGAGCTTCCCCAGCTGGTGAAGCCGATTCTGGAACAGCGCATGGATCTGGTCATTGGCTCCCGTGCGCGGGGCAACCGGCAGCGGGGTTCGATGACGCCGCAGCAGGTGTTCGGAAACTGGCTCGCCACGCGGCTCCTGAAACAGCTGTACGGGGTGCGGTTTACGGACCTGGGACCGTTTCGGGCCATTCGTTTTGACCGCCTGATTGAGTTGAATATGCAGGACAAAACTTACGGCTGGACGGTCGAAATGCAGTTAAAAGCCGCCAAAATGGGCTTGCGTTGTACGGAAGTGCCGGTCAGTTACCGGAAGCGGATCGGGTTCTCCAAAATTTCTGGAACGGTGAAAGGAACCGTGCTGGCGGGGTACAAGATTCTGACAACTATTTTTCGCTATTGGTAGGAGTGCCGACAAATACTTATGGAAACAGTCATTTTAGTAGCGTACGGATTGGCCCTGGCTCTCCTGTTTACCTATAATTTGCATCAGGTAAGCCTGATCTACAGCTACATTGTGCATAAAAAACGGCGGGATGCCTACTTCCGCAACTTCGCCGCCCGTCCCGACGAGCAGTTGCCCGTGGTGACGATTCAATTGCCGATCTACAACGAGCTTTATGTAGCCGAGCGGTTAATTGACGCCGTTTGCTCACTCCGTTACCCGGCTTCCAAGCTGGAAATCCAGATGCTGGACGATTCGACGGACGAAACGGTGGAGATCATCGCCCGCAAAGTGGCCGAATACCAGCAGAAAGGCATCGACATCAAACACATCCGCCGGCCCGACCGCAAAGGTTTCAAGGCCGGGGCGCTGGCTTATGGGCTCGAACGGGCGCGGGGGCAGTTCATTTCCATCTTTGATGCGGACTTTATGCCCGAGCCGGAGTTTCTGCTGAAAACCATTCCGCACTTTGAAGACCCAAAAGTCGGCATTGTGCAGACCCGCTGGACGCACCTGAACCAGGATTATTCGGTACTGACCAAATTGCAGGCGTTCGGGCTCAATGCGCACTTTTTTATCGAACAAAGCGGCCGGAATGCGGAAGGCTATTTCATGAACTTCAACGGTACGGCGGGTGTCTGGCGAAAGACAGCCATTCTGGACGCCGGGGGCTGGTCGAGCGACACACTGACCGAAGACCTGGACCTGAGCTACCGGGCCCAGCTCCGCGGGTGGAAGTTTGTTTATCGTGAAGACATCGGCTCCCCGGCCGAGCTTCCCGTCGCCATGAACGCCCTGAAATCGCAGCAATACCGCTGGATGAAAGGTGCCGCCGAGTGCGCCCGAAAGCTCATGACCCGGGTGTTGACCGCCCCGCATGTGCCCTTTCGGGTCAAGGTGCACGCTTTTTTCCACCTGCTGAGCAGCTCGACGTTTGTGCTGGTTCTGGCAATGGCCGTGCTGAGCGTCCCGGTTCTGTTTGTCCGCATCACGCATCCGGAACTGACGACGGCGTTCTACCTCATCAGCTTTTTCCAGCTCAATCTGCTCATCCTGATTCTCTTCTACGGCATCCCGTTCTGGCTCGAACGACGGAATGAAGTTGGCAAAATCGGGTATTACTTTCTGATGTACTCCTGTCTGATGATGGGGCTGTCGCTGCATAACGGGCTGGCCGTGATCGAAGGGTTTATCGGACGAAAAACTCCGTTTATCCGGACGCCCAAGTTCAACGTCCGGGCGGTGGGCGACCGCTGGTCGGGCAACAAATACATGCTGCTGGACCTGAGTCCGGCGATCAACTGGCTGACGGTGACGGAAGGCATTCTGTCCCTGTATTTCCTGACCGGCGTGGCGATGGGGCTGTATTTCGGGCAGTACAACATGCTGGTGTTCCATTGCATGCTGGCGTTCGGTTTCGGCATGGTGTTCTGGTACAGTGTGTCGCATGCGCGGCTTCAGGCGTAAGGTTTCTCGCCGATTAGCGCCGATTTTTTCGCAGATTAGCGCAGAAAATCGGCGAACATCGGCGTGGCAAATCTGCGGCAATCTGCGAGAACTGTTTTTTTCATTCTTTTCTCAGCCATCCTCTACTTTTATCAGGGTTACTTCCTGAACCGGCAACAAACCGGCCCGCTTTTGCTTTCCTTCGCCGGGCTGCTGCTGGCTTACTTTTTTCTCGTCAAATCGGATGAAAGATGGGGCTGGCGCGTTGGGTGGCTGTTCCGGTTAAGTCTGCTGCTGGCGACGCCCTGGCTCTCCGACGATTACGCCCGCTTTGTCTGGGATGGCCGGATGCAAACAAACGGTCTTAATCCGTACCTGTATCTGCCCTCGCAACTGGTCCGGACGTACATGGCTCCCAATCTCGGCCTTACGCCCGACCTGTTCGGGCTGCTCAACTCGCCGGACTACTACACGGTTTACCCGCCGTTCAACCAGCTTCTGTTTCGGCTGGCCGCCCGGCTGGGGGGGAACGACCTCTGGACCACCACCGTTTGGCTGCGGGTCTGGATTCTGCTGGCCGAAGCGCTCACGGCTTACCTTTTGCCGCGTCTGCTCCGGAAAGCCGCTCTACCAAGCCGCGCAGGCCTGCTGTACTGGCTGAACCCGCTGGTCATTCTGGAACTGACGGGCAACCTCCACTTCGAAGCGGTCATGGTGGCGTTCTGCCTTCTGGCGGTTTATGGGTTCCTGAAGCAGGCTTATGTTCTTTCAGGTCTGGCCCTGGCCTTCGCTATTTCAACCAAGCTGCTTCCCCTGATTTTCTTTCCGCTTATTTTGAAAAGGGCGGGGTTCAAAACGGGTGTCTGGTATCTGGCCGGAACCGGGTTTTGGGTGAGCCTCGGCTTTCTGCCGTTTGTCTCGACCCGGCTGATTCAGAATTTTGCTTCCAGCCTGGACCTGTACTTTCAGAAGTTCGAATTCAATGCGAGCCTGTACTACCTCGTACGGGAGGCAGGCTACTGGCTGCTCGGCTTTAACATCATTCAAACGGCCGGGCTGCTCCTTTCTATCGGGACTTTTCTGGGCATTTTGTGGATAAGTTGGCGGCAAATGTGGATAACTTCGGCCGTTTTGTGGATAACTTCGCTTTATTTTGCGGCGGCCACTACCGTTCATCCCTGGTATCTGACTTCTCTGGTAGCCGTTTCGGTTTTTACCCGCTGGCGATTTCCGCTGGTTTGGTCCGGAACGGCCTTTCTTTCCTACCACGCGTACGGCAATCATCCTTACAAAGAAAATTTGCTGATTGTGCTGATTGCTTACGGAATTACCTACGGCTACGCAGCTTATGATTTTTATCAGAAACGACCCATCCGGAGCCTCAATTAATCAACTTTGCTTTGTTTTTTACCCGACAGGTTCGGTATTTTACTTTCACATACCAATAAAGTGGTAACCTACTGCTTATGAACACGAATCCTGCGAATTACAAACAGGAAGGCTACGTCCTGTTGAAGGGCTTCTTTCCTGCTGACGAAATAGCCGTCATTCTCCGTGAGGCACAACAGGTTTTTGCTTACCAGATCAAACGGGTGCTGGGTGAAACCGTGACGCCCGATGATCCGGAAGCGCTGGAAAAAGCCATGTTCCGCCTGTTCAAAGAGGATTTGCCGACCTTCATTAACTGCGGCAAACAGGCACAACATCTGATGAGCCTGCACCGGCTGGCGACCGATCCGCGCCTGGTGAACCTGATGCAGGAAGTAGGACTTGAATTTCCGACGATCAGCGTGCGCCCGTCGATGCTGATCAACAGCCCGCATGTGGCTTCCCGCGAAGAGTACTGGAAACTGGGAGCGCACCAGGACTGGCGTTCGAGCCAGGGTTCGCTCGACAGCGTGACGATCTGGTTCCCGCTGGTGAACTGCGGCAAGGAGCTGGGCGCGCTGGAACTGGCACCGCGGACGCACCTGCTGGGGCTGCTCGAAGCCTCGGAAGTGGATTATTACTCGAAGATCAAAAACGACTTCCCGGACGAAGATTATCTGCAGCCGACGTTCGAAGTGGGCGACGTCCTGCTGTTCTCGGCCATGCTCTCGCACCGCTCCGGCACGAACTCCACGGACCGTCTCCGCTGGTCGATGCAGCTTCGGTACAACAACCTGACGGAACAGACGTACATCGACCGTGGTTTCCCGAACCCGTACCTCTACAAGCCGCAGGCCGAACTCATCACCCCCAACTTCCCCACCAAAGAAGACTGCGAACGTACATTCGGCGTGGAGGCGGAGGAATATAAGGTTTAGCGTTTAAAGTTTAGGGTTTATAGTTGCTCCGCTTTTTCCAGACGTTTGGAATAGCGGAGCAACTATAAACCCTAAACTTTAAACGCTAAACCTTTACAAGTGAATCGCTTCGCCGTAAGCGGCTTCGGTGGCGTCCTTGATGGCTTCCGACATGGTCGGGTGGGGGTGGACGGTGCTCAGAATTTCGTGGCCGGTGGTTTCCAGCTTGCGGGCTGCTACAACCTCGGCGATCATTTCGGTTACGTTGTAACCGATGAAATGCGCGCCCAGCCACTCGCCGTATTTCTTGTCAAAAATCACCTTCACAAATCCGCTATCGGCCCCGGCGGCTTTGGCTTTACCGGAAGCGGAGAACGGGAACTTACCAACCAGAATGTCGTATCCGGCTTCGCGGGCCGCTTTCTCGGTATAACCCACGGAAGCGATTTCCGGCTGGCAGTACGTACAACCCGGAATGTTGTTGTAGTTCAGCGGTTCCGGATGGCCGTGACCGGCGATTTTCTCCACGCAGATGATGGCTTCGGCTGATGCCACGTGCGCCAGTGCCTGCCCTTTCGTTACGTCGCCGATGGCGTAATAGCCGTCTACGTTCGTGCGGTAGAAATCATCCGTTACAATCTTGCCGCGGTCGGTCTTGATGCCGACTTCTTCCAGACCGATGTTCTCGACGTTGGCGACAATGCCCGCCGCCGACAGCACCACGTCCACATCGAACGTTTTTTCGCCGTCCGGCGTCTTGACAAACACTTTTGCCCCGGCGCCGCCTGTGTCTACCTTCGTTACTTCCGAGTTGGTGAAGATCTCGACGCCCAGCTTTTTGTACTGCTTGGCCAATTCTTTTGAGATTTCCTCATCTTCCACCGGCACAACGTTCGGCATAAACTCCACGATGGTCACTTTGGTGCCCATGGAAGCGTACACGTAGGCAAACTCAACGCCGATGGCTCCCGAACCAATGACGAGCATGGATTTGGGCTGCTTTTCCAGCGTCATGGCCTTGCGGTATTCGATCACTTTCTGGCCGTCGATGGGTACGGCGGGCAGGGCGCGGGCGCGGCTGCCGGTGGCGATGATGATGTGCTTGGCGTCGTAGGTCGTTACTTTGCCGTCGGCGGCCGTTACGTCTACTTTCTTACCGGGTTTTACTTTACCCAGTCCGTTCAGCACGTCGATTTTATTTTTCCGCATCAGGAAGTTGACCCCTTTGCTCATGGCATCGGCGACACCCCGGCTGCGCTTGATCACGGCTCCAAAATCCGGCGTTGCTTCGCCGGCGATGGTGATTCCGTAGTCCTTCGAATGTTTGATATATTCAAAAACCTGCGCCGATTTGAGCAGCGCTTTCGTCGGGATACAGCCCCAGTTCAGGCAAATGCCGCCGAGGCTTTCGCGTTCGACGACGGCCGTTTTCAGCCCGAGTTGCGACGCACGAATTGCGGCCACGTAGCCTCCCGGCCCGCTGCCAATCACGATTACATCGTATTGTGATGCCATTTTTTGGATTGAGTATGAGACAATAAAATCATGAACCGGGCCTTCCGGCGGGTTCATCTTGGCAACGCAAAGTTAGACCGAAAAGTTGAAGTACGACCCTTGCCTGTAGATTAATCGTATCTTTGCCCGTTATTCATTGGACGGGACCAAATGACCATCGGTAAAAAACCATTTTGCCCCGCTCGCCATTTAACAGAAAACCATTTTTCACGCATACCATGACGACCGACCAGCTAAAGGACGTGAGGGCCAGAGTAGAGGCCCTGAGGGGGTACCTTTGACTACGATAACAAGAAAAGACAACTAGCAGAACTGGAACAGCAGACGTTCCAGCCCGAATTCTGGAACGACGCCGCCCGGGCCGAAGCGACCATGAAACAGGTGCGCGGCCTCAAAGGCTGGGTCGAAGGCTTCGAACGCACGATGAAGCAGCTCGAAGACCTCGAAACGCTGCAGGAGTTCCAGGACATGGGCGAGGCTTCGGAGGACGAGGTGGAAGCCGAATACGGGGCCATGCTCAAAGCCCTCGAAGAGATTGAGCTGAAGAAAATGCTCGGCAACGAGGAGGACCAGCTCAGCGCCATTCTGGAAATCAACTCCGGCGCCGGCGGCACCGAAAGCCAGGACTGGGCCGAAATGCTGTACCGCATGTACCTCATGTGGGGCGAAAAACACGGTTACAAGGTCAAGCAGGTAGATTACCAGGAAGGCGACGGTGCGGGCATCAAATCCGCCACGCTGGAAGTGGAAGGCCCGCTGGCCTACGGTTACCTGAAGTCCGAAAACGGCGTTCACCGGCTCGTGCGCGTGTCGCCGTATGACGCCAATGCCCGTCGGCATACCTCGTTTGCTTCGGTTTACGCCTATCCGCTGATCGACGATTCGATCGAAATCGAAGTTAACCCGGCAGACATCGATTGGGACACGTTCCGATCAGGCGGCGCTGGTGGACAGAACGTCAACAAGGTCGAAACGGCCGTACGGCTGCGTCACCGCCCTTCCGGATTAATCATCGAATGTCAGCAGGAGCGGAGCCAGTTGCAGAACAAAGAGGTTGCCTTGCGCCTGCTCAAATCGAAGCTGTACCAGATTGAGGTCGAAAAGCGGAACGCCGCCCGGGCCGAGATCGAAGCCAGCAAGAAGAAAATCGAGTGGGGCTCGCAGATCCGCAGCTACGTCCTGGACGACCGTCGGGTGAAAGACCACCGCACCGGCTACCAGACCTCCAACACCGACGCCGTGCTGGACGGAGAACTCGACGAGTTTATCAAAGCGTACCTGCTGATGCAGGACTGATGTAATGATGGATTAAGAGTTATGAATTATGAGTTATGGTGGTAAGGCTCCTTCAGTTTGCTTAGTAATAATGTACTGATAATCAAATGAAAGCCCGAGTACTATTTTTAACTCTTAATTCATAATTCTTAATTCATAACTCTTCATGCTTCCCGTCCGTCAGCTTTCCACCGGCCCCCGTGTTCTGCTTGCCTTTCACGGCATCGGGCAGGACTGTGCGTGTTTCGAGCCGCTGGCCCGGGCGCTGGATGGACAGTACACCGTTTACTCGTTTGATTTATTCTTCCACGGCCTGAACAGGACTTTACCGGATGCGGCGCTGACCAAAACCCGCTGGCAGCAGATTCTGGAAGAGTTTCTGGCGGCAAAGGGCATCCAGCGCTTTTCGGTAGTGGGGTTCAGCATGGGGGGGAAATTTGCCCTCGCAACGGCAGAAGTCCTGACCAGCCGCGTGGACGAACTGTGGCTGCTGGCACCGGATGGCATCACCGTCAGCCCGTATTACCGCTTGGCCACCGAAACGGCGGCGGGCCGGAGCCTGTTCCGTTATTTTCTGAAGCACATGGCCCTTTTTCACCGCCTGGGCCATTTTCTGAGCAGTCTGAAACTGGTCGACCGTTCGGCACTCCGGTTCGCCGAAAGCACCCTTTCGACACCCGAACAGCGGGAACGGGTGTACAACTCATGGATTTACTTTCGGGACTTAAGACCGGACTTAAATGTTCTTTCCACTACGCTCAACCATTCAGCCATTCGGACACGTTTCTTTTTTGGCTCTTTCGACCGCGTCTTACCCGTTTCGTTCACAACCCCGTTGACCAGACACCTGCACAGCTACGAGTTGACGGTGTTGAAAACCGGCCATCACCGGCTCATCGAAAAGGTAGCTGCCCATCTGGGCCAGTCCACGGATGAGTCCGTGAGGAGCCCGTTGCCATGAGGCGGCATGGGAAAACCGTTTAAACGGTTTGGGAGGCTGGCGGGTTGGTTTACGTTTCCGACGGTTAAAACCGTGGGCTGTTTGCTTTGGTCAGGATGGGGCGGATGACGGCAAATAGCCCGACGACCGATACCAGAATCAGCCCTGCAATGACGAGTTGGGACGTATTATCCCGATTCGGATTTTCCAGCAGCGTCCGGATTTCTTTGGCCTGAAAGCCCGTCCAGACGGCAAGCACCGTACGGGGCACCATTCCCAGAAAACCACCCAGCAAAATGTTGCGCAAACGGGCACCGGATAAGGCAAAAACCAGGTTCGTGACGGCGAAGGGCAGAACGGGCGAAAGCTTGGTGAAAAAGATGACGGGCAGCTCCCGTTCCCGAATCTGCTCCATGACCGCCTGCGCCTTAGGATTTTGTTCGATGTAGTGAATAAACCGGTCCCGGTCGAAGCGGTGTACCAGCGTGTAGACCAGAAAAATAGCGCCCAGGTTCAGCGCAAACAAGGGCAGCAGGGCGTTCCAGCCCAAAAAATAGCCGAACACCAGCGCCAGAAAAGTGGGCGGCGTAAGGGCAACGGTAGACGTCAGGCAGCAGGCAATGGTCAGCAGCAGCCACTGAAAAGCCGAGAAGCCGGCTACCACGGGCTCGTTGGTTACGGTTACGTAGGTCAGGGCCGAGCTGAACAGCAAGGGGGCTACTGTCAGAAGTACCCCTGCCAGGGCCGGTCCCGTCAATTTCTGGAGAAACGTGTTTTTCACAAACTTTCGTTATTTCGCAAAGTTCATCAAAGGAAGGCAAAGTTTATCAAAGTCGGCGTTGCGGTTCTTTGATACGCTTTGCTAAACTTTGCGCCAAACCTATTCCTCCATGAATTTCGGAACCAAAGCCATCCACGCCGGTCAGCATCCGGACCCAACCACGGGCGCCATCATGACGCCGATATACCAGACCTCAACCTACGTTCAGGAATCGCCCGGAAAACATAAAGGTTACGAATACGCCCGCACGCAGAACCCGACCCGGGATGCCCTGCAAGCCAATCTGGCCGCCCTCGAAAACGGCAAGCACGGCATTTGCTACGCCTCGGGGCTGGGCGCCACCGACGCAATTCTGAAGCTGTTCAAACCGGGGGATGAAATCATTGCGAGCAGTGACCTGTACGGCGGCACCTACCGCATCATGGTCCGGGTCTTTCAGGAGTTCGGACTCAAATTCAAGTTCGTCGGCCTCGACAACCCGGCGAATCTGGAAGCGGCCCTTTCGCCCGACACCAAAATGGTCTGGATCGAAACCCCCACCAACCCGCTGCTGCGCCTGGTGGACATGGCCGCCATCTCCGCCATCACCAAAGCCCGCGGGCTGATGCTGGTGGTGGACAATACTTTTGCCTCGCCTTACCTGCAAAATCCGCTCGATCAGGGCGCCGACATTGTCATGCACTCGGTCACGAAATACCTCGGCGGACACTCGGATACGGTCATGGGGGCCATTATCCTGAACGACGACGCCCTCGCCGACCGGCTGCGGTTTATCCAGAACGCCTGCGGAGCCGTTCCCGGACCACAGGATTGTTTTCTGGTCCTGAGAGGTACCAAAACCCTGCACGTCCGGATGCAGCGACACTGCGAGAACGCCCTGAAGATTGCCCGTTACCTGAGCGAGCATCCGAAAGTGGGTCAGGTGAATTATCCGGGGCTGGAATCGCACCCGCAGCACGAACTGGCGAAGCGCCAGATGCGGGATTTCGGCGGAATGGTCTCGTTTGAACTGAAAGGCGATTCGCTGCCGGAGGCCGTCCGCGTGATGGAAAGTTTCAAGGTGTTTTCGCTCGGCGAATCGCTGGGCGGCGTCGAGTCGCTCTGCACGCACCCGGCCTCGATGACCCACGCCAGTATTCCCAAAGAAGAACGGGAAAAAAACGGCCTGAAAGATACCCTCATCCGGCTCAGCGTAGGCATTGAGGATGCGGAGGATTTGATTGAGGATTTGAGACAGGCAATAGTCTGAACCGCGCGGCGGACCGTCGGGATTACACAGATTAAGGGATTAACTGTGATGCTTCGCTTCAATGAGAACATCCTAGTTAATCCCTTAATCTGTGTAATCCCGGTTCAAAAACTTAGAACCGTACTCTCACCCCCGCGAGGAAATTCCTTCCGGCCTGCGGATAATAGTAATTTTCCGTCGTCGTCCGGCCTTCCGAAATGTAGCTGAACGTGTAGCCGTTCGACTCGTAAAGGTGGTTCAGGACGTTGTTCAGCAGCACCGTGAATTCGATCACGTCGGCAAATCCGGGCTTGATGGAGTAAATAAAGCGAAGATCGTTTACAAAGTACGGGTCAAGCGAGCGGCTTTTGCTGGACGTATTATCCAGAAACTGCCGACCGACATATTTGGACAAGAAACCGATTTCGAGACCTTTGACGGGCGTGTAAAGCAGCTGCGACCCGCTGACGGCATTGGGCGAAAAGGCGATGTCTGTATTCCGGTAAACAACTTTCTGCTGTGAGCCGTCATCGTAATTGTCGAGGAACTCGGTAAACTGCTGCACCTTGTTCCGGCTGAAGGTCGCGTTCACGTTCCAGCGCAGGTTTTTTGCCAGCAAAGCCCCGGCTTCCAGTTCGATTCCGGCGCGGTAGCTGCGCGGAATGTTCACCCGGTTGTACGCGCCTACATCGTTGATCTGGCCCGTCAGCACCAGCTCGTTTTTGTATTGCATGTAGTACAGATTGGCCGTGAAGGCAAGACGCTGGCTCTGCGTTTTGTAACCCGCCTCCCAGTCGTGCAGGGTTTCCGCCTTTGGGCGGCTTTCGGGCGTCGATTGGGTGTAATCGTTCCGGTTTGGTTCACGATGCCCGACGCTGTAGGAGGCGTAGACCGAGCTGCGGTCGTTCAGCGTATAGGTCAGCCCCGCCTTGGGGTTAAAAAACGTCAGGTCGGCCGACTGCCGGACATTCTGCAACTGGCTGTTGAAACCCAGAAACGAGTAACCCACCGTCCGGACCTGCAGGTCCGCGAAGGCGTTGAGTTTACGGCTTACCTGATAAAAAGCCTTGGCGTACACGTTGAAGTCGGTTTTGATGGCATCGTCTTCGTAATACCGCTGCCGGATGTCGCTCGTACTGGCAAACCGGGCCCAGATGATTTCGCCGTAATGCTTGCCCTGGTACTGGTTCCAGCCGCCGCCGATGTTGGCCGTCAGTTTGCCAAAGCTGTTGTAGTCCAGCGACCACACGGCCCCGTAGTAATCATTGTCCAGCCAGCGGCGGCGAATGAGGTCCGTGGAGGTCACGGTATCCCGCCCAACGACGACCGGCGGTAGACCGTATCCGCTGAAGTCTTCCCCTTCGCGATACTGCTCGTAGTAGCCCCGGCCTTTCGTATAGAACAGCGAGGCGTTCAGCCGCCAGTTCCGACTCAGTTCGTGCGAACTGATGAGCTGGTAGTTGTCCTGCTGGTAATTGTCCGTTTCATTGTCGTAGGTATAAGGGTTGAAGGTCCGGTTGGTCTTCAGCAGATTTTCGGGTACGCCTCCCCAGGACTGGTACGTCTTTTCCTGTCCCGAAAAAACATTCAGGCGGGCAAAGCTTTTCTTCCCGTACCAGCCACCCGACAGGTAGAACGACTTCAGGTCCGAGGAAGCTCGGTCGATGTAGCCGTCGGAAGTAATCTTGGACAGCCGGGCGTCCACCACGAATCCACCCTTCAATAAACCCGTTCCTGCCAGCACATTGTATTTGCGGGTGTTGAAACTTCCTGCCGATAGATTCGTTTCGGCATATGGATTTTTGGTCAGCGAATGGGTCTGGATGTTCACCGAAGCACCGAACGCTCCGGCTCCGTTGGTGGACGTGCCGACGCCCCGCTGAATCTGCACGCTGCTTACCGACGAAGCGAAGTCCGGCATGTTGACCCAGAACGTTCCCTGCGACTCGGCGTCGTTGTACGGAATTCCGTTAAGCGTCACGTTGACCCGGGTAGCGTCCGAGCCGCGAATCCGGATGCCGGTGTAGCCGACGCCCGCGCCCGCGTCCGAGGTCGTTACGACAGAAGGGGAGAAGTTGAGCAGCACCGGCAGGTCCTGTCCGAGGTTCAGCTTCCGGAGCTGGGACTGGCTGACGTTCGTGTGGGCGATGGCGGACTTCTCATTGGCTCGCGTCGCGCTGACCACCACCTCGTCCATAACCACTTCGCTTTTGGGCAGTTCGAAGGATTGCGTCGCGTCGGACCTCAGTTCCACCTCCCGGACCTGCGCCTCGAAACCCAGGAGCGAAACCCGAATCTGGTAGGTGCCGGGTTTAAGGTTGGTCAGGCGATAACCACCCGACGCATCGGTTACCGTTCCTTTGTAACTACCTTCCACCAGAACGGCCGCCCCGGGCAGCGCACCGCCGCCGGATTCCTTGACCGAACCGGAAAGAGAAAATTGCGCCCAGACGGGCAGGCACGACAGCCAGAACAGAAGCGTCGCGCCAAAGCGATAGGTTTTCGCCTTTTTCATAGGATAGAAAAAGCACGAATAGGTAAAGGGGCCACACCTATCCTTTGGTTAAATTATAGTAAATGAAACTTGTGCGGAATGACGTTCCGCGTTACCATCCCTTCGCCGGCATTACCCGGTGCAGGTTCAATGGGTATAATCTCAGCCCGTTGTATTAAGGCACCCCCTGGAAGATTAGTGTTGCAAAGGTAACGGGATTTTCAGACGCAATGCAAGCGGCCGGTCAATCTTTCAGAATGGCGATCACCTTCCGCGGTTCTTTGATCTCCGTCATACGGACCAGTCTCAGGATGGCTTCTTCCAGAAAAGCCGGCTTCTCGATGAGCCGTGCAAGTCCGGCAATGCGGTCATCCAGCTGCCGGATGTACGCCTGTTGCTGCGGCGGAGCCATAAATGCCAGTTCGGTCGCCACCCGCCAGGCTTCTTCCCGGGCGACGCCGATGCTGAAGTTGACAAGGTCGTCGTCCACATTGCCCGTAACCCGGTCGAGCCAGCGCATCGGGAACCAGACCTGCGTCAGTTCATCCTGCACGGTTCGGGTGAGGGAAGCAAGGACGCCGTTGATGGCCATAAAGTCCTTTTCCAGTTTCCAGATGGCCTTGCCGGGGCAGGTCTGCGCGGCCGCGATGCCGAGGTCCAGATTGATATGGGCGTTGATGCCCAGAATTAGGTGCTGCATGACCGTGATCTGGTTCAGTCTGCAGGCTTCGAAAGCGATGTGCCACGCCTGGGTGGTCGGCTGGCGGAGCCGGTGCTGTTCGTACGCCTGCAAATACCGGTCGGCAAAAAGGACATCCAGCCGGGCCATGCGCGGGCCGTCTTCAAACTTCCCTTTTCGGATGCCTTCGAGAACGGCGGCCGTCATCCGGCGGTACAGGCTGGCAAAGTACCCCAGGGTTGAATTGGCCGTGATGGACTGCTGAATAATAGCGTCAAGCGACTGAATGACGTCTTCGATGGTAACGGGCTGGACCATATCAATCAGTAGATAAAGTTCAACAAGTTAGAAGTTTCCGGAATCAACCCTTAACATTATGAACTTAATTTATAAATTCAATGTATATACATCAAATGTCATAACATTTAAACTTAGGACTGATTACCTGAACAATTTTCCTCACAAATTATTCCACAACTATGGAAACGCTAATCACCGGACTTCATCACGTAACCGCCCTTGCCGGCAACGCCCAGCGCAATGTTGATTTTTATACCGGCTTTCTCGGCCAGCGGCTCCTGAAGAAAACCATCAATTTCGACGCCCCGGACGTTTACCACCTGTACTACGGTGACGAAACGGGTTCGCCGGGCACGATCATGACGTTTTTCCCGTACGAAGGCATTCCGCGTGGCCGCAAGGGAGCCGGACAATTGACCTATACCGCCTACTCCGTCCCGACGGCTTCGCTCAGTTTCTGGATGGACCGGCTGAACAGCTTCAGCATTCCGTACGCCGGGCCTTACAAACGCTTCAACGAAACCTACCTGCGTTTCGAAGACTTCGACGGCATGGGCGTAGAACTGGTTTTTAATGATAACGATACCCGAACGGGCTGGCACAACGACCAGATTCCGGCCGAGTTTGCCGTAAAAGGTTTCTATACCGTCACGCTGAATGAATCGAAGGTGGACAATACGGTCAAACTGCTGACGGAAACGATGAACCACACGCTGGTAGCGGAAGAAAATGGACTGTACCGCTTTCAGTCGGGTGCCGGTGGCGCGGGCAGCTACGTCGATGTACAGGTTTCACCCAACGCGGTCCGGGCCCTGCAGGGCGGCGGGTCGGTTCACCACGTAGCTTTTGCCACGCCGACGGACGAGACACAGTTGCAGATCCGGGAGAAACTGATGGAAGACGGATATAACCCGACGCAGGTGCTGGACCGGAATTATTTCCACAGCATTTATTACCGGGAGCCGGGTGGTATCCTGTTCGAAGTGGCAACCAACCCGCCGGGTTTCGCCGTCGACGAACCTGTTACCGAGTTGGGGAAAACGCTTAAATTGCCCGAGTGGTACGAACCCCGCCGCGCCCAGATCGAAGCAGGGCTGCCGGTGATTGAAGTCAAATAAAAGGAAGGAGATAGGGGACATTAGACACCAGACAAGAGAGGCTAGACATGAGGTATGAGACGGAACCGGCTTACGCTGGGTTTGTCCATCTCCCAAATTCCAAGTATCCTGTCCAGCGTCCCTTGTCCAGTGTCTAGTGTCTAACGTCTTTTCTCTAACGTCTTGTCTCTTATCTACAACAATGATCCACAATCCAAACAATATTGCAACCGCTGGCGTCCCGCTGGAGAAGGCTTCCAAGGTCATGATTATGGTCCACGGCCGGGGAGGGTCCGCCCAGGATATTCTGTCGCTGTCGCAGTACATCGAAGACGACACGTTTGCCTTCGTTGCCCCACAGGCGGCGAACAGTACCTGGTATCCGCACTCTTTTCTTCGCCCGATGGAAGAGAACGAGCCTTATCTGTCGTCGGCCCTGACAACGCTGGCCGGGGTCCGGGCGCGGTTGCAGTCGGATTTCAATTTCAAATCGCACCAGATCTTCTGGCTCGGATTTTCGCAGGGGGCCTGTCTGTCGCTCGAATTTACCGCCCGGAACCCGCTGCCGTACGGCGGCATTTTTGGCCTGAGCGGCGGGCTGATCGGTCCGCCGGGAACGCCGCGGCTGTACGACGGAGAGTTTGACGGGACGCCGGTTTTTCTGGGGTGCAGCGACAAAGACCCGCACATTCCAAAAGAGCGCGTGATCGAGTCAGAAGGCGTATTTCGGGCGATGGGTGCGCTGGTCACGATGAAATTGTACCCAAATTTTCCGCATTCGGTCAACGAAGACCAGCTAAAAATCGTTAATGAATTGATAGCCGGAACGCCAACCCCCGGGGTGCGCATCGGCCAGTCGGAAAGCGATTAACTCTCTACTCCTATGAGCCAGTTTATGATCGAATTTGACCTTCCGCAGGAAATGACGGAAGAGTTTATGCTTAAAATTCCGGCTCAACGTATTAAAGTCAACGAGTTGATGGAAAGCGGCACCATTCTGTCGTATTCTCTTTCCATGGACCGCCAGAAACTTTGGTGCGTCATTAAAGCGCAGACGGAAATCGATGTCATGAACATCATCGAAGAGTTCCCGCTCATTGATTACATGGAGCCAACTATTTCCGAACTGATGTTCAACAACATCGTTTCGCTGCGTATGCCGCTGTTTTCGTTGAACTGAAGTCATTATGTTCCATCAGCCCGAATCTTTTAAATGGAGGTTCGGGCTTTGCCCTTTTCTGGAAGCCTTACCTTCGCCCAACCGTACATTTTTGCTATGCCTACTTTTTTACGCCGTTTCCTGTACCTTACCTTTCTGATTCTAAGCGGGCTTACCGCGCTGAGCGGTTATTCGCAAACCGAAACGGGCCAAAGTCGCCAGCGGCAGGAAAAGCAGCTCGACCGCCGGCCGGTTCAGACCCGCTATCAGGCCCGGCAAAGCGTTCCGCCGAAAGTCTACGAAGTCCTGCGCTACGTCCGGGCTAACCGGCGGCCACCGGACGGCTACGTCGGCGGACGGCGATTCGGTAATTACGAAAACCATCTGCCCCGCCGGGATTTGTCAGGTGAAGAAATCCGGTATCAGGAGTGGGATGTTAATCCGAAAGTATCCGGCCGGAACCGGGGCGCGGAACGGCTCGTGACCGGCTCCGACGGCCGGGCCTGGTTCACGCAAGATCATTATAATTCGTTTGTTGAAGTGAAATAAAAGGGTGTATTTCTCGCAGATTGACGCAGATTTTTATCGCGGATTTTCGCTGAAAATTCTGTGTCAATCTGCGCTAAAAATCCGCGTCAATCTGCGAGAACCGCCCTTCAATAACCCCCAGAAAGCATGCCCAATTTTGTCTTTATCCCGTCCGAAGCGGTCCTCAGCCAGTACGCCGGGTTTCGCATTGCCAGAATAGACGGTCGGCAGACGCCCACGCTGAAGGCGTTCTACGAAGCCATTGCCGTAGCGCTGGACTTCCCGGACTATTTCGGGTACAACCTCGACTCCCTCGACGAACTGCTCAACGATTTCGACTGGCTCGAAGACGAAAAAGTCGTCCTCTACATCGCCAACAGCGACGCCTTTCTGGCCCAGGAGCCTAAGGAAGAGAAAATCGTCGATCTGCTGAACATCCTCGACGCGACGGCCGAAGACTGGAAATACGTCGATGAGGAGGTCGAAGAAATTTCGCCGATGGAGTTGGTCATTGCCCTGGACCCGAGCCCGCGGATGCAGGATTTGTTCGACCGCGAAGATTTTGCGTACCAGGTCGTTTCTTAGCGGCCTTTTTTGCAACAAAACGGAAAACCACTGTGTTAAGCCGTTAACTTTTGCCGCAGGGATTTTCGTCTTTGCGGCTTTTAGCGTTAAGCCTGATTTATTGATCTTTCAGCCTGCGGTACCGTTTCCGGCAGGTTTCCATGTATGAAAGTAGCCGATTTACTCTCTCTTTACACAGAGGAAAGTTTTATCAAACTGATCGCCGGGCAGATTGCCCAGCTAGGTTCGGAGCCCGCCCGGGTGCAGTTGAAAGGCATCGCCGGCAGTCTGGATGCCGTTCTGGCGGCGGCCATTTACCGAATTAATCAGGGCACGCACCTTTTTATTCTTTCGGATAAAGAGGAAGCTTCCTACTTCTTCAATGATCTGCAGAATCTGCTGGGGCAGACCGAGCGCGGTTCCGATACCGTGCTGTTTTTCCCCATGTCTTACAAAAAGCCGTATCAATACGAGGAAGTGGAAAATGCCAATGTGCTGATGCGGGCCGAGGTCCTCAACAAACTCAATGCGTCGCCCAAAGAAGGTGTGCTGGTGGTGACCTACCCGGAAGCGCTGTCCGAAAAAGTCATCAACAAGAAGACTCTGCGGGCTAATACGCTGACCGTGCGGGTCGGCGACCGGCTCGACGCCAATTTCGTCAACGAACTGCTTAACAGTTACGATTTCGAAAAGACGGACTTTGTCTACGAAGCGGGGCAGTTTTCCATCCGCGGCGGCATCATTGACGTCTTTTCGTTCGCGAGCGAATTTCCGTACCGGATCGAGCTGTTCGGCGATGAAGTGGACAGCATTCGGGCTTTCAATCCGGAGACGCAGCTTTCCACGGACGCCGTCGAGAGCATCAACATTATTCCCAACATTGAAAACAAGCTGGTCCACGAAAGCCGGGAGCCGTTCCTCGACTTTTTTCCGGAGCACACGGCCGTCTGGTTCAAAGATGTAGAACTGACGCTGGAACTGCTGGAAAACAGTTTCGAGAAAGCCGAACAGAGCCTGGAAAAGATCGTAGGCGGTAAAGGCGGCATTCAGGTGGTATCCGACCCGAACGAGCTGTTCGAAACCCGCCGGGGCTTTCTCAACCAGGTGAAAACGTTCCGGACGGTCGAGTTTGGCCGCCGTTTTTATTTCAAGACCGAAGGGCGGCTCACGTACCAGTCGCGGCCGCAGCCCTCGTTCAACAAGGACTTCAAGCGGCTGGTCGATAATCTTGGCGAAAACCAGCAGAAGGGCTACACGAACATCATCGTGGCGGAGTCCTTCAAACAGCAGGAACGCCTGCGGACCATTTTTGAAGAACTCGACCGCTTTTTGAAGTTTCAGCCCCTATCGATTTCGCTCAAGGAAGGGTTTGTCGACGAACACCTGAAACTGGTCTGCTACACCGACCACCAGATCTTTGACCGATATTACAAATACCGCGTCCGGGACAAGTTTTCCAAATCGAAGGCGCTGACCCTGCGGGAACTGAAGACACTGCAGCCGGGCGATTACGTCACGCATGTAGACCACGGCATCGGGCGGTTTGCGGGTCTGGAAAAAGTGGACGTCGGCGGTCGTGAGCAGGAAGCCGTGCGCCTGATTTACCGCGACAACGACATTCTGCTCGTCAGCATCCAGAGTCTGCACAAGATTGCCAAGTACAGCGGCAAGGAAGGCGGCCCGCCGACGATGAGCAAGCTCGGTTCGCAGGAATGGGAACTCAAGAAGTCCCGCGTCAAGAAACAGGTCAAGGATATCGCCAAAGAGCTGATCGCCCTGTACTCGAAACGCCGCACGGCCCCGGGCTACGCCTTTTCGCACGACAGCTTTCTGCAGGCCGAACTGGAATCCTCGTTCATTTACGAAGATACCCCCGACCAGGCCAAAGCAACCAACGACGTCAAGGACGATATGGAACGGCCGCACCCGATGGACCGCCTCGTCTGCGGCGACGTGGGCTTCGGCAAAACGGAAGTGGCCATCCGGGCGGCGTTCAAGGCCGTCTGCGACAACAAACAGGTCGCGATTCTGGTCCCGACGACCATTCTGGCGATGCAGCACTACAACACGTTCCGCGAGCGGCTGGCCGATTTTCCGGTGAAGATCGAGTACATCAACCGTTTCAAAACAACGACGCAGATCAAGGACACCCTGAGACGCGTGGCGGCGGGCGAAACGCAGATTCTCATCGGAACGCACCGGATTGTCAACAAGGACGTCAAATTCAAGGACCTCGGCCTGCTGGTGATTGATGAAGAGCAGAAGTTCGGCGTTAAAGTCAAAGACCGCCTGAAGGAAATGCGTGTGGAGGTAGACGTGTTGACCCTGACGGCCACGCCCATTCCCCGGACCCTGCACTTCTCGCTGATGGGCGCCCGCGACCTTTCGGTGATTGCCACTCCACCGCCCAACCGCCAGCCTGTCACGACGGAAGTACACGTTTTCCACGAGAATGTGGTGCGCGACGCCATCAGCTACGAAATCCGGCGCGGCGGTCAGGTGTTTTTTGTCCATAACCGGGTCAACGATATCGAGTCTATGGCCAGCCTCATCATCCGGCTCGTCCCGGACGCTAAAGTGGCTGTGGCCCACGGGCAGATGGAAGGGGAGAAGCTGGAGCGGATTATGACCAAGTTCATCGAAGGTGATTACGACGTACTGGTATCGACCAACATCATCGAGTCCGGTCTCGACATTCCGAACGCCAACACCATCATGATCAATTCGGCGCACATGTTCGGGCTGTCGGACCTGCACCAGATGCGCGGGCGGGTGGGCCGTTCGAACAAAAAAGCGTTTTGCTATTTACTGACCCCGCCGATGTCGGTGCTGACTACGGACGCCCGGAAGCGCCTGCAAACACTGGAGGACTTCTCTGAACTGGGCGAAGGGTTCAAAATCGCCATGCGTGACCTCGACATCCGCGGGGCGGGCAACCTGCTGGGCGCCGAACAGAGCGGATTTATCAACGATTTAGGGTACGAAATGTATCACAAGATTCTGGATGAAGCCGTTCAGGAACTGAAAGAAACCGAGTTTAAAGACCTGTTTGCGCCCAATGACGACTTCTTCAAGTCGGTTTTGCCGGACACGGTTATCGAGACGGACCTGGAAGTGCTGATTCCGGAAAAATATGTATCCAATATTTCTGAACGTCTGGCGTTGTATTCCCGGCTGGACAACATCCAGACGCAGCAGGAGCTAGATGAATTCCGGGCTTCGCTCGTCGACCGGTTCGGAGCGCTGCCCGACGGTGTCGAGAACCTGATCAAGCTGGTGGATGTACGCTGGAAAGCAGAACAGTTACAGCTTGAAAAATTGACTCTTAAGAATAATATCCTGCGCGGAACATTCGTTTCAGAAGGGAATGACGAGTTCTTTAAATCCGGTCAGTTTGGTCAAGTAATCGACTACGTTCAGAAACATCCGGCCGTTTGTTCGATGAAAGAAATAAAAGGCAAGCTGGTGGTGAAGCAGGAACACGTTACATCCGTAGATCAGATGCGTGATATTCTGGCGAAGATGTTGGAGTGAGCATTGGGAAGTTAATACCAGAGAATCTATTTTTGGAGGTCTATCAGTTACATAAACACAATGAATCGAAAGCAACCGTTACGTTCAATTGCCGTTATGCTGGCTTTCACGGCGGCCTTTGCTGCGTGTAAAAGTAAGCGCCCGACGAGCGTGAATCCGGGCAAGCAGAGTACGGCCACGGGTATTGCGTACAACCAGAAGGAAGGGTTTCAGGTAGCGAAGTACAAAGGGCAGAGCGCCGGGCCAAACCTGGTGTTTGTGGAGGGCGGCCGTTTTACGATGGGCGCTTTGGAGGAAGACGTAGTAAATTCCCGGGATAACCGCGAGCGGACGGTCAGCATCCAGTCGTTCTACATGGACGAAACCGAAATTGCCAACATTCACTACCTCGAATACCTGAACGCCGTCCAGAAGGATTCGTCGGAAGAATTTTATACCCGCGCCCTGCCAGACACCAACGTCTGGACGCACCCCCTGTCGTATAACGACCCGTACGTGACGCAGTACCTGCGCTTCCCGGGCTTCCGGTATTACCCGGTCGTCGGCGTATCGTGGGTGCAGGCGAACGACTACGCGATCTGGCGTACGAATGCCGTGAATGCGAACCTGATGGGCAAAGATGCCTCGAAAGGCCAGAAGAAAGGCTTCTCCCTGAAACGTCGTAAGAAAGGTGACGTGGAAGGTGCCGAGCAGGCTGCTCCGGAAGCGAAAGGTTCACAAACCAACTACGCTCTCGAAAGCGGTCGCATCCTGCCGAACTACCGCCTGCCGTCAGAAGCCGAATGGGAGTACGCCGCAAAAGCACTGATCGGTACGCAGTACCTCGACGAAAACCAGTCGAACCAGCGGATCTATCCGTGGGACGGGTCATCGGTACGGAACCCGCAGCGCGGTCGTAAGCAGGGCCAGATGCTGGCGAACTTCAAGCGTGGCCGCGGTGACTACGCCGGTATTGCCGGAAAATCGAACGACGGCGCGATCATCACTCAGGAAATCTATTCGTATCCCCCGAACGACTTTGGTCTGTACAACATGGCCGGAAACGTCAACGAGTGGGTGTATGACGTGTACCGCCCGCTTTCGTATCAGGACGTCAACGACCTGAACCCGCTGCGCCGGAACGGATACCTGGACGAAGAGAAGAACTACGACCAGAAGAACAGCAACTCGCTGATCAACGACAAAGCCCGCGTTTACAAAGGCGGTTCCTGGTCCGACGTTTCTTACTGGCTCGCTCCGGGAACGCGGCGTTACCTCGATCAGGATTCGGCAACGGCTACCATCGGTTTCCGCTGCGCCATGATCGCCGGAGGACGGAACAAGTAACTATTGGTTTTTGCTGATACATTTTTGCGGCCGCCCGGTTATCGGGCGGCCGCAATTGTTAGTATACCGACCGACTGGCAGCCGGCCTGGAGCAACACCTCCGCACAGGCTTCCAGCGTCGCGCCCGTGGTGAGCACATCGTCGACCAGAAGGATACGTAAGTTTTCAATAGCCCCGCGGTCTTCAATGGCAAACACCGACCCCACGTTCTCCCAGCGCTGCATGCGATCCTTGCGGGTCTGGCTTTCGGTCTTCTTTGTGCGTTTGAGCAGGTCAACCCGGTAGGGGATTTCGAGAGCTTCGGCCAGACCCTGCGCAAAGCAGTCCGCCTGGTTGTACCCCCGCTGCTGGTACCGGGCCGGATGCAGCGGAACCGGAACGATGACGTCCGACTCCACGGCAATACCGGCTTCTTCCTTCAACTGCTTTCCGTACCACCTGCCCAGCGCCAGACCGACATCCTGACGCTGTTTGTATTTCAGGGCGTGAATGAGTTTCTGCACCGGACCTTTTTTCTGAAAATATACATACGCATACACAAAGGCGACCGGCACCTTTCCGGCAAAACGGTTCATGAGGAAAGGGTCGTCCGGAGTGCGATGCAACAGGGTCTCGGGGAGCTTGAGCCGACAGCCCGTACAGACGATTTCTTCCCCAGTTTCGAGGCCCGTCTGGCAGAGGAGACAGACATTGGGGAAGAACAGGTCGAGCAATTGAGGCCAGCCCGTACGAATCCATTGAACCACCATAGCAGTTAACGGGTTTTTGATGTATATTCGTTAGACGCTCGCGCCACGAATAAGTCATGCTTCCGGCCTGAGTATCAGCCTTATTTTTTTAGCGAAATCGGCAACATTTCGCGCGCTGGCTTGTCCTTATTTTAATTAGTTTTTCGTTGAATAATTATGGTGGATTTTGAGATTGAACACGAGTATGAGGCCGTGCTCGATTACCTTCAGGAAAATGTAGGAAAACGACCCGCTGATCTCAACAGCGTCCTGTTTCTGATTGGCGTACAGGAGTTGGGAAAAGGAGCCCTTTTTTTTACCAAGGAACAGAAGCAGGACCTGATGCACATTGCCATTTGTAAAATACTAAGTTTATCGGGTTACTATGAACTGGAAGGAGTAGACAAGGACGGCTGGCCCCACTGGAAGCTGGTCCAGCAACTTCCGCATGTGGATCTGCTGACGCAGGAGAAATTATTGAAACTACACGTAGTCAAATATTTTCAGGAAATGGCTCCGGAAGCCGGCTCCGAAAACTAATCATTACGCTTTACAACCCTTTCACACGACAACCCATGATGCAGGCCTACGACTCGATTCAAACGCTCCTGCAGCGGCTTGAAGAGTACAAGAAGAAGTATTATTTAAACCAACTGGCGAAGGGCGGCATTTTCTTTCTGGCTTTTGCGCTGTCGGTTTATCTGTTTACCAACACGGCTGAGTACTTTGGCCGCTTCAGTTCGCCCGTGCGGGGAGCCTTGTTTTTCGGCTCCATTGCGCTTCTGGCGGGCGGCCTGTATTACTGGGTTGTCAAGCCGTTGATTCATCTGTTTGGTCTGCAGAGGCCCCTGTCCGATGATGAGGCGGCTCGGCAGATTGGTCACTATTTTCCGGAAGTGGGAGACAAGCTGCTGAACACGCTTCAGCTAAGTGCTCTTACCCGCCAGCAGAGCGACCTGCTCCAGGCCAGTCTGAACCAGCGTTCGAGCCAGCTGCTGATTGTCCGCTTTGCCGACGCCATTCAGATTGAAAAGAACCGGCGTTTTCTGAAATACGCGGTCATCCCGGCGCTGGCGATTGGGCTTATTCTGCTATTGTATCCGGCACTGTTAACTTCCTCTTCGACGCGAATTGTCCGCTACGATGAGGAGTTTGCCGATGAAGCCCCGTTTCAGTTTGTGGTCAAAAACCAGAATCTGCAGGCCTTCCGCAACGAAGATTTTACGCTGAATATGGCGCTGAACGGAAATGCTTTGCCGGAAGGCGTCTTTCTGGTCATCAACCAAACCCGCTTCAAACTGAGCGAAATGGAACGGGGTAGCTATACGTACACGTTTGATAATGTCCAGCGGGACGTGGCTTTTCATCTGGAAGCTTCCGGCTACAAATCCGGAAACTACGTGCTGAAGGTGGTCGACCGGCCGAGTCTTCTGTCGTTCGACGTCAGTCTGATTTACCCGGCTTATCTGAACAAACCGGCGGAGCAGCTATCCAACGTGGGCAACCTGTTGGTGCCGGAAGGAACGACGGTCACCTGGCGTTTTGCCGCTTCGAATACGGATTCAGTTCGCATCAAATTCAGCGACGAGGTGGGCAGCCGGTTCGCCCAGAAGCAGTCGTCCGACGAATTTGAGATTGACCGGCTGGCCAAGCGCTCGACTCAGTATGCCGTCTATCTGAAGAACAAAGTCGCCTCGAACCGGGACAATATTCAGTATAGTCTGAACGTCATTCCCGACCGTTTCCCGCAGGTTTCTCTGGAGAATTACCGGGACACCACCTACTTCAACTACATCGTTTTGGGCGGTTCGATTACGGATGACCACGGCTTCTCGCGCCTCAATGTCCAGTACAAAGTCATCCGTGCCGGACAGGCTCCGGGCAATCGGTATGCTTCCATAGCTATTCCGTTTAACCGTTCGGCGGCTACGCAGAACTTCTATTACCAGTGGGGTCTGGATTCGCTGAAAATGCAGCCGGGCGACCGTCTGGAGTATTTTGTGCAGGTCTGGGACAACGATGCTCCTAACAACTACAAAAGCGCCCGGTCTTCCTTTGGTCAGTTCACCGTCCCGGATCAGAACAAACTCGAAGAGGAAGCGTCCCGCTCTGCCCAGCAGACCGAAAGCAAACTGGACAAAACGCTCGCCAAAACCCAGCAGCTGAAACGGGAACTGAACGCGCTGGAGAACCGCCTGCAGACGAAAAAGGGCCTCGACTTCCAGGATAAGAAACAGGCCGAGGAGCTTCTGAAAAAGCGGGAAGAGATCATGCAGGAGCTGAAGCAGCTGCAGGAACAGAACCGGATCAACAACGACCGCCAGCAGCGCTTCAATCAGCAGAGTCCGGAACTCGCTCAGAAATTCGAGCAGTTGCAGAAGATGATGAATGAACTGATGGACCCGGAGACGCAGAAGCTGTACGAGGAACTCAAAAAGATGCTTGACCAGAAGCAGGACGAGCGGATGATCGACATGCTCGACAAGCTGAAAAATAAAGAGAAAAATCTGGAGAAAGAACTCGAACGGGCTCTCGAACTTTTCAAGCAGCTGCAAATGGAGCAGAAGATGGAAACGGCCATCAAAGACCTCGAAAAGCAGGCTGAGCAGCAGGAGAAATTAGCCGAAAAGACCGATCAGCAGAAAGCGGAAGACAAGCAGAAGGCCGACGATAAGCAGAAAGGAAAAGACGATAAGTCGGCTGAGAAAAATAAGGAGAACGGCAAGGACGACAAGCAGAACGGAAAAGACGATAAGCAGAACGGAAAAGACGATAAGCAGGAGGGTAAAGAAGATTCCGGCGAACTGCAAAAGGAGCAGGAGGAGCTTTCCAAGGAATTTGAGGAGACCAAAGAATCCCTGAAGGAAATTGAGAAGATGGCCGAGGACATGAAAAACGGACCCAAGCCGGATACCCAGAAAGACCTTCAGGAGCAGATTAGCGAGCAGCAGCAGCAGAGCCAGAAGCAACTTCAGCAAAAGCAGAATAACAAAGCGTCGCAGTCCCAGAAGAAGGCCGCTCAGCAGATGAAGCAGATGAGCCAGCAGTTGCAGGAGCAGATGGAGTCGCAGGAAGGGGAAGAAATGTCCGAAAACATGGACGACCTGCGGGACATTCTGGAGAACCTGCTGACGCTTTCCCACGACCAGGAGCGCCTGATGAAAGACTTCAAAGGCGTTTCTCTGCAGGACCCCCGCTTCGTGAAACTGGCTCAGGAGCAGTTGAAGCTTCAGGACGATGCCAAGATTATTGAAGATAGTCTGTATGCGCTCGCCAACCGGGTGATGCAAATACAGACGTTCGTGACCCGTGAGTTGAACAACATGAAAGGGTACATGGACGAAAGCGCCAAATACATCAAGGAGCGTCGTCTGAATGTGGCCACCGGGAAACAGCAGTTTGCGATGACCTCGATTAATAACCTGGCATTAATGCTGAGCGATGTCTTCAAGCAGATGCAACAGCAGATGAGCCAGATGTCTTCTTCCAGCTCAGGCAAAGGAAAGAAGAAAGGCCAGAAGCAGTCTCAGGGGCTTGGACAGATGCAGAAGAAGCTGAACGACCAGATGAAGAAAATGCTGCAGCAGGGCCAGGGCGGGCAGGGAGGTCGGCAAATGTCCGAGGAACTGTCGCGGCTGGCGCAGGAGCAGGCCATGATTCGCAAAATGCTGAAGGAAATTCAGGATGCGCAGAAAGGCACGGAAGGCGGCAAAAAGCTTGGCAACGAGCTTCAGGAACTGATGAATAAAATGGATGAAACGGAGACCGATCTGGTGAATAAGCGGGTTAACCAAAACACCATGAAACGGCAGGAGGAAATGCTTACCCGCCTGCTCGAATCAGAGAAAGCCATCAAGGAACAGGAAGAAGACATGCAGCGGAAAGCCGAGCAGGCTAAACCCGTTCCACGCCTGATTCCTCCGCAGCTCAACCAGCTGGCGAAAGAAAAGCAAAAGCAGGTCGAACTTCTGCGTTCGGTGCCGCCTAATCTTTCGCCGTTCTACAAACGCGAAGTGGACACCTACTTCAAACGGGTACAGTAACCAGGGGGGCATTAGCCCCCTTTTTTTTGGGTGAATTATTTAGATTGATGTCTTGTTCTTCAATCACTTCAATTCCTTGGTGAACTAAAGTATCTTTGTGAAATATTCCGCACTTGATACAAATTCGCAAAAGTTTCCACGTGGAACATTTGACGAAACTTGATAAAATAAAGCAAGCAAATTCATGTTTGAACCGTATGATGTGATCGTAGTAGGAGCAGGGCATGCCGGTTGTGAAGCCGCCACGGCCGCCGCGACCCTGGGGTCGAAAGTGCTACTGATTACGATGAATATGCAGACCATTGCGCAGATGTCCTGCAACCCGGCTATGGGCGGAGTAGCCAAGGGCCAGATTGTTCGGGAGATCGATGCGCTGGGTGGTCAGTCCGGAATCATCAGCGACAAAACGATGATTCAGTTTCGGATGCTGAACCGGTCGAAAGGGCCCGCCATGTGGAGTCCCCGCTGCCAGAGCGACCGGATGCTGTTTGCCGGTGAATGGCGAACGGTTCTCGAACAAACTCCCAATGTTGACTTCTGGCAGGACACCGTCACCGAGGTTCTGGTGAAAGACGGCCGTACGGTTGGCGTAAAGACCAGCATGGGCATGGAGATCGCCGCCCGGTCCGTCGTTCTAACCAACGGTACATTTCTTAACGGTCAGCTTTTCATTGGCGAAAAAGTTTTCGGGGGCGGAAGAACGGCCGAACGTTCGGCAACGGGCCTGACCGAACAGCTTATTTCCCTCGGCTTTGAAAGCGGCCGCATGAAAACGGGCACTCCGCCGCGGGTCGATGGACGGAGCCTTGATTATTCGAAAATGGAAGAACAGCCCGGCGACGAAGAACCGGGTAAGTTTTCGTATCTGGATACAAAGCCGCTGCGGAAACAGCGTAGTTGCTGGATTACCTACACGAATGAGGAAGTGCACCAGATTCTACGGACCGGTTTCGAAAAATCGCCCATGTTTACGGGCCGGATTAAAGGGCTTGGTCCCCGCTACTGCCCTTCGGTAGAGGATAAAATCAACCGATTCGCCGATAAAGACCGCCACCAGATTTTCGTGGAGCCGGAAGGATGGGACACCGTGGAAGTATACGTCAATGGATTTTCCACGTCGCTGCCCGAGGATGTTCAGATAAGTGCTCTGCGGAAAATTCCGGGCTTTGAAAACGCCAAGATGTTTCGTCCGGGCTATGCCGTGGAATACGATTTCTTCCCGCCGACCCAGTTGAAGCCCACCCTCGAAACGCATCGGGTGAGCGGACTTTTCTTTGCCGGACAAATCAACGGGACCACAGGTTATGAGGAAGCCGCCTGCCAGGGATTGATGGCCGGCATCAACGCGCATAATCGTTCGCACGAATTGCCTGAATTTACCCTCCGTCGGTCGGAAGCGTATATCGGCGTTCTCATCGACGACCTCATCAACAAAGGGACGGAAGAACCCTACCGGATGTTTACCTCCCGCGCCGAATACCGGACGCTGCTTCGCCAGGATAACGCGGATTTGCGCCTGACCGAAAAAAGCTACGCCATTGGTCTCGCCTCCCAGGAGCGTTACGACCGGGTGGTTGCCAAGCGGGCCAATGTAGCGGCCATCGTGTCGGAGTTGAAGCAAATGCGGGTTCTACCGGAGGAAATAAACGGCTATCTGCAATCGCTCGGCAGCGCGCCAACCCGGGAAAAAACCTCGGTTTATAACCTGTTGAAACGGCCGGAAGTAAGCTTCGACGAACTTCCACAACTGGGCCAGTCCGTAGCGGATTACCTAACGCAGTTCGACCGGGAAACCGTGGAAGAAGCGGTCATTTCGGTGAAGTACGAAAGCTATGTGGAAAAGGAACAGCTGAATGTGGAAAAGATGGAAAAGCTCGAAAGTCTTTCCATTCATCCCAACTTCAACTACGACCGGCTAGCGGCCCTTTCGTTTGAAGGGAAGGAGAAGTTGAAACGCATTCGTCCGCAAACCATTGGCCAGGCATCCCGCATCAGCGGAGTGAGCCCTTCCGATATTTCAATTTTAATGGTGTATCTAGGTCGGTAATATGACGCTTGAATTTGTAAAAACGTGCCCGGTCTGCGGCGCTGATTCGTTTACAGACTGGCTTACCTGCCAGGACAATCTGGTATCCGGAGAGGCTTTTACCATTCAGCAATGCCGCGAGTGTGATTTTAAACTGACCAATCCGCGGCCAACCCCCGACAGCATTGGTCGTTATTACCAGTCCAGCGAGTACATTTCCCATAGTGATACCCGGAAAGGTTTAATCAGCCAGCTCTACCATTCGGTGCGCTCGATTACACTGAAGCAAAAGGTAAGTCTGATCGACAGCCTGCAGCCGGGCCGAGGTCAATTGCTCGACGTGGGCTGCGGCTCGGGCTATTTTTTGGCGGAGGCGAAAGAGGCGGGATGGCAGGTGTCGGGAATGGAGCCGGATGAGCAGGCCCGGGCGCAAGCCATTCAACGGACGGGCCACACCATCGCGCCGTCGCTGCCGGAATTACCCGTGAAATCGCCGTTTGATGTAGTCACGCTCTGGCACGTTCTCGAACATATCCATGCGCTGGAGGACACCCTGCAGTGGTTCAAAGCCCATATCCGAACGGGCGGACACCTGGTCATCGCTGTTCCGAATTATGAATCATGGGACGCAAAAGCTTACCGTCGGGAGTGGGCGGCCTTTGACGTTCCCCGGCACCTTTACCATTTCGCGCCGAAAACGCTGGGAAAATTACTGGCCAAACATGGCTTCCAGATTCAGGAGCAGAAGCCCATGCTTTTCGACGCTTTTTACGTAAATCTCCTGAGTACAAAAAATCGGGATGGAAAGCCTGCCTACCTTGAAAGTTTTCTGAACGGACTTCGTTCTAATTGGGAGGCGTACCGCAATGGCGGTAATTATTCGAGTGTAATCTATATTGCAAAAGCAGTCTGACCCTATTTCTGCGACGCCCCGAAAAGCCTATTCGGGGCGTTTGTGTGCCTATGAAAACCACGTTATCCGTTCTGCTCTTTTTTCTCGCCGCTTTGTTTTTCCTGGATTCCTGCTCCCAGGTCGTCCCTCCGGTGGGTGGAAAAAAGGACACGCTGGCTCCGGTCCTGACCGAAAGTTTACCCATCAACCGGCAGAAAAACTTCAAGGGGCAAATCATTGAACTGACGTTTAACGAAGACATCCGCCTCGACAACCCGAATCAGAAGATCATTATCACGCCGCAGCCCGACGAAATTTTCCGGGTCAAAGCCCGTCCAAACAGCTTCCGGATTCTGTTCGAGAAACCGTTGAAGGACAGCACAACCTATACGCTGAACTTTACGGATGCGGTAAAAGATGTGAACGAAGGCAATCCGGCGCTTAATCTCAAACTGGTTTTCAGCACCGGTAACCTCATCGATTCGCTTCGGGTGCGGGGCAATGTAGTGGATCTGCAAACCGGTCTGCCTGTTCTGAATACTTTGGTGGGATTGTACATTCCTTCGGACACCTTGACGCCGACCAGAATAAAACCCTACTTCTTTACCCGAACGGATACCTCGGGCAACTTCAATCTGGAAAACATCCGTTCCGGCACTTACCGGGTTTTCGCCTTCGATGACAAAAACCTGAATCTGCTTTACAACCCGGGCGTCGAGCGCGTGGCTTTTCTGCGGGACTCGCTGGTAGTAAACCGAAATGTGGATACCCTGAAGTTTGAGTTGTTTCCTTATTACAATACGCCGCCGCGCGTATCCCGTACGGAGCAGCGGGCTTCCAGCTACACGCTGGTTTTTGACCGGGGCCTCACCGACTACCGAACACAGTTTGCTAACCCCGCCGACAGCCTTCCGTCGTTTCTTCGAACGCCTTCCGAACTGACTTTTTTCAACACTAGCTCATCAACAGATACCATCCGCGTCCAGATCAATGCGCTGGACTCCCTGGGTAATACGGCCACTCTCAACCAGGGAATTCGTTTCCGTCAGGCCAGTCGGCAAGAAAAGCCGGTGGCGCTGGAAGCAAGAGTGCAGCCCGGAACGGGCGACGACATCGAACGGAACGCAAAATTTGTCATTCAGTTCTCCAAACCGGTGGCGCGCACCACTCCCGATTCCATCCGGTTATTTACGGATAGTCTGACGCTGGTGCCGCTGGCCGCTGAAAATTTTGTCTGGAGTAACAGCCGCACGCAGTTAACCATTACCAAAAGCACCCCCGCCCGGCAGTCGATCCGGTTTATGCTCGGCAAGGGCGCTTTTATCAGTATTCAGAACGACTCAACCGCCGCAGCCCGATACCAGTATGCACTCCGGAACCCGGAAAATTACGGCGTGCTTTTCGGGCAGATAAACACAACAGAGCCAAAATTCATCGTAGAACTGTTGAATGAAAACTTCAAGGTGGTAGACCGGCAGTTCAACACGCCAACGTACCGCTTTACGTACGTGAAGCCTGGCAAATACCGGCTCCGTGTCATTCTGGACAAAAACGGCAACGGCAAATGGGATAGCGGCAACTTACCGGAACGCCAGCTCCCCGAGCCCATTATCCACTACCCAACCGTGATTCCGCTGAAGCAGAACTTCGAATACAGCCAGGATATCAACACATTGTAGATAAGTCTCTGAAATCAGACCTTGCAAACCCGCTTCGGCGGGTTTTTTCGTTTGTAAAGCGCAGAAATCAGGGGCAAAGTGGCTGAAATGTGGATAAGCTCCGGCTATTTGTCCACCTGCCTTAAAAAAAGGTCAATGTAAAATAAAAAATACACAAGAATCGTGTGGATAACTAGGTTGATAAATGCGTTATCTGTGTGGATAACTGCAGACTTGAAGGGGAACAACTTGTGGACAGTTCGGATCGGAATGTGGATTTAATTTTTCCACATGTGGATAAGTGTAAAAGTCTGTTCTTTTCCACAAGTTTTGGGGTAGTTATTCCACACGTGGAAAAGTGGAAAATTCGTCCTGTGGAAATGTGTACAAAATAGAAGGTTATCAACAAAGTGATGTGGACAAAACTGTAATATACTGTTTATCAGAGTTTTGAATGTTGACAACTCTAAGCCTCCTGTGGATAAATAACAAAAACTATCCACATTTAACTTAGTTAGACGTTAATAACTTTGTTATCCACATATCCACAGTGCAGAACCACCTAATAGTTATATTTAAAAAAAGAAAAAAGAATAATAATGAAGAGGTATCTAGGTGTGTTGATAACTCTGCTTTGTCTGTGGACAGGGGCAGCAGCTCAGGACAGTCAGGAACTGGCCGATGAGTATTTTAAGAAAGGCGAGTTCGACAAAGCGCTGACCATGTACCAGAAGTTGTTGAAGACGGAAGCGTCGGGTCCGGTGCTGGCGAGGTACGTTCAAAGTGCCATGCGCCTCAACCGGATCGAGGAAGCGGAGAAGACCCTGAAGCGCCTCTCGAAATCAGATTCAAAAAATCCGCAGGTCTGGATGCAGTCGGGTGTTCTGGAAGAAAGCCGGCGGGATTCGGTCAAAGCGGCTGAATACTTCGACAAGGCGTTGTCGGTATCCGGCAACTCGGTGGCGGCGCTTACTCAACTGGCGCAGAACTTTGCCGACGAAGGGAAAAACACCTGGGCTATCAAAACTTTGCGGAAAGCACGCGACGTTTCGCGGGAGCCTAATTCGTTCGCGGGTGAGCTGGCTAGGCTCTACGGCGCCGCCGGGCAAAAGGAAAACATGATCGATGAACTGCTCCGTTGGGGCTTATCACCGGCTAATCGGGAAAATGTGCAGGCTATGCTCCAGGACAACCTGAAGGAAGCCGACCAGAAGATGCTGGAATCGGTCCTGTACCGAAAAGTGCAGGAAAATCCGAACGAGATGTTTTTCACGGAGATGCTCGTCTGGTACTTAACGCAAAAAAAAGAATTCTATAAAGCGTTTATTCAGGAAAGGGCGCTGGACAAGCGCATGAAGCTGACCGGCGTTCGGGTGTACGACCTGGCGGCCGTTGCGCTTCAGAACAAAGATTACAAAAATGCGGCGGCCATGTTTGAGTACGTAGCCAAGGAATACCCACAGGGCCAGCTGTATCCCTTTGCCAAACGGATGGTGATCAAAGCCCGGGAAGAACAGGTTAAAACCACATACCCTGTGGATAAACTTGAAATCCGGAAGCTGATTGCCGATTACCAGCGACTGTTGCAGGAGATGGGGCAGAACACCCGGACCCTGGAAGCGCTGCGCAGCACGGCAAACCTCTATGCCTTTCAGCTGGACGAAAAAGATACCGCGCTCACGATTCTCGACCAGGCGGTTAAAGTCGGGCAGGCGGACAAAAACTTCACCGACCGCTGTAAACTGGACATGGGGGATATCTACCTCCTGAAAAGCGAGCCCTGGGAGGCGACGCTGCTTTATTCGCAGGTGGAAAAATCGCAGAAAGAAGAACAACTGGGGCATGACGCCAAACTCCGGAACGCCCGGCTGCACTACTTCAAAGGCGAGTTTGAACTGGCCAAGGAGATTCTGGACATCCTGAAAATGGCCACCTCCCGCGAAATTGCCAATGACGCCAATTCGCTAAGCCTGCTGATTATGGACAACACCGGTTTGGACAGCTCCGAAACGGCCATGAAGGAGTTTGCTTCGGTCGAACTGATGATGTTTCAGAACAAGGTGAATGAGGCCGCTGTTGAACTGAGTAAGCTGTACGAAAAATATAAATCCCACAGTCTGGCGGACAATATTCTCTGGCTGCGGGCTAATACCCTTCTCAAACAAAGCCAGGTAGACGAAGCACTGAAAGATCTCGAAAAGATCAATGCGGATTATTCCACGGACGTACTGGGCGACGATGCGCTGTTTCTGACGGCCAAAGTGTACGAGGACAACAAAAAAGACAAGGAGAAGGCGATGGAGTTGTACACCCAGCTTTTGCAGAAATACCCCGGAAGTATTTTCGGAGCCGAATCCCGCAAGCGGTTCAGAACCCTGCGGGGAGATACGATCAACTGAGTACCGTTTGCTTTTCAGTGGAAAACCGCTCCGGACCCGGAGCGGTTTTCCACATTTAGAGGGAGTTCGGTGTGGATAACTTACACCGTCGCCGGCATCAGATACTCCTTCAGGGCTTCAAAATTAGCCGGAATGCGAATGCTTTGTTTTTCACGGTTCATGAGAACTGCCAGCGCTTCCGGAACGTCAACCGGATGCTCAATCACGGATTCCACCAGTTCCTTAAACTTGGCCGGATGCGCCGTCGCCAGCGTTATTCCACAGGTATCCGGGTTTTGCTGTTGATAACTCTGCAAACCAAGGTAGCCCACGGCGGTATGCGGACACATCACGTAGCCATACTGTTGATAAACCTGGCGCATGGCGTTTCGGGTGGCTTCGTCATCAAACCAGTAGCCGGTTACCTGCTCGGTCAGGCGGTCATAATCCTCGTCAAACAGGTGAGTAAGCCGAACAAAATTGCTGGGATTGCCCACATCCATCGCGTTGGAAATTGTACTGATCGAAGGATGGGGGCTAAAGTCGCCCGTGGAGAGGTAAGAGGGAACGACATGATTCCGGTTGGTGGCCGCTACGAACTGCTGGACAGGCAGCCCCATCCGGTGTACGAGAACGCCGGCGCTCAGATTACCAAAATTTCCGCTGGGTGTGGAAAAGACGACTGGTTTTCCACAGTCCTTTACCTGTCCAAATGCCCGCACGTAGTAGAATCCCTGCGGAATCAGACGAAAGATGTTGATCGAGTTGGCAGAAGCCAGATTGTACGCCGCATTCAGATCTTCATCTGCAAAAGCGGCCTTGACCATCGCCTGACAGTCGTCGAATGACCCGTCTACTTCCAGCGCCGTAATGTTCTGTCCAAGCGTGGTCAATTGCTTTTCCTGCAATTCGCTCACCCGTCCGGAGGGATACAAAATGGTCACCTTCACACCCTTCACACCCAGAAAGCCCATCGCCACCGCTCCGCCGGTATCCCCGGAAGTAGCCACAAGGATATGGATTTCACGATCCGAACGTTCCAGAAAATAGCCCATCATAGCCGCCATGTAGCGGGCACCGACATCCTTGAATGCCTGGGACGGACCGTGAAAAAGCTCCAGAACGGCGGTTTTACCATCTTCCAGAAAAACAACCGGGGTATCAAACGGAAACGCCTGATCAACGAGTGACTTCAGCCGGTCGGCCGGGATCTCGCTACCAAACAATTCCAAGCTGATCGCATAAGCGATTTCGGCCAGAGACCCGTCCGAGATTCGATTGAAAAAGTCCGGACCCAGTTCCGGCAGCCGAACCGGCATATATAACCCTTTGTCCAGCGGCATGCTTCGAAGCAAAGCTTCTTCCATGTCCACCGTAAATGTTGTATTCCGAGTGCTGTAAAATTTCATATTTCGAAATAAAAGTTGTTGCAAGTTAAGAATATAAAAACAAACTACCGGCGGTTGTTAACGATTTCATAATGGACAATTAGCCGTATCCTGATAAGCCCGCTGCAAAACGAACGCGGTTCATCCATATTTCGTTAACTTAGCGGTTCGTCAAAAACTAAAATCAAATTATGTCAGTAGGCTTTTTTCAGGTTCCGTTTCCGCAAAACGAGCCGGTTAAAGAATATCGGCCGGGTTCGCCGGAACGCGCCAGCTTAAAAGCGGCCTTGGCTGAAGCAACGTCAACGGTACGCGACATTCCGATGTACATTGGCGGAGAGGAGGTTCGCACCGAAACGAAAAATCCCATCGTTGCTCCTCATAATCACCAGCAGGTACTTGCCTATTACCACGAAGGCGACGCACAGCAC